>NZ_NPDQ01000001.1 GCF_002812125.1 Leptospira brenneri
AATTCTCGTGTATTTTGCCATTTTTTCTCCGATTTATATTATCGGGATTTGTTGCATTAGATTCTTGAACCTACCGATTTCTGCAGGAAACTTGGAACATAACGAGATAAAAAATTATCCGGTCTCCAATGAATTAAATTCAGTTCAGAATCCATCGCAGGCTTGGAATTGCATATCTGTGGGTGCTTTCACGGAAAAAGTGGATATTGATATTGTTAAATTTCCTGAGCTAGACGTGATTGCTGACAAAGGAGATTTATCTCCGACAAGTACTACTTCTTTGTTATGGAATGAGTCTGATTGGCCAATCAAACCAGAGATAGTCATGGAGGGTGGAAACTATGCGAAAGACAAAACAGGATTTGTAACAAATAATGATTCCCTTTCTCTGATTACTACTCGAAGCGATTTTCAAAATAAATTGTTAACGCATTGTTTAGATACAAGCGCCGCAACCGCACAAGCTTCCCGATATGCTGCATTAGTTGGTTCAGAATATTCTGAATTTTGGCCAGAAACAATTCGTGGACTTTTAGTTCATTCAGCTGATTATCAAAAATTGAATCTAAGTTATGATCAAATTAAGAAAGAAAACCAAACGCAGCAATTGAATATACTTCGAAAATTTGGATATGGGCACCCTGACTTGAATATTGCACTTAAGAGCGGAAAAAGTTTTTGTACATTAATTATCCAAGATGAAATCCAGCCATTTGTGAATATTGACAACAGTATCAAAACAAATGAAATCAAATTTTATAATTTACCTCTCCCTGTGAATGCTTTAGAAACAATCTACGATCAAGATGTTGAGCTTAAAGTTACCTTGTCTTATTTTATTGAACCTAATGTAAAAAAAATAGATACAAAATATGCCAAAACTTATTCGTCTTGTGCTTTAAGATTTGATTCGATTGCTGCAACAGAAAATTTTGAAAATTTTAAGAAAAGAATCAATAAGAATGAAAGAGAAAAACTGGAAAGTGGAAAATATGAATCTAATTTTTCAAATCCTGAAAATAGCCAATGGGTATTTGGATCTAAACTTCGAACTTTTGGCTCAATTCATTCGGATGTTTGGCTAGGAACTGCAGCACAGTTAGCCAAAAAAGAGAGTATTTGTGTGTATCCAATCGGTGGCTGGTGGAAAACAAGAAAACAATTGGGAAAATTTAATAATAATATTCGATTTTCACTTTTAGTTACAATTAAAACAAAGAGTAGTGCAGTTGATATCTACACTGAGATAGCAAACAAGATTAAAATCGAGTTATAATCAGTTAAACCCTTGCCTTTAATTGATTGATTCGAATGAAGAAAAAAACGTTTTAATTTTTAGATTTCGACATTTATATAGCTCTTGCTTAGTATGAGATTGTGACGTTCCATCCGTCATGACTTATCAGTAAACTTCGAGCCACACTGAGGAAATTATATCAAAGATTTGAATGCGGAAGACATCCAAGTACCTTCCCTAGAGTATCTCTAAATCATGTTTAAAAAATTAACCCTCATCATTTATATTTTATTTTGTTCTAATATAATTGGAGACCCTTCCTCTATGAATCATTCAGAAAGAAAAGTTCGTGAATTGAATGCAAAGGATAGCGAATGGTTGGAGAGATCCAACACAATAGGTTATGATATCCTTGATTGGTATAACAAAAACAAAGAATTAAATCCCCGCACTTTGGATGCTGCTTTTCAAAAATGGAAATTAGATAAAACCGATAACAAAGCTCCGGAGAATTTAATTGCGGTAGGGCTTGGATCTTTGTTTGGAAAATATATAAAAGATCATAAAAAATGTAGATGGGCGGTAATCACCGATAGTTTTGGAACTGATTTTGCACTTGTGAGTGAAACAGGCTCGGAAGTTTATCCTATCAATTCTGTTTGGAAGCGCATTGATCCGAGTAACCAAGATATCAATTTCTTTGAACCAATATGGACTAGTGTAGTAGAAAAAGAATTTGAGAATTTATCGAAATGAAAAAATCCCAATACATTCTCTTCCTTCTTTTCCTGTTTATCTCTCATTTTACTCTTTGGGCTATTGACTGGAACGATCGCTATCTATCGAATCTGTCTACTGCAGATTGTAAAGGCATTGCTAGTAAAGAGAAGTCTTGGTGCAGCACGAATGATTGTAAAGGAATAGCCTCACGAGATAGATCCTGGTGTGATAGTGATGACTGCAAAGGTGTGGCGAGTGGCATTAGATCTTTTTGTTCTTCTAATCTTTGCAAAGCTTGGGCGTCGCGAGATAGGTCCTGGTGCAATGACAACGACTGCAGGGGTGTGGCCAGCGGAGAAAAATCTTGGTGTGACAGCAAACAATGCAAAGCAATTGCTTCAGGAGACAAGTCATGGTGTGATTGAATTTTACACCTTGTTACATATTTTATTCTGTAAAGACTTTTGGTTTCAGAAAAGATATTCTCTCATTAATATGACCTCAACTTCATGACATTCAAAAACTTTTGTAGCAATAAGAGTTGATTCCCTAAAAAACAATACATATTCGAAAAATTTTCTTGATTTATCGTATTGCAATAGATACGAACAGCAGATATATACTTTCTTCAGTAGTTAATAATTTACTGATGAAAAAATTACTGAATTTGAATTTTCAATCATCCTTATTTGTTAGGTGAAATAAAGACAAAGTTCAAAATCTCATAAAAACAATGAAAAATACAATCAAATTGATTACCTTATTTGCCTTTCCAATAATCGCGATTTTTGCTACGGAATCGGAAATTCAAAATACTTTTAGAGGTATTGATTTCTCTTCCACTGAAGTACAAAAAGTACAGTCTATGGAAATCACTATCCCAAAAATCGCAAAACGGGTCGATAGCATTCACAATACGGACAAGTATCCGATCACATTTTTTAAAGCTGACTGTATTCAAGAAAAGGATTGTTTTTCTTTATTAATATCTGTGTTGGCAATACCCCATTCATTAAAATCTTATGAAACGATTCTTCAAGAATCAAAAATCAAAGATTTCGGAAGTACTCCTTACGAAATGAATAAATGGATGGAATTAACTTCTTTTAAAACGGATAAAACAACCATTCTTTTTGGGCCGGGCGAACTATTAGGTAACAAAATCAATGCTTTCTATTATTTCAAAGACACAAAAGAAACTTATAAAGTTACCATTAATCTTATTTATCATCCCAATTTTCAAGATGAAGAATGGAAAAATATTCTTTTGCATTCTTTTCTCATTATAGATAGCATTTCGATTAAATAAACAATGAATCAATACGAAGATCCATTCAACCAAGTGATTGGAGACTACAAATCATTATTTGGGAAGTCTGCTCACATAACCATACCATTTGAAGGTATGAAAAAAACGAAGAAAAACATTCGTCTATTCAATTGGTTCTCTACCACTAAAAACAAAAAAATAGATTTTTACGATAGGTTTGGCGATATTGAAGAAGAAAATGTTCTTGGCAAATATATCCTTGATAATGGTGATGATGAAATTTTCTCACCAGAGTTACGCGAAGGAGTGATTCCTTTTGCTTACATCATTGATAACTGGGGAACAGGAAATGACTATCAAGTTGAAGGTATTTTGATGATTGACCTTCGCAAATCGCCATACCCAGTGCTTATAGCAGATGTTGATGGAACCATTGATGGTCAAACTCCGTTTCGAAAAATATCTTTTGAAACATTAGGAATCACATCCGGTAAAATAAAAAATGATGATTGAATGAAGAAAGTACTTCGACGAGTGGTATTTCCGAATCAGAAGATACTCCTGGGGAAAGTACATAGCTAGTGCAGTTAAAAATTGAGAGTGATAAGATGATTAGAAGTTTTTTGGACATACAATAAGAAAACTCCATCTATCAATTAACTGTTGTTAATCAATCCAGTTTTTTGTAGGATGCTTATATCTGCACTACGTTTATTCTCTCAAATTTTATCGGGAAATATACGCTAAACGGATAGTAATTCCTTCTTCTCCAGGTTTATATCCGTATTACGTATAAAAACCATTGCGAAAGCATCCTACCTACCCTTCTCTATAACTTTATAAACAGATTACAATGATTTCCGCAAATTTTCAGCAGTAATATTGGATCAAAATGATTATCGCTCCTGCCAGAAAGCTTATATTAGCATTGCGTTTATTTCCCACTAACAACACCCTTCTCCCGTTACAAACGTCAATCAAATCCAACTAATTTCCATTTTGAATCTTTTGAAAAGCCAAACAAGCCCCAACAGTATCAATCTTCCCTTCTTGTAAATCCTGACAGCTAAAACGCAAAATGTTGCCATGACATTCTTTATAAGTAGATTGAATCGCTAAAGGATCAGCACCTATTAATTTGTATGCATTACTTTCTCGAAATCTTTTTTGGCATTGAGTTTCTTCCAATCGGCCTTCAGTAAATTTTTTTAGATTTTCAGGAATGGACTTCCACTCTTTATCTGCACAATTTCTGTATTTGGCACAAATCTCTGCCGTTAAACTTAAAGATTCATTCTGCCATTCTATATTCACAATCCCTTTTTCTTTTTTACAAGAAACAACAAAAACGAGGATAAATGCAGATAGAAGTATAGGTAAATGGAATGGTTGGGTGTTAATCGTAATACGTTTAAATCCTGAGACCACACTGATTATAATTGCATTACGTTTATTCCCCAAACTATTAGTAATTATCGCGTTGCGCATATTTACCGGTTCCCCTTCCAGTCTACGTAAACCATGTCTATTAATCGCATTGCGCATATTCCCCAAAATCAAGTGTGTGTTAACTGTATCGCGTTTATTCCCACGAAATATCGAATTAAGTAAACTTTTTAAGTTCATATTTTATTATTACTGTTCCTATGTTATTTGCTCGTTTCAGCTGTTTCTTTTTTACGAATAAGGATTTCGATCCGCTCTTCTTTAGCTTTTTTTTCTGGAGTGTCTGATTCTTTTGATTTTTGGAACATTGCATAACCTTGAACAGATACTTGTTCTTTGGGAATTCCATATTCGTTCACTAATTTTTCCGCAAGTAAAGAAGCTCTGTGCGAATGGTAATCCCATGAATTTTGAAATTTTGACTTATCAATTTGTGATTCGTAAGGTATTTGTACGCGAACTACAATATCAATATCCATTCCTTTTGATAATACCGCCAGTTGTTCAAAAGCAAATTTAAGATCTGGATCAGCTTTTAAAATATCATCCGAAGCCAAATCAGATCCCGCAAAAGTTAATTTCAACTCTTCCGTTTCAGCAAGCCCAAGTTTTAACTTTGCCTTTTCGCGAAGTGTTTTCAAAGCAAATCCAATACGTTCCCAAAGTCGAAACACTTGGGACTTAGGTTCCATAGTGTCATCTTCTAAGATTCCAGACCCACCTTCTAAAATCGCACCTACGGAACTGACATTTAGACCAAATCCGCGTTTGATGTCTTTTGCTACTTCCGTTAGGCGGTTGGCATCAACTTTACTAATTGCATAAAGAATAATAAAAAGACCTAAAAGCAAAGTGATCATGTCAGCGTAAGTCAATAACCAACGGTCATGCGCTTCTATATGTTCTTCTTCTTTCGATACAAACCTAGAGCGTCTTCTCATATTTCCTCTTTGAGACTAGGAAAGGCTTTATATAAAAAAGCCCATTCCTTTTCGTTTACCATTGCATAAAACTCGTTAAATAAATCCTGATTCACTGGTAAAGTCGCGTAGTAACCTTGCTCAACTTTTTTAAACAAAGGATAGACTCCTAAAAAACGAGACATCATTGCAGCAGGTTTAATGATATATGCACTTACCGGTTTATGTGCCAACTCATAGAATTTTTTAAGATTAAAAAGAACAACTTCTAATTGTTTTTTTCGAATTTCACGGCTATCCAATTCACAAAACAAAGAGAAATATTCATCTTGGCTCATTTCTTTACCTAATTTCCAACCCTTAGAAAGAAGAAGTTCTGCCATCCTGATGTCCAATTCGTCAGTGAGGGAATTGAGTTCTATCAATCTTTCGACACTTTCTCTTGTGCCCTCTTTCATCATATTTTTCACTTTGTCATAAGTGGTGAAAGCTAAGGATTCCCATTCTTCTTTACCATCTAAATTATAAACTGTTTCAAAGAAAAATTTCGCCATTTCAATAGTTTCATTTCGATGAAAAAAATCATAATAATATAGGTGAAATCGATCTACTTGGACACGAACAATCTCTCTTCTTGCAAGTGTGACTTCTTTCGTGAGCTGATATTTCATTTTATTTTAGTTCGTCGGCGCTCCCAAAAGATAGGAAGGGAATCCTTGTTGGTCTCTCTCAAATGGTGCTATTGAAAATTGATTGGGGATAGAAACAATCTCGTGATAAAATTTATAAGTAGAACGAAATAAAATTTTCGGTGTAACAGAATCTTTCGGTGTGTAATAAAATTTAATTCCATAACGAAAGTTATTTGCCCAACCTTCTTTTGTAACTTCCAACAAGGAATAATCCGCTGGAATCTTTTTATTTGCAATCACGTTAAATACAATATCGCCTTTTTTATATAAACGAACTCCTTGAGTTTCTCCTGCCAATCGAACACTTCCAGCTTCGGGGAATGACAAAGATAAATATGCCAAACTAACATAGTTTCCACGATTCTTTAATTGTAACGTCACAAGTGATTCTTTTCCAATTTCAAATTTTGGAGTCACTTCAAAAGACACAAAAGAAGGAACTGGTTGCATAGGAAGATTGGGAATCATTTCCCATCCATTAAAAACAAATTCTTGAGAATAATTGGGATTTGTTGGAAAAATACGAAAAGATTTGTCTTTGTTACTGTATTCAAAATCCACACGTTTACTTCTTTTTAATTCTTCGTGTTCTTTCAGTTGAAGCCCATCCCATATTTTTTTCCCTTTGCGGTATCCCATCGGTACCGAAAATAAACCTAACGGTGGTTCTTCGGAAAGAACTTCAATAAATACGGAATTAAAATTATCTCCAGGAAGTTCCGCTAAAACGATCCGACGCAGGCAGTCCCCAGAAAAAGTAACCTTTTCTTTTCCCGGAGCCGATCCAGGAACCCAGGTTTTCAGTTTCGCATCATAGAACATTTCCCCTAAGTTTTGAAGGAAAAATTCCAACTTCCAAAGAAAGCTCCAACTCGAGCCATCTCTACGAAAAGCTGCTAGAACTTCACTTGTCCCAGATTGGAACAAAACCAAGGTCTCTATTTCTGGGGTTTCATCCAAATTGATCTGCTTTTGGCCTAAAACACGAACCGGTTGTCCCTGGTCACTGCCGTAGATGGCGGCCCGAATTTCCGAATCGGAAGGGACTTCCTTTTGAGAACAAGATACGAAAGAAAGCGATGCGAAAAGTAAAGTCACTGTAAATCGAAACGGAATGGATAAATTCATAGGAATTCTTTCATTCCATCACACCAAAACTCCAATTCAACCTTTTTTGCTTTTCCTTTCGAACTCCTTTGTTTTACTCGTCTAAGTATTAAGAATTGGGGACGACATTGGTTTCGACTGTTGTTGGCTTGGATTCAGTGGCACGTAGGGGTGAGGGACCTCTTAAAAACCTTCAAAACCATAACTGCAAATAACGAATTTGCTCTAGCAGCTTAATTTTAAGCTCTACGGTTTCCCTGGCTGTTTCCTTAGGTGGCTAGGAAACCGACACCTCTCTAAGGACCTTTCGGATTTGTTGCCCGCTTCGAACCGGATTGAACTCTAAGTAGGATAGGAATTAGTCCCCCGTTTGTAGGGTAAGTCTTTCCGAAATTTATTTGCAAACTAAACGTGTAGAAGCTGCATTTGAGGATGATAGGACCCGGGTTCGACTCCCGGCGTCTCCACATTTCTTTCCAGTAGTCACAATTCAATATCCATTTAACAAAAGATTTACGAGGGAGTCGAACGACCGCGAGAGTCAGAAACAGTAGCGACCCATAGGGAGCGTGAAGCTGTTTCTGTCGAAGGCACGATGCCTGAGACCTCGAGCGGGACGGGTCGGAGGTTGCCTGACCCGGATGGGAAGGCACCGGAGACCGACTCACCGAGCGTCTCCAAAGTTTCGGTATTTGTTTCGGCATTCCTTGCTCGCGTTCGCCTGGCCCTCCCTGGTCCAGAGCTCCCGCCCGCACCCATCCCTGGGTGCTTTTCGCAACAAACACCTCCACTAGGTTATCACGCTAAAGTTTATGAGAATTCTTTTCTGTTCTTGACTTCCCGATATCATTTAACAAACAATTTGCGATGAGAGGAGAACGAATGCGAGAGAAAGAAACCGTTTGTAATTTCTTTTTCCTATTTGAGTTATGTCATTTGATGTGATAGAATTGGGTGAATTACTTTGAAAACATCTTACCAATCGAAATTCTTCTCTAAGATTGCTATAATAGCTGCTATTTTCCTACCTACTTTCTTTTGTACACCTGCTTACGAAGAAATCAAAGCAGTTTATCAAGGTCATAATGGTCAAAAAGTTACGGCTATGTATCACAATCCGTTAGATGGAGAAAATACATTTTCTGTAACTCTAAAAATTCCCTATGAACAATTGATTACGTTGAATCAAGCAGAGGCAGCATCAGGAGTTCGTTATACCGATGACAAAACTTTAGTTTGGTGGACAAAAGGTGTTGAAGCTTTTATGATGAAACCGGATGGAAAAGGTGATTGGGAGATAACAGGTATGTTTAAAGAAATAATCAAACAGGAAAATCGGTGAGAACGATTTTAGTAAAACATACTTTTTATATGACTCTATTTAACTTTATTCAAAATTATTTTTCGCTCGTATTATTGTTTGCACCAGCAGGAATGTTTTTTTGTTTTCTTATTTTATTTAAAAGTAATCCTAAACTTTCGATTACAGAATATTTTCCTTATTTATCCTGGCAATTTTTTGTGATCATCATTACGGGCACTATTGCTACGATTGGCGGGTTTTTAGATTGGAGATTTCATAGGAAAACACTCCGTATGAAATTATCAAAAAAAGAAAGGACAGTAGAAGCGATTGCCCTTGGGTTGGGAGGTTTACCAATGTTCTTTCTCATGTGGTTTGCAATGATTAGTGCAAATCCAATTGAATTTTTGCTGCCAATCATTCTTGTTCTAATTTTTACAGTCACGGCCATTTGTTATGATGAATTTATATTTCACAAAAAACGCTGTGGAAATTTGGAAAATCGATACCATCAAATGTTGATTTTTGGAAATGGTATCGCTTGGTTAGCTTGGTTCCATTTTATTTATATCAAATGAAATTTTATGAATTATTAACGCAGGCTAAAAAATTCATAGACCTATCGATAGAAAACAATGATTGGCAGCAAGATTTTAAAGTTTTAGATTTTGGTTCAAAATGGATGTTCGATCGGATGAATGAAATCAGTCCAAATCATTCAAGATATTATGATCCATCGATCAATTTTTTTGGTTATGGAGTCTTCAAATATGGACTTTCAATTTTAGTAACGGTCCTTTTTCTACTTTTAATTACCAAAATCAATTTGTTTTTGCTACCATCGCTGGTAATCATCTTCTATTTCGTAGAAGTGCATTTTTTGTTTCTTTTTCCCATTCTTTTTGATAAGAAAACAAACCCCATTGCCACAAGTATAAAGTACACATATCAAATAGGACTGATACATCTTATAGTTAATGTGATTCCAATTGCTCTATTTATGATCTGGGGATTGTTCCATTTCAAGAATCCACTTCGATCTTGGTTAGTTGGCTGTATAGCTATTTTGATATGGTACAAGGATGAAATTAGAGATAGGTTATAATTTTCCATTTGAAATTAGAAAAGAAACGCTGAATGGTAATTGCAAAGATAATTTCAGCATTTTGTTTCTCTCTGATTTACACTTAAATTTTTTTACGAAAACAAAAATTTACGAAATCACTAATAAGATCGAAGATTTAAATCCCACAATGATTTTGTTTGGCGGTGATTATGTAGATTCAAAGCAGGGACTTATTCAATTAAAAATATTACTTGTTTCATTATCACATAGGCAAAATCTTTTTGCAATTGCAGGCAATCATGACTATTTCTTCGGAATTGAAAAAATTAAAAAAACTATGGAAGTAAATAATGTCTTTTGGATTGAAAAAGAGTCAATCCATCTCCGAATCAATAACACTACAATTAGAATTACAGGAAATTTGATGAAAAATGAAGAGAAAAAATCAGATTTTTCCATTTTGGTTTTGCATAACCCCAACTCCATCGAACAACTAAAAGAACACCATGACACGGTTTTTGCTGGCCACCTTCATGGTTGCCAATTTGTATTTTGGAAAAAGGAAGGTGCCCTTTATCCTGGAAAATTTTTTTATAAATGGAACATTCTTAAAGCAACAAAAGACGGTTGCCATTATTTCATAAGTAAAGGATTAGGAGATACTTTACCCGTAAGATTCAACTGCAAAAGAGATATGATTTTTCTTCAAGTGAATGGGAATCGGAAGGATTAATTTTGTAAATCATTACAAAAAGGAATTATAGTAACATGGAAAAATCGACAACCTTGGCAGTCACAGCGGCAACAGTTTATGGCTTATTGTTACGGATTCTGCATGATTTATTAGATCAATTTTTGGGAAGTATAATCAGTATAAGCTTTGTTATGCTTGCGCCCCTTACGATAGGTTTTTTGACTATTTATCTTCTACCAAAAGATCAAACAAAGAGTATGGTGAGTATAATTTTCAAACCTTTTTTGCCATGCGCTATTTTAATGTGTATCACTATTGCTTTAAATATTGAAGGAACGATTTGTTGGTTAATGATTTTTCCTTTATTTGCATTCACTGCTAGTTTAGGTGGAATTATAGCTTCTCAAATTAGAAAGAAAAATGATAGAGATTCAAATCAAAAAAATCGTAATACTTTGTATGGCTCTTTTATCCTTTGTTTGCCACTTGTTTTAGGATTCATTGAAGGAGACACTACATCAAGTAGAAAGGATTTTTACATTTCAAGATCTGTTATCATTAAAGCTTCATCAAAGCAAGTTTGGAAAGAACTGACGAACATTAACGAAATCAAACCTGAAGAACAAAAAAATAGTTTATCTACTTTCTTAGGGTTCCCTAGGCATATCAGCACAACGATTGAGAAGCTGGAAATAGGTGGCCGAAGAATTGCAATCTATGATAAAGGACTATTTTTCAATGAAACAATCGCGAAATTAGAAAATGAACAACTACTGGTTCTCAATATCAATATTAATCCAAATACCATTCCTGTAAAAGTGATGGATGAACATATTGTTCTTGGTGGGAAACATGTGGATATATTGCAGGATGTATATCGACTACAAAGTTTATCCGACGGAACATGCAAACTAACTTTATCTAGTCATTTTTATATCAATACACCTTTCAATTGGTACGCAGGTTTATGGTCAGAGTATTTAATGGGAGATATACTGAAGAGCCAAATCAATCTAATCCAAAGTCGAACTTACAAAATCTAGTTGATGAATTAGGTTTCTTAATTTCATTTCACCGTGATTTTAGGTAAAAAATAACCGAAACTTTTTCCATTCGCAGGATCAATTTGATTCACATTAGAAGGATTCGTTGTCCATAAGGATGGATTTTTACCTTGGGTCACTGCCCAACACAAATAATCACACCAGAACCAAAAAAGTTTTTTCTCTAGAAAGTGAAGATGAGGCAAAATCTCTAATTCCTATATGATTTCACATCTCACGAATGGCAAAGGGGAGAGAATGGGGGTTTATTCATTCTCAATCGGGAGGTTAATTTTCGCCAATCCATTGTTAACTATATTATGCACAAAAAGGTTATAGGTTTTCTTACTCTACCGTAGAACAGGCCTTTTATATACCGCTCCTCATTTTAAATCGATCTAAGAAATATTTCCTTCATATTTAAGTCGTGCCAGTTCTGCTTCTTTTTCCCAACGAAGATTCGAATAAGCATCATACCAACTTTGTCTGTAATAGAACTTACGAAAAACCCACTCTCCAAAATAAAGAATCCCAAATAGAAATGGAGAAAATAACCGCTGTTGGCGCTGGTGAGTAAACTCGTGTATGGCGATTCCCTGCCAATATTTTTTATCTTGATAATCTGGGCGAGAACAACTTAGAAAACAAAAACAGAGAAAACTGGCTCCTTCTGCGTACAATATTTTTAAACGCCAAAATTTTCCATAAGGAAGGTAAACAATTTTCTGAGGGAAAAAACAGAGTAACCAGGTGAAACAATAGAAAATCAAAAATAAAAACATCGCTTAACGTATTCTAGCGGAACGAAAACAAGAAAGTCATTCATTATCTTTTTAAGATCGGAATATAAACAAGCTCCTCTGAGTTAGGATCGTCATTTTTGTATTTTTCTCCCATCTCTTCGAAATGAGGACGATTGTCCAATTCATAGCCAGACTTAGGAAACCAATCCTGAAAAATTGTTTGATAAAAGGGACCCGCATCATTCGGATGACCTTTATATTCAAAACAACTGTAGAGGCCCGTCGGAATCTCTAATACCTCCAAACCATCAGGAATCGTTTTTATATCTGAAACCTCCACACCCGCCCATTTAATAAAATGATGACTGGGATGAAAATTTTCAAAGTAATCCGAAGGATAAACCGTAGCGGAAATCAAAAGAGAATCCACCCGATTCAAAATCTGACTAAGTTTAGGAATAAAATTTTTCCACAAAATACCAGTTTGATGGTCTACAAGGGACATTTCTTTTTTATAACCAACAATAAACTTTCGTTCGATGGTAACAATTTTTGAGTCCATAAACAAAATATAAAATTCTAATCTATAATTTCAACTCCATATTAATTAGAATTTTATATTGCTTCGATGTTTTTTTATAATGTAACTTCAATCAAAACTTCTAGTGGCTCCTAAGGTAACGTTCACAAAAGAAGATTCTGCATTGTAACTATAACCCAATCCATTAAAAGAAGTAGGGCCTGTACGAATGTAATGAGACAAATCCCAATCTGTCCCCTTGGCACCGGTAATCTTGTTTCTTGGACCATTGTAACTGATTCCAAAATCAATGCTCCACTTATCAAAGAGATAACTAAAACCAGCGGCAACCACATGTTGTAACGAAAAGAATCCACCCGTCGATCCGCCAAGGCCATTACTTTTAATGGGAAGTGTATTATAACTATATCCCAAACGGTAAATCCAACTTTCTGAGATTTTATGTTCTAACCCAATAAGAGCTGCAAACTGATCTCTAAAATTCAATTGAGCATCACCTGCCTGTACGTTACCCACCGGTGTGGCAAGCCAAGGATCCTCCAATCTCTGCGTTACTTTTCTTAAATAGGACCCATAATTCGTATAAACAAAGTCCAAACCAACTTTCAGATTATCTGCTCCAAAAGCAAAACCTAAGGAATGTTTTTCAGGCATATTAAAAAAATAAGAAACCCCTGTTGTTCGATAGTATGCCGGATTATTAATACCGACCGTATAATGACCATTCATCGGTAAGGAAGCATGCGCTTGGTAGGAGTAAGCAATGCGTAACCATTCGTTGACTTTATAATTAAGCCCAAAAATTCCACCTAAGGCAAAAGATTTTTTACTACTCTCGTAATAGGATCCCGTACCAGGAACTTCAACAGATCCAGTTAAATCATAATATTTTTGGTTCAGTCGTTGGTATCCATAAAGCCCTTCAATACTAATTCCAACGGAAAGTTTCCCAAAATCATACGAAATCCCATTGACCAATCTCGCAATTGCAAACTCATTAGAATTCGATTCCTTCACTTGTGGATTGTCTCCTATTCCTGCGGGAAGAGCTAAATCACCCCAATCATTTAACGTTTGTCCGGTGGGAGTATTCCGAGTGATTTTATCCACTCCGCCTTTGGCTCCACCTGATACATAAAATGCAATTCCATAATTTAAGTTTTCTGTGACTTGAGTTTTGAATGCGATATAAGGGGCGGGTGCATTCACTGCAGATTTTTTATCATTCGAATAAACATACTGAGGATTAGAATCCAAAAAACGATCTTGGTATCTTGTGTAGATCGTAGAGTTGGTAGCTCCAAATTCTAAAAGTTTTCCTTTTTTTATGGAAAGATTCGCAGGATTTAAAGCCACATCAATTGCCGATCCCCCCAAAGCCGTATTAGTTCCCGCAAGACCTTCATAACGTGCGTTAAATGCATTACGCGTGAGACCATCAATGGCTTCGAGACGATTTCCGAAGGACAAAACGAGAGTCAAAACTAAGAGAGAATAGGTGTAGATTCTTTTTTTTCTTAAGTCCATGTAATTTCCTCTGATAACCTAAGGGTTTCCTTTGGTTACCATTTCCTCATTACAGGCAAAATTCCAATCTAACTCCTTCAATTTATAGAATTTATTTCCAATATAGCAGAATATGTAATTCCTTTCTCTTTATATTTTAGGCAAAATGTTGATTATCATATTCTTTCCGGGTACGAGTTGTCCTGTAAAATTTTCAAAACGTCAGGATTGAATCAAAAAGAAACAAACTAACTTTTGTTTCACTTCAGTTATTAGTTAAAGAACCATCTCCTTTAATATCTTTGAATCCTTTCCAGGGGAATTTCCAAAAAATCGACTGTATTCTCTATTAAACTGGGAAGTACTTTCATATCCCACATCCAATGCCGCATCTGTAACAGAATAACCACTAAAGGTTAAAAGTTTTCGTGCTTCTAACAATCGTAACTGTTTTTGGAATTGAATCGGACTCAAACCAGTAATCGCTTTGAATTGCCTATGAAATGTAGTGATACCCATACAAGCTCTATCTGCCAATTGATTGATTTCAAAGGAATCTATGAAATGATTACGCACCCATTGGATTGCTTGATGAATACTCGATTCTTTATCTCTTGTTTGGAATAGCTGTCGAAGCCTCCAACCGTCTGGGCCAATCAATACATGATAGAGTATCTCTCTTTCGTATGCAGGAGCTAATGCGGGAATGTGTTCAGGGGTTTTTAAAAGTCGGAGCATTCGAAGACAAACTTCCAAAAAACTAGTGGTAACTTTACATACAGAAAAATCACTTGTCCCAATATTCGAATAATTACTATTAGATGGGATATCTTTTAACAAATCAGTTAAAATCGTCCGATCCAATTGAATCCCCATCGAAATATATGGCAATCCATTCGGACCTTGTTTTACAAATCCAGTAGCTGGCATTTCCGTTGGGATCACAAAATAAGATCCTGGTTTCAAATGGATGACTTGTGTTCCAATAGAAACCGTTTTACTCCCTTGCAAAACAAGACCAACCATTGGTTCATAAATGGCAGCCAGTTGGTGTTTCGGCACTTCTCCTTGGATGATGAGCACTCGCGGTAACTCCGTCTTCGTTGGTTCCGTAGTTGCAGCTGAACAAAGCCCAATCATTTCCTTTAGAATTTCCTGCATCCTAAGATCATAGCATATGATGAGATTTTTAGGCACTCACTAGATAAAAAAATTAATTTTTCTAGAAATTTTTTCGTTAAAAATTTTTAAATCGGTAGTTTTAGGCAATAAACTGGTAAAATCGGATCTTGTTCCAAAACCCCAAATCAACTATAGTTTTCTTCATCAACCCTTATCATTAATAAGGCAAAGGAATAGGAGAAAATTATGAAAGTAGCAATCATCACTGGTGGAAGTAACGGGATTGGCAAAGCAACTGCATTGGAACTCGGCAAACGAGGTATAGGTGTGATCCTCACTTACAATTCATACAAAGACCGAGCAGATGCCGTTGTCAGTGAAATTGAAAAAAATCCTGGAGTGCGAGCAGTCGCATTAAAACTAGATCTCACTAAAAAAGATACTTTTCCGAAATTTGTGGAAGAAGTAAAAAACAAACTCTCTGAAGTTTGGAACCGAAACAGTTTCGACTACTTAGTCAATAACGGTGGAATCGGCGGCCCAATGCTTTTCACAGAATTAACAGAAGAATACTTCGAACAAATTCTTAATACCAACTACAAAGGGCCCATCTTTTTATCACAAAAATTGATTGGCCTTATGGAAGATAACGGATCCATTGTCAACACCTCCAGTTCATCGAGTAACAAAGCTTTTGTTGGGTATTCTATCTATGGATCTCTGAAAGCGGCTTTGTCAACCTGGACTCGTTATCTGGCAAATGAACTGGCTCCTCGTAAAATTCGTGTAAATGCAGTCTCACCAGGACCCACGCATAGTAATTTTGGTGATGGAGTGTTTGATAAATATCCAGAATTCATCCAACCATTAGCAGAACAAACTGCTTTCAAACGGATTGGTTTACCCGAAGACATTGGCAAAGTGATTGTAAATTTACTCTCAGATGATTTTGGTTGGGTCACAGCACAAGACATCGAAGTCTCAGGTGGACATTTACTTTAAATTATCAAACAAATCCATTACAGAACCACCAATAGATAGAGGAAGTTCCGTAATGGATTTTTCATTTGGGCGTTCCCAATTTTTTTCTATAAAAACATTTTATTTTTCAAGGGCCAGGCTCCTCCGGGGTGCGCTAAACGCTCCCGTCCCCCACCATCTAACGATGGTAGGTGACCAAGCCCTATGGATCCTTAACGCGGAGTTTAAATTGAATTACCACTCCAAAAGTTATTGTTGTCTACCTTCAATGATTTGTAACAAAATTACAATCGCAATACCCATTCTTCGATCTAGTGACTTTGCACTATCAGAAGAAAAATCAATATTGAATTGAGGAACAAATGGATTAAAAGTTTGTTTTAAAACTCCCACCTGGGTTTTGTTTAATGTAATGAAGAATTTTTGAGGAATTAAATTGGTTAAAAATCGGCGAAGAATTGCCTTAAACATACTATCTTCATCAATCGAGCCAACCACTTGGTCCTTAGTGTCTAAAATTTCCCAAGAATCTTTTAATATAGATTTAAAACCTTTTCGACGAAGAGACCCAATTGCCTCATTCGAAGGGACATCAACCACATCATAAATTGCAGAAAAATCAATCACACTGCGTGCTTTTATTTTTAAGAGTTCTTTTGTTTTTGTTTCATCTGCATAAACCGTAATATCTTCTTTTAATTTAAAAGCTTTCTGTTTTACAAAAAAGAGAAGGTCGTTTTTGTTCTCATCAAAGATACGAATTTCACCACCAAAAATTTTCAAAAAACTTTTTTTAGCAAAATATTTGTTAAATGTGTACTGTTGCATAGGCCACGATTGTAAGAAAACCCGAGCAAACTCAAGTGAAAAAATAAGTCAAAACCACCTTCCAAACTGCAA
Organism: Leptospira brenneri; assembly: GCF_002812125.1. Taxonomy (NCBI): domain Bacteria; kingdom Pseudomonadati; phylum Spirochaetota; class Leptospiria; order Leptospirales; family Leptospiraceae; genus Leptospira; species Leptospira brenneri. The sequence goes on from NZ_NPDQ01000001.1 coordinate 17,292, forward strand.
AAAAGTACTTTACTAAAAAAACGAACGATCGTACTTTTAATTATGGGCAAAGGGGAAGATACAAAATCAATGATTTTGGAAAAAGCTGTCCAGGTGGCAAGTGTCCAAGGATTGCAAGGACTCACCATAGGAACCTTAGCCGACGAATTAGGAATGTCCAAAAGTGGACTTTTTGCCAAGTTTGCTTCCAAAGAAAATCTCCAAATCGATGTCCTCCGAGTGGGAAGTGAACTTTTCCGCAGAAACGTGGTATATCCTGCTTTAAAAACGAAACCAGGCCTAACCAGACTCAAAACAGCTTTCCAGATGTGGTTGTCTTGGGCCCACACAGACAGTTTGCCTGGAGGATGTTTATTTTTATCCTCTAGTTCGGAATTTGACGATAGGCCGGGGGTTGTAAGGGATCATTTAAAAAAAACACAGATCAGTTGGCAAAAGACATTAAAACAATTTGTACAAGATGCGAAAGACACTTTAGAACTAGATTCTAATACAAATGTAGATAAGCTGGTACAAGAAATTTGGGGACTCATCTTATCCTTTCATTTTTATAACAGACTTCTAGAAGACAAAAATACAGAAAAAAGAACCAAACAAAGTTTTAACGAATTAATCAAACGAAATCAGTATAAAGAGAATCAAGACTAACTTAAAAAAGAGGATTTACTAATGGAAATTAATAGCACGATCGTTCGTTCTTTAAATAGATCTTATCCCATCACGATGGAAGAAAAATGGGCCTTTGCTAAAAGAAAACCGATGTTTTTTGGTCATGTGGCAGCCCAATATTTTTTATCCACACAGAAACAAAAACCATCACGGAAGGAAATGGATGTCCTAACCTTAGCGGAACAAAAAGAATTTCAAGAAAACGAACACCACATCCAATACTTTCACTGGCAGGGAAAGGGGGAAACTGTTCTTCTGGTTCACGGTTGGAACGGACATACGGGAAACTTTTCAAGGATTATCCCTTCACTTTTAGAAGAAGGTTATAATGTTGTTGGAATTGATCTACCAGGACATGGATTTTCTTCCGGAAAGTATTCCAATATTGTTCTCTCAGCCAAGATGGTTCGTAGACTTACACAAATCATTGGAAACCCAGATTATATCATCACACATTCTTTTGGCGGTGCAGTAGCAACCGTTGCACAAGAATTAGGTGTAAGTGCAAACAAATTAGTTTATATTGCCCCACCCTTACGATTGGAAATTTTAAGAAAAAGTTTCAGCGAATACTATCAATTGACAGAAGAAGAACAGGATTCGATGCGTTCTGTTCTGGAACGAAAGGTCAAACAACCTTTAAGTAGTTTGGATTTAAGTACAGCAGGACCAAAGTTTAATAACTCACTTCTTGTCATTCACGATGAAGATGATTTAGAAATTCCCTTTTCGATGGGGCTCACTGTATCGAAAGCATGGAAAAAATCCAAGTTAATAAAAACAAAAGGTCTCGGTCATAAAATGATTTTAAGAACCGAGAGCGTAAAAGATGAAATTATTGGTTTTTTAAAAGCGGATTAAACCAAAATTAAATAATGTAAACCTAACTTAAAAAAATTAAGTTAGGTTTCGCTAAATTGCATTAAAGTTCCTAAATTTACAATTAACTCTGGCTCATTGATGCCAGTTTATTTGCTTCGTCTTTGATCATTTCAATGTGTTCTTCTAGATCTTTGGAGGCTCGACTGATTTCATTGACTTCCATTTCTAGTTGGACAATTCCTTTCGAAGCTTCTTTCTGACCAAGTAACTGTTCTTTGGTGGATTCAGAAATTTGTTTGGATAATTCTCTAATTTGAGCAAGTTCTACTAAAATTGCAGAAAGAGTATTTCTTTGTTCCAAATACAATCGGTTCATATCTTGGATTTCTACCAAGGTTTGATTCAAACGTTCAATTTGTGATTTGGCGAGTTCACCAGTATCTTTGGAGGCATTTCTCGCATTCGAAATGATTTCTTTGGAACTTTTAACTACTGTCGAAATTCGTTTTACGTTATTTTTTGTAAACTCAGCAAGTTTACTCACTTCGTTTGCAACAACGGCAAATCCTTTCCCAACATCACCAGCCCTTGCCGCTTCAATTGAAGCATTTAACGCAAGTAAATTTGTTTTTTCTCCAATTTCAGCAACGATATTGTTGATTTCATTTACCTGGTCAAAAGAAGACTGGATGGACTCTAAGTGAGTGGCAGTTTGGTCAGCAACTTCCGTAACAGACATACTCTCTTTTTTATTTATTTCTGCAATTTCGACAAGCCGTTCACTTTGTACAAGAATTTGATCCACAGTTTCTTTGAGTATTTCTGTATCAGAAACCATTCCTTGTACTTTATTATTTTGTTCTTCGATAGAAGATCCATTAGATTCGAATGAACTAGATAGTTCCGAAATGACAGCAGTAATTTCTTCTAAAGATGCTGCTTGGGATTCCAATTTAACAGACGTTCTAGAAACAAAGTCACTGAAGTTAGTGATCGAACTTTCAAGTTTTACAGCAGCGTTGGCGGAAATTTTATTTCGTTCCTTGGTTTGACCAAGTAATAGTTCTGCTTCATTTGCTTTGAGTTCTGCCAGGGAACTAATCTTTGTTAATAATTGAACAAGTAAACTGACTATGTATCCGGCAATCATGATAAAAATAGGTTTCATCACTTCCCCTGCCAGACCAACGTAACCCATTTGGCGAGACAATTCAGGATCTACCGAGAGTTTGATCCCAGCAATGTTCACAGCACAATACAAAGCAACTGCTGAAGTCATTGCCCCGATGAAAGAATTAAATAAAACAAATTTACGATCTCCTAAAAATCCGGAATAAATCGCATTAAAGAAAAAGATAAAATATACTACTGCATTTGCAAGTGCAGCTTGTGCTTCTTTCAAACTGAGAGTGCAATCCATAATGATGGTTCCACCCAAAACTAAAGTATCCATCAAAATGAGAGATTTATGAAACCAAGTAGGAGGGTTTGTTTTTCTTTCGAGAATATAAGCGATCGCACAGTAAAACCCCATCGTACAGGTTCCAATCATGTGGATCAAAAACATCTTTGGTTGGAATTCGTCTTTGGCCCCAATCATTGCGAGTAGGAATAATAGAACGAGTCCGAACCTGATTCTGTTGATGATGATTTTCCCTTGTTTCCAAAGATCTGCGATTGTTAACACTCAATACCCTCAATTCAATGACATCACCAGAATGTCGATTAGGTGCAATATTTTATTAGTCTTCTTAAGATCTACGGATCAAATTGATTGGAAATGATCCGTATTTTCTCATTTTTCAGTGAAAACCCGATTTTTTCAAGAAGACCGAACGAATTGCATTTTGGTTCCTCTTCCCATACTTCAGATTTAGAAACGCTCTAGGGAAGAAATAATTATGTCTACTATTTAGAAACTAACAAAGTTTTACCGATAGTATGGAAACAAACAAAATCAAGAGGGAAATGATGACTGCTGGATATTCAGGAAAACCACTGGTTGAGAAATTAGGAATCAAAGAAAATATGAACCTTCATTTTATCAATCTTCCCTCCAAAGATTTTCTAAAAAACTGGGGAACGTTTCCCAAACCAATCAATATCTTAGAAAAACCGAGAGCCGGAATGGATATGATCCATTTCTTCACTCAATCTTCAAAAGAGTACAACCAGAAATTACCAAAACTAATCCAATTTCTAAAACCAACGGGAATGATCTGGATTTCTTGGCCGAAAAAATCTTCCAAAATTTCTACCGATATGAATGAAGACCTCATTCGTAATTTTGCTTTGGAATTGGGACTTGTAGATATTAAAGTCTGTGCTGTCGATGAAATTTGGTCAGGATTAAAACTAGTCATTCGAAAAGAAAATCGATAAAGAAAAACCTTTATGTGGTTTGACAAAACCCATCCAAGAATCATCACATATGATTCTATTTGTTTTCCGGGACCAAAAAAATGAAATTCAATAGCCTAAAGACCGTAATCGTTGCTCTGAGTGTTGCCGTAATTATTGTACTCGCTCTCGGAATTTCTTCCTTTGCTTACATTATAGCCAAAGACTACATCGTAGATGCCTACATTGGTGAGATGAAAAACGTTGCAAAACTTTCTGGAAAACATATACGCAATTTTTTTGATCAACAATTTCTCCTCGCGGAATTTACAGCATCAAACCCTGAGTTTGCCGAACGTTGTATTAAAAAGGACCGGCGCTATCTTGATCCACTCCTTGCCAATCTAAGCAAAAAATTCAATGTTTATGAAAATGTGTTTTTATCAACTGCAGAAGAGAACCCAATTGTTTTTTCTGATGCAACGGGTAAAGCCATTGGATTTCGCTGGGGAAACACAGGTTTTGATGAAAATATCAAAGCAGTTCTAGAAGGAAAACCTGCCCTCAGTAAAGTCAATCGTTCTCCTGTTACAGAGGAACCTGTTGCTGTTTTGACGATGCCCGTATTCCAAGGAAAACAAGTAGTAGCAATCTTTGCATTTGCAATATCTTTAAACCAACTCACCAATGAAGTTGTCAAAGATGTAAAAATTGGCAAAGAAGGTTTTGTAGCCATCACGGACAGAGAAGGCCAAGTCCTTGGACATCCAGACAAATCTCTCATTCTAAAACTTGATCTCAAAAAACTAGATTGGGGAAGACGATTACTCGAATTAAAATCTGAAGAACATATGGAATATTTTTTCGGAAGAGAAAAAATTGCGACCGTATTTGATTTACAAAAATATAATATTCGTTTAGCGACAATTGCTTCCAAAGGAGAGATTCTAACAGTCGTTCATGATATGTTATTCAAAATTGGGATCTTCGTTGTAATCATCTTAAGTATTTCTATTTATGCCCTTTCCCATTTGATCACAAGAAGACTAAAACCCATTTCTGGACTCAGAGACCTTTTCAAAAAGATGTCCTCTGGTGACTTAACACAATCTTTAACCATCACACATAATGATGAAATTGGAGAGCTGAGTGGTGATACCAATTCCTTTTTAATCAGTCTTAGGAAGATTGTTTCAGAAATTCAGTTTATCTCTCAGGAACTTGCATCAAGTGCGGGAGAACTTTCCTCAAGTTCAGATAGTTTTTCTGGGGGCGCACAAGCAACGGCAGCTTCCACAGAACAGATGTCAGCTACTGTTGAAGAAATGTCTGCAAGTATGGAAAACATCACAGGTTCAATTGATATCCAACATAGAAATATATCTCAGTTCCAAATTAGGATTCAAGAGTTAGCTGATAGTGTTAAAAAGGTGGCTGACGAAATCGACCATACACTCGTTCGAATGAAATCTATTTCCAACCAGGCCAAAGAGGGAGAACAATCTCTTACGGGAATGAATGATATGATCAGTAATATTTTAAAGTCTTCTGATGAAATGAAGGCCATCATTGCGATCATCAATGAAATCTCTGACCAAACACAACTCTTAGCTCTTAATGCTGCGATTGAAGCGGCAAGGGCTGGGGATGCAGGACGTGGATTTGCTGTAGTCGCCGAAGAAATTTCAAAACTTTCGATTCGAACCGCATCGTCGATCAAATCGATTTCGGAAATGATTAACAAAAACTCTAAAGAATTGGACGGAGGAGCAAAGAGCATTCAGTCCTCTACTTCCCTCATCCAAGAAATCATTAAAAACATCAATGGGGTTTCCGAAGCAATGGATTCTCTTTATACAGTTATGGGTTCTCAGGCTGAAATCAACCAATCCGTTTTGGAAAACTCCATGGTGGTCAAAGGTGAATCTGACCAAATCAAAACAGCGGCCGATGAACAAAGGGGAGCTGTGAGAGAGATTACCAACGTTATCACTCAAATCAATGAACATACCATCAATACAGCCGCAGGGGCAGAAGAGATGTCCTCTTCGGCAAAAAACCTTTCCAACACCGCAGACAAATTAAAAGGAATTTGCGACCAGTTCCAAGTGTAAAAAGCAGTCTTAAGTCGCGGAAGGGATCGTAGCGGAAATCCTTTCGCTCCTTGCGAAAGATTGGAGCATAGAGCCCGATCCCACATACGCAAAATGCGTAAGTGGGATCCGCCCAAAAAACAATACAAACACATCGGTTTCTCGTACCTAATGTAACGATTGTGATGTTATGTTTTTGTAACAGAACTCTTTCGAATTATGACAAAGTTCGGTTTTAGCAAAAAAAACGTAACAAATGTCCTCAAATCTAGACCCTGTAATCAACTTGTAACAATTCCGTCATCCAAACCCAACAATACTTCAATACGTTTGTAACTAAGCTGAAACATTCAAACGGAACGTAACCTCCCGCTTGTAATAATCCAAACAGCAATGACAAATTGAAATGAAAACTATCTCTAAAGTTCTCTTAGGCCTCCTATTCCTTACGAGGGCGATTTCTGCTGAACCAAACACAAATCTCCAATCCAAAGAAGAGACCCCGGCTCCTCTAGAAGCCAAAGAACATAAAAAAGAAACAAAAGAACCGCAAGCGAAAGTTTACCGTGAACTCTACGAAGACACGGAATCTGGTCAGATTTTTACAAAACCAGGTCCAAACCGAGTGAAAGTGGAATACAATCGTCCTCTTACGAATGGAAATTCAAGCACACTTCCTGATGCCTTTGCACATAGACCGGATGACACCACAAAAGAAAAACTAACCATTGCAGGCCGTATGCAATTTAGAGGGGTTTCTGGTTCGGAAGACTCACTCTACAATAATGGACATCGAGATTTTAATTCCGTCGATTGGAACTTTCGAAGACTCCGTTTTGGTGTTCAATATGAAAATGAATGGTGGGGAGCCAATATCCAACTCCGTTTGGAAAATATGCTCAACCGACCAGATGTGGTCCAAACAACCAACACATTAAATTATTTAGATGCAAATGGAAGGCCTGCGACTACAACATATGTAACCAATACCAAACTAAAAGATAATCGTGGTTATATCCATGAGGCATTTGCTTATGCAAAAATTCCTTATGCCGGATTACGATTTGTATTTGGTCAGTTACCAACTCAATTCAGTAGAGAATATCTCCAATCATCTGCTAACTTTGTAACATTAGAACGAAGTATGATTGTAAATGCCATTCCTCAATTTGACAATGGTGTGATGCTCCAAGCCACTCCATTAAAAGAAATTGATCATAAATGGGAAAGATACTTACAAGTTTCTATTATGATGAGTAACGGAAAAGGTGGTGGTGGAGATTATGGGACAGGTAGACGACAAGACCTAACCACTGCCAATCGGTATGGAGCTGTAAATACTTCACCTATTTACTATGCACGAGCACAAGTGAATGTTTTTGGAGGTCTCAAACGAGAATCTGATGGAAAGATGGTGAATTGGCAAGAGGGAGAAGAGATTTTCCAACGTGAGTTAAAATGGTCGATTGGCGCTGGTTATGTGCAAACTCAAAACTTAATAACCCCTTCTCTTTATGTTCCCGAATACACTCCTGGAACCACTAGCGGAATTCAATTACTTACATCACAAGGATCAAATCCTGACCGCGGGGGTTTGGATGCCAATGGAAACCCAAACTTCTTAGTGCAAAACTCAGTTCCTACGCTTGGTCGACCGAAGATGGGGCTCATCGGACATACTTACGATAGCACTTTTACTTACAAAGGTTTTTATTTATCTGGCGCCTATACCAAATTTGGTGGTGCTGCTTCCAATGATTTGTTTGGATATCACGGAACAATTGGATACAATCTTCCTTTTTTGGAAAAATACTACATCATGCCTGTGTTAAAGTATGAGTACATCCAAGGTGATTTTAACAGAAATGGAAAAGTAGATCCAACCGATTCTTTACGAGTTTATTGGGCCGGACTCAATCTTTTCGGTGATAAACATCATTTTAAAGCACAACTTTATTACCAAGTCCTCGGCAATCAATTCGATGTAAATCCGAGTACAGGAAACGCGATGCCAATCGATGACAGAAGAGTTTACTTACAATTACAAGCAAACTTTTGGACCGGAGTGGTTTCTCCTGAAGCTTATAGTTATAGACCCAACTAAGAGGAAAACATGAACTTAAAAATTAATTTAATCATCCGATTCTTTATGATCCTAATTCTTTCCCATTTTCTTTGGAATTGCCAATCTAAAGAACAAGACCGAGAAGGTATTTCTTCCCTTGTGATTAACAATTTACTAAATGGTGTGGTCGATAAAAACAAATCCCTTGTCGTGATGGAAGTGGCCGATCTTGCCGGATCGTTTACAGGAACTTGTTACGATACTTTTCAATGGAATGGAGGAAATGTAGGACCCACTGCTTATTTCAACACTCCACCCGGTGGTTCTGGCGGAGCATTGAATACCAATATTAAAAAATATGCGGTTTCTACTTCTTCTTGTTCAGAGTTAGGATTTACTAGTGGGAGTAATTTTGGATCTACTTCACAAAGGCCAAATCCTAATGATCAATTTACCTTTAAGATGTTTAGCTGTGATCCCAATAATAACCCTTGTTCTAAATCGGCCATCACAGCTGCAGGATTTTGAAATTAAAAATTGATGTTTACCACTTTTGGTACATTTGTTCCGCAAAGCCAGCAAGGTCTTTGACTTCTAACTTTGTACCATCGTCTAAAATCACATAACCATTATAATGTCCAAAAGCTTTATTCAAATAAGCTTCCGTTTTTAGTAGTTCTAAAATTTCGGCAAAGGAAAAGTTTTGATACAATTGTTTCAAAAATCCAAACATACCTTTAAGATCAATGTCAGAATGCAAAACATACACTGGGGTGAAATCTAATTCCAACCGACCTTCGTTACTGATGAATTTCCAAGGTTTTGAGTAATTGGTTACATCATACTTCCAAATGACTTTATCTAGTTTATGAACTTTGCCTTTATAAACGATTCCGTTTTCTGTTGCTTGGTCCGGAGTTCCAAACCCATAACCCAAATTTAGACTAAGTACTTCGTCTTTGACAAGACCCGCACCTGCTGCCCAAAGCCATTTGTTTTTTTCTGGCCAAGTTCCTCTCCCCCAATCAAGAACCGCATAACTTTTGTCATTAAACTCATAAGTTACGTTGTTGTATTGGATCGAACCCTTACAAACTAAACTTGGCATTTTGTATTCATAAAAGAATGTAGATTCAGAAAAAGGAGTGATGACTGCGAGTGCTTCAGGGGCTTTTTCTTCTAATTCGAAATTTCCTTTAATCAATTCAGATGAAGAATCCCCTAGGATCGAATACTCGATGATTCTTTTTCCTTTTAATTTTGTAATACGAATGAACTGATCTCCTTTTTTAAATTCAATGGGATCGGTTGTATTTGTTGGAAAAAAGATTTCTCCAGGTCTGACTAATTCTGTTTTTGAAAAAATGGCCTTTCCCGTTCCAAACTCTAAAAGTTCAATGCTGCCCATGGCCAAATTTCCAATGTCAGTGACAGTAATGGCTCCACCAAATTTTTCATTATAAAAAGTATAATGTTCCCAACGTTTGTATCGTTTAGGATCTACTTTGATTTTGGATTCATCAATCTGAAAGAAAGGGTATCTGGCCCAACCAGAAATATTTAACTTACCATCTTCTTTTAAAAGCGAAACACTCGATTTGATTTCTGTTTGTTTTGTGGAACTCAGATCCGGTTCTGGAATGAGAGATATAATTTTACCTTGTTCGTCTTTTACTTCATTTGGTTCTAATTTGGAACCAGAACAAGAATAGATTAAAAGAGATGATACGATGCATACGCCAATAACGAACGATAACATCGATATTTTATTTGTCATAGATTTTCCCCGTGAGTGGCAATGAGAACATTAGCGGGTAAAAATCGTCAATCCTTCTTATTGATCCAATTGTATTCTGTATTAGAAAATTTAGATATAGCAAAAAGTCTTTTGATTTTGGTAATTCAAACGAATCATTCTCCTTAAAAAGGAAAACTGATGTCATGAATTGAATGACATTAGAGAGAATCTAAAACGACATCGATGAAAAAAGAATAACCCAATTCATTCACTTTAGAAAACACAATTACGTTCTTTTTTAATTCTTTATCCCAATAAGGATCACTTACCTGCCAATTTTCTGCATCTCGAAACACTTGTTTGACGTGTTTATAAAAGAAAGGCATATAAGACCAGTTTTTCTGAAGCATAGATAAGTTTTCGACAAATCCAAACTCATTTGTTCGCACGTAATATGGTGAAACTTGTGTTCCTGACCAATCTGTAATATAAACACGTTGGATTTTTTGGTCTAATTTAAAAAAGGAATGTGGATCAATGATCACACGATTTTCCAAAATTAATGTTTTTAAAGAAAGTTGATCCAGTTGGAGTTTAATATTTTTTTCAAACTCAATCTCCATTGCCACTTCTCTTCGTTTCTGTTCATGATACAATTGTAAGTGAGGAACGACTAAATCACAAATACTTTGTTTATCTTGGTTAAATTCAGACGGTCTTCCTAAAAAGTAACCTTGTAACAAACTCGCACCAGAGCTAATGGCTCTATATAATTCTTCCTCTGTTTCAATTCCTTCAAAAAGTAATTGGGATCCAATACTTAGAGAAATCTGCTTTAAGTATTCTAAGATCGATTGGAATTCTCTTTTTTCGATGGATTTTTTTAATAAATTTAAATCAATTTTAATGATATCAGGTTTAATAGCACCTAATCGCTCTAAGTTGGACGATTCCGATCCAACGTCATCTAGTGCAATTCCAAATCCTTGTTCTCTTAATAATTCAACACCGGCCGCCAAAACATCGGTTCCATAACTTCCTGATTTTTCAGTGATCTCAATCACAATACGATCTAAAGGAATTCCGTAACTATTCACTAAATCTGAAATTGGTAATGAATTGGAACGGCTTTCTTCATATTCCAAAATGACTTGGTCCGGGGACATATTTACAAACAAACGATCGTTCGTTGATTGAATTCGAGTTAAAGCTTGCCCCAGTAATTGTCTGTCAATGGAACTCATGCGAAGGGCTGTGACATGGGGATCGCTAAATTCAGGGATCGAAACCAAATTTCCAGATTCTTCTCGCCTTCGGCCAAGAGATTCGTAGGCAACCACCGTCTGCTCCTCTACAGAGAAGATTGGTTGGAATAGAGGTACATATTGATTCACTAACATGGTTTCCAAAGTGCTCAGGTTTCCTTAGAAACCAATATCTGTTTTAACGGAATTAAATTCAATAAATTAAACTATTTCTTTTCTGAACCAAGTTCTAAGCCTGGTTTTCTTAAAAATAGACAAGTCTTGACCCATTTCCTAGCCTTTCTTAGACTCACGGAAGATGCACCGCTTCCTTTTCCTGTTTGGAATTCTCCTCGCTCCCACCGGGGCAAGCCCAGCTCCCGAAACCAAATTTCGAATCCTTCGACTGAAAGGATCTGTTTTTCTATGTTAAAACAAAAAACCAATACCCGATTTTTACCCAAGGGTCTCAGTATTTTATATGAAGATCGGGACATCCTCGTCGTCGACAAACCTCACGGACTCCTTACAATCGCAACTGAATCGGAAAAATCAAAAACGGCTTATGCGGCTCTGATGGATTATGTGAAAAAAGGAAGTGAAAGATCAAAAAATAGAATCTTCATTGTCCATCGTTTGGACCGAGAAACATCAGGAATTTTGGTTTTTGCAAAAACAGAAACTGCCAAACAAACCTTACAAGAATCATGGGAGAAAACAAAAAAAATCTATCTTACTGTGAGTCATGGCGTTTGGAAAGAAAAGTCAGGAACCATTCAATCCTATCTTGTGGAATCCAAAGCACATAGGGTGTATTCCACTGACGAACCAGAATTAGGAAAACTCTCTAAAACTAAATTCAAAGTTCTAAAAGAAACCAACTTTTATTCTTTATTAGAAATCGAACTCTTAACTGGTCGAAAGAACCAAATTCGTGTCCATCTCTCTGATAAAAAACATCCCATTGTAGGGGATACAAAATATGGAAACGACGCAAGAACTTACCCTCGCATGGCATTACATTCCTTTTCAATCCAATTGACTCATCCGTTTAGTAAAAAATTACTTACATTTGAAACCAAAATCCCAAGTTTTATTTCGGGGCTTGTTGGCGGTTACGAAAGGATCTCAAATGAAACATAAAGGATTTATCTTTGATATGGATGGGGTTGTGGTTGATAACCATTCCTTTCATTTTAAAGCATGGATGGAATTTTCTAAAAAATATAATTTTCCATTAAATTCCGAAATCTATCGAGATACATTTAACGGCAAAACCAACTCTGATCTCTTTCGTATGATCTTTGGAGATATTTCTGACAAAGAATGCAAACTGTATGGGGATGAAAAAGAAAGTTGGTATCAGTCTCTATACCAAAAAGAAATGAAACCACATACTGGACTGGTGGATTATTTAAAGCACTTAAAAGAACAAAAAGTTAAAATTGCATTAGGAACTTCTGCTCCTACAATGAATGTAAATTTTACTTTGGATAATTTATCCTTAAGGCATTTTTTTGATGTAATCATCGATGGCTCTCAAGTGAGTCAAGGCAAACCTCATCCACAAGTGTACCAACTCTGTGCCAAAGAATTGGGGCTAGACCCGAAAGATTGTGTAGTGTTTGAAGATTCCCTTGCTGGTTTAGAATCAGGAAAGTCTGCAGGATGTTCCATCATTGGAGTGGCCACATCACATACAGAATCAGAACTAAAAAGTCACGTAGAACAAATCATTTATGACTTCACAAACCCAATTGTTTTAGAGTTATAAAAGAGAGTTACTCTTGAAAGTCAGTGAGTAAGTTTCCTTTTTTGTTTGAAAGATCAATACGAATGACGGCCGTTCTACCTTCATCAGTGTAAGACAAATCATCAAAGGACAATTTACGGGCCATAAAAATTCCTCGACCATGGGTTTTAAAAGCATTTTTTGTCATAGCTTCCACTGACAAATACCTTTGCCAATCAAACCCTTTTCCTTGGTCGCTCACTCGAATCTCTACATGTTGTTCATTCTTTTCAAAAGTTACTTTGACAAATTTATCTCTAAACTCAGGAGTTTCTAACCTTCTAAAAATTTCTTCCATCAGTTTGTCATTATCATGAAGTTCCGATTTTTCTTGATAAGATATACCTAAATTTCCATGTTCAATGGCATTGTTTAAAATTTCCATGATCCCAGTTAATACACGTTCTGGATCAGGACAAGCATTGGCAAGTAGTGGTGCCAACTCATGTGATTCGCGAATGGAACGAATGCGAAACTCACCCGTAAGCATATGCCGAAGAGCACCCATACCTTTGTGTAAATCTTCTTTAGCACGTTGGAGTTTGATAAAATGTTCCACCGCTGTTTGCACAATGCGAACGAGCAATGTTCTAGAATAAGGTTTTGTTAAATAATAAAAGGCTCCGGCATCTAACCCTTCTGTCATATCTGTGACAGAACTCATTGCCGTTTGAAAAATCACCGGAATGTCTTTATACTTTTCCGATCGTTTGATTTTTTTTAAAAGTTCGATCCCATCCATTTTTGGCATGAGTCGATCCAAAATAATAGCATGAAAAGCAAATGTATCTGAACTAAGAATTTGGTAGGCTTCTTCACCATCTTTTGCTTTGACAACAGTAAATCCTTTATCTGACAAAGATTCATCAATGATCATTAAATTGATCATCTCATCATCCACTGCTAGTAGGTTAATCATTTAAGACCCTCGCGAGAACAAGGAATTAACATCGTAAAAATAGCTCCCTTTACTTCATGGTTCTCGGCATACAACAGTCCGTGGTGGTCATTGACAATTTCCCTGGAAATGGACAAACCAAGTCCAGTACCCTTAGTACCTGCTTTTACTTGTTTGGATTGAATGAATTTTTCAAAAATTTTATCCAAATCCTCCGGAGGGATCCCCGGCCCAAAGTCACGAATTTGTATTCCGATACCATTGACATATGACTGAGTTTTTCTCGGAATAAATTCTCTTCGAATCATACTAATTTCAATATTAGTGTCATTTGGGATGAATTTTAATGCGTTCGACAGAATATTTCGTATCACCTGCTGGATCCGTTCATAGTCAAATTCTGCTTCCCAACGTTCTTCCTTATCTACTAAAACAACTGTGATTCCTCTTTTTTCCAAAATCACACGCATTTCGTTGATCACAAATTTTGTTGTTTCTTTCAGGCAGTTCTTTTCAAAAAGATATCGCATTTTTCCGGATTCTAGTTTGGCAATGTCTAATAAATTTTCGAGTAGACCTAACAGTCGTTTTCCTGAGGAATCAATGATTTGAAAGTATTCTTTAATTTTTTCAGGAGTGACAGAGGCCGATTTTTCTTCTCCGAGTTCTGCGTAACTTAGAATCGCATGGATCGGAGTTTTGAGTTCGTGAGAAATATTAGCAAGAAAAAGTGATTTCATGTAAGACGCTTCTTCCGCAATATTTTTGGACATTTTTAAGTCCATTGTCTGACTTTCTACCAAATCTTCTAAATGATTTCTATATTGATAAAGTTCTTCTTCTTGTTGTTTACGAAGGCTAATGTCCCTAAGAATTCCAGTAAACATCTTACCTGATTTACTTCTAAACTCACCAACTGATAATTCACAAGGGAATTTTTCACCTGACTTACGTTGTGCGACTAGTTCTCTCCCCACACCAATGATATGTTGCATTCCGGTTTCTTTATACCTTTTTAAAAATACATCATGTCTGTCTTTATAATCACCAGGTATGATAATGGAAATGTTTTTACCGATTACCTCTTCTTGATCGTAACCAAATGTTTTTTCTGCCGTTTTATTAAAAAATTGAATGGTACCTTCGTCGTTAATGATGATGATTGAATCGGCGGCATTTTGAGCCATAGAAAGAAACCTAGATTCACTTTCGAGAAACGCATTTTCTAAACGTTTCCTTTCTGTGATATCTCGATGATTGGACATGATATATCCTTCATAGAGAACCACAAAACGCACTTCCACATGACGAACATTTGGTTCAATTCCATAGGAATACTCTTTCCAAAACACCTGGCTTTTTTTCTCAGAAAGATAATCCAAAGCCTCTGTTGTAATTTCACGTAAGTAAGGCGGTAAACCTACATCAATGTGTTTTCCGAGAAGTGTTTCTGGTTTATCTCCAATGTTCACAAACCTTGAAGACTTATAATCAACAATGATTCCATCTCGATTGATTTTGAGCCAAAAATCTGGATTGGATCTTAAGAGATTTTCCAATTCCCGCAAAACAACTTCGGGAGGGAAGTCGGATGGGTTTTGCCAAATTCGGGAAAAAGAAGAATTAGGTGCCATTCATTAAAGTCCTGAGAATGAATCTCTGAGAGAACGCTATTTTCGGAAAGAAATTGTAAGAAAAGAGCGCGAAAAAAGAATCAACGTAAGGATTCTCCTCTTGTTTTATAACCACCTGATCAAACCAATCCTATTTCATTTAGATCCAGAATCGGCACACCATCTGGTCTCTGGTTTCCTTTCCCTTTCGGAAAAGATCCCATTTTTTCACAAAACCCTCTCTTCCCTTTTCGAGTACAAATCCGAAAGATTGAAACAAACCATCCAAGGAATCCAGTTTCCCAATCCTCTCGGTCTTGCCGCAGGTTTTGATAAAACAACAGAACTTTTCCCCACAATGATTCATATGGGATTTGGATTTATCGAAGTCGGAACCATCACTGCCAAAGGACAACCAGGCAATGAGAAACCTAGACTTTTCCGTTATCCCAACCACAAAGCACTCATCAACCGTATGGGATTCAATAACCCAGGAGCTGACATTGCAGAATCCAATTTAAAGAAACAACCAAAGTTGGGAATTCGCGGGATCAACGCCGGAAAATCAAAAGTCACTGAGCTAGAAGATGCTGTGAGTGATTATGTTTATACTTTAAAGAAACTAGTACCTTATGGGGATTATGCCGTCATCAATATCAGTTCTCCGAATACCCCAGGCCTTCGTTCCCTCCAAACCAAAAAAAGTTTAATCGATCTCATCCAAGGAATTCAAACGGCTTTTGATCAGAAGTTTCCCATTCCGTTGTATTTAAAATTTGCTCCCGATTTGTCAGAAGAAGAACTCATGGAAAATCTAAAGGTTTGTTTGGATTATAAAATTAGTGGTGTCATTCTCACAAACACAACACTGAATAAAGAAATTCTTGGCGAAGTAAATCCGCCAGAAGGTGGGCTCTCAGGCGATCCACTGTTTGAAAAGTCTCTTCGATTTGTTTCTCTTGCTTACAAAACACTCCAAGGAAAAATTCCCATCATTGGTGTGGGTGGAATTGATTCTGGAGAAAAGGCAGTTCGTATGATTGAAGCCGGTGCAAATCTAATACAAATCTATACAGGTTATATTTATGAAGGTCCTTTTTTACCTTATCAAATCTGCTCTTATCTCGACAAAACTCTAAAACAAAAAGGGCTCACTCATATTTCAGAACTTGTTGGGAAAGGAAATAGTTAATGACAACCGCAAGTCCTGGAACAAAAATCTGTACTCATTTCGGAACCTGTGGTGGTTGTAATTATTTAGATATTGATTACACCAAAGAACTGCGTAAAAAAGAACAAAATATTAAAGAACTATTCAAAAGTTATCGCCACTTAGAATTTCGAACCATTGTTCCTAGTCCCTCACCCGAATATTACCGTCACAAAATCCAACTCCCTTTTGGAAGACGTAATATTGCCAACAAAACCTTACTTACATTAGGTCTTTTTAACCGGGAATCCACTTTTGTCCTCGACCAAACCGAATGCCAAATCCAAGACCCTGGACTTACAGAAATTGCCCTCGCCGTCAAACAATGGGCTAGGCGAGAAGGACTGCTTCCTTATAACGAAAAATCTAAAAGGGGGATGATGAAATATCTTGTGGCAAGAAAATCATTTTCCACTGGTGAAATCATTTTAGGAATTGTCACTGCCAAAGAAGACCTACCACATGCCAAAGATGCTTCGAAAAGACTCCACACTGCCATCCAAAACCGAATAGGTAAAACAGGAAAGTTTGGAAAAATTGTGGGTATCATCCAAAATATCAATACCAAACATACAACAATGGCACTCGGTCGCGAAGAACATTTGTTATGGGGTAGACCTTACATCCATGAACATTTTGGAAAACATAAATTTCGAGTAGGTCTTTCCACCTTTTTACAAGTAAACCCCATCCAAACTCCAAGTTTGTACAATTTGGTCCTTGATGAAGTGGAACCAGAATCTCGGGTCATCGATGCTTACTCTGGAATTGGAACTATTTCTTTTTGGATCGCGGGAAATTGTAAAGAAGTGATGGGGATCGAAGAAAATCCCAATTCCCACAAAACCGCACTGGAATCAGTCAAATACAACAAAGTACATAATGTACGGTTTCGCAAAGGAAGAGTTGCTGAAGTATTACCCACTCTTTTTGGAAAAAACTATGATACCTTAGTTCTTGATCCTCCGCGCACAGGACTTGGAGTCGAGGTGGCAGAAACCATCCTCGGAATGGGCTTTAAAAAAATCGTTTATGTTTCTTGTGATCCCGTTAGTCTCAGAGAAGATACAAATCTCCTTGCGAGGCAGTATTTTTTAAATTCGGTCCAACCTGTGGATATGTTTCCTAGAACTGATCACGTCGAAACCGTGGCCGTTTTTAGGAATAAAAATCTCACATAACATCCATTACAAACTCAGAGGCTTTTTTACTAAAAGCCATAATGGTAAAACTTGGATCCACACTCACTCCCGTAGGAAATACGGAAGAGTCAGCGACAAACAAATTTTGAAATCCATGCACTTGGTGCCGTGAATTCACCACGGATGTTTCTCTCGATTTTCCCATCCGACAACCACCCGCCGGATGAGGAGCCGCCATTGGGAATTCAGCCGGTCTCCAAGCAAGAGTATCAATTTCTTCCTTTTTGGGAAGTTTTGTATATTTACGAAGTTTCATACCCGCAAGAAAAACTTCCTTAGCCCCAGCTTCAAAATTCAACTTCATTTGTTTGTAAGTAAGGTCGCTAAAGATTTGTTTGGTGATCTTTCCAAAAGGATAATGAATTTTTCTTTTTCCAAATAAATCCACTTCGATCCTTCCTAGTTCTCCATCCACATCATCAATCCAACCGATGGTTCCCCCTAAATTTTCCATTTGTTTCATATAATGAAAATGGTCTTTTCCAAAACTTGGAACAAGAGCGGCTAAAGTTGCCGGTTGCAATTGGTTAGGCATTAACATATACCCACCCTCACGGTATTTTCCATTTTGGAATCTAGCCAATCGGAAATCCTCTACCCCATAAGCAGCCGGGATATTACGCCACTGAACAATCGGCTCTTCATATAACGCATGTACCATGGGAGAGGGATTGATCGCAAGGAACTCACCAAGAGCTGGTAACTGTTTTTTGAAACCATTCTTAAGTAAAAAAGTAGAACTACCAAATCCTCCTGCAGAAACACAAACTGCTTTGGCTCGAAATGTGATTTTGGTCTTCGTTGGTCGTAGTGTCCTTCGATCAATCACCACTGCTTCAAGACCGGTCACCTTTTGTCCTCGAATGATTAGTTTTTCGGCCCGAAGGTCTGTATAAACATCAGTTCCTAGTTGCACGGCTCTCGGAATATGAGTCACAAGCTGCGACTGTTTGGCGCCAAACATACAACCTTGCATACAATGTCCCGACTTCTGGCAGTTTTTTCGGGCTTGTGGGACAGCATGACCTTCCCAACCTAATCTTTGTGATGCGTTACGAAAAAGTCGGTTCATGGGGTTAAAGTATTCTTCTCCCGCAGGAGTCACATGAAGGTCAGCCTCGAGTTCCGGCCAATAAGAATGTAAATCTTCAGGAAGGTGGTGTTCAATCCCATATTTCCGATTCCATAATAACAATCTGTCTTCAGGAGTGCGGTAACTGTCTGCCCAGTAGTGAACCGAGGCACCCCCTAAATTATTTCCGTAAACAAGATTGATTCCACCATCCGCTGTGGTATGGAAATTTCTCTCAGCAGAAACTTTGCCTCCCATATTCAGTTCATGATTGTCAAAAGTTCCGGTATGATAATTCCCACCTTGTTCGAGGAGAGCTACCTTAATTCCTTTTTTGGAAAGTTCATAAGCCATGGTAGAACCACCGCAGCCCGAACCAATCACTACTACATCAATGGAAATTGTTTCGCCATTCGCATAACTTTTGTAATCACGATAACTTCCTGATTTCATCTTAGAGTTCCCTTCCCTTTAATAGATTTTGGTAGTGGATTCTTGCCTCACTCCATTTCTCCGGGGGATTTGCAAAAGGACCTGGGTAGGAAATAGGAGCCCAAGAAGACTTATGCCCATAATAAACAAGACAAACTAAAAGTTTTAAATTCCCTACAACAGCCCGAACAATATCAGAATCTGTATCTGCTAATTCTATTAACAAAGTTTCTCTTTTCTCTTTAGAAAGATTTGAAAAAAGACTAAAATTTCCATAGAAAAGAGGGAGGTATTCTAAAACCATCACCGCAGAATGGAAATCTTCTTGGATTTCTTCCGAAACAAAATACAATTCTTCATCCAATCTTCGCATAACATCCGCTTTTTCTAAATTTGGCATTTCAGGTTCTGCGATGGGAAGAACTACTTCTGCAAAAGCAGTCACCGTTTTAACTTCTGAATCACTAAAATAGAAATAACGGATTTTGGATTTGATTCCCGCACAAAATAATAATAAAGCCAAAAAGGATTTTCTAGAGAAAGAGTACATAGATTCTTCCTTGGTTTTTTTCTTCTTTTACAAAGTTCGAAACTGGTTTCCCACCGAGAGACAAAAAAGCATCTCCATTGGCTGCCATATCCCAAATTTCACCTCGAAAAAACACATTGATTCCTGCCTTTACTTTAGGATCTTTCAAGCGGCCGGACATAGCATATTTTTTCCAGGCAGTTTTTTCTGAAATATTACCTATATCTTTTTTTTCCACATCACTTGGATTCGCATAACCGTTGTAACCATTCCATTTATTAGTCCAAGAATCAATTGGTGCCACAAAAGAAGGGACAGCTAAAAGTTCAGCCTCTGATTTTTTTAGTTCTTTGTAAACTTCTGGAAACCAAGAATCAGCACAAACCATAGTGTATAACTTACCAAGTGAGGTTTGGTAGATTGCGTTCTCTTCTAATTTCCCTTCTTTTAAAAATTCTTTCTCTTCAATAATGGGAAAGAGTTTGCGTACAATTTGGTCGTCCACTCGGCCATCTGGATGAAAATAGAAACTCACATTTTCTAAGGGACCGTCTGTGGGAGTGATTTTTCCTTCAATGACTTTGGGATGAGGAAGTACAATAGAACCTGCTACGATAGAGACCCGATACTCCCTGGCCAGTCTTGCAAATACCGATTGGTATCTGTCTGCCATTTGCCAAGCCTTCATCCGAAAAAGTGTCTCCTTCAAGGTATCTGTTGAATAAGAAGTGTTAAATAAATAATACCAGAGAAAGGAACCTAAGTTATGTTTTACCAAAACTTCCATAGCTTCCTGAATTGTATTCGATGCAAAAATGGATTTATCATCACCAGTCACGACAAGCCAAGTTCCAATATATTCAGGTAGAACAATGATACTTCGATCTACGAAAAGAAGTTCCTTTTCCTTTGTTTCTTGGAGGTAACCCTTCAAAACAAAATAGAAACTATCTTCTGTTGCGTAACTGTACTTGTTTAGGTAAGGCTCAATCCCTACAAAACTTCCGCGTTTCCCCACTCCTTCCTTTTGAATGTAAACCTTTGGACTTGGAAGGTACTTGGAGATTTCCTCTTGTGGTACAACTTGCTTTTGGCAGTGGACTGTAAAAACTGTAATGGTTACAAAAACAGAAAAAGAAACGGGAAAACGCATCCACCAAATCTACTACACATTTTCGTTTCAGACAATATTTAATTGTGTTCTTAGTTTTTTCTTTTATTTTGACCTTATTCTATGAAAGAGAAACCTGCTCCCAAAAAAATCGTTCTCGCTTACTCCGGAGGACTCGATACTTCCGTCATCCTTGCTTGGTTGAAAGATACCTACGGTTGTGAAGTCGTTGCTTTTTGTGCCGATGTTGGTCAAAAAGAAGAACTTACCGGTCTGGAAGAAAAAGGAAAAAATACCGGAGCTTCTAAAGTTTACATCCAAGACTTACGTTTGGAATTTGCACGTGACTTTATTTTCCCTGCCATTCGCGGAAATGCAATTTATGAAATGCGTTATTTACTCGGAACTTCTCTCGCGCGTCCTCTCATTGCCAAAGCAATGGCAGAAGTTGCTACAAAAGAAGGAGCCGATGCTTTTTCTCATGGTGCTACCGGAAAAGGAAACGACCAAGTTCGATT
Organism: Leptospira brenneri; assembly: GCF_002812125.1. Taxonomy (NCBI): domain Bacteria; kingdom Pseudomonadati; phylum Spirochaetota; class Leptospiria; order Leptospirales; family Leptospiraceae; genus Leptospira; species Leptospira brenneri. The sequence continues at coordinate 38,640 of NZ_NPDQ01000001.1, forward strand.
TGAACTCACTTTCAAAGCTCTTTCGCCTAACTTACAAATCATTGCCCCTTGGAGAACTTGGGATTTTGGTGGCCGAGCTGATCTGATTGAATACGCAAAGAAAAAAGGAATTCCAGTTCCTGTAACAGCTGCTAAACCATACAGTATGGACAGAAACCTAATGCACCTTTCTTTTGAAGGGGGAATTTTAGAAGATCCATTCAACGAACCAAAAGAAGATATGTTTATCCTAACCGTATCTCCCGAAAAAGCTCCCGACAAACCAACTTACCTAGAATTGGATTTCGAAAATGGAGACTGTGTTGCTATCGATGGAAAAAAAATGAATCCACTCGAAGTGATGGAGACCCTAAATGATTTAGGTGGAAAAAACGGTGTAGGAAGAGTGGACATTGTCGAAAACCGACTTGTGGGAATCAAATCACGCGGAGTCTATGAAACTCCAGGTGGAACTATCCTTCACATTGCCCACCGCGATTTGGAATCCATCACACTGGATCGTGACACCCAACACAAAAAGGATGAACTCTCTCAAGAATTTGCTCGTTATATTTACAACGGCCAATGGTATTCCAACCAAATGAATGCTTTACGAGCTTACATGGACTACACTCAAAAATATGTCAATGGAACCGTTCGAGTGAAACTGTACAAGGGAAATTGCACGGTTGTCGGACGTAAATCCAACAAGTCTCTTTACAATGCAGGATTATCCACTTTCGAAAAAGAAGAATTGTACAACCAATACGATGCAGAAGGTTTTATCAACCTTTACGGACTTCCTATGAAAGAGTGGGCAAGGGTAAACAAATAAGATGAAAAATATCGCCGTATATCCAGGTTCTTTTGATCCGTTCACCAACGGTCATCTCGACATTATCCGGCGAGCTCATCCGTTATTCGAAGAGATCATCATTGCTGTAGCCATTAACTCCAAAAAGTCTTCGCTTTTTTCTTCCGAGGAAAGAGTGGAGATGATTGGTAAGGTCTTTAAAGGTTGGGACAAAATTAAAATCGATACTTTTGAAGGCCTCACTGTAGATTATTGCAAAGAAAAGAACTCACGTGTCATTTTACGTGGGCTTCGTGCTGTTACAGATTTTGATTATGAATATGCGATTTCCCTAATGAATAAAAAATTAGCCCCAGAAATCGAAACTTATTTCTTAATGGCAGACAATGAATACTCATTTGTGTCCTCAACAATCGTCAAAGAAGTAGCAAGGCATGGTAGAGCAGTGTCCAACCAAGTCCCTGATGTTGTGGGTGAAGCTCTGGCTAAAAAATTTTCCGCTTAAGTAGAAAGTGAGGATTTTATGAGAACACGTTCTTCTTTTTTTTATGGATTCACCTTACTAATATTTGGAACCCTTGGTTACCTTCTTTTAGAAGCAGGGAACTTACTGGAAGTCACAAAAAATATCATTCCTGTAAGTGCGGAAAACTTAGATACAGAGAATTTTTTTAACCGCTTCCACCACCCCTTAGCACTCCTTTTCCTCCAAATCATCATCGTTTGTGGATCGGCAAGATTTGTTGGATATATTTTCTCTCGTAAACTCAAACAACCTTCCGTGATGGGAGAAATTGTTGCGGGGATTTTACTCGGACCATCTTTACTTGGTTACTACTTCCCAGAGACAATGGGGTTTTTGTTTCCACCCACAAGTTTACCAACACTCGGAACTTTAAGCCAAATTGGTTTAGTTCTTTTTATGTTCATCATTGGGATGGAACTAGATCTTTCCGTTCTCAAAAACAAAGCCCACTCGGCAATTATCATCAGTCATGCGAGTATCATCTTTCCTTTCTTTTTAGGAATGATTTTGGCTTATTACTTTTATACTGACTATGCACCTGAAAATGTAGGTTTTTTGTCTTTTTCGCTCTTTATGGGAATAGCAATGAGTATCACGGCCTTCCCAGTCCTTGCCAGAATCCTTCAGGAAAGGAATCTCACAAGAACTCCTCTCGGGGCCATGGTTCTCACCTGTGCCGCAGCGGATGATATCACGGCTTGGATCTTACTTGCGATTATTGTTACCATATCCAAAGCCGGGAACTTAAACACAGCCCTCTTTACCATTGGATTATCTTTTGCTTATATCCTAAGTATGATCTATTTAGTGGCACCCTTTCTCAAACGATTGGGATCCATTTATATTTCTCGTGAAAATCTAACACGATCTGCAGTGGCTCTCATCCTAATGATTCTGTTTTTATCCTCACTCACTACAGAAGTAATAGGAATCCATGCATTGTTTGGTGCCTTCCTTGCCGGTGTGATTATGCCTTCCGAAGGAAATCTAAAAAAGCTGATTGCTGAAAAGATCGAAGACCTTGCTGTCATTTTATTTCTCCCTATTTTTTTCGTGATCACCGGACTTAGAACGGAAATTGGACTTCTGAGCGGTTCTCATCTTTGGATGGTATTTGGTTTAGTGATCCTTGTTGCGGTTGTTGGAAAATTTATAGGAAGTGCTTTTGCTGCAAAGATCGCAGGATCCAATTGGGAAGATTCACTTTCCATCGGTGCCCTTATGAACACAAGAGGCCTTATGGAACTTGTGGTTCTTAACATTGGATACGATCTTGGAATTTTAAGTCCAGAGATCTTTGCCGTATTTGTCCTTATGGCACTTGTGACCACTCTTTCTACTGGACCACTTTTGGATGGAATCCAAAAGATCTTTTCAAAATCGGAAAAACAAATTCCCGCAGAAAAACCAATGGACCACAAATTACGTGTGTTAGTGGCATTTGCTCAAGAAAAAATGGGAAAAAGTTTAGTTAGGCTTGCTTATTCTCTCTCCGGCAACCAAAAGAAAAATTTAGATATCACCGCCCTTCATATTTCCCCGAACGATTCCCTTTCCAATGAAGAAATTCGTCGTTACCGAGATGCTAGTTTTGAAGCCATCCGCCAAACAGGCTCCAGTATGGGAATCCAAGTCCAAACAGAATATCGGATTACAGACAACGTGACATATGAAATTGTCAACTTTGCTAAAGTCAAACATACGGACACCTTATTCATTGGTGCCGCCAAACCTTTATTTTCCCGAAGTTATACGGGAGGCAAAATCAAAGGAATTTTGAACTATTGCCCTGCAACCGTTGGAGTTCTCATCGATAATGGCCTCGATTCTCTGGAAAAAATTGCGATTATTTATAAGGGAGAAAAAGACCCAATCCTTGGTTTTGCTCAAAAACTAACTTCGCTCAAAGGAATGAAGTCGAACAAAATTAAGGTGGACGATTTGGTCCAACCGGAAACGGATTTGAATCCCTATCCCATTTCCTTAAATAAAATCACGGGTTTTTCATTGATCCTGATTGATTTGAACGTTTGGGAAGAACTGGGTTTTGAAAAGATGGACCTACTCCCCACTTCATTTCTTTTGGTTCGTTTTTTAGCTACCTAAAGATTCGATTGCTTTTTTCGGTTTCTCCAAGCTACTGGAGATATGGAAAGAACTTTTATCATGCTTAAACCCGATGCTGTAAAAAACAAACACATCGGTGACATCCTTCAAAGAATTGAAAAAGAAGGATTTAAAATCCTAGGAATGAAATTCCTAAAACTCAGCCTCGAAGACGCAAAACAATTTTACGCAGTCCATGCGGCTCGTCCATTTTACAATGATCTTTGCACATACATGGCATCTGGCCCAATCGTTGCTTGCGCTCTTGAAAGAGACAATGCAGTGACTCATTGGAGAGATGTGATTGGTGCCACTGATCCAAAAGAAGCAAAAGCGGGAACCATCCGTGCTCTTTTTGCAGAAAGCAAAGAAGCTAACGCAGTTCACGGTTCTGACTCTGTCGCAAACGCGCTCCAAGAAATTGCGTTTTTCTTCAAAGGGTATGAACTCAATTAATTTGAAACCAACCAAACGATCGGTTCTTTAGGTAGGACCGGTCTTTTTCCTGTGTCATCATCCTTTCTCCAAATTCTAAAAACTTCCAAACAACTTTTTGATTCTTTTTTTGAGTCCTATACTAAGAAATTATTCCAACCACAGACTCGCATAACGGATGCTTGTTTGTATAGTTTAAGGGCCGGGGGAAAAAGAATCCGACCGATTTTTGTGCTCAATTCTTTTTTGAATCCAGAAGCTGTGATGAGAGAATCTGGTTTCCATAATCACAAGCCGGCGTATTTAGCGGCGCTTGCCGTTGAGTGCATTCATACCTATTCTCTCATCCATGACGACCTTCCGGCTATGGACAATGACGACACTCGGCGAGGAATGCCCACTTGCCATATCCAGTTTGATGAGGCAACCGCCATCCTTGCGGGCGATGCACTTAACTCCATTAGTTTCTATTTGTTATCTCTACTCGAACCCACAGACCCAAATGCCATTCGTGATTCCATCCAAATCCTACACAAAGGTGCCGGAATGAATGGGATGATTCTTGGGCAAATGGAAGACATTGAAGAAGAAAAAAATCCAAGCACTAGTGATCAGGAATCTAGACTATGTTCCATCCACGAAAAAAAAACGGGAGCTCTCATTGAAGCATCCTTTCTACTAGGGAACCGACTCCGCCCCGACTGGTTGGAAAGAGAATCCGTAATTTCTAGTTATGCGAAAGAAATTGGATTATTATTCCAAATTACCGATGATATCTTGGATGTAGAAGGGAATCTGGAAGAATTAGGAAAAACTCCTGGTAAAGATGCCAAAGCCGGTAAACTCACCTACCCTAGCCTTTATGGATTGGAAACCGCTAAAAAACTAAGAGATGAGTCCGTTACAAAGGCAATTTCTCTCGTTTCTGAATTACCGTCTTTAAACAATGAATTCTTTTTAGGACTGCCAAAATACATTGCCGAAAGAAAAAAATAGACTCGATGATTTTCTCGTTCGTGAAGGTTATGCGATCGATTTAAAAAAAGCACAATCTCTCGTTTTGTCCGGTTCCGTCCTTGTAAACGATATTGTTGTTTCTAAAATTGGAACAAAAATTTCTCCCAAGGACATAGTCCGCACCAAAGAAAAAATCAAAACCTACGTATCTCGAGGAGCTTACAAACTTCTTGGTGCTTTTGATTCCTTTCCCACATCCAATGTGGAAAACAAAACTTGTATCGATTTGGGTGCCTCCACCGGGGGTTTTTGCCAGGTCTTATTGGAAAAAGGGGCAGCTCGAGTCATTGCAGTGGATGTTGGTTATGGACAACTAGCCCAAAAGATAGCAAACAATCCCAAAGTCACCGTCTTTGATCGCACCCATCTAAAAGACCTTTCCATCACAGAGTTAGAACCTTTAACAGAAGAAACTTGGATTACTATGGATTTGAGTTTTATTTCTTTGGTTCCGGTTTTTGGATCATTGATTGTACTTTTTCAATCCAAACCAAAGATTGTTTGGCAAGGGATTTCTTTATTCAAACCTCAATTCGAAGTTCATCCATCCAAATTAGAAAAAGGTGTTCTAAAAGATTCGCATCATATTGGTTATACGATTAGAACAATATGGCGTAAGATCAAAAACTTAGATTCAAGACTTAAATTTTTAGGACTCGCGGAATCTCCCATCCAAGGTGCCGACGGGAACAGAGAGTTTCTGATTCGATGGGAATGGAAGGATTCGGTAAAATAACCTTAGACAGTAAAACCAGAGACAGCTTCTTTCAATTGGTCTGTGGTGAAAGGTTTCATCAAATAGGCATAAGACGGGTTATTATTGATTCGGTGTTTGGCTGTATCGTCCAAAAATCCGGTTAAAAACAAAACCGGTACAGAGAATTGTTCCCTTAAGGATTCTGCCGTTTCGATCCCATTCAAAGAACCTTCCAAATTAATATCCATTAAAATAAGGTCCGGAACCTTTTCCGAAACTATTTGGAAGGCCTCATCCCCAGAAGGTACAACAGCAATCACATGAAAACCAAAAGATTCGATTTTCTGTTTGATATTGAGCCCGAGGAAGGGTTCATCCTCCACGATGAGGATGTTCTTTTTCGTCATATATGCTTTATTTTATAAGGGGGGGTCTGTTAAAAAGTAAAAATACTCTATGGCAGATAAAAGTAGCAAACAACCGGAGAATGTCCCAGGGAAATACTATGTCGACCAGACCTGTGTTCCTTGTAACGACTGCATCAAGGAAGCCCCTGGTTTACTCCAATACAGCTCGGATGAAAGCCATATTTTCTTCAAAAACCAACCAACAACTCCCGCTGAAGAAAAACAGGCGAAAGCTGCAATGGCCATGTGTCCAGTGGACGCAATTGGCGATGACGGCGAATAATTAAGAATTATAGAATATTCTGATATTTTCAGCCACTACGATAGGTTTCTCCAAATGGATTGCATGTCTAACCTTTGGAATCCAAACTAATTTACTTTTTTTGATGTAAGATTTCATTTTTTTCATCATAAACGGTGGAGTGATTTCGTCTTCTGCTCCAGCAAGTATCAAAGTAGGAATTTTTATTTCTTTAATTTTTGAATCAAAAAAAATCTCATTTTCTCTACGTAAGGTATTTTCTTGTAAGTATTCATTTGGTTTTTCATTCCAAATTGTAACAAGAGTATGGCGAAATAAATATCCAGGTTCGGGAAATTCTTCTCCATAAAGATAACGAAGGAGTAATACCACCTGTTTTTCGGTTTTAGGAAATAGAATTTTTCGCATTCTTTCTCGTTCTGGATGTGGAATCCCGCCCGGAGCAAGAAGAATTAGTTTTTTGACTATTTTTAAGGAATCCTTCAGAACTAGATGTTGAGAAGTAAGTCCCCCCATGGAATGACCTACTAGACAAATATCTTTTAGATCTAATTTTTGAAAACACTCAAGAAGTAAATCTGCCCATACATCAATTTGGTATAAATATTTTACTAAGGGTAGTTTACTTTGACCATAACCAGGTAAGTCAAATACATAGAGTGGGTATCCATCATCTAACAACTCTTTTACGACCCTTCGAAATCCAAAACTTTCATCAAGTAAACCATGAAAAAAAACGATGGGTTTTTTGTTGCCATTTCCAAATTTCCAATAAAAAATGTTATGCCCACCCATAGCTACGAAACAGGGGATTCCGCCCATATTTTTCATTGATTTACGTCTCTGGGACTGATAATTTCGAAATAAGCTTCGGTAAAAATATTTTATCATAATGTTAAATTCAAAAATCGAAAGACTATCGCAGCTACTTTCCCATTCCCAGAATGGATTGGTTTTCGTCGATCTTAAATCCAAACAAGTCCTTTATATTGACGAAAACACAAGGGAACGTTTGGAACTTAAAAATCAAAAGTCATTGGAAATCCAAAATCTTTTTTATGACTATGACCTTTTAATTTCAGAAATTCATACACATCCCCATTCGAAAAGTGACTACAAATGGTTCCTAAAAAATCAAAATTCGGAAAGGATTGCTGTATCTGTTCATTTTTCCTCACTAATAGAATTCTTTGATCCTGACACAGAGATATATTCATTTACGATCAACTGGAATCATGAATATGCAGGCGAAAATTCTGAAATTGTAGACCATTTAGAAATTCCTTTCTTACAAGCAGATTTAAATGGAAACATTACTTATGCGAATACGCGGTTCGTTCATTTTTTTCAATTATCAAATGAAAAAATTCAATCCTATAATGCTTTTGAAATACTTCGATTATCTGAAAATTTTAAACAAGAAATACTCAAACAAAACATAAAACGGATTATCGAATTCCAACCACAGAAAGGTAAGTTGGTTAGTTTTCAGCTTCAAAGTTTTATCACAACGGACCAAGGCAAACAAACTGGCATTACAATCCTTCTTTTAGATCTTTCTGAGTTACAAAATGCGGAACGTATTCTCAAATACGGTGAAGATAAATTACGAACATTCTTTGCGACAATGAATAATGGTTTTGTAATCATTAACCAAGAAGCAAAAATAATAGAAATTGCGCCCATATTTAAATTTCTATTATTTCAAGTTTTTGCATTTGAAGTTGGTGAAGATATCTTCCATTTTTTTGATGAAAAAGTAAGATCTAAAATGCTTAATGTTTTGAATTCTGTCGTAGAAAATCAAAACGTTGAAACCACAGAATTCGAATATTTACTCCTTGGTGAAGAACGGACTTTTGAAATTCGCTTTATACCTGTCAGGCGATATGATCCTTATGATAAAAAAATAATGTTAGTTTTCTCGGATATTACTGAAGCAAAACAAATGGATCGTCAATTGATAGAATCAATGAAATTTGCAAGTATCGGTGAAATTGCCGCAGGCCTTGCGCATGAAATTAACAATCCACTCCAAAGTGCTCTTTTGTATTTAGATGATTTAATTACAGTGGATGAAACCGATCCGAATGAAAGACGTAATATTCTAAAAAAAATTGAATCTGCAAATCTACGCATTCGAGACTTGGTGAAAGCATTACTTGATTTAGGAAGGATGGAAAGTCCAAATCGGGATTTTGTTTCCCCTTATTATATTTTGGTTCGTACAAGTGAACTTGTAGAAGTGAGTTGCCGAAAGAAGAACATTGATTTTAAAAGGCGGGCCAATCCAAATTTACCGGGAATTTTTGTTCGATGGCAGGAAATTGAACAAGTATTAATTAATTGTGTGGTAAACTCCATCAATGCACTTTCAGAAATGGAGAGTTTGAGACAGTTTCCAAAAATTGAATTGGGTATCGATTTAGTAAAAAATCAAAAAAAAGAATGGGTTGTTTTTACCGTCGAAGACAATGGACCAGGGATTGATGACGAAACTTTAGAAAAAGTTTTTTTACCATTATTTACAACAAGAAGAAATAAACAAGGTACTGGCTTAGGGTTGTCTATTTCAAAGAAGATCATCGCAGAACACGGTGGCGAAATCTATATTAAAACAAAGGAAGGAACAGGAACAAAGGTAGAAATTTACCTTCCTGCTCATACAGACGATAATGGATAAAATTTTAATCATAGATGATGAAGAAGACATTCGAATTGCCTTAAAAAGAGTTTTATCTCGCGAAGGATACCAAATTGAACTTGCGGAATCGGCTACAGAAGCGATCCAAAGAATTTCTGCAGGAGAAACTTTTTCAATCGTAATTTCTGATATTCTAATGTCTGGAATGTCAGGAATTGATTTCACCAAATTCATCGCAGAAAAACAAATTAATCTACCTGTCATTTTGATTACCGGAAATCCAAATTTATCTTCTGCAGAATCAGCAATTCGTTATCATGCTTTTGAATATATTTCTAAACCTGTAGATAAAACCCAAATTCTTTCCGTTGTAAAACGAGCTCTAGAGGTTAAGAACCAAAAAGATTCTGATCTCGAAAAACTAATGTTATCGGAAAAATTAGAAAAAGCCCTTCGAACACAAAACTTAGATTTAAATAGACAAAACGCGGCCATACTCAATGCAACATCGGATGCCGTAATCACAATTGATTCTAAATTAACAGTTGTTTCGGCAAACAAAGCAAGTTTTGAAATGTTTCGATTTAAAATTCCTTTAGATTTAATTGGGCAGTCAGTAAGGATTTTATTCACAGAAAATAAAATGCAAAAATATATGACTCAGGTTTCAAAAGTTTTAAATGAAGAATCCAATCAATCTACTTTGCAATTATCGGATGTTACTTTATTACGTTCGGATTCTACAACATTTTTAGCGGATATTGCCATTTGTTCTTATAGTTTGGATGGGGATACTTATTACACTGGTGTGATCCGAGATGTAACACAAAAGAAGTTGATGGTAGAACAACTCATCCATTCAGAACGAAGAGCATTTTTATCTGTAGTGGCCGCAAGCATTGGACACGAAATCAATAATTCACTTACCGCCATCCAAGGTTTTGTGGAAATGGCCTCCAGAGAAAATGCCGATAACATGTTAAAAGATAGAGCCTTAAAAGTAACCCTCAACCAAACTGAAAAGTTAAGAGCGCTTACCTCAAACTTATTACAACTAGGAAAATCTTTAAAATCTAACGGTGAACAATCAAAAATTTTAGATTTAAATAAAGAAGTTAATTCTGTTCTTCAAGTATTCAAAGAAACAGCCAAATTAAAATACTGTCAGATCAAAAGAGAAGAATCTACGGAAGAAATTCCGATCCGAATGAATTCAGACCAATTTGCTCTCTTGCTTTCCAATATCTTACTAAATGCAGCTGATGCTACTAATAACATTGGAACCATTGAAATTTCGTCCTATATTGATCAAAAAAATTCCCATCTAGTCATTACTGATGATGGCGAAGGTATGTCCCAAGAAACTTTAGATAAAATTTATGAACCCTATTTTACAACTAAGGAATTAGGAAAAGGGACAGGTCTTGGAATGTTTGTTGTCAAACAAATCGTAGATAATTTTGAAATTCACTTAGAAATTGATTCAACTATTGGAAAAGGATCCAAATTTCATTTTATTTTTCCAAAGGTTTCAGAAACATAGTGACTTAAGTGTATCCAGGACTTAATGACTCACAATTAGATTTAATTCTCTCTCGTAGTGGTAGAGATTGTAAAATCGTTCCTCTACAAGAAGAAGCCTCTAGCCGACGGTACTTTCGTCTAACTTCTCTAAAAAATCCAGAAGAAGTTGTTTGTGTAGATGAGACTGTGAATGAAGATTTCATTATTATTTCTGAATTTCTGAATCAAAATAAAATAAACTCCCCAAAAGTTTTAGATGTAAATAGAAAGTTTGGGTTAACCTTTATGAGTTTTGAAGGTTTGGATGACTTTAGCACTTATCACTTAAATGATTATAAAAATAAATTTCCAATCCTAATCGATTTAATTTTAAAACTCCAAACATTGGATCCACCACCTCTCGTAAAAAATAGAAAATTTGATACAGAAAAATTAAGTTTCGAAACAAACTTAACATTGGAAAAATACGAAGGATTTCAAAATTTATTCCAAATCAGAACAAAATTTTCGAATGAAGCCAAGGCATTTATTGAAGAGACAGTTGGTTATTTAAGTCAATATCCAATCAATGTATTTACGCATAGAGATTTTCATTGTCGCAATGTTTTAATTTCACCTAATTCTGACTATGCTTTGATTGATTTTCAGGATGCAAGAATGGGTGTCCCGCAATACGATCTCGCTTCCATTTTATACGATGCATACTATCCTTTACCGAGAGATTTTCGTTCTTTGATGTTAAAATCATTTCGGGAAAGAAATACTGACCAAACAAAAAAATTTAACGATACGTTTTATCTCCAAGCACTACAACGATCCTTTAAGGCTCTTGGAACTTACTTTCGAATGGTTACAGACCATGGAAAAGATAAATTCAAACCATCCATTATTTCCTGTTTAAATCAATTGGAAGAAATCATTCAATTGGGAATGTTTGCTGACTCATTGTATATTTTTGTTCGTAGTTTACGGGAAGAACTAAGCCGTCATAAGGACTTTAAAAATTTATGAATGCCTTTGTATTGGCGGCTGGATTTGGAAAAAGGATGGGAATTCTCACAGAAAACAGTCCTAAACCGTTATTAAAGATTCAAGGTATTACTTTACTTGATTACAGTTTATATTTACTGAAACAATGGAAGATTTCTAAAGTTTGGATCAACACACACTACTTAGGTGGTCAAATCAAATCACATCTAGAGAGTTTTAAAGAACTACCAATAGAAGTATTGGAAGAGAAAGAGAAAATTTTAGGTACAGCAGGAGGAATTCGAACTGGTCTTCCTAAAGAATCACTAAATGATCCAATTTTACTAATCAATCCAGACACTTTATTTTTCCCAAATTCAGATTTTACACCAAAGAATCACTTATCTGATAAAACAAAAATTCATTTATACTTACTTCCAACTCCCGAAGGACAGAACTATACAAAAATAAATATTCTCAGTAATGGAATTTTAGAATTTGGAAATGGATCTTATTATTACATTGGACTTGCCATCTTAGATCCAAACTGCCTCATCCATTTAGAAAAGGATCAATATTATGATCTCTCTGATATCTTTAAGGAATGCGCTGAGAGAGGAGAGATTACCGGAGAAGTGTTTAGTGGCAATGTTTTGGACTTAGGTACAAAAGAACTTTGGGATTCCTATGCAACGAAAGATATTTTTGGAAGCGAACTTCCAAAAATTCAGGTCTTTCTCGAAACTTCAAATATGACTTAGAATCTCTTCTTTTCGTTTTTCGTATCCTTTTTTCCCGAGAAGAGCAAACATATTATTTTTATAATCTTCCACACCTGGTTGATCAAAAGGATTTACACCTAACATATAACCAGAAATTCCACAAGCAAATTCAAAAAAATATAAAAGTTCACCAATCATTTCTTCATTTAAGGATGGTAAGGTAATTTCTAAACAAGGCACTCCCCCATCTTTATGAGCAATCAGAGTTCCGAGCATTGCACTTTGATTTACTTCTGAAAGTTTTTTACCTGCTAAATAATTCAAACCATCACGATCGTCTGTTTTTTCTGTGAGGTATAAATCTTGTTTTGGAGATTCTATTTTGATAATTGTTTCCATCAAAGTACGTTCGCCGTCTTGGATATATTGGCCCATAGAATGGAGGTCCGTTGTGAATTGAACCGAAGCGGGGAAAATTCCTTTTCCAGTTTTTCCTTCACTTTCGCCAAACAGTTGTTTCCACCATTCAGAAACGAAAGACAATGCAGGAGTATAACTAACAAAGATTTCTATTTTTTTTCCGTTTGTATAGAGATTATTTCGAATTGCTGCATACATTGTGGCCACGTTGCCTTCGGAAGCAGTTTTTTCTTTAAGCTCAGCCTCCATTTGTTTGGCACCATCAATGAGTTTATTTATACTAAATCCTGCCGCAGCAATTGGTAATAGTCCCACAGCTGTAAACACAGAATAACGCCCCCCCACATCATCAGGGATAACAAAAGTGGGAAACCCATATTCGTCAGCAAGTTGTTTCAAAGCACCTTTTTCTTTATCGGTCGTTGCAAAAACTCGATTTTTAACATTCTCTTTTCCGTACTTTCTTTCCAAAAGAGAAAGTAACAAACGAAAGGCGATCGCAGGTTCAGTTGTTGTTCCCGACTTTGAGATCACATTGACTGAAAACTCTTTATTTTCCAGGAAAGCAAGTAAACGTGAATGATAATCTGAATCTAAATGATGACCGGCATAAATGATTTTTACTGATTTTTTATTGGATTCATGACCACCAAATTCTGGTGTCAGTGCTTCAATCACTGCCCTTGCCCCCAAATAACTTCCACCAATTCCTACTACGACTAAATATTGAGAATGAGATTGGATCGTTTCGGCAGCCAATCGTATCCTTTGCAAATCTTCCGAACTGGTTTGGCCGGGAAGATCCACCCAACCTAAAAACTCTTTCCCCATTCCTGTTTTTTGAAGTAAAGTCTGTCGGGCTTTCTCGGCATTTTCTAATCCTTTCTGAAGTAAAGTTTCAGTAAGAAAAGATTTCACAAATCGATCCGAAATTTTTAGGTTCGACATAGCACCTGTCCTAAAATAAAGTATGGCATCGAAAGGAAGATGAAGTGGATTCTTTTAGAAGTAAAGAAAATTTGAATCAATTTGAGTCATTATTTGGAAAAACAAAACAACTACCGCGTTTGTTCCAAGCTCCAGCTAGAATCAATATAATTGGTGAACATGTAGATTATTTAGGAGGAACGGTCCTTCCAGCTGCGATTAATTTCGCTGTGCAAGTCTATATTCGTCCAAACAATACTTCTAGCTATCATCTTCACTCAGTCACACATAACGAAACAGTTGAATTAAAAAAACCTCTATTACAAAATTCGAAATCACCTTGGTCGGACTATGTGGCCGGAGTCATTGTTGAAATAGAAAAAAAAGGCCACACCGTTCCTGGATTCGATTTCCTCGTGGATGGAAATATCCCTCAAGGATCAGGTCTTTCTTCTTCGGCTGCATTGGAAGTAGTCACTGGTTTTGCCATTCAGGAGACATTTGGACTAAGGATTCCCAAAGAAGAAATTGCTCTAATAGGACAAAGAGCTGAAAACAATTTTGTTGGAACCAAATGTGGGATTATGGATCAATTCATCATCGCTGTTGGAAAAGAGAATGATTGTATTTCCTTAAATACTGATACACTAAAATATTCGTATCACCATTTTGATCTTGGAGACTACGAATTTTACCTGATTAACTCGAATGTAAAACATAACTTAAAAGACAGTTCCTACAACAATCGCCGGGCCGAATGCGAATCAGCATTGATTAAAATTCAAACAAATCATCCGAAATTTACACATTTATATGACGTTGATTTATCCGATTTGGAGATATCTAACTGCCACCTAACAGAAGAAGAAGGTAAAAGAACCAAACATGTCACCTCTGAAAGAGAACGGACAAAAATTGTCATTAATGGACTAGAGTCTGGGAATTTTTCAGAAGTTGGATCGGCATTGTTTCGCACACATTGGTCTTTATCAAAAGATTTTGAGGTCTCTTGCCCCGAAACTGATTTCATTGTTGATTCCTTAGAGAATGCAGGTGTCATTGGTGCCAGAATGATCGGTGGTGGATTCGGTGGATGCGTACTCGTACTAGACAAGAAGGATCATTTTTCTGAAATCGAAGAAGTTTTAAAAAAAAGTTATCAACAAAAATTTAACCTTGCGTTAGACTTCTACAAGTTTCAAATTTCGGACGGGGTAAAGGAAATTTTTTTATGATCGAAAACTGGAGTGATTACACAGTCGAAAGCGGAGACTTTAAAATGGAAGTCCTCCACCAAAGATTTGTGCCCCTCGCAGAAACTGCTGTATACTTTGAGTTATCAGGAGAAATCAATCTTTACAATTCCCAGATTATGAAAGAAAATTTGGAAATCCTGATCTCTAAAGGCATCAATTATATTTATTTAAACTTTGAACAGGTCAGTTATATTGATAGTTCTGGGCTTGGAGTTTGTTTGGGAGTCCATTCCAGACTGATGAAACAAAAAGGATATATTCGAATCATTTCACCGTCTGAAAAAGTTAGATATGTATTGGAATTAACGAAACTAAAAAGCCTACTCCAAATTTTTCCAACATTGGAACAGGCTGTTCAAGCAGTTTAGAAATAAGTAGGAAAAAGAAATTTTAATTTTTCAATTTGTTCCGGATTTCTTTTTTCTGGAGAGGTTACCAAAGAAAACTTTGTACTTCCTACTAGGCTAGTATCATCCGATTTTCCTAAAAGGTCAATGAGTGCTGATAACAACTTCTTTGCTGTTTCTGCATTTTTATTTAAATTCCCCAAAACCATTTCCAAAGTCACATGAGCTTCATCTTCTTTCCAACAGTCATAGTCTGTAGACATACAAATCATTTGATAAAGAATCTCTGCTTCTCTTGCTAGTTTTGCTTCGGGAAGAACTGTCATATTGATGATGTCAGCTCCCCAAGATCTATACATATGAGATTCAGCTCTTGTAGAGAAAAGGGGTCCTTCCATACAGATCAATGTTTTGTTAGCATGGATGGGTAGACCGATTTGTTTTGCGGCTTCTTCTACTTTTTTTCCAAGACCCGGAGAAAAGGGATCTGCAAAAGGAGCGTGAGCAACCATTCCATTTTCAAAAAATGTAGATGGTCTTGCTTTGGTACGATCGATGATTTGCGAAGGAATTACAAAATCTCTAGGAGCAATTTCTTGACGAAGACTTCCGACAGAACTAAAAGCAATGATTTCTTCTACGCCTAACTGTTTTAATGCGGCAATATTGGCTCGTGCAGGAACTTCGCTAGGATTTAAAAAATGTCCTTTCCCGTGCCTTGGTAAAAAGGCAATTTCTTTCCCTTTAAACCGACCAATTGTAATCGTGTCCGATGGTTTGCCCCAAGGAGTTTCTGGATGGATTTCCTGAATGATCTCCATTCCATCAATTGAATACAGGCCTGTTCCACCAATGACCCCGATTTTCACTACATTTGCCATACGAATCCCCTTAAAGTGCAGTTTTCTTCTAACGATTTTAGTTGCATTCGTTTTTTGCATTCAGAGACTGTAGAATGCTCATGGGAGAATACATGAAATCCAAAATATTATCCTTAACCACTCTTACACTTCTGATTTTTACAGCAGGTATCACTTCCGATTCCGCTTTTGACCTGTCGACACAATCTGATCGTAAAACAGTCAGTGTGACTATTTATAACGGTGGGATTGGTCTCGTTCGAGAAACACGAAGTCTAAATCTCTCCAAGGGAATTCGTACTTTACGCTTCGAAGATGTTCCTTCTCAAATCATTCCACAAACCGTAAGGGTCAAAGGGGAAGATGGCAAAAAACTCACTGTCTTTGAACAAAACTACGAATATGATTTAATTTCTCCAGAACGGCTTATGGACAAATACATTGGAAAAGAAGTAACTCTTCACAACGAAGGAAAAGAAAAAACAACTTCAGTCAAAGCCACTTTGATCGCAAACAACGGAAACCCCGTTTATAAAATTGGGGATGAAATTTCACTAGGTTACAATGGAAGGGTGACAGTTCCCACCATCCCAGAAAATCTTTATGCAAAACCTACTCTTGTTTGGAAATTAAAGAATGATACAGAAAAAGAACAAACATTAGAAGTATCATACCAAACCCATGGCCTTGGTTGGTCGGCTGACTATATCCTCGTTTTGGACAAAGAAGAAAATAATTGTGGGTTGAATTCTTGGGTTACCCTAAATAACAACTCTGGTGCAGAATTCAAAAACGCAGTATTACAACTCGTTGCAGGAAAAGTAAATTTGGTCTCCAATCAAGTTTCATCTTATGCTGTAAAAGAACGTACTGTGAAAAAAACCATGACAAAAGAATATGCTGAAGCTGATGCTCCAGAATTTAACCAAGAAAATTTGTCTGAATACTATTTATACACTTTAGACCAACCGACAAACATTGGTTACAATCAAACGAAACAAGTTCAACTCTTTCAATCGGAAGGAATTGAAATCAAAAAATATTTTGTTTTTGAAAATCTACCTATGTATGAAGGAAATGAAAAGAATTTCAATAACGCAACCGTCAAATACATCTTTAAAAATGCAAAGAAAAACAATTTAGGAAGGCCACTCCCACAAGGAACCATTCGTGTTTTTAAAGCAGATTCCAAAGGACGCCAACAACTTCTGGGTGAGGACACAATTGACCATACACCTGAGAACGAAGAAGTAAAAATTCGAACAGGACAAGCCTTTGATGTAGTTGCTAACGGCAAACGACTTTCAAACGAAGTGTTTAAACTTTCTCGAGGAGATAAGTCGACCTACTCTGCAGAAATTCGAAATAGAAAAAAAGAAGAAATTGAAGTTCGATTTTATGCGAGTCTTTGGGGTGATTGGAATATAACAAAGTCTTCCCATAAATTTACAAAAGAATCTGCAACAAAAGCATATACAGATGTTCCTCTAAAAGCGAACGAAACTGTAACTGTGGAATACACTGTAGAAACTAAATACCATTAATGGAAAACAAATATGATGTAATCATCATTGGATCGGGTATTGGTGGCCTTACGGTCGCCTCTATCCTTTCTCAAGTTGCCAAAAAGAAAGTACTCGTTCTCGAACGTCACTTTAAGTTAGGTGGGTTTACTCATACTTTCAAACGACTTGGTAAATTTGAATGGGATGTGGGGATCCATTATATCGGAGACTTAGGTGAAGGTTCTATGTTACGAACTCTTTTTGATTCCATCACAAGGAAAGGTGTGAAATGGAACAAAATGGAAGAACCTTTTGAAGTTTTTGATTATCCCGATTTTAGTTTTCCAGTTTATGGAGAAAAAGAAAAATTCATAGCAGATCTAAAACAAAAATTTCCTTTAGAAACAGATTCCATTGACCAATACTTTCGTGACATCGAAACCTTTACCCAATGGTTTGGAAGGCATTTTACCTTGAAGGCTTTACCGGCAGTATTTGAAAAGGCAGCTAAGTTCTTAAACCTAAACCATATTCCAACACCGTACATCACAACCAAAGAATATATGGACACTCATATTCGGGATGAAAACTTAAGAGCCCTTCTTTGTTCCCAGTGGGGTGATTATGGACTTCCTCCCTCGGCCTCATCCTTTGCCATCCATTCGATGATCGTCACACATTATTTCCATGGTGGTTATTTTCCAATAGGTGGTTCTTCCAAAATTGTAGATTCTATTGAGCCTATTGTAGAAGAAAACGGTGGAAGTTTAAAAATTCTACACAAAGTTAAAGAAATCCTTTTGGATGGGGACAAGGCTGTGGGGGTGAAGGTAGAAGTTCAAAAAGGAAAAAGTTTTTCAGAAGAGGAGTTTTTCGCAGATGTAATTGTTTCCGATGCCGGAGCTTATACTACCTATAACAGATTATTACCCAAGGAACATTCCGCTTCTTTCCAAAAACCTTTGGAAACTCTCAGTTCCCAAGGAACCACCTCCATCACACTCTATATTGGATTTAAGGAATCTCCCAAAAAACTTGGATTCCATGGCGAAAACCATTGGATTTTCCCTGAGATAAATCATGACAATTGTTATGCGAAAAGAAATGATTTAGCAAAAGGGAAACCTCCGATGATGTATCTATCCTTCCCTTCTTTAAAAAATCCTGAAGCAGAAGACCATACTGCAGAGGCCATTAGTTTTGCTGATTATTCTTTATTTGCAAAATGGAAAGACGAACCCTGGAAAAAAAGAGGGGAAGACTATACCAAACTCAAAGAAACCATCACGGAAGGGATGTTAGAATTTTTAGAAGTTCGGTTTCCTGGATTTCGAGATCTCATTGAGTTCACGGAACTCTCCACTCCTATTACCACAGAGTTTTTTACCGGACATAAAGAAGGTTCGATTTACGGACTTTCCTGTACACCGGAACGCTTTCGACAAGAATGGTTAGGTGTGAGGACTACTGTCAAAAATCTTTACCTAACGGGAGCAGATGCCTGTTCTCCCGGAGTTGCTGGCGCTCTCATGGGCGGAATCGCAGCTTCTTCTGTGGTTTTAGGGCTCACGGGAACACTTCGGCTGATGAAAGAACTTTTTCAAAAGAGCCAAGAAACCGGTTGACAAATGGTTTAAGATTCGATAGTTTGATATTAAATTGATGGGAACAAAATTTAAAGGAACCAAAAAAGAAGTACAAGCGCTGGATGCTTTCATTAAGTTGAAACGTGCTGCCGAATCTCTGTCTTCTCGTCTGATTTCTGAGTTTACCAAATGGAGTATCTCAGAGAGCCAATTCGGGGTTTTGGAGACTTTGTACCATTTGGGACCTCTTTGCCAAAAAGACCTCGGGGACAAAATCCTCAAAAGTACAGGGAATATCACACTTGTGATCGACAACCTGGAAAAAAGAAACCTGGTAGAAAGGGTACGTGGTGTGGAAGACAGACGGTTTATTTCCGTTCACCTAACAGCTGAAGGAAAAAAACTCATCGAACAAATTTTCCCTGACCATGTAAAACGGATCACTTCTGAATTTGCAGTATTGTCTCCAGAAGAACAAGAAGTCCTTGGAAAGATCTGTAAAAAACTTGGAAAAAAAACAGAAGCGCTTTGTAAGTAACTTAGTCTCTGTAATCCATCACCAGACGAAATCCCGCTCGCCTATCTTCCGAAAGGTTGGGAATCCCACCATATGATCTTGCACTCGCTGTAGAATTCTTAGCAGAATCAGAATACGAACCCCCACGAACCACTTTGTAAATTTTCCCAAAAGAAAAGTTTTTGATATGGTGGCCAGGGTAAAGTTGGTAATCACTGGAAGTCCATTCCGGAGCATTCCCACACATTCCAATGGCACCATAAGGACTTGCCCCTTCCGTGGATAACTCAAAAACGGACTGTGCTTTTCCCAGTTTGGATTCTCTGGTATTACAATACAAAGAATCATACTCATCACCAAATGGATATTTGGTAGCAATGATTTGGTAACCCAAGGTTTCATCTCGATTGGTAAATTCGATCACACCAGGGCCTCTGGCAGCTTTTTCCCATTCCCATTCGTTTGGAATTCGTTTTCCCACCCAACTGGCATAACGTTCTACTTCACGGTAAGTTAGATGAATGACAGGAAAATCTCCTTCTCCTTCTGGATATTTTCCCCCAATCCAATGGGGTGGGTTTTGCGTATTAGTTTGTTTTAAAAAGTAAGCGTATTCAGCATTCGTCACTTCAAACTTATCAATATAAAAGGACGGAATTTCTTTTAGGTTGGAAGGTTTGGGTTCTAAATAATAAGGATTGAAACTATCACTAGAAGGATCGGTTCCTTGGCCGTATAAAAAAAGACCTCTTGTAACAAGAACCATTTCCTTTCTGTCTTTAGGATGAAACACAGTTTTTCTAGGAGGGGTAAATCTTCCTTTAAAAAAGGCATCTGGTTCTGTAAAAAAATCTTCTTCAATATAACTAGAAATGTAAGCATCGGTTGTGATCTCTTTCATTTTTGAGTTTAGGTCTGGTTTATAATCACCTACTAACACAACTTCTATGAATTGATTTTTTTTACTTATGTTTTTCTCTTCCCAAACGGTATCCCTAACCACAAGGACTCCTTGTTTGAGATCTGTCAGTTTTTGATACACAGGAAATTCTTTTGTATCTGCAAATAATGACTTAATTTCGTTTAAGGAAAGTTTAGAAATTCGTTGGTTGCGATAAATACGAACCTTGATCCAAAGCCTATTTTTATAAACGCCAACAACTTCCCCTTTCCATAGTTGGACTTTCTTTTTAGTCGATGCAAATGGTGATTCTTCCGAAGGTTCCTCTTGTGAAATAAGAGGAGCGGTAGCGATCCCCCAAACGAATAGAATCAATAGTAAATTTTTCATACTGTCTTTTATCATCTTCGGCGTATTTTGCAGAAACCTTTTGATTGAAATTTCCTGTGCATGTATACAATCTGTGGGAAAAGGAAATGTCAGATTGATCGAGTTTCAGTACAAACGAGAGAAGGAAAATATCCTCATTTCCTTAAAAACGGATTCTACCCAAATCGGTACCTTCCACCGAATCGCCACGATCATTTATGCTCTCAAAATGGACATCCTTTCCGGGGAACTTAGCACAGTCATAGAACAAGGTCACGAATTTACAATCGATTCGTTTATTTTACAGGCAGATGGAGGTGATACCACCCAAGCCGCTTTCAAACTAGGAATGATGATGGATTCCTTATTTTCAAAAAATACCAAATTTGAAGAAATCCTGGAGAAATTACAAATCCAAGAACCGGCGGTCGCCACTTTCTTTAGAGAGACACCAGAGTTTATCTTCAGTGACCTTCCCGAGAGAAACGAAACCTGTTTGTATTTAGAAAGTAGTGCTGGGCGGGGTTTGTTGTATTATGTGTCTCGGATTTTGATGCAGAACCAAATCGATATTCGCAGTGCAACCATCGAAACAGACTTCGAAACAGGTCGTGCCAAAGACAGTTTTTATTTAACAGATGCATCGGGGAAGATGTTTGCCTCTTCTGACCTTGCGGACAAAATCAGAAGAGAAATTCTAGCCCCGATCCAATCGAACTCTCGTTAGAGATTAATTTTTACAAAGAACCTTTAAGGAAGTTGCTTTATCAACCTTAGGTGCTTTTCCATTAGAGAAACGGTAAGCAAGACCTAATTTTTTATCCACTTCTGTTTTGGTCCAATATTTCTCTTCGCTAGATTTGATCTCTTTTGGAGCAGTTGCTGCAAATTTTACGAGATCATCTTTAGAAGGAACCACTCCACCCACTGATTTACAATAAGCAGAAGCTTCTGTCCATTTTTTAGAAGCTACTTTGTCCACTAGGAATCCAGCAGTAGATTCTTCCACAGGAGTCTCTTCAGCTTTTTTCTCTGGTTCTGGAACTGGTTTGGTTTGTGCATCAGCAGGAACAGAAGCAGTCGCCACTGGTGCTGGTGCTTTTGTTTTGAAGTATTTCACATATCCTAAATACCCGATTGCAAGCACTCCGGCTAGAACCAAAAATAGATACACTCCATTTCCGGATTCTTTTGATTGAGAAGATCCTTCGGAATGAGATACCGGGGATTGAAGAGAAACTTGCGCGGACTCATCGTTTCTGAAAAGCGATGCACTTTCGTTTCTTGTAGATTGTTTCTTAACCGTATTTGTTTTCTTAGCCGCTTTTTTAACAGCCTTCTTCTTAGCGGCAGATGATGATTTTTTCGTTGCCATAATGATAATCCTTATTGCCGAGACAATTCTAATTATAGTTATCACATAAAAACAAAAAAAGCTGAAGAACTTCTTCTCAAATTTGTTTTTTTTTAAATTTTTTTTAAGTGTGTTTCCCTTTCTCCTACGAAATCGTGATCCTAGATGAAAGAAGTTCGTATTGGTCTATTGGGTGCCGGAGTTGTCGGCACTAGCTTACTCCAACTCTTGGATAAAAACCGAGAAAAAATCCAACGTCATTATGGAATCAACTTACAACTAACGGCGATTGCCACCCGTAGCCCGGGAAAACTCCAAGGTAAAACGAACGTTCCAGTAACGGATGATGTACTGTCGGTTACAAAACGTTCAGATATCGACTTGATTGTTGAATTGATAGGCGGAACCGATATGGCCTATAAAGCCGTTCATTCTGCATTAGAAAATGGCAAAACAGTCATTACTGCCAATAAGGCGTTGTTATCCGAAAAAGGCCGAGAATTGTATCCAATCGCCACAAAAACAGGAGCAGAACTTGGATATGAAGCAGCGGTTGCCGGTTCCATTCCCATCATTCGCACTTTACGAGATGGGCTCTCTTCCTGCGAGTTTGAAGTCATCTGCGGCATTCTCAATGGGACCACTAATTTCATCTTAACCAAAATGGAACAGGAAGCCTGGGATTATTCCACAGCTTTAAAAAAGGCACAAGACTTGGGATTTGCAGAAGCAGACCCTACCTTT
Source organism: Leptospira brenneri (assembly GCF_002812125.1). Lineage (NCBI taxonomy): Bacteria > Pseudomonadati > Spirochaetota > Leptospiria > Leptospirales > Leptospiraceae > Leptospira > Leptospira brenneri. The sequence goes on from NZ_NPDQ01000001.1 coordinate 61,528, forward strand.
GATGTGGAAGGGATCGATGCTGGTCACAAAATTAGTTTGCTGGCAAGTCTTGCTTTCCGTGAGTACGTTTCGTTCGCATCCTTATCGGTAAAAGGAATTTCTGATTTACAGTCATTGGACATCCAATCCGCCCTTTCTCTCGGTTACCGAATCAAACTTTTAGGAATCTCTAAACGAAGTTCGGCGGGTGTTCTCACCAAAGTCCATCCGACTCTTGTTCCCCTCGACCATCCTTTGGCAAATGTCATGAACGAATCCAATGCTGTGTTTTATAAAACCAAAGAAGCTGATTCGGGAATGATTACTGGAAAAGGTGCTGGTGGAATGCCAACCGCAAGTGCTGTTCTTTCCGACATCATCTACTATGCATCCCGATTGGGTAGTAAAGACGTCGCGAAAGAAAATAACTTTTTCCCCGAAGCCAAAGTATTTCCAGAACCTGATAATTTGGTTCGGTATTACCTACGTTTTTCTACCGTAGACCAACCAGGGGTCCTTGCGGAAATTTCTCGGGTCCTCGGCCGTCATAATATTTCAATTGCATCCGTCCAACAGAAGGAGTCTACATCCGAACCCGTATCCGTGATTGTTGTCACCCATGCAGCGACGGAAGGAGAATTTCAGAAATCCCTTCAGGAAATTGATACTATGTCTTCCATCATCAAACAAAAAACTGTGGCAATCCGACTTCTGGAAAAACTGTAACCCATGGCGGATTTACAGTTTCCATCCTTAAATCTAAAAACGGAATTCGTTGAAATCAAAGGCGAACGGGTTCTAGTTGTTTCTTTTGTCGGCCAAATCACAAATACCAATGCGTATGAGATCAATCGTAACATTTCGGTGATCTTTCGAGATTCCGTTTACAATATCATTTTAGAACTCACTAAGTTGGACTATATCAATAGCATTGGTGTGGCGACCCTCATCGGTATCATCAAAACCGTAGAGAGCAATCACGGAAAAATTCTAATCGGTGGTTTAAATCATTTTTTGGAAAATGTAATTCGGTTGATGGATTTACCACGTAAGGTGCAAATTTTCAATACAAAGCAGGAAGCCATCACTCACTGGGAATAGCCACCAGAGTTTGGTTTATCTCCTTCTTTTTCCAAAGTTCTTCTTCAATCAAATCCAAAAGATGAGAGAGACCTTCTCTGGTAACAGCAGAAACCAGTAAAGTTTCGTTTTTTTCAAAAGAGGCTCTAGTTTCTTCATCCAAACCATCGGCTTTGTTAAAAACCACCATTCTCGGGATTTCATTTAACTGTAAGGAATTGAGAATTGTGTCTACCGCTTCCATTTGCTCCGCATAATTAGAGTTTGTGGAATCAACTACATGCAAAAGTAGGTCGGCGTCTCCCAATTCCTCCAGCGTGGCTTTGAAAGCCTGAGATAGATCTGGCGGAAGGTCATGAATGAATCCAACCGTGTCAGAGATGATGATTTCTCGTTCTTCAGGGAACCGAATCCTTCGAGTTGTAGGATCTAAAGTAGCAAATAGTTTGTCTTCAGCAATGACGGTAGAATTGGTAAGGGCATTGAGAAGGGTTGATTTTCCGGCATTTGTATAACCAACAATTCCCACAATGGGGATCTCATTCCTAGAACGAGCTTTTCGGTTCAGTTCGCGTCGGCGTTTTAGGTCTCTTAGTTCGTTTTCCAAACGAGTGATTTTTTCTTCCACTCGCCTGTTTCCAATTTCTAGTTTGGTTTCCCCCGGTCCTCTTCCACCAATACCACCCGTTAGGCGACTCATATTGTCATCGAGTTCTGAAAGTCGATTTTTTAAATATTTAAGTTGAGCCAGTTCTACCTGGAGTTTTCCATCTCTTGATTTTGCATTTTTAGAGAATATATCTAAAATGAGTTGGGTACGATCGATGATTTTTAAATCACTAGCATCGGAGATTTTTTTTGCCTGCGAAGGAGTGAGTTCCAAATCAAAAATCAAATGTTCTATGTCTTTATGAACTGACGTTAAAATGATTTCTTGTAACTTTCCTTTCCCTACAACAGTTCTGGGATCGGGATCTCTTTTTTGAACATAGGTATCTACAACATGGACTCCGGCTGTACGACAAAGTTCTTTGAGTTCCGCCATCGAATGGTCTGGCGAACGTTTCATTTTACGGACATCATAGACACCCACAAGGAAGGCACGGTTTTCTTTTTGTGATTCTTTGAGGTTGGAAGTTTTTTTTGTGAATTCGGATTCGAGTGCTTCCACTTGTTCCAAGTATCCATACTTGATTTGGCCTGGATATTGTTTGGGAGAGAGAATCCAAGGTTCTTTCGCATCTGGATCTGGATTGATAAATGCTGAAAAAAAGAATTTGGGAATTCCATCAGAACCCACACAAGCAGCTGTGATGGAATCAAATCGGTTGAGGACAAGGTCCATTAAATCTTCTTGGTTTAACGGATGTTCTTTGAGATGTGTGTGAAAAAGTCGTAAGCCCCGGAGTCTTGAGTGAGCCACCCGGTACCGGTCCAAATGTGGGATTTCAATGGAGTGGTCATTGCCAACAATGAGATGTGTGACATAACCTGTCCTTTCAATGAGAAGCCCAACCTGCCTGCCAATTTCTACCGAAATCTCACCGACAAGCCTTGCAAGGTCCATAGAGATGATAGAATCCTCTCTAAGACGCCTTTCGGAGAGAGATTTTAACTTTTTTAACTGGTTTGGCTTGAGACCAGCGAGATTGCCGCTAATTTTACTTATAGTACGTATCCGATATTCAAAGTATGGAAGTAGGCTATCAGATGTTTCAAAAGGGTCAAGACATAATTTGGAAGAGCAGTTTATGGGTGGTCCTTGTTCTGTTGATAGGTTGTTCCAGTTCAAGACCATACCAATTAACAGACGTTTCACCAAAGTATAAAGAATACCAAGGAACCGATTTAGATCCTCATAAAACTAAGGAAGTATTGATTCCGGTAACAAACAATCGCAAGTATGATGAATTCATTCAAGAGGCACATAAGGCAATTGCCCTTTTAGAATTTGGCGAAAATGTTGCCCTTCGAGCTGATAGCAAAAAAACAGTTGGAGAACCAGCCAACCAAGAAATGCAAGCTGCCGCTTATTTAGAAGAAGATCTCCCACAGGTTGTAACCAAACTTCCTGGCCTTCTCCAAACCAACCAAGATTTGATTGATAGCACACCGAATGACTTTGATGGTCCTGCCATTGGTCGTGTCACTTATGCATTAGGAAATATTTTAGATTCCTTAAAACAATATAGTCCCAAAGCCATAGGAATTCAAAATGCCATCCGTAATATCCGGTCTGATTCCAATAACTACAACCAAGGGAAAGACATTGCGGATGCAGAAATCAAACCTGTCGTAGAAGATCCCATCATTATTCCAGAAGTGGAAACAAAGAAAAAACCAGAAAAAATCATTCTTAAAAAAGAAGAAAATAGCTCTAAAATTTCCATCAAACGTCTCAATCGCAAAACAAAAGTTACGGGAAAAGTAAAAGCCACTGAACAAATCAATGAACTGGTAAAAAAGGAAGAGGAAGAAGTTCTCTCTGATGAAGAAAAAAAAGACAGGGAATATACGGACCAAATTCGTAACGGACTTGTTCAAGTTTTTCAATGGGAATACTACAGAAGACCTCAAAATTTAGAAAAGATATTAGCCACTCATCCAATTCCCCGTGTACGTTCCGCAGCTGCTCTCGCTCTTGGTCGATTGAAAGCAGGTCGTGTGAGTTTACAAAATGCCATTGATAAAGATGGATACCAAGTAAGACCCGCAGCCTATAAAGCATTATCTGATATTGGAGACAAACGTTCTCTTTCCTACTTTATTGCAGGAACTAAAGCAGAAGATCCGGAAGTAATTGCTGTGAGTTATGAAGGTCTTGGAAAAACAAAAGATCCTGCCGGACGAGAAATGATTCTCACCACAGGGCTTGCTTCTGAATATGTTGTCATTGTTTCGGGAGCTCTACGTGGACTCGCTTATCATAAATTAGATGCTGATGTGGAAGTGTTTGATAAATTTTTAAAATCAAACGAACAAGAGATTAAAGAAGCTACACTTGAAGCCCTTGCCATTCACGGAAGTCGCGAAAGTTTGCGTATTTTAGAAAAATTTGTAACAGAAGAACCAAATCTTGCTCTGAGGACCATTGATGAAATTAGCAAAAATCCATCTTTATCCGCAACCTTTGCCCTCATTCGATTGAACGAATCTCAAACCGACGAAAAAATAAACAAACGGATTGGTGAATCTTTATTACGACGCAAAGCATTCGGAAAGTATGCTATCATTCTGATTGAGGATGATTATCTTCGAGCAGAACCGAATGAACGTTCTAGACCGGTATCTTATATCAAAAATAAAGAGATTGGGTTTGTCCTTTCCGAAACCAAAAAGGAATTTGCAGTTCGAATTGGTGATGATATCCTTACGGATAAATACATCCAAGTAAAAATGGAATCTACCCTCCCTGGTGCTCAATCTGCTTTTGTAACAGGTTGGGTATTCTATCCAAAATTAGACATCATTGAGGTGAAATCACTTGGAAGTGATGGAAAATCAGGAAAGTATTCCAATCTCAAAAAAGGAAAACACAACAATCTCTTTGATCCTATCGAAGAGATTAAAGTTCCTAAAAAGGATTAGATTTTCCTTTTGAAAGAGCGGTGGGGACCCACTCCACCGTTCCTTGTTTGAGTGGGACTTTCGGAATCATCCAGTGAAGTCCACAAAACCAAGGTAAAAATAGAGAAGAAAAGGGCATCACTCCCAATACATCAAATCCAGTAGAAGCAATCACAAGAATCCCTTTGTAACCTGCTTTATAAATTTTACGCATCATCCAAAGCCCAGAGGTCTGAGTTTCCATGGTCACATCTGAAACAATCATATCGTAATTTGGATTTTTAGAAAAAAGGACAAGTCCTTCTTTAGCATCGATAGCCCGGTCGGACGGGATATTTTTAGAGTCAAAATATGATTTTAAATTATTCGCATAACGATCATTATCATCAACAATTAAAACTCTTTTCATATTTAGATCTCCGCATCGGCAAACTGACTTTCGTATAATTTTTTATAAATTCCGTTTTGAAGAAGAAGAGAATCATGATCCCCTTGTTCTTTGATTTCCCCTTCTTCAATCACCACAATGTTTTTCACTCGGCGCACTGTAGAGAGTCGATGGGCAATGATAAAGGTAGTTCTATTTTTAAAAAGTCGTTCCAAAGCGCGACTTACAAGTCTTTCCGATTCTGCATCCAGAGCACTCGTTGCCTCATCCAGAATCATAATCTCCGCATTTCGTAATAAAGCACGAGCAATCACAAGTCGTTGCCTTTGTCCCCCACTGAGGTCCAGTCCACGAACACCAATAACGGTATCATATCCATTTTCCATATTGGTAATGAAGTCGTGAGCATTGGCAAGACGAGCCGCACGAACCACTTCTTTCCGTGTTGCAGCACCAGTCCCATAAGCAATGTTATCTGCAATCGTTCCGTGAAATAGAAAAATTTCCTGAGTGACAATTCCAATTTTTTTACGAAGGGAGTTGAGTGAGTAGTTACGAATATCAGTTCCATCAATGCGAATCTTTCCAGCAGTAGGGTCAAAGAACCTAGGAATTAAATCCATAAGAGTCGATTTACCGGATCCACTGGTACCAACAAAGGCATAAGTTTCACCAAGTTTGATGTCTAAGTTGATTCCTTTGAGAACTTCTTGGTTGGTTCCTGGATAAGAAAAATGAATGTCATCAAATTGAATTCCCTTCTCGATTTTCTCGAGAACAGTTTCATCTCCATGTTCCACTACTTCTGAATCACGATCGATGATTTCAAAAATTCGTTTCCCTGCCGAATTGGCTTGAGTGATTTTTCCTACCATCTGTGAAAGTTGGGTAAGAGGACGAAGTAAAAATAACAAGGTGAGGAGAAAGGCCATAAACTCCCCTTGTGTAAACGTACCCGAATAAATGAACTTAGCACCCATTGCAAAGTATCCAAGCACCACAATGGAAGAAGTAAGTTCCACAAGGCTTGGGGCCATTTGTAGGTAAAACTGTCCCTTAAAAGTACGACGATATACCCTATAATTGATATGATCAAATTTTTTAAGATCTTGTTTCTCTTGGCGGAACGTACGAATGACTTTAATCCCAGAAATGAATTCTTGGATATGACTGTTTAGATCTGCAAGTTTCTCCTGAAACCGAGCCGTAGAAGATGAAATTTTTCGCGTAAAAAGTGTTACTGGTAAAATGACAACAGGAATGGTAAGGCAAGCCAAAAGTAATAATTCAGAATTGAGATAAATGAGAATCATTAAGTGAGTCACAACATAAAAGAAATTTATTACCGCATCACGGAGGTTACTCGAAATGACGGCCGCAACAATTTCGGCATCGTTAATCACACGACTCATAATGAGTCCTGTTTTTTCTTTATAAAAATAAGTTAAAGGAAGCCTTTGTACTTTTTGGAATAACTCCTGGCGAATATCTCTTACGGCTTTATAACCGGCCGTCGCAATACAAAAGACAGATAAAAGATAAGTTCCGAGTTTCAAAAGATAGAGCGGAAAAACAGCAATACAAACAGCCCAGACCACTTCCTTCGGTTCCATATCTTCTGTGAATTGGTTGATTTGGAGTTTTGCAGAGATGATGAGGCGTTTCAGGCGTTCCAAACCATCCAAACTTTCTTCACCTAAAAGAACTTCTTGGACTAAAATCGTTTTTTCAGGAAGGGTCAAATCCAAATGAAAACGATTGTTTTTATCACCACCTAAGGAATCAAAAAGCGGAATGAGCGCAGTAAGAGAAATACCATTGAGGACAGCTGTTAGTAGTGCAAATACCAAACCCAAAACAAATCGTTCTCGGTAATGCACAGAATAAGACAGGAGTCGTAAAAAATATTTCATGTAATGACTTCCTCATAGAAGTTACGAAGTAAGGTTTCCCCATGTTCTGTAAGGATGGATTCAGGATGAAACTGCACCCCAAAAACCTTATTCCATTTTCTGTGACGGATTCCCATGATCACCCCATCTTTTGTTTCAGCTGTCACTTCCAATTCCTGCGGCAAAGAAACTTTTGATACGGCCCAAGAATGATATCGATTGGCTAAAAATCCATTAGGAATGTTTTTAAAAAGACCCATCCCATTATGTTGGATCTCAGAAGGGCGCCCGTGAAAGATCTCTGGTGTTTGTTCCAAACTCGCACCAGCAACTTCTGCAATGGCCTGATGGCCGAGACAAATTCCTAAAACTGGTAAAGATTGGTATACCGATTGTAAATGTGAAAGGAGTTTTCCAGAAGTTTTAGGAAGGCCCGGACCGGGAGACAAAATAACCGCTTTGTATTTTTCATATAAGTCCGCTGGCAGATCTTCATTATGCCGGATGACTGTTGTTGGTATGATTTGGTTCAGGTATTGGTACAGAATATAAGTAAACGAGTCGTAATTGTCGATGAGAAGGAACATACTAGGAGAGGACAAGTGAAACCATCAAATGATCCACCTGTCCGTAAATCCAATCTTAAGCGTTAGGAGTTTCGATCCCAACCCCGTCATTGAGAAATTTGGAAATGATCACACGTTGGATTTGTGAAGTACCTTCGTAGATTTGGAAAATCTTTGCATCACGCATCAATTTTTCTACAGGGTATTCTTCGTTGAATCCGTAACCGCCAAAAATTTGAACTGCATCGGTTGTCACACGCATTGCCATATCAGCACAAAATACTTTTGCAATCGATGCTTGGTATGTATTTCTAAATCCATTATCGATAAGCCAAGCAGACTGCCAACAAAGTAGTCTTCCTGCTTCGATGTCACGAGCCATTTCTGCGATTAAAAAACTCACACCTTGGTTTACAGAAATTGGTTTTCCAAACGCATTACGAGTGTTCGCATAACGGATGGAATGGTCAAGGGCTGCACGAGCGACACCCACAGCACCAATGGCAACTGCTGGGCGAGTTTTATCAAAAGCACCCATTGCAATTTTAAAACCTTCTCCCTCTTTTCCGATCATGTTTTCTTTAGGAACTTTTACATCTTCAAAAGTAACACCACGAGTGTCGGAACAACGTTGTCCCATATTCTTTTCTTTTTTACCGATGATGATTCCAGGGGATTTTGCATCTACGATGAATCCAGTCATACCTTTATGACCAGCATTTGGATCTGTCTTTGCTAAAACAAAAAACCAATCCGCATGACCTGCGTTAGTGATCCACATTTTGGATCCATTGATGATGTATTCATCACCAACTCGTTTTGCTGTGGTTCGAATTCCAGCTACGTCAGAACCTGCACCTGGTTCCGTTACCGCGTAAGCTGCCAATGTGAAAGTTTCTGTCATTGGTTGGATGAATTTTTTCATTACGTAGTCATCAGCACCGAGTAGTACAGGTGCTAATGCAAGGTTGTTTGCTAGGATGGCAGTGGCCATTCCCGAACAACCATAAAACAACTCTTCAGAGGCAATGAGTTCGTCTAGGACACCAAGGCCTGCCCCGCCATATTCTGCCGGGATGTGCATATTCATAAGACCTACGTCAAAAGCTTTCTTTAAAATTTCTTTCGGATATTCACCTGTGTGGTCATGGTGTTCCGCTTTGGGAATCATTTCATTTTTGGCGAAATCTTTAGCTAAATCGCGGAGGGCTTTTTGTTCATCGGTGATAGAAAAGTCGATCATAGTGTGCCTTATTGAGGTTTTTTTACAGTACTTTGGAATTTTCTCTCTGAGTCAAGAAACTAGGGTGACTTAAATCTGTTGAAAAATCTTTTGAACCCAAAAACCTAGCCTTGGGAGACAACAATGTCAGGACACTCGAAATGGGCGACGATTCGAAGAAAAAAGGGAGCCATTGACGCCAAAAGAGGCGCCATCTTCACAAGGATTGCCAAAGAAATTTCCGTAGCAGCCAAAGATGGTGGTGGAGACCAAGAAGCAAATCCAAGACTTCGCCTCGCTGTCACAAAAGCAAAAGCAGCCAACATGCCTAAAGACAATATCGAACGTGCCATCAAAAAGGGTACCGGTGGTTTGGAAGGTATGGTCTACGAAGAGTGTCTGTACGAATGTTACGCACCTGGTGGTGTTGCGGTTATGGTGGATGTCCTCACTGATAAAAAATCTCGTACAACCCCAGAAATTAAAAGCATTCTAACAAAACTTGGTGGTTCCCTCGCCAATGCAGGTGCTGTGTCTCGACTTTTCGAAAGAAAAGGCCAACTCACTCTAAAAGCTGATCAAATTTCAGAAGAAGCTTTGTTTGATTTAGCACTGGGCGCCGGTGCCGAAGACATCCAAGTCAATGATGGAATGTATACAGTTCTCACTGCTCCTGCAGAATATGAAGCGGTGCAATCAGCGCTTTCTTCAAAGGGACTGAATATGGAAGAATCCGAAATTAAATATGTCCCGATGACTACTGTGGAAGTAAATGATAAGGAAACTGCCGAAAAAATCATGAAGTTAATTGATAACTTGGAAGCGAATGACGATGTGCAAGGTGTCAGTTCCAACTTTGAGTTAGGTGATGGAGTTGAGCTCGACTAATTCCCTGTCTGACAAAACAGGAATGATTTATGTCTCCCTGTTTTCACTTTGAAGGTGATTTTCTGTAATGTAGATTCTTACAGAAAATCACAATCGATAGATTTATCTTTTTTTAATGATCCCTGCGATGAAGATAAGCAAAATCGCTCCGATCACGGCAACAATGAGTTCTGCGATTAGTCCGTAAGAACGAAAACCCAAAAGTCCAAATACAATCCCACCCAAAAAGGATCCCACCACACCGATCACCAAGTTGGCAATCAGGCCAAATCCTCTTCCACGCAAAATACGACCTGCAAGCCAACCTGCCGCAAGACCAATCAGTAAAAACCAAATAAAACTAAACATAAGTTACTATCCTTGTTGCCTTTTCCTTTGAATTCTCATAAATTTACAAGAAGTCGTTAGAGAATCAATTCATATACGAAGGCTACATTTGAAAAATCAACTTTTAACTGGTCCCTATTATTTTGGTATGAAGGACTTGGATGTGTTCAAAAAATATTTCATCCAAGAAAACCAAGGGAAACCTCTTTTCCTCATTCGTTTCGAAAATATTGCCGGCACCGAGCTGACTGATTTCCTAGATCTACTGCGAACCGAGTTTTATTCCTGTTTGGATTTAGAAGACATATCTTTCGGTTTTCATTACATAGAAAAACAAGATATTTTACTGATGGGAATTTCTCCACTTTTTGAATGGGATATCGAACGATTTCCCAATATCGAAAATTCCGTTGGTAAATTCCAACAACAATGTTTACAAAATAAAACTGTTTCCTTTCATTTCGGAGTTTCTAGAACCCAGTCCAATTTTATTTCCGACAGTGAAGAGATTTATAACGAACTTTTTAAATCATCAGAAAAAAATCTTAATGATAACTTAGTTCGTTGGAGTTGGACTTACTACAACAAAGCCAACACATATATTTCTGGATCGGTTCATGAAGCCATGATCCAACCGACTGTTATTTTTAATCCGAAAGACAAAACATATTCAGTAAAAGGTGGGGAAGTATTTCTTGGTGGTGGCGCTTACATTGGTTATAAAGATCTAATCAATGACATACCATCTGACCAAGATCTAAATCGTATCGAACTTTTAATTTTGGAAAAACTAATCATTGCCTGCGAAAGCGCACCAGGATTATTAAAGTTTAATATTTCTCCTCAATCGTTGATTGATACCTTTTCCCATATTGATCGTGTGGACAGGTTACAACGACTCATCCAAAACAAAGATTTACTTCCTGAAAACATAAGATTTGAACTCGTAGAAAAACCTTATGATGATTCACATTTTCCTTTAAAGGATGTCTGCCATGCATTCTATTCTCACGGAATGAGTTTTGCCGCAGATGACTTCGGTGTTAAAAGCCAGTCTCACCAAATTGTTTTGGATCTTGGGATTATGATCAAAGAATTTAAATTGGATCCAATCAGTTTTAAATTTAAAATCGAAGAAGACCAAATTAAATTTTTGGACAACTTAGCATTTATTGATTATTGCAAACGTCTTGCTGACAACAGAGAGGCCGTGATTACCGCAGAAGCTGTAGAAGATTACGATACTTTACGATTTCTAATGGAACACCAAATTTATCAATTCCAAGCCAATATCCTTTTTGGAAAAATGACAGTATCCGATTATAAAAGAGATTTTGACCTTCTTCATTCCATTCATGAAGATGTTGTGAAAGAAGTATTGACAGATAAAATTTTGTCAGAAAAACAAAAGAAAGTTGGGAATTTGTTTCGAGTTGCATCAGAGGCGGGTTTAATTTAAAATTAATTATGCATTTTATCATGGCGATAGAAAACGATCTAAACTCCGCACAGGATTTAGAAAACATCTTCCTTGGTTTACGCCAACGAGTTGTCATAACAAAATTTTCTCAAACAGTCCAGGAGTATGTAAAATCCGCTAACCCAGACATCATTCTTATGGGATTGACCTTTAAGGATAAAAAAGAATTAGAATTTGTTTTGGAACTACGTCGAGATGTAATTACACATAATATTCCAATCCTCGCAATGATTCCGAAAGAAGATACTAACTTCATTGCAAACCAAAAAGCCCTTGGTTTTACCGATTATATGATAAAACCTTTGGCGAAACAACCACTACTTGATCGAATCCATTCCCATATTGAAGAATATAAATTCAGCGAGTCTTCAAAAACAAGAGACAATATGTCTTTCATTGTTGTGGACCGAGGTCATGGACGGGTGTTGTTTCAATGTCGGGCCAATCTCAAAAGATATGTATTTCCTGAATTCAAAAAAATATTCACTCCTAATTTTTTGAAATCCATTCTGACTGAATGGATTTGTTTTGATGTTCGCGTAGTACCGGAACTTGGCAAAGAAGAAGTAGAAGTATTTGAACGAGTTTTGAAATTATTTGTAGGCCATGAAAAAGTTGTGTTTATTGCTGGTCGCCACATGGGAGCATTCATTGAACATGCATCAGACGATGAAAAAATGTTAGTGTTTATGGCACCCAACGAATTTGATGAATATATAAAACTGGAAGAACAAAAAGTAGAAGAACAACGTAAAAAAGAGAAAAAAGAAAAATATGCAAAAGAAAGCGGAAAAGAAAGTCCGCCACCTCCTCCTACAAATTTAGGTGAAGTTAAGATAGAAATTCCCTTGGGTGGTGCTGCACTTCCAACATTACCAGAAGATCCAAACACTTCTAATGTTTCTTCAGAAACACCAACGAAGACGGATTCATCAGAAAATCCTCCTCAATCATAAATTTTCAAATCTAATCACAAAAGAGTAACCAATGAATTACAAACGCGAAGTCATCGACATTCCCAACGGCAAAGGCGAAATCATTCGCTTTCAAATGAATGATCAAAACTCATTAACAGGTCAAAACATGAAAGACCTCGGTGAGATCTTAAATGAAATCAAAGCCGACAATACAAAACGAGGAGTTATATTAACAACTGACAATCCGAAGTTTTTTTGTAATGGACTCGATGCAGAAAACCTACTCTCAACAAGTAGAGACAAACTCATTGATGAAGTAGGTGGAATCGTTGTCCTTTTTGGTGAACTTGTTAAGTTTGATAAACCTTTGATTACCGAAGTTACTGGACATGCAATGGGTGGTGGTGCCGTCATCACTGTGGCATCCGATTTTAAATATATGCTCGATGGAAAAGGAAGGATTGGATTTACAGAAGTAAACGTAGGACTTCCACTTCCAGGAAGTTTTATTGATCGCATTCGTATGTGCGTGGATCCAAGATATTGGGCAGAGGTATGTTTGGAAGGAACTACCTACAAAGGTGCGGAAGCCAAAAAAATTGGACTGATTGATGAAATTGCTCCCACACCAGAAGACATAAGAAAGATTGCTCTCAAGAAATTAGAAACGCTTTCTAAAGTTCCTTCTGCTGCCTATCGCTCTACTAAGAATACACTAAACGGAGCACTACTCGCAAATTTAGAACAGTACAAAAAAGATACGATTAAATCCTTTGAACAACCTGGTGTTGTTGATAATTTACTCGAAGCAATGACGGCTCTCAAGGAAAAACGCAGACCCGTTTTTAAATAAAATCTCGTACAATCGAGGGGAAATTTACAAGAACCCCTCGATTCTTATAAGTCTTTTCACCATAAGCGCCGAAAATTATAGTGAAATCAGATGTTGCGTTCGTTCGTATTAGTACTTATCTTCTTTTTTTATCCTATCTCTGCAATATCTGTCTCTGATTTCCCACCTGGTTTTGTTTTAAAGAACCCTTACCTTTGGCCAGTAAAAGGATATGATTCCATTACTGGTGCTTTTGGAGAATTTCGAACGGGTCATTTCCATATGGGACAAGATTTTTCGACTGGTGGAAGAATCGGTATTCCTATCCTTGCAGTAGCTAAAGGAAAAGTAATACGAGTCCAAAGAAGATGGACTAGCATTGGTTATGCGTTATTTCTACAACATGATGATGGAATGACTTCTCGTTACGGTCACTTACATAAATTTTCACAAAAAATCATCAAACAAATCTTAAAATCAAAACAAGCCAAACGTTACAAAGACAGAACCGACTTTGACATTGCACTTCCAGAAGCCGTTGAAGTAGAAGCGGGAGAAACCATTGCATTCTCTGGTGATACAGGAGTTGGTCCTCCTCACCTTCATTTTGAACTATTTAAGGATAACGTATATTATAATCCCATGCATTATGGTTTGGGATATAATGTGGCAGAACCGATTGTGTTCAATACGATACGAATCACTCCACAAACACCTCGTACTTTTATCAATGGCCGAAACGAAACGGTAGAAATTCCATTCTACGAAACTAGTGGAAATCGATTTGAATTATCCGAATCTCCAACTTTATTCATCCAAGGGAAAGTAGGAATACAAGTTGCCATCCACCAAAAATCCAATAATAATCGTTTAGGAATATTCACCTTAGATATGTTAATTGGTGAAAACATTCTACAAGGTTTTCAACTTTCAAAGATTTTAAAAGAACATACTCGTAAAAATGTTTTACTTTATGATAGTTCCGTAAGTAAACCAAATGGAAATCCATTTTCCTATTATCTACATACTCGTGATGGGAATGATTTACTCGGTATGAGAAGTAATGGTCGAGAACAAGGTCTTCTTGATAGCGAACAAATGCGTCTGGGTGAGCCAAAAGAAATTACCATCCGCGCCACAGGAATGGGCGGACAAATGTCTTTTGCATCTTTTTATATTCTAAAAGACCAAGGTGATTACAGCCATATCGTTACCAAAGAGTGGAAATACAATGTTTACTATGATCGTTACACTACATTTAAATCTAAAGATACAAAAGTAGAATTATTTTTCCCTGTAAATGCCGTGTATTCTAAAGCTTTTTTTGAAATCGAAGCCCAAGAACAAATTCAAATTAATACGAAAGGTTTAAACCAACTATCCAGTGTATACAAAATCGGTCCTGATTTTAAAGATTTTAATTTAGGTTATGATCTTTATGTAAAAGTTCCTAAAACGAAAGATATTAATTCGGCAGACTTATATGAAGTGTTAGCCGATGGGAATGTAAAAAAAGTGAATGGATCTTCTTTTAGTTCCTGGGGTCAGTTTTTCAAAGTGAGACTTCGTAAAACAGGACTTTTTGTTGTCTTATCAGACCAAACTCCTCCAGCAATTTACTTACATGAGTTAATGAACAAAACTGTTTATCCAAGAGAAGACTTTGCTTTGTATTTAAAAGCCGTTGATGTGGGATCAGGAATTATGCCAGATGGATTTGATATCACCGTGGATGGAATTCCGGGAAAGGCTGAATATTTTCCAAAAGATGGCCGATTGGAAATTTTTGAACCAGAGATTTTATACGAACCGGGAAAACATACCGTGCTTGCAAGTGTTAGGGATTTTGCAGGAAATTGGAGCTCAACCGTTCGTTACGATTATGAAATCCAAACACCACCGGTCATAGAAGAAAAGAAAAAACCAACTATAGAAAATCAAAACATAGATACTGCAAAAGATAAAAAAAATACAAAAGAAACAAAAACCAAACCATCTTCGCCTAAGGTGCAAAAGGCGGTTAAACCAATTACAATCGCACCCAAGGCAAAGGATAAAAAATCTACATCCCGATAGCAGCACCACCGTCTACACGGAGGTAAGTTCCAGTAATGTAAGATGCATCGTTGCTTAAGAAAAACTTAACTGCCGATGCAATCTCTTCTTGTTTTCCCGGTCGTTTGAGTGGGATCACAGAAGGATCTGTTAACTTGTCTTGCACTTCTTTCGAAAGAGTTCCTGTCATTTCTGTTTGAACGTATCCAGGGCAAACTGCATTCACAAGAACGTTTCTTCCAGAAAATTCACGAGCGGAAACTTTTGTTAAAGCAATCACACCAGCTTTAGAAGTGGAGTAGTTTGCTTGGCCAGGTTGTCCAGTAAGTCCAGAAACTGAAGAGATATTTACAATTCTACCAGAGTCGGATTTAAGAATGAGTTTACTTGCAGATTTAGTCATAAGGAAAACTCCCTTACAATTCACATCCATTACGAAATCGTATTCTTGTTCAGACATACGGATGAGAAGGTTGTCTTTCAAAACCCCTGCGTTGTTTACAAGAAAGTCTAATTTTCCAAACGCTTCTTTTGTTTTGCTG
Source organism: Leptospira brenneri (assembly GCF_002812125.1). Lineage (NCBI taxonomy): Bacteria > Pseudomonadati > Spirochaetota > Leptospiria > Leptospirales > Leptospiraceae > Leptospira > Leptospira brenneri. The sequence continues at coordinate 77,263 of NZ_NPDQ01000001.1, forward strand.
ATGGCAGCATCACAATCTTCAGGTTTTGTTACGTTACAAGCAACACCAATTGCCTTAACACCAAATTTTGCTTCCACTTCTCTTGCAGCTTCTTCAATTTTTTCCTGATTCAAGTCAACAAGCACCAAACTTGCACCATGCGATGCGATACGGTTTGCGATTGCTCTTCCCAAACCAATGGGAGAGGCAGCTCCTGTTACCAGTGCTACTTTTCCTTCGAATTCTTTGGACATATGCCCCCCTAGGATTTATTACTAGATTCTAAACTTGAATTTAGAACATCGTTCGGCAATCGTAAAATTCCCAGTTGAAACAGAAGTTTCTAATGAAAGACTGCCCTTATGATCGATCGATACAGCCACCCAGAGATTTCTGCCATCTGGGAATTAGAGAACAAATTTAAGATTTGGACAGATATTGAAATTTATGCCTGCGAAGCTCGTGCCAATCGCGGAGAAGTTCCCAAAGAAGACCTCGAAACCATCAAACAGAAAGCAAAATTCAATGTAGATGAAATTCTAGAAATTGAATCGAAGGTTCACCATGATGTTATTGCCTATTTGACTAACCTAAATTCCTATATTGGACCAGCAGGCCGTCATGTTCACTTTGGACTGACTTCGAGTGACGTAGGAGATACAGCACTTTGTGTACAAATGGTACAAGCAATGGATCTCCTCATCCAAAGAACCGAAACCCTTTTGCAAACGACAAAAGAAAAAGCAAAAGAGTACAAAGACCTTCCTTGTATAGGACGTTCTCATGGTATCCATGCAGAACCAATGACTTTAGGTTTAAAGTTTGCCCTCTTCTATGCAGAGATGACTCGAAACTTAGAACGGATGAAAGATGCTCGTGCTCAAGTTGCCGTAGGTAAATTGTCTGGAGCCGTAGGAACTTATTCCAATATTGATTTAGAAATCGAAGAATATGTTTTAGCCAAACTTGGACTAACTGTGGATCCAATTGCCACACAAGTGATCTCACGTGATCGTCATGCTTTTTATATGTCGGTTCTTGGCGTGGTCGCCGCCAGTTTGGATCGAATGGCAACAGAAATCCGACTTTTGCAAAAAACAGAAGGTCGCGAAGTAGAAGAACCATTTGCAAAAGGTCAAAAAGGATCCTCGGCAATGCCTCACAAACGAAATCCGGTAGTTTGCGAAAGAATTTCTGGAATCTCCAGAGTCATTCGTTCCAACGTCAATGTTGGATTACAAAACGTGGGACTTTGGCATGAAAGAGATATTTCTCACTCTTCTGCCGAACGAATTGTACTTCCCGATTCCACCATTGCCCTCGATTATATTCTAGAAAAAATGAACTTTGTCTTAAAAGGACTTCATGTTTATCCAGATGCCACCGAACGTACATTAAACGTAACGCGCGGACTTATTTTTTCCCAAAAAGTATTGTTATGGCTTATCGAAAAGGGTGGGATTACGAGAGAAGATGCTTACCTGATTGTGCAAGAAAATGCCATGGCAGTTTGGGGAGACCAATCCAAAAATCTTCGTGACCTTTTGAAACAAGATCCAAGGTGTTCTGCGATTCTGAAAGAGAGTGATTTAGATGAAATTTTCCAAATCAAACCTTATCTAGAGCGGATTCCGCTCATCTTCAAACGATTGGGGATTATCGATTAGTTTATTCACAGATTTTAGATCCAGGAATTGATTCAAAAACAATCTAGAATTAGTTTAGTCTGGTTCTGGATTGTTTTTTCTAAAGAAAGATGTTTCGCTAATTCGCTTAGCTTTTAAATCTCTGCGTGATATACGCTCGGCAAATAGCATACACTTCAACACTATTTAACCGTGGCAACTTGCGTTTATTTAGCGGAAAGTAGCGAGATAAATGCAATGCAAGTAACTCCCTCAAATCTTTTTGAACCACATCAATAAGTTTTAGAAATATTGATGAGTCTTCTCCTACTTTGAGTTTGTAAATATACGCAATACGAATATAACCCCTGACGGATTATCTCTGTATTTCGTATATTTGCGGTCTACTCTTTTGCCATCTCTCCTAATGATTTCCCAATTCCGCATCCAACCATTCTATCAAATCTTTTAACATCTCACGATTGATGCTATGGCCTTCTTCGTACTCTTGGTAATGAGGATGAACTCCTATCGATTCTAAATATTCCTTTACTGATCTCGCATAATTTATAGGCAACACGCGGTCATTAGTACCATGAGAAATAAATATTTTTTTACCCAGAACTTTTTCTGAGACCTTTACTTGCGTTTTGTTTTCTTCTAACAATCGTCCGCTGAGTGCAATGATCCCTTTCACTTTATCAGGGTGGAGTAAACCAATCGAATAAGACATGATAGCACCTTGACTAAAGCCACCAATCCAAACATTGGATTCATCAAATTGATAATTTGTTTTTAGATATTCCAAAAACTGAAGTAAGAGTTTTCTACTTTCGGCTTCTTGTTCTAAATTAATCTTAGGTTGGCCTGTCGTAAATAATACTTCATACCATCCGTAACTCCCTGTTCCTAAAATCAAAGGACCTCTTACAGAAACAACAAGTAAGGATTCAGGAAGGTAATTGGATAAGGAAAACAAATCTTCTTCGTTACTACCCACCCCATGTAATAAAAGTAAAAGTGGTGGGTTTTCTATAGAAACTTTTGGTTTGCGGACTAAATACTCTAATGGCTTTTCCATTTTAATTTTATCTCTATTGTTTTGATTCCAATTTTACGGAAGTCATTGTTAAGGCACCCGCTACTGGTTTGTCGTTAAAAAATGAAACCGCATCTGTATCCAATTTCGTTCCTAAGGTATAAAGCAGCGGTAAATAATGTTCTGCAGTAGGAATGGCCCATTCAAATTCTTTGCCATGATTTCGAATTTGAATTAATGAATCGTTATCTTCTTTAGTAATCCAGTCCTTTACTTTTTGATTCACATCAAGTGCCCAATCAAATCCATATACTTCATTCAATCTTTCCCAAGCCACCATACGCAAATTATGCACAATATTTCCACTCGCGATGATCAGTATCCCTTTGTTTCGAAGTGGAGCCAGTTCCTTTGCTAACTGAAAATGTTTTTCTGGCGGCGTCTTGTAATCCATACTCAACTGAACGACAGGTACATCTGCTTTAGGATAAATATGTTTGATGACACTCCAAGCGCCATGATCCAAACCCCATTCATAATCTAGTTTTACATCCTGGGATTTCACAATTGATTGTACTAATTTGGCGAGGTCAGGACTGCCCGGAGCTGGATATTGTACATCAAACAATGCCTTCGGAAATCCACCAAAATCATGGATGGTTGGTGGATGATCCATCGCTGTGACAAAAGTCCCATCGGTTACCCAATGGGCAGAAATACATAGAATTGCCTTTGGTTTCGGAATGGTTTTACCAAGAGCACGCAAACCATCGACAAACTCATTTTCTTCAATGGCGTTCATTGGACTTCCATGTCCCAAAAAATAGGAAGGCATCGTTTCTGAAGTTTGAAAAAAATCGAGATTTTCATGGGTTGCTGATTGGTTCATATATTTCTTTGGAGATTTTTGAGTCTCCAGCACCTCTATTTAGATAGTTTAATATCAAACTATTTATTGTCAATCTATTCTTAAGTGCCTAAAAGGAAAATTATTCTTTTCCTACTATTGGATTTCTGACCAAATGTCCTAACATTTATTGAAAGGATCAGGTGTATGAAAGCGATTCGACGGAATTTAGGGTATGGTTTTTTAAGTTGGTTTCTTCCCTTTGTCATTTCGATTTTCTTTTTCTCGAAAGAGGGCACCCTACAAATTGATCTCTTTCTTTTTAAAACAATCATGGTTGTCGTAGGATCACTCAGCGGCTGTTTTCTACTTTATAAATATTTTTTACATATTGATTCTCAATTTTTTAAAGAAGGATTTATCGTTGGGTTATCTTGGATTTCTTTCAACTGGATCCTTGATATTTTAATTCTACTCCCTATGTCCAAAATGCCAATCGATCTATATTTTATCCAAATTGGATTTCGTTATTTCTCTTTATTATTTTTTGCAATTGCGATGGGAAGTATCCTTGAGCGAAAAATTAAATGAATAAAATCCAAATACTAAATTAAAACAGCTGAATGAAAATTTCAGAGGATAAACAAGAAACTCTTAATCGCATTGTAAACGATTTAAAATCAATAAACAATGTAACAGCCATTGTACTGGGAGGTTCCTATTCCACGGGAATGGCTAATGAAAATTCTGATTTAGATATTGGAATTTACTATCATGAATCTTCTCCATTTTCTATCGAAAGTATAAAATCTATAGCTGATAAATACAATTCTGGCGATGAAACAACAGTCACAAGCTTTTATCAATGGGGTGCTTGGGTAAACGGAGGAGCATGGATAGAAACAAAATCAGGGGAAGTCGATTTTGTTTATCGAAATATTGAACAAGTTAAGTCCACTATAGAAAAATCTAAAGAGGGGATTTATATAAATGATTTCGAACAACAACCGCCTTACGGATTTTCATCCACAATCTATCTCGCTGAAACATACTATTGCGTACCACTGTTCGATCCAGAAAATATAATTCAAAATCTAAAAAAAGAAGTTAAGCAGTATCCAGAAAAACTAAAACAAACCATTACACAACAGTCGTTGTGGTCTGCTGAATTTACGCTCTGGCAAGCAGACAAGTTTGCAAAGAAATTCGATTTTTATAATACAGTTGGATGTTTTTCAAGAGCCCTGAAAAACATAATAGAAGCCTTACTCGCAATAAATGAACTATATTCAATTGGAGACAAAAAATCCATGGAAGTTCTAAAAAGAGCACCAAAATTACCAGAAAAACTAGAAAGTCGAATTGAAGTTATCGTAAATCTAGATAAGCAAAATATAGTTTCAAAGACTAATGAACTCAGACAATTATTTGAAGAAACCGTATCATTTGCAAAGGATTCTTACCACCCTTATTTCAAACTCTAAATCATTTAAATTTATACATTTAACTTTTATTAAATTCTCTGAATTTTAAATCATTGATAAGGAGCATTACATGAGAAAATTAATTGTACTCGAATTTCTTACTCTTGATGGAGTGATACAAGCTGGCGGTGGGCCAACAGAAGATACGAGCGGCGGTTTTGTTTATGGTGGCTGGCAAGTTCCTTATTCTGATGATTTAATCGGCAAAGTTATGGAAAAGCAAATGAATATGTCGTTTGATTTGTTACTGGGTAGAAAAACTTTTGAGATCTGGGCACCATACTGGCCAGAACATTCGGAGATTTGGCCGAAAGTCATGTCAGTCACTAAGTATGTTGCTTCTAATACAATCACATCTCACTCATGGAAACCCTCTGTATTTCTTAATGGAAACATAGTAGAGAAAATCCAAAAACTTAAATTGGAAGATGGTCCAAATTTACATGTTTATGGAAGTGCCAACCTTGTACAAACTTTGATGCAAAATGATTTAATAGATGAGTTCTGGTTAAAGATTTATCCTATCACACTAGGTAGCGGCAAAAAATTATTTATGGAGGGAACCATCCCCGCTGCTTTCAAACTGATTGAAAGCCAAATTTCGCAAACGGGGATCATAATCGCAAATTACAAACGTGCCGGAGAAATTCAGACAGGAAGTTTCTAAAAAGTCTGAAGTAAAATACGAAACAAAATCACATGGATGAAGAAACAAATTTAGATTTAATTGATACTCAATTAAAAGCTTATAATAACAAAGACATTGATTTATTCTTAAAATGTTGGGATACAAATGCGAAAATATTTTTACATCCAGATATATTGTTAGCGGAAGGTATCGAACAAATTAAAGAAAGACACCTAGTTCGATTTCAAGAACCCGACCTTTTTGCTAATTTGATATCAAGGACTTCCTTTAATGGAAAAATTGTAGACCAAGAAGTTGTAACAAGAAATTTTCCCGAAGGAAAAGGAACAATAGATGTGTTAGCAATTTATGAAATCAAGGATGTTAGGATAATGAATGCCTGGTTTCTAATTGGTGAACCAAAGTTTTAGTCCGCTGAAAAATTCTAGGTTAGAATTTTTTAATAAATTATAAATCTATCAATAAATAATTTTAATTATTCTTCCTAAATTGAAATAAAAACTTGAAAGATTATCCCAATGCATTTGAATATTTCTGTTTTTGACTCAGTGGATCGTAAAATTTCTTTGCAAAACTCATTCGAACAAATTCAATCATCAGGAGATCCTCATGGCAGCACCAAAGAAAAAGAAAAGTAATAAAACAAAGCCAAAATCCAATCAGCCAAAGTTAGATTATCGAGCTAGCCCTTCCCACAGCATCACACCATTTCTCATGTTCAATGCAAACATCGAAGAAGTTGCAAAGTTCTATGTATCCATTTTCAAAAAATCCAAAATTATTACTGCAAGCCCAATGCAAGGACAGTTCATTTTGAATGGTCAGAAATTTTCTGCTTATAACGGAGGACCCGAATTCCAATTCACTTGGGGTGTTTCCTTTATGATCAGTGTAGATACTCAAAAAGAAGTCGATTATTACTGGAACGGTCTTTTGGCAAATGGTGGTAAAGAACTGATGTGTGGTTGGGTTCAGGATCAATTCGGAATGTTTTGGCAAGTGACACCAAAAATTCTCTTAGAGTTAATTTCACATAAAGATCCAGAAAAAGCAAAACGTGCAACAGATGCTATGTTAAAAATGAAAAAAATAGACATAGCAACGTTAAAAGAAGCAGTAAGTTAAAAAACCAAATATAACGAAAGTGCTTAGTTATTAAATTAAAATTCAACGGGGGTATAAAGAGACATTTCAAACCCCCGGATCTCAATAGTAAATTGATTTTGGGTATAAAATGGGCCACCAAATCCCAAACGCCAAGTTACAGGGCCTATAGGAAGTTCCCAAAAAAAGTAATAACTTTTAGCTAAATTTGTTTTAGAATTGATCCTTCCTTTGCCTAAACTTGATAACGCATAAATTTCAAGTGCATTCAACTGGCCATTGGTAGCAGCAGCATAGATCAAATAACTAAGGGGTTCAACGGAACCTGTAGAAAGATCTCCTTTTAAAAGTGAATAAGCCCCTAACAATTCTAAATTATTCCCGGCCGAAAGATTAGATAATAGATAAGCCCTATAAGGATCTCCGTCAATATTTCCAGATGTTAACAGCGAATATCTACCTAAATTATCGATTCGATCATCTAAGGTTCTGCCAGAATTGAAAGCGACAGAATTGGCAAATAATCCCAGACCATCATTAAAATCTGCTGTTCCTTGAACATTGACTCTTCCAATACCCATTCCTAATCCTATGCGAAATCGATCATTTCCTTCCTTTCCTAAATATAAAACAGGCAAAAGCATTGAATAAGTACCAAATGTTTGTGTTTTTAAATCTACATTTTCTCTACCATCATTAGATTCAGTCGCTGGGGTAAGTTGAATGACTTGTCTACTATTCCGAAACTTTGCATTTCTATTTAGTATAAATAAACCCCAATATTCGCCTAACTGCCATTCTTTTGACTTTAAATCATACAAAAAACTAGTATTCTCATCAACTGAATTTCTTTCTTCAGCCATTGATGCTTTACCATATGGACTTGTGATCGTTAAAGAAGAACTTAGAAATTGAACTCCAGGATTGATCGAAAAATACCTTGGACCTGTTGGATCGTTATACCAACTGAATATTTTTCTTTTATTTTGTTCTGGTTTTAAAGAAGTTTCTTTTTCAGATACAATAACTGATTCTCCTTGCTCTGTTTGCGAATACAAAGGAAAGAAAAACAAAAATATAGTTATATAAGAAAAAAATATTTTTAACGATACTGTAAACTTATGAGACCGAATTCTCAAACAGCAGCTACTTGTTTTTCAGGAACCAAGTTATATTTTAATTTGATTAAATCGATTTTTTCTTCCATCGCCTTCCATAAAGAATCTTTTTCTGGATGAAAGGTACAAAGCACACCTTGTCTTACCAAATCAATGATCTCATCAATTGAAAAATCCAAAAAGCGATAGAGTTTAAAGAATTCATAAGTAAGATTCACGTTAAAAATATCAGGATCATCTGTGTTGATACATAACATGAGACCTTGGTCATAATAATAACGCACAGGATGGTTTTGTTCTTTGCGAACATACTTTCCTGTAAAGACATTCGAAGTCACACAAATCTCAATTGGGATTCTGTTTTCTTTCATGTAACGAACAAGTTCTGGATCTTGAATTGCAGAAGTTCCGTGACCGATCCTTTCCGCCTTACAAAGATTTACCGCATCCCAAATGGCCCAAGGACCATCATCTTCTCCAGAGTGAGCTACACATCTTAAACCAGACTCTCGTGCTACTTTGAAAACTTCAGAATAATCCTTTGCAGGGCCCATAAGTTCAGCACCACCAAGTCCAATCCCAATCACTTCTTTATGTTTTAATCCCAAAACTCGTTTGAGATTGTTCATTGCATTCTCAGGGCCGAAGGAACGAGATACATCCACTAACAATCGGATAGTAATTCCATCTTTAACTTCAATTTGGCGAATTCGATTTACCATCACTTCCACCATTTCATCAAAATCCAATCCATTTTGAATGAACTTTGAAGGAGCAAAGAAGGCTTCACAATAAATGATATTATTCGATCGTAAATAATCCGCTAAACTATCGATAAAATATCCGAGATCCGAAGCTTCCTTAACAGCTCCTTGCACAAAGAAAAACACCTGAATGAAACCATTTAGATCTTTAAAATTGTATTTATCTTCAAATTCTTTATCTGTAACTTCGATTCCGTTCTTTTTGTACAAAAATTTGAGAGTTTCTTTATTCACACAGGCTTCTAAGTGTAAATGTACTTCTGTTTTTGGAATTTCTCGAATGAAATTAATGACATCTTGCTCATTGGGATGAGGGACCGATAAATCCCCAGCGAGTAAGGATTTCCTTTCTTTGAGAAGAGGGGTTTCGGTAGCCGGTTCTAATCCGTCTTTGGAAAGCAACCAAAGTGGCGGGTGTAGGATCGGCAACTCCATGAGAGAAACTCTCTCGTTTAACAGAGTATTGATTTGTTTATCAAAAGTAAGTTGGATGGTGGGCGAGTACGGTCTGTCAGCTGGCAGACGGCTCTTCAATCGATTGAGCTCTGCAATGTCGCGATCAATGACAGCGATACGATTTAAAATCTCAGAAAAAGGAACTTCCATGTTCCAGGAAAGGATGCAAAATTTCGTAAGGGTCTACAAGTAGATTTTTAAGGCTTTGGTGAAAATCCCTATTCAGCTTTCAAAAATCCCGTCGATAGGAAGTTTGGGAGCGGAAAAGACTGGAAATATTTTCCGAATTATGTCGTATAAATGAATATGCTCACATCTCGCAAAACTTTCCTACCATTTGCGCTTCCTTCCATTTCGGAAGATGCGATTGAAGAAGTAGCCCAAGTCCTCCGCTCAGGCTGGGTCACCTCAGGCCCAAAAGTCAAACAATTCGAGATGGAGTTTGGTGACTTTGTGGGAAGTAAAGAAACCATTGCTGTCAATTCAGCAACGGCAGGCTTACATTTAGCTTTAGAAGCAATTGGAATGACTGCAAATGATGCCGCCATCACCAGTTCCATTACCTTTACCGCGACCACGGAAGTGATTTGTTATTTTGGGGCCGAACCCATTCTTACAGATGTAGATCCCATTCACAATTTGATGACTCCGGAAACCTTGCGTCAAACCATCGAATCCAAATGCAAATGGAACGGGAAAGAACTAAGAAGTAAAAAAACAGGCAAACAAATCAAAGCCATCCTTCCGGTTCACTTAGCTGGTTATACTTGTGATATGGAAGGTCTGATGGCAATTGCGAAAGAATACAATTTATATGTAATTGAAGATGCCGCCCATGCATTCCCCGCAGTTCATAAAAACAAAATGATCGGAACTTGGGGTGATTTTACCGTATTTAGTTTCTACGCAACAAAAGGAATTACCACAGGAGAAGGGGGGATGGTCACCACTGCTCATAAAGAGGCCGCAGAACGAATTCGAAAAATGCGACTCCATGGAATTAACCGTGATGCGTTTAACCGACCTGGTTGGTACTATGAAGTCGTTGATGCAGGTTATAAATACAATATGACAGACATCGCTGCAGCTTTGGGTGTCGTTCAATTAAAAGAATCTCATGGATTTTGGGAACGCAGAACAGAAATTGCCAAACATTACAACCAAGAGTTTAGTCCTATCAAAGGAATCAAACTTCCCAAAGAAGATACAAACGGAATCCATAGTTGGCATCTCTATCGCATTGAAGTGGATCCAAAAATTGCAAAAGTCGGGCGTGATAGTTTAGTAGAAGAATTAAAGGAAAGAAACATAGGAACAAGCCTTCATTTCATCCCTATCTTCGAACATCCTTATTACAAAAAGACATTCCAATACAATAGAAAGGAATATCCAAATGCTTGTTCTATGTATGACAGGTCGGTTTCATTACCTCTATTTGCCGGTATGACAAAATCCGATGAAAAAGATGTAATTGATGCTGTTAAAGAAATTCTTGGTTAACTCTTAACTAATTCGATCTGGAAACGATTCGGTTTTGATAAAATTCCGAATCGTATAATTTTAACAACTCAACAAGTCCCAAAACAAATTCGGTATCCGTACCGTCTGCTTTTCTACGAATCCAAAAACCCACAAGTTCTTTCACCACCTGTGCATCAATGGTTTCATCTCCTTTTTTATAAACAAATCGAGAAGCTTCCTCGGGATCTTCGTTATCAGTAAAAGCAGGATATAAAAACAAAATAAATCGATCTAAATAATAAGGATCTAATCTATTTTCTTCCACTAACAATAAATAACGATCTGCTTCTTTCCTAAAGAATTTTGGATTAGAATCCAGTTTTTGATAAATAATAAAAAATTCACGCGCTGTGTTCCGAATAAAACTTTCATAAATTGGTAAAGTTAATTTATATAACGATGGATTTGTTTTGGCTGGTAAAAGATACTCTCGTAGTTTCAAGGGGAATTCTGGATTGTAATGGCCGAACTCAGACTGAGAGTTCAATTCTAAATAATATTTTGAGTGTGGACCAGATAAAAAAATCTCAATACCCAAATACTCGGAAAGTTTTCGAAAACTTAAAATGGTTTGAATTTTACAAAAGAATCTATGATAAGAAATTTTATTTTCGCAGTGCAATCCTATTTTTGGAAAATGGACCCAAGTAGAATCTACCAATTTTTTCAGTTTATTCTCTCGTTCGATCGTTTTGTTACCAATCCAAGAATGGGTTTGATAATCAAACGCCGAACAAGCAATTAAAAATAGAAACGAAACTCTACTTAATTTTATAAGTAATTTCTGCAGGTAAATTTTCCCATTCCGAATTAACATCCTTACGGAAGTATACCGGAGAAACCGAAGATTTAAAGTTTAAACTTTGGTATAAAATTAGATCTGACTCTTTTTTTTCAAAATACCGTTTGTCTGTATTAGTTCCAAGACCCAAGTCAGCAATAGGAATCCAGCCATAACTCAAAAGAAAAATGGATAAAGAGTCTTGAATGGATTTTGGTTTTCCCTTTTCAAAACGAATCATTCGGAAGGGTTGGGTCGGAACACCAATTTCTTTCATTTTATCTTTAAAATCGTTAATACTAATGCTTGTTTGTCTTCCCTGATAAATTGCATCCAAATAATCTCTAGGTAGAAGTTTTAATTCTTCATTAGCTTTTTCGTAGTAAGGAGTTACATCTCCCGGATAGACTGCATCCTTATCTAGATATTCATCGTTTACATAATATTTAATAAATTGATTTTTCGAGGAAAACTTATACTTAACAATTTGTTCTCCCGGTAAATCCTCAATGGATAATTTCTTTAAATGCACTCGATTCCTTTGGATGAAGGAAGGTTGGTAGGCTGTATCGGAAAATTTAACCGATCGAATCCTCTGTTGTTCGTTGGATGGGGGATGAAGGATGGCAATCTGTGCTTTAGATAAAGAAACTGAATCCAATTTAAATTTTAAAGAAACTTCTAAATTATATTCTTCTTCACCAGAAGCAATAAAACGTTCCGTTTCAATGAAGGGAATATTTTTGATTTCTTTATTTTCGCGATCGACTACCCACAGTTTGGAGCCACTCAGTAAAACTCCGCGCACGGAACGAAGATTTGTTTTGATGGATCCGGTAATTTTTCCTGTTTTTGTATCATAACGATAGATACTATTGTCAGCTGAATCTGAAATCCATAAGGAGTCCCTTCCATAACAGATATCCCGTGGACGAGTTCTATCAGTAAAAAAACCACCGATCAAAAGAGAGGAAGACTGGTCGTAAATTTGAACCTTACCTGAATCTAAATCCAGGATATAGTAGTAATTCCCGACACTGGCAATCCCAGCCACATTCGAAAGTGGAATTTGAATTTTGTCAGTGATACCACCAGAATTGGGATCCAATTTTAAAATTTGTTTTGGGGCCACAACAAGGAGTTTCCCTTCCCTAGAATCAAAACTGATTCCACGAAGATTCGCCAAACCTAAGTTAAATATTTCCTGCTCACCAATTTCATTGATTTTGATGATAGCACGGCGATTGGTATCAATGTACCAGAAATTGACTCCGTCCCAAGCAAGACCATAGGCTTTGTCAGTGAGTTTGTATTCTTTGCTCTCTTGCGCGCTCAAACCACATAATAAAAATAATAATAAAATTAAAAAACGAATCATAAATCCAACCTAATGTTATCTGATATCAGACGAAAAATATCCGTCAGTAAAGAGGAATCATTCAATTCTGAGCCCAAGATAATTGGCTTTGGAACAAAAATAATTAGGAATGTTACTAACATCGAAAGCCCAAAATAAAAACGAAATTTTCCAATTCCTGAAATAGAATCTCGTATAAATGGATGTTCTACCTTAACCACAAAGTAAATGATAAAACCCCAAAGTAACCATGTAAAATGAATCAAGGTGAATATTAAAAACAATACAAACAAACGATGGATCCACTTTCTATAACCTTCACCAAACATAGAATAAATGACATGGCCACCATCCAATTGACCAAAAGGTAATAAATTTACTGCAGTAATGAGTAGTCCTACCCAACCAGCTTTCGCAAGCGGATGAGCTTGGATATCCATAGTAGAAAAATCAATGGGTCCATGAATCCATTGAGTGGTAAGGTATGTAAAAAGACTGTCTCCAAAAAACAAAAAACCTGACCGGTCAAAACCAGGAGGTATTTCCATTACTTTCGAAAGACTAATTCCCACTAACCAAGCAATTACAGACAAAAACAAACTTGCTGCAGGGCCCCCAACACCAATGTCAAAAAGTATCTTTTTATCTGGAATTGGTTCTTTGATTTGAATGACCGCACCCATAGTTCCAATGGGACCCACTGGCAACGGAATGAAATAAGGCAAAGTAGCTCTGACTCCATAGTACCTAGCAGGCAAATAATGCCCCATTTCATGGGCCAAAAGAATGAATAACAAAGAAGTAGAATAGGGCCAGTTTTCAAAAAACATTAGTTTATAATTCTCTAATGTCTGTGGAACTTGCGGATTCAAAAATATATCCGAATATGTTAAAGTAAAAAAAGTAAGAAGGAATAATAAGATATGTATTTTTTTTTTTGATTCCAAAGTAGGAGAGCCTAGAAATTTATTTCTACTTGAAAGATTATGGAACCTAACTTTGGGATCAATTAGAAAGTAAGTCCTGAAAGGAAATTTGATTCGTTCATAACATCTGAACTTCATTCAGACACTCGTTCCTTCCTGAATTTCCTTTGGAAATTCTGTGTCATTTCCGATCATTTTAGCCAAGATCATATCTATTTAGAAAGGTCGATTGATTAAAATTTTCTTCCTTTGGAATCGGTCTTCAGAATCCATTGAACAAGTGGATTTTTTGTACGGAGAAATTGTCTCATTTCCCTTTGCATCTTTCCTAACTCTTAGAAAAATTAACTCGTCTAATCATTAAACAGAAAACCAGCTAATCAATGTTCGAAAATATTAAAATCATCAAAAAGTTTGACCCAGCAGCCAAATCCTATTTGGAAATTATTCTTTGTTATCCTGGTTTGCATGCATTATGGCTTCATAAATTCGCACATTTACTCTATAAACTTAGATTACCTATCATCCCTAGGCTTGTGAATTACATTAGCCGATTTTTAACAGGAATCGACATCCATCCGGGTGCCAAAATTGCTCCAGGTGTTTTTATTGATCATGGATCGGGGGTTGTGATTGGAGAAACAGCCATTGTAGGATCTGGTTCTCTTATCTTTCAAGGAGTCACCCTTGGCGGAACCGGAAAGGAATCAGGCAAACGCCACCCAACGATCGGCAAAAATGTGGTGATTGGAGCCGGTGCAAAAATTCTTGGAAACATCACCGTTGAGGATCATGTTCGAGTTGGAGCTGGATCCGTTGTTATGCGAAACGTTCCCGCTGGTTGTACAGTTGTTGGAATTCCTGGTAAAGTGGTCAAAGCAGGTGATGTGGCTTCGGACAGTATGGAACAAATGTTAGAACACAACCAAATGCCAGATCCAATTGCGAAAGTTTTTTCTGTATTGTTAGAGAAGGTGGAAACCCAACAACAGCTCATAAACAAACTATATGAGAAACAACAACTGATGGAAAAATCTTCAACGGACATTCCCGAAGATGATCGTTTCATCCAGGAATTCATCCACGGAGATGGAATTTAAAATTCTTTCAGTAGTTCTGTTTTTTTCCGATTGTATTCTTCATCGGTGATCAGTTTGTTTTTCCGCATTTCTTCTAAAGCTTTTAATTTTTCTGGAACTGATTTCCACTGTTCGGTTGGCGCAGAAATTTCATCCTCTTTAGGGTATCGAAATAATGGAGGGTTTGGAATCAAACTAGGAATATCAAACACAACCACATTGCCATAAATAATATTCTTCGTTGCCAATTTATCTTTAAACAAACTCGTATGTTGTTTGTCTCTCAGCAAAAGTTCAGGCCTATAAATCGGTTTAATCGCTGTAGGATGAAAAATCACCCAGTCTTCAAAAGAATACTGCGTTTGAAAACTGATGTTTGTATTTATCTCATGAAATAATAAAACCAAACCATCTTCAGTGCTTAAAATGTAAAAACTAGTTTTTAAAATTTTGACATTTGGGGACAGAATATCATCCAACTTAAAGATACAAAGATAAACTTTAGATTCTTTGCTTATACTGACCTTTTCGGCAAACTTTTCTATTTCTGGAAGATAAGAATCAGGAACAAGAACGTCCCAATCTTCATAAGCAAGGACACCTCGTTTGTATTGAATGGATTTTAAAACATTTGGTAGTTCTATAAAATTTTTTGAATTGATAGTAAGTTTGGAAATTTCATTTGGAAAAATTGTTCTCCACTCCTCTTCCTCCACTTCAAAAAATGCTAGTGATGCAGAAGAATCAATGAGTTTGATTTTGTTAGTAAAACTGCCACAATTAGAAATAAAAAAGAGAATGAGAAGAAAGGAATATTTCGAAATTGCCGTTAATGAAATTATGAATACGTTAAAAAACGTGTACCCAGTAGTATTCTTTCTAGTGGCATTAGTCTTTTTATCCACAGAAGAGTGGAAAGCAGAGTCCATGCCACAGTTTCACATGAAGGATCAATATGGGCAATCGTATTCTGATGAGTCGGTCAAAGGAAAACCTGTTGTGCTTATGGGTTGTTTTCTTCGTGACCTAGAACTTTGCCGCAAACAGGGCCGAAAACTTTATTGGAAAATGCAAAATTTGCTCTGGAAAGACAGTTCCAAAGTCCATTTCCTTCTGTATCTAGATTTTCGTGAAACAAACAAACTCGTAGAAGATTATTTGGAAGAATCCAAAACAAAACAATACGAAAGTATTCTTTTAGACCGCAAAGGGAACCTATCCCTAGGTCTAAACAAAGGCGAGTCTTATTTACGAATATTTAACAAATCAGGCAAAATGATTTCTTCATCCTATCAGGAAGAAATGAATGAAGATCTCATCCAAGAAATATATGGCATTCTTAAAAAAGAATTATAAGTTAGAAAGAATTTTCTTTTTTACATTTATCTTTATTAGCATTTCTAATTGTTTTCAGAAAAATGAAAATTATTATCAATTTTGGAAAGGTTACGACCACCTCCAACGTTCGATTAAATCCACTTCCAAAAATGACGTTTATTTTTCAGCGCTTGCCGGAAGTCTTAGTGAAGAAAACGAATCACTATTACAAAAAACACCAGAAGGTTATCCCTTCCTTTCTCTATCAGGTAACATTGACAACCAACAGAATTGGAACCTTCATTGGAACGAATCCGACCCAACCAAATATGATTACTTAGCCAAAGTAACATTTACTCCTAAACTTTGGGAAGAACGTGAGATCTATGCAGTGGAAAGAAAAATCATTCATAAACTCAATGGTTACCAACCGAGAGACTTTTTTAAGTGGTTCCATGATTTTGCTTTAGCTATCAATGATCATAATGCCTATCAATCATTAAAATCATCTTCTGAAAATCTACAATTTCTCTGTGCTGCGATGCAATGCCATGTGACTGAAAATGCAGAATGGCATACTTTAGAATTTACGATCAATGAAGACACAAAAACAAAATTTCCAGGTTTTTACCAACGAACAGGTTCTCGTTTAGAAAAAACCAAACTAAATCTGGAAATCTGGGATAAATTCAATCCAACTCATAAATTAAAAATCACAAACCAAGGAAAAACCATCCAATTTCATTTTCCTGTGAATCCTCCAATAGATTACTTTCAATCACCGAAAGAAATTCGATTCTTAGGAGATGTTGAAATCAGATCATTTGGAATCACCGTAAAAATCCAAAACCTAGAATATAAACTAAAAACAAACTTTGAAAAACAAACAGATACACTCGACGGACAATTTGTACGGATTGGAAAAAAAGAAATTAATGGAAATTTTTTCTATGTCATTCCACAAGGTTTTGTAAACTTTTTTATTCCAGGTAATATGGATGAATACTTTAATGAGTTTTTTATCTTACTCATCCAAGGAACACAAGGTAGAGGTGGTTCCCAAATTCACGCTACTTTTAAAAAAAAAGCAAACGGACAAATCAATACAATCACCACCTATAACGAAACCAAAAGAAAACGTTTTTCTCTGTTTGGTGGTGATGATTCTCAAAAAGCCAGTAACGACTTTGATTTTTTTGCCTCTTGGGAAGAGGCTATGTTAAGAGATTTAAAATAATGTGCAAAAACCTAGATTTTTCTGATCTAGGTTGGATTGATTGCAACGATAAACAGAATTGGATTAGGAATTAATAAAATTTCTAAGTAGATCTTTCCCCTCTTCTGATCCAAAAGATTCAGGATGAAACTGGACCCCTTCAATTTTGAAGGTTTTATGTCGTAGTCCCATAATTTCTCCCTTCCCTTCTCCCGAGAAAACTCGTGCCGTAATTTCTAAGTCTTTGGGAAGAGAACTTTCTTTTGCCACAAGTGAATGGTATCGCATAATTTCAATTCCTTGAGTGAGACCTTGAAAAACACCTTTTCCATCATGTTCGATAGGAGAGAGTTTTCCGTGCATGGCAACATTCGCACGAACCACTTCCCCACCAAACACTGTTGCCATTCCTTGCATACCAAGACAGATTCCAAGCACCGGAGTCGTTTTACCAAGTTCTTTTAGAATATCAGCACTCACTCCAAAATAAGCAGGATCTGCCGGATGACCAGGACCTGGAGAAATAATAATCTTATCATAGTTAGCTGATTTGATGACTTCAAAAGATTTTTCATCATTTCGGATGACATCTAATTGGAATGGTTCTTCCCTTTCCTCTAAAATTTCTCCCACAATTTGGTACAGATTGAAGGTAAATGAATCATAATTATCTAAGATGAGAACTTTCATAATGTTTTGGTCTCCTTTTTCGGTGAATGTTTTGTTTCCAATCCGTTAGGATGATTGGTGTAAATCCAATGCTTTGCGAACAGATGCCATTTTGTTGATGATTTCTTGGTATTCATCCTCTGGTTTGGAATCAAAAACAATCCCGCCAGAAGCTCGAACAAAACCTTTGTTTCCATTTACAAAAAAACTACGAATGGGAATTGCAAAAGTACAATCACCATTCAAACCAAAACTCCCCACAGCTCCCCCATAAGGACCACGTGGTGATTTCTCGATTCGTTCAATGATTTTCATCGATTCAATTTTTGGTGCCCCAGAAAGGGTTCCCGCAGGAAAGGAAGAAGCAAGTCCCGAAAACATATCTTCTTTGGAAGAAAGAATTCCCACCACTTCACTGGAGATATGTTGGACATGTGAAAATCTTTTTACATCAAAACGTCTTCTTACTTTGACTGTTCCAAATTTTGCAACTCGTCCCACATCATTGCGATGAAGATCTATGAGCATATTGTGTTCCGCAATTTCTTTGGGATCTGTTAATAATTTACGAGCAAGGAGTGTATCTTCTTTTGCATCTGCTCCTCGTCTTGTAGTTCCAGCCAATGGAAAAGATTCCATTTCTCCTTGTCGCAATCGAAAGAGTAACTCTGGACTTGCACCCAAAATGGCTCGAGTTCCAAACTTCACATAATACATATGAGGCGATGGATTGATTTCTCGTAAAGTTTCGTAAATGGCTAGTGGGTTTCCGTCTACACTGTAAACTTCTTCAAATCCAATTTGGCATTGGAAGGTATTTCCTGCTTTGACTTCTTCCAAAGCCTCTTCCACCATTTGTTTATGAACTTCTTTGGATAACCCTGCTTGTAATAAAGAAACCTTTACTTTTGGTTTCTCTGATTTTTGGCCTTGTGCAAGACTTAAGATTTGATTCACTTCTTCGCTACGATTGGTTCCGTTATCAAAATAAATCAATTCACCTGTAAATTTATCGTAAATGAGTCCATCCAAATACAGTCCGAAAATCATTGCCGGAAAATCAGGATGGGGTTCTAGTTTCAATTTGGGTTCAAAGAATTGCATACTTTGATACCCCAAGTATCCTACAAATCCACCCGCATAACTAATGCTTAGCGAATTGTAATCAGTAAGTTCTCTTAAAGCAAAATATGGATTCTCAACGGAATATTTTTTTCCATCAATTTCTAAAACACCCGGTTCTCCCAAAATGAGATGGGAAGGTTGGAAACCGATCACGGAATACCGCGAATCGTATTGGTTATCACCAGCGGATTCGAGTAAAAAACAGTTTTCGTATTTTGCCTCAATGACCCGAAAGAGCTCCCAAAACTCTACTCCTTCTGGCAAAACTAAGGAAGTGTAATTGGGTTTTTTCGGGATCTTGATTTTCGGAAGTGTTTGGCTCATAAAAAACTCTGTATTAGTTACCAAGATTCATTTTGAATCTTTTAATGAAATAAAAAAGGCAGGGACCGGATTCCGGAGCCTGCCTTTCGTGGTACCCGTTTTGGATCCGTAATTACTTTAGATTTTGATTTGCGAAATCCCAGTTTACTAAATTCCAGAATGCTTCTACATATTTTGGTCGAGCATTACGGAAATCGATATAATAAGCATGTTCCCACACATCAATCGTTAACAAAGATTGGAGTCCGTCTTTTAAAGGGCTTCCAGCATTGCTTGTGTTCACGATTTCAACACCGTCACCTTTTTTGACAAGCCAAGTCCATCCAGATCCAAAATTGGTAATTGCCGATTGCGAAAATTTTTCCTTAAAAGCATCAAAAGATCCAAAAGACTTTGTGATGAGATCAGCCACAGCACCAGTAGGAGCCCCGCCACCTTTTGGGGAAAGGGAATGCCAGTAGAAAGTATGGTTCCAAATTTGTGCCGCATTGTTAAAAATCCCGCCGGAAGATTTTTTTACAATTTCTTCTAAGCTAGAGTTTTCAAACTCAGTACCTTTGATTAGGTTATTTAAGTTTGTAACGTAAGTTTGGTGGTGCTTTCCATAATGAAACTCTAAAGTTTCCGGTGAAATATGGGGAAGAAGTGCATCCTTTGCATAAGGAAGTTCTGGGAGTTTATGTTCCATGGTTGGTCTCCTGATGGATTTCAGTGTAATTGTATTTTCTATCTAGTATGGATCGCAAAAGCAAATCGTAAACTAAAAAAGTAGAACGATTCTAACCGTTCCCCTCTATTAATTTCGACTGACTGTAGAACGAACTGTCTTTAATAAATTTAAAATTTCCGAATGTAAAACTCCGTTAGAAGCCACTAACTCCGGAAGTCCTGTATAATAATGAACTCCATTTAAATCAGTCAATTTCCCACCCGCTTCCGTTAAAATCACAGAAATGGCTGAAACGTCCCAATGTTTGACAGTTTTCTCCCAAATGGCATCCATCACACCTTCCGCAATGAAACAAGCATCCAAAACAAAGGAGCCAGTTCTGCGAAAGGATCTTGCATAAGTTAAAAATCCAGAAAGGTCTGCCATAATTTCTTGGATCATATGAGCTCGTTTTGTGGGAAGGTTCGGTGAAAAGATCGCACGATTGAGTTCCGAAATTCGAGAAGTTCGGATTTGTTCTCCGTTTTTATAAGCACCTTCGCCCATCACAGCAGAATAAACAGACTCTTGTGGGGGGACGATGACAACTCCGCCCACCGGTGTTTCCCTGTGTTCTAATCCAAAGGAAATGGCATACAAAGGAAGGCCGCGCACAAAATTCATAGACCCATCCACTGGATCCAAAACCCATTTAAAATCTCCACCGTCAATGGTTGGTTTGTCTTCGCAAATAATCCCGTCTTTTGGAAAAGACTTTTGCAAAAATCGAATGAGTATGTCACCTAACTTACCATCGGCAGAATCGATCCTTTCTTTTTCATCAGCATCTGTTTCCGAACGAACGGAAGATACTTCCCTTTGGATTTTTTTTGCTTCATGGATGATTCCCATAGCATTGGCTTTTACGTATTCGATCCGTTTGATGGTTTCATCAATGGGGAAACTAATGGTTGGTGAAGATATGCCCATATTACCTACTTTTTAATTGTCAGAAGATTTTTGAATGATTTTCCATAAAATATTTCCGGACTTCGACTGTGTTCTTTCCACTTCAAATGAGGAAAGATACTCGTGATACTTATTTAAAGTTTCCTCTGGAATTCCCGCGTCAGTTTCCGTGAGAATGGGATAAAAGTTTCGAAACTGCTTAATGGTTTTTGGCAGACTAGGAATTAAAAACCGCAAAGATAAAGACAAATAATCAATA
Source organism: Leptospira brenneri (assembly GCF_002812125.1). Classification (NCBI taxonomy): domain Bacteria; kingdom Pseudomonadati; phylum Spirochaetota; class Leptospiria; order Leptospirales; family Leptospiraceae; genus Leptospira; species Leptospira brenneri. The sequence continues at coordinate 98,520 of NZ_NPDQ01000001.1, forward strand.
CCAATCGGACTATAAATTCTTCCCAATTTCCAAATTTCAGGAGTGATTCCCAGTTCCTCTCGGATTTTAGATTCCGTTTCTGAAAAATCAATTTCATCAAAAATTTCAGAAAACCTACGAATGGGTTTGTTTGAATCCTTCTCCGATTCAACACGAAAAATTCCGCCTTGGAATCGTTTTGCTTGAAAGTCTGTGATATTCTCCCCCTCTTCCAAAGTGGAATGAAGATGGATGATTTTGACTTGGAAATACAAACGATCCGTAATGATAGACGGTGTCATATTTTGGGAACCAGGTTTTTTGATTTCTTCTGACTTGGCCCCACCCAAATACAACATATCTACTGAAAAAACATATAAAAACCGAGAAGACCCAAAAATCATAGGCCTTACAAAAAACAATTTTCCTGTTTCTCTTTTCGGTCTCGGTTCCGGTAACAGACAAGTTCCCTCTATGGCTTCTGGAATATATTTGAGAACTGTTTGCACAAAGTCTTTAATATCACCAAACTCTGGTTGTGTGACAGAAGACCCCGGGATTACAAATCGATCTGGAAACTGGATGTATGGTGAATGTAAGTTATCCACATAAATTTCACCTGGTTTATTTTTGGCGGATGTTTCGTTCAGAATCCGATTGATTGATTGATAATCTTGTACTTTCATTTTTGATTTTCAAATAAGAAATTCTATTTTTGTATTCTTTTGATTTTATAACCAAAAGGTTTTAAAATCGAAAGTCCTGCCAATTTATGTTTCGGAGAGTGGTTCATTGTAATTTCGTAATTAAACTGTTTTCCTTCGCGATAATGGCGTTCTATCGTTCCGCCAAGAAAACCAAATTTTACACCGGCCTCTTTTAATATCTTTCGGTACAAAAGGATAAAACTTTCAGGAGTTAAAGAAGTTCCCACATAATAAACTTTTCCTTTTCCATAGGAATTCACCGTAACCGCTGCTTTTCCCGAGTAAAACTTTTTGGAATCATTATATTTTGCCACAACCTTAGCTGTGGTCGGTTCTAGAATTTCGCAAAATTTGGAACCTTTGAGTGGTAAAATTCCCATACGAATTCCGACCTTATCTGTTGCCGGCGCTTCAAACTGAAACACCTCCACCCCAGCGAGTTCTCCAAACACGCCAGGAACTGGCTCTTCTACCATCCAGTGGTCTTTGTCTTTAATTCCAGCCCGATATCCCAAAACCAAAGTTCCGCCATTTGCCACATAAGACTTTAGTTTATCTACGATTTTGGGATCGAACATTGTATATAAAGGAAGGGTAAGAACTTTATAGTCCGACCAATCATTATTTGCATTCACAGATAAGGAATGTGTATTTACATTTAAAACATTGGTTCCGGCAAACCAAGTAGCAACCTCAATATCATAACCGACTTGTGCAAAAGGTACCGGTTCGAATTTTAAACCATCACTTAACGGCTGGTGTTTATAATTTCTAGAATTGTCAATATCATGGAGAATTGCCACCTCTGCTTTGTAAGGCGAATCTGCTACATCGTTCGCAAACTCACTGATATCTTGAATGGTTTTTTGTAATTCAAAGTATTTGGCGGTTTTTCTTTTTCCATGATCCAAAATTCCGTAACAAAGTTGTTCCTGGCCAAAACGAGCTGTGCGGTAACGAAAGAAATAAATTTGATCGGCTCCATTCACAATGGCTTGGGTCAACCAAAGTCCAATTTGACCAGGGGGTGGAAGATAACCTAAAGTAGTATGTCCCTGTACTCCTGAGAATTGTTCCATTACCGTGTAAGGTTTGTTTTTTAAACCACGCGAGTATTGTTGGGTCGCAGAAACCAAAGGATGAGGGTATGGTTCTTGTTGGTTCCCCCAAACAGGATAATTGTCCCAAGACACATAATCCAATTTGGAAAATAATTCAGACATATCTGTCACCGGTAAAAATGGAGAAGGATAGAGGTTTGTTGTCAGAGGTTTGTTTTTACTATATTTACGTAAAATGTCTGCTTGGAAATGGATGTAGGAAACTAACTCATCTGATTGGAATCTATAATAATCCTGGATCATTGCCGGATTAAAATCACTGGATACATGGGCTGCTGGTACTGGAATTTCATTCCAGTCGGAATAGATAACTCCCCAAAATACATTCCCCCAACGTTTGTTAAGCGAATCTAATGTTTTGTATTTGTTTTTCAGCCAAACACGAAAATTTTTTAAGGCAAGAGGTGAATAATCCAAATCCGACCCTTCATGCCCCGGTTCGTTGTCGATCTGCCAACCCACAACCGCTGGGTGATTGCCAAAATGTTTGGCCATTGCGGTAACGATTCGTTCTGTTGCCTTTTTATAAGCAGGGGAAGAGAAACAAGCTTGGCGTCTTGTTCCAATCCCTCGAATGATTCCGTCTTTGGAAACCTGAACAATTTCTGGAAATTTTTTGTACAACCAAGGTGGGAAAGTGGCTGTGGGAGTTCCCAAAATGGCGGTCATCCCATGTTCCTGGACTTTCTTCAAAACAGCATCGAACAAAGAAAAGTCGAACTTTCCTTCTTTCGGTTCCATGATCCCCCAAGCAAACTCTGCAAGCCTTACTGAAGAAAGACCCATTTCTTTCATAATTTTTAGGTCTTCATCCCAGTCCTCAGGGTTCCAATGTTCGGGGTAATAACAGGCACCAAAGATCATATTTTTCCTTTTTGCGATTGCAGAATCTAGTTTGTGACACAGACTGAATCAGAAAACACCCCTTTCAATCAAATAATGTCTGACAAAGTTATTTTAGGTATATCCAACACCCACCACTATCGATTTACTCTAGTCGATCTTACAGAAACCGCCAAAGAAGCGATGTTTCTGCATTCTCTTAATAAAGAAATGTCTGTATTCCTTTCCAAAACCATGATGGGTTCGTTATTTCTTGCAGAGATGACGAAAAACCAACAAAAGGTTAGCATCCAATGGAAGGACGATTCCAATAAACAAGCATTAGCCTATAGTGATCGTTATGGTAAAATGAAGTCAGTTGCATATTCTGCAAACCTTGAAGAAGGAGATATCCGAAACGAATTCATTCTCGGCCAAGGAATCATGAAAGTGATTCGTTGGGATTATGATTCTGATACTTACCAGTCTTATACCAATCTTGTCGAAGATACCTTTGAAGTAAATTTTATCAAATACCTAACAGAATCGGAACAAATTAAAGCGATCGTTGGTATGGAAGTGTTTCCTTTTGATTTTCCCGGAAATGATTTTTCTGCGAAAGGTATTTTCTTTGAAGCTCTACCAGATGCACCAGAGGAAAGTTTTCAATTTCTAAATTCTAAAATTCAATCCTTAGTGAAAAAGGAAGCGTTTTGGGCTTTGGGATTGGATGAAATGTTTCAATCCTTACAAACAGAAATTGGATCGGAATTAGAAATTTTAAGTAACGAATCCCCAGAATTTTTATGTGATTGTTCCAGACATAAAGTTGCAGATATCATTGCTTCTCTTGGAAAACAAGAAGCAGATTCTATCATCGATGAGTTTGGAAAAATTGAAATTACTTGTGAGTTTTGCCGAACCGCATACCAATTTGATTCCTTTGATGTGGAGAAATTCTTTAACCAATGAAGGCAAATTTTCTATCCCTGAGAGAATCCGAGTTAGGCCCAGTTTTTATAAGTTTAGATCAGTTGGTAAATGCTTTCTTAAAAAAAAAACAATTCCCTATGATCCTAGTATCCGGGGAAATGGGAGCAGGTAAAACCACCTTTATCCGTGAATGGTTTAGCCGCATGGGAACAGAAAGTTCCATCAACTCACCTACATTTTCTTTATACAATATTTACGATTCGCCTAACTTTCGCTTGTATCATTTTGACTTATATCGAATCAAATTAGCTCAAGAACTGGATGAGTTAGGATTTGAAGAAATTTGGGGAAAAGAGGGAGTTTCAGCGATTGAATGGTGGCAGATTGCCGATTCCTATCTACCGAAAACCAATCGCATTTTATTATCCATTGAATCTGACTCCATCGAGTTTCGATCCTATACCTTGGAATGGTCAGAAACTGAGGTCTTATGAATCTTCTATATTTTGATACCACGCAAGATTGGATTCAGGTTTTAGTAGCCAGTCATTCTAAAGAATTGGGTTTAAAAACTTTATCAGAACTAACAGAAACCACTCCTAAAGAGTCTTCTTACAAACTTGTAGAACTGATTCGAATTTCCTTAGAAAAGGCAAATATCACAAAACCTGATTTGATCGTGGTAGCCAATGGACCCGGATCTTTTACAGGTATTCGCATAACAGTGACGACTGCGAGAGACTTATCACAACTTTGGCAAATTCCTGTTTTTGGAATCGATAGTTTGGAAGCCTATTTGATTGGTTTAGAGGAAAAGAATAGTAGTCCAGGTTCTTCCCTTCTCTGTTTAGATGGAAAACAAGGAAAATATTATACAAAATATTCTACACCGATTGGTTTTTCCGAATCTTTTGACCTTACCCCAGAATCGATTGAATCAAAAATCAAATCCAATGAATGGACACCTAACAATTGGTACTATACTGGAGCTTTGCCTAAGTTTTATCCAGAGACAGCTATAAAAATTGAAGCGACAAAGCTTAATCTTTCGTCTATACTACAGTATAGTTTGGAACAATACTTCAATACCGAACAGAATAAAAACGACTATTTATCTCTCCTGCCCAATTACATCCGCGGGACCTACGTAGATCAAAAATGAATTTATGGATACCTATAAAATACAAAGAAAAATCATAGAATTTCTGGATCAAAAGTCTGGAAAGGACATCACAAGACAAGAGATCAAAAAAAAATTTACCGAATCAAGTGAATTCAAACGACCCGACCCAAAAACAAAAAAGGTAAAATCCTTTAAACGAAAGGAAAAAGTTCCTAGAAAAGAAATCGAATTCCTTATCGACCAACTTATCAATTTGTTGGAAGCAGAAGGATTGTTAATACCAAATAAAAAGTACTTAACTGTAGCTAGTCCCTTTCGCCTAACAGGCAGAATCTCAATTTCTAGAAGGGGAGATGGGTTTATCTCCCTACCTTCTAAAAACGAAATCTTCGTCCCTGGACCGATGACTAATTCCGCCATCACTGGTGATAAAGTAGAAGTCATTCCCTTAGGAATTGGAAAAAAAGATCGGCTCGAAGCAGAAGTGACCAATCTCCTCAAAAGAGGCCGTGTTCTTTACCGAATGCGGGTGAAAGAGAAAACGAACAAATTTGTTTTTGGAAATTTTTTGGATATGCTGGGAGATAACAAGGAAGGTGTTCTTCATGTTAAATCCATTTTAAAAGATACTTTTGATTCGATTAACATAAACGATATTCTCATCGTAAAATTCAAAGAGGGAGCGCCTCCACAAGATAATTTATATGATGTGAGTTTCATTCGATTTGAATCGGATACCAAAGAAGACAGCGACTTACAACGGATTTTAATGAAATACAATTATGATCCGGTGCATCCCGATTTTATTCCTTTAGATTTTCCTGACGAAGTTTCTGAAAAAACTGTCAGTGACTGGAACCAAAGAACTGACTTACGTGATCTGTATGCTGTAACGATTGATGGAATTACCGCAAAAGACTTTGATGATGCCATCAGTTTTGTTGATGAAGGAAACAGATTAAGAATATGGATACATATCGCTGATGTTTCTTACTATGTAGAAAAAGGTTCTGCCTTAGATAAGGAAGCCTACGAAAGAGCTACATCCGTATATTTAGCAAACCGAGTGGTTCCTATGTTACCACCCATTCTATCCGAAAGTCTCTGTAGTCTAGTTGCGAATACCAATCGACTTGCCTTCACCGTTGAAATGGAAGCTAGTAAAACAGGCGAAATATACAATGCTAAGTTTTACAAATCAGTCATCAAAGTCAATACTCGTTACACTTATGAAATGGCCGAAGAAGAAATCAAAGCCAAAGATCCAAAGAATTGGATGTATCAAGTTTCTTTATTCACGGAAGCTTTACGCAAACGTAGAATGGAAGCTGGAAGAATTGATTTAAATTTACGAGAGACAACAATCACTTGGAACCAGCAAAAGGAACCGGTTGGAATTGAAAACCGAGAACGCCTAACAAGCCACCTCTTAATTGAGGAATTAATGTTATCTGCAAATTTGAAAGTAGATGAATTTTTACGAAAGAAAAAAGTTCCTTCCTTACATCGTATCCACGAAGCCATGGACGAAGAAAAATTAGAAACCTTAAATCATTTTCTTCAACTGAACGGATACAATATCCAAATCAAAGATACAACGTATGCAGAGATTATGAAGGCAGTAAAAGAAATTGAAGACAATTCCGTAGGAAAAATTTTCAATTATTTACTGTTGCGAAGTTTTATGCAAGCTTACTATGGAGCCGATCCACTCGGCCACTGGGGACTTGGATTTAAAGACTATTGTCACTTTACTTCACCAATCAGACGTTATCCGGATTTAATTGTTCACCGAGTTTTGCAAGCGACTCTTTTGGAAACAGAGAGAGTTTACTCAGAAAATGAAATTGCAGTAATGGGTCTTCATTGTTCCGAGGAAGAAAGAAGAGCCGCAGATGCTGAACGAGATATTGTCAAAATCAAATCGTTTCGGTATTTGGAATCTACTGGAATTAAAGAGTTCAAAGGTTTTATTGTTGGGATTAGGCCTTCACAAATTTTTGTCGAGTTGGACATTTCCAATTTGGAAGGGGTTTTGGATAAATCAGAATTTACGGATGAGTTTGAAGTTGTGATTAAAAACGACTTCTCTTTTTATTCTAAAAAATATTCCAAAATCTTTTTTATTGGAGATCCAGTATCCGTAAGTCTTGATCGTATTGATTTTGAAGAAATCAAAGTCTTTCTAAAACTGACTGATTTTAAAAAAGACGAACCGACAACTAAGAAAAAATAAACTAAACTTCCGAATCTATTTTATAAAGATAGATTCGGAATCTCTTCCCGTTTCCAAATTTTTCTAAAAAATTGCCGATCATTTATTTGAATCGACATGAGCTTTTTGATAATCTCTTCTTCCGAAATTTGAAAAGTTTTCATTAAATCCCGATTTAATGATACTTGAGAATGAGCCACCCATTTCACAAGAGAATGTTTGTTACGCTCCTCTTCTGGTAACAATTCATTTACCTTAGCAAAAAATTCTTCATGGCTTAGAAATAGACCATTGGAGATTTCTGGCATAGGGGCTGCACCATGATCAGCAGTAACCACCATGATAAAGTTATCTCCAAAATTGGTTTTTAAAAATTCGAAGATAGTTTCTATTTCTTTGTCTGTAGCTCTTAAAACCTGTTCAGCCTCTTTGGATTCCCAACCATACAAATGCCCAACAGCATCTGTTGCTTTTAAGGTTACGTAAGCAAGATCTGTAATTCCATCTTGAGCTTTATTCGTTTTCAAAATGGTTTCTGTAATGGTGTCTCGAAACAATCCCCCGTCCATTTTGACTTGAAATTCAGATCCTTGAAAATGGTGAATTTTTGCTATCAAGTCTAAAGGATCTTTCGCTTCAAAATGTGTTGAGATTTGTTTTTTGTTATCAACATAGAATTGATAAAGATTATAGTTTTGTACAGATTTTGGTGTAAGAAAGGCATTGGAATAGGAAGACCAAGATAAATTTTTAACATCTTGCCAATACACATAATCAGCGTCTGATAAAATTGGATTTTTATCTGATGTCTTTAAATTAAATTGTTTTCCATGACCAGCCATACCAACAGCAGCTCTTGCCGCATAACACTGACTAACAATTACAGGTTCGTTATTTTTGAATAGATCCCATTCATCGGAAAAACTGGGAACCGCTAATTCACTCAAATCCCAATCTTTATTGGCACCTTGGTACACAGGTCTATGAAGAACCTTCCCATCAACATAGGTATAAATTTCATTGGAGAAAATTTTTGAATCTTTGGGAAAGGCACCTGTACCGATTGCCATATGGCCTACAGCTGTATGTGATTCTAAATGGCCTACTTTTGCTTTTTTAAAATAAGCAGTGTTGTTTTTCAGATTTTCTAAAAATGGATAAGAACCTTTGTGAGCTTTATATAATTGTCTTCCGCCTTGATCTACCACAACTGTTACAATGATTTCTGGTTTTTGAACCTGGTTTTGAAATATCTTTTTTAAATAAGTTACATCGATAGAATTTTTAAATTTAAAATCTAAAATTTCTCCATAAATAGATGGGATATGTTGTTGGTTGATTTCATCAGAATACTGACCGTTACGGATCCATTTTGGGCCATAAATCCAAATGGGAATTTCAGTATCATAAAAATATTGTGTATAGTGAGATGTATAATTTACTTCTTTGGAAAAATTTTCTTCCTCAGCGTCTAATTGCCACTGGTCCCTTAACTCATCCCAAGACAAATCATGGTCTTCTAAAATATTTTTAATCTCTTCCTTTGAATAATGGGAAAGAGTGATTGCGTCCCTTGCCTCTCTATCAAAAATATTGAATGGAAATGGGGCTAATATTAAATCTGTATCGGGCTGCATGGATAAAAATGCAGCTCGTTTATAATCCTTTTCCCAACCACAATTAAAAAGAAGCACCAACAAACCAAGTATGAGTATATTTATTCGTTTATTATTTTTTTGGTTTATCACGATTTCCTTCCTGTCTTGCTACACTTTACCTAATGTTTACTTTAATAGGCAAGTGCGAATTCGAGTTGTTGGAGATCTCATGTGCCATAACTCGCAAATCTCCACTTATTATCGACCAAAAACAAAAGATTATGATTCCAGTGGCAGTTTCGAATACGTTTCAAATTTGTTACAAGATGCGGATTTAACATTAGGAAATCTAGAAACAACCATTGCAAATGACCCAAATGAATTTACTGGTTACCCAAGATTTGGATCACCAATCGGTTATTTAACAGGAATTAAAAATGCGGGATTTGATATTTTATCAACAGCTAACAATCATTCTGCTGACAAAGGGCCTTTTGGAATCGACAATACCATTGATTCCGTAATAAAAAATGGAATGGTTCCCATCGGTACTTTCAAAACGAATGCTGACTATTTAGAGAGAAAAGATTTTTTTTTAGAACTGAACGGAATCAAAATTGCCATTTATAACTACACTTACTCAACTAACGGAATTCCTGTAAAAAATGATAGAATGGTTCGTTTGTTAAATGAAAAACAAATTAAGGAAGATGTAAGTTTTGCAAAAGAAAATGGAATTCACTTTGTAATTCTTTGGTATCACTACGGATCTGAGTACGAAGAAAAACCTGACAATTCCCAGACGAAATGGGTCAACATCGGAATTGATGCTGGTGCTGATATTATCATTGGTGGACATCCACATGTTGTACAACGAATCGATCGATTCCAAGAAGAGAAAAATTGGGAGGATAAACTTGTTGCTTATTCTCTTGGTAATTTTTTATCAGCACAAAATAGAGAAAATACCGATGGCGGAATCATCCTTACCTTCGAACTAGAATTGGATTCAGAAAATAGAAAACGAATTAAAAATGTCACAACCGATCCTGTTTGGGTGTACTCACATGGTTATAAAATTATTCCCATCCAGATCTACAAAAGGAACGAAATCTCGTTAAAGATTCCTAAACATTCAGAAAAAAGAATGTTTCAATACGAGGCACATTTGAAAAAAATTCCGGGTTTAAACCTTTAATGGATCTTCTTCGAATGAAAACTTTAAGTAGTATTCTATAGTTTTTTGAAGAATTTAAAATTTAGATTTTTAATTTGAAATTTCGCCAGCGATAAGTTCATATCCTTTCCCTTCGCGAATCAAATCAACCGAATCATCATTGATTTGTAAGATAGTAGAAAGTTCCATTTTTACAATCCCACCATCTATAATCCCATCCACCTGATTTCCGTAAATGGATTCTAAATCATCAATATCGATGATAAACTCATCATCACAAAATGCAGAAGTGGAAGTCAGGGGAGAATCGTGAATTTTTAAAAGTTCAGTTAGGTAAATATGATCTGGAATACGAATTCCTATATGTTTATCTTTATGATGAACTACTGATGGTTTTGGTAAATTTTTATTGGCTTTGAGGACAAAAGTGAAAGGACCTGGTGTCACTCGTTTCATCAAACGATAGGCCGAATTTGGTAAGTATTCAATAAAATTGGATGCCATTGAAATATCTTTACACATAAGAGAGAGTGGTTTGTCTTTAGGAAGTTTTCGAATGGAATAGATTTTTTCCACTCCTAGTTTAGAATTTGAGTCGGCAACAATCGCGTACACTGTGTCTGTCGGAAAAATATAAACAGCTCCATCCTTCAACTTTTCAGAAATCTGTTTGAGTTTTCGAATTTCTGGATTTTCTGGATGGAGGTATAAAATCATACACTTTCACTGCTACTACTGAGCCGTGAGTCCCCCATCTAAAACAATACATTGTCCTGTCATATAAGAAGAAGTATCGGAAGCCAAATAAATCGCTGCTCCAAGTAATTCTTCTGGTTTTCCCAGTCGTCCCATCGGAATACCAGCAAGCACCTGTTTCATGATAAACTCTTTATCTTTGATCATATCGGTCATTTCTGTATCGATAAGTCCAGGGCAGATTACATTCACTCGGTAACCATTATTACACCACTCAATCGCGAGTGCTTTAGATAAAGTGATCACAGCTCCTTTTGTACCGGAATATACTGAAGCAAGTTTACTTCCTACCATTCCTAAAACCGAAGCAATATTAATAATGTTTCCACCATCCTTTTTATGATGTTTATAATATGCCTGGCAGTTACGAAACACACCCACATAATTTGTTTGGACTATATTTTGTAATTCCTCTTCTTTAAATCCAGAAGCCGGAGTGTTCGTTGCAATTCCTGCATTATTGATGAGTGTATCAAGTCTCCCATGTTTTGCTTTGATTTGACCAATGACTTCATAGGCTGCCCCTTCGTTACGAACATCCAGAACCACTCCGTTGATTCCTTCTTTGGACATCCATTCAATAGATTCTGGTCTAGAACCAGCTCCATAAACAATGGCACCTGCATCTCTGAATCCGAGAGCCAAGGTTTTACCGATACCTCGGCTGGCACCAGTGATTAAAATCGATTTTCCTTTTACGTCAAATAAACTCATTTTACCTCGTGATTGGAAGGATAACAATCGCTAGCTTGAGGTTTTGTGTCTTCCAAAAGTTTTTTATAATCTAAAGTGTTATCGTCCCGAACCAAATCTCTTCTTATGTAGTGTGTTCCTTTTTCATAGTAATCCGCTACAGGATTACAATCTTGAATGTCTTCCGAATAACCTCGTTTACATCCAAAAACAAAAACGAATGCCCATAAAAAAATAGCCAAAAGTCGAGGACTCATCATTATGAAAAGAAACAATATCCCGTAAGGAATAGCAAGAATTTGTTTATACTCAAATCGACCTCACCAAGACGAATCCAAATCCTTACCGACCTTGGATTCCAATTCCAAGTCGAACCAGCAAACATCGATGAGTCTGAAAACGATCACGAGTCGGCGTTGCATTATTTAGAACGAATGGTCCACTCAAAGTTAGGAACCGACGGGGATGTTAAGAATCTTTATTTGGCTGCCGACACCATTGTCGTTTTTGAGAAAGAAATTTTACACAAACCTGTGGATTTGGAAGATGCTTTTCGCATTCTAAAAACTCTTTCAGGGAAGAAACATTCGGTTTTTTCGGGTGCGGGGATCCGTTTGGGAACGGGAATCGATTTTTTTTATGAAGAAACCGTAATCCAATTTAAAAACTGGAGCGAATTAGAAATCAAAGATTATATTCTAAAATACAAACCTTTTGATAAAGCTGGATCCTATGGAATTCAGGACCAAGATGGACCCGTTCAGACGCGAATTGGGTCATATACAAATGTGATGGGATTTCCACTTCGAAGTTTTTTTGCTCGTTCCTCCGTGTGGTTGCCGTTCTGGGAAAGGTCTTTTAAGCGTATAGGCTGACTAAATTTCCAGGTTTGTAAGCCGCTTTTGCTTCTGGATTTGTTTGGACTTCGGCTGCTTTTTTTTCGGTATCCCCTGAAACATACTTCGGCTGGTAAGAACGAGATTGGATCGCTTCCACCTGTTCTACCGCTTGGGTATTGTATGCGGGAGACACATACATATACGGTTCGCCTAGTCCTGAAACTCTTGCCACATTACTTGAGATTTCCATACTATGAATATCGCCTCGATCCTAACGAAAGATTAGACCGGTTTAAGGAAAATGGAAACAAAAAAATCACAAGCTAGAGAATTTAGCTCTCTTTTCCAACTATTCAAAACCCAGACTAGTACCCTTCCTCAATTTTTTGCCTATTCTGGTGAAGACTCCTATGAGTTTGAACTGATCATCGAACATTACAAAGAAGCACTTTCAAAATCATCAGGGGCTTATGAAATCATTTTGATTGTTTCCGAATCTGGAGAACAGGCAAAACTTTTTGCAGAATTATTCACTCCGGATATGTTTTATCCAAGAAAGTTAATCATTGTGAAACAGGCCGCCGCCCTTTTTAAACCAATCCTGGATACTAAAGCGACACAAGAATGGAAAGACTTTGCATCCGGATTTCGCAAAAATATTACTTCAGTATCTGATGAAATATTTCTTTTAATTCATTACGATGGAAAAGACATCCCTCAAAGTTTGGTCCAACTCTTTCAAGGAACCTTAAACTATTATAAAACAAAGTTTCTTTATCCGAGCGATTATCCAAAAGTATTTAAAGAAGTTTGTGACCAAGAGCAGGTTCATTTTGAACCAAATGCTGCAGATGAATTCATTCATCGAATTCCAGCAAATGTGGGAGCATATCTTAAGAGTGTAAAAAAATTAAAACAATACCTCCATCGTTCTAAATTCACAATTGATGATGTAAATTCTGTTTTATTCAGTCAAAATGAACTGAATACCAATGTTCTTGTAGAGACTTTGGTTCAAAAACGAAAAATAGATTTTTTTAAAGAGTTCACAAAGTTCAACGACCAAAACTCTGAAATACTCAGTTTTTTAACCAGACTCAGTTATAAACTCGATGAAATTCGTAAAATCAAAGTCATTCGAGCGCGCCACAACGGCGAAGTTCCCATACCCATTATGGATGAACTTTTAAAAACCGGAAGTTATTCTGATGCTAGAAAAAATTTTGTGAGAAGGCAATTGATATCTGATTCTGCTTTATTTACAGATAAAGTATTAGATCTGTTTTATGACCAAGTGATTGAAATGAATATCAAATTTAAATCAGGTCTTCGGGATGAAGAAGGGAGAAATTATTTTTTACAAAAAATTATGCACCTCTTTTCCTTACTTCAAGAAAGGTCTTCCAAATGATATTCGTGTAATTTGCGATACAAATTTCTTTCAGAAATGCCAAGTAACTTGGCGGCCTTTTCTCTATTTCCTTTTGTATAAATCAAATTTGCCTTGATGATTTCTTTTTCATAAGTTTCCAAACTGATTCCGGGTTTAACCTCTAATTCACTTAGTTGGTTATCAAAAAAATGAGTCGGAATCTGTTTCCAATGTAGTTGTTTTCCAGAAGAGAAACCAACCAACGCAAAGATCGTATCTCGTAATTCGGAAAGATTTCTAATAAATGTTTTATTCTTAAAGAAGATAAAAAAATCTTCCTCAATGTTCGTAATCTTTTTACCGAGTTCTGTATTTGCTTCTTCTATAAATTGAGAAACAAACTGTGGTAATTCAGAAATTCTTTTTTTAAAATTTGGAAGTTCAAAACGAAAAGACTTTAATTGATCATAAAACTCGGAATACACATTCTTTTGATTTAGAATTTCAAGTTCATCAGAATGAATTTCCCAGTATAAATATATTTTTGATTTTTCTTCGTATTTTTCTGATTTCCACCATTGTTGTAATAACAACACCTCTTCAGGTTTTGCCTTTGTAATTCGATCAATTAATATGGTAACAATTTGTTTTGAAGATTTAATTTTTTCTAAGGAATCAATAAGTGAAAGCGGATAAGAAAAATCCAAACTGATTATAGAATTTGGAGAGACGTTTCTTTGTTCTAAACTTCTTTGGATCCAAAAACTTTTTCCAACACCTCTTTCCCCAATGATTAACATTGGTAAATGAGAGTTGGAAGTTTCTATCCATTGGTTGCGAATCTTTTGTATATCGGATCCGCTACAAATCCATTCTACAGCGGATTTATTTCTTTTTAATGACACTCACTGTCCCTTGTAGATAACCGTTGAACTCTCTAATCTTATTCATATCTAAAAACTTTTTAGCCTGGGAAGGTTTCACCATTAATGTTTTAGGATATGTAGTATTGATCTTTAGAAGGTTTGTCTCCGCCGGTGCATTTTTAACCCCCCAAGTTGAGAGAGGATCTAAAACAAATGTAGTTTGGATCAAATATTCTTTTCCCTTGGTCACGACTACATCATAAGGTAGTTGAATCCAAATAGCTTCGCCTTTTGATTCAACAAGAACCGTTTGAAATCTATCTTTTTCCGTTTGATCAGTATTCGATTCTGTTCGTAATATATATTCCAAATCTGTTTTGATTTCTTCTTTTTCCAAAACACGTTTGTCAGAAATCTTTTCATAAGCAAGATAAAGATTATACGGTGTAATTACATCCACAGCTGCACGCACTAGGGATGCATCGTATTTTTTAACTTGGTTCTGGTTCCAATTGAAAGGCATTGCTAACTCATCTATCGAGGAATAAACATTAAACTGATTTAGGTAAAGGTATTCATATCCTTCTGAAGTACCGATCTTCTGGTATTCTGTAATTCCTACCACTCGACTATTACTTGCTTTTCCAATACGTTGTAATTCTCTAATCGTTGTCAGTTCTGAATGGTTAGGAACCAACAACACTGGTTCAATTTCCATATGCCTTAGATCATTAAGCGCCATAATGATCGACCCAGATTTGTCTTTAGTGTTAGGAGAAAGAAGTAAAAATAGTTTTCTGGATTCTTTTTTTCCGGAAGCAATTTTTGATCTTAATCCTTGCAAAGCGGATACAATTGATTCCGATTGGTTGTTACCTTGCCAACCGGTCTCTTCCATTAACTTTTTAATTTCAATATGATCTTTTGTTGGTGGGATCGTAATGGTTTTATCTTTTTTGATAAGAGTCACACCTAAAAACAAACCATCTTGGTCATACAAAGAGTTAAGGCTCTTTAAAACATCTTTTTTGTAGTAAGCATAAGAAGAATTAATATCTATGAAAACATTGATTTCATAATTAGGAGCTACTTTGTTTTTCTTTTCGTAAAACCTTGGTGGCAAAAATCGGAAACTTTTTTCATTATGTTTTTCATAAGCCAAAACAAAGTTTGAAATAAGTTTTGATTGGATTGTTTGTCTCGTTTGATTTTTACAATTGAAAATAATTGTTTTTACAAGAATTGGATTTCCGAAATCAATTTGGTCCTGTACTACAAAATGCGAATCCCATTCATTACAATAAGAATACAAATCTTGGTCTTTTAGTTCGCCCTCTTCGTTCCACTCTGATTCATTTAATAAATTTTCTACAACCTTTGGGTCTGTGATTTCAGTAAAAAAATTTCTTTTTAGGTAGTGTCGTGAAAGGCGGGACAACTCAAATCCAGCCTCACGCCTTGTTCCTAGAACCGCTGGAACTTCGCCAGAAATATAAGCAGGTAGGATAGAAATTTCTTTCGCAAAAATAAATTCGGGAAAGAACGCAAATATAAGGAGAACCCATAAATAGGGAATTCGGAATGGTCGGCGAGACATAAAATTAAAATCGGTCCACTGAGAGAAAATGTAAATCTTTATCCTACAATCATCCTTCGTTTTCTTTGAGAAAAGATTGACAAGGGGTTTTTATGGGATCAAATTCTTCCGAAAAGGAGTAGATTCTTTATGAAGAAATCGCTTATCGTATGTGCCTCTCTAATCGCATTTGTTGTATCTTGCGGATCCAATGATGGAGGCAGAAGAGACGCTACGACCGTAGGTAAAAATGGTTGGATTTTTGAAGGTTGGGCTTGTGCACCTGATGCAGCTGCTGCAAAACGTGGTGAAAGCCCTGCTGAATATTGCAAAGGGAAAGAGAAAGAATTCGATTATCTTTACATGAAATTTTCTGCACGTGCTTCTGACAAAGCAATCAAAGCTAACTCAGTTGCTATGAAACAATCCACTTGCCGTGAAGCAGCTCGTCTTCAAGTTGCTGGTGATGGTTTGAAAAAAATCTTAGGTGAATACTTAGAACAAGCTTCAGGTGTATCTGATGGTCAATCCACAGGTTCCGTAATTGTTTCTGAATCAAAAGGTATCATCAAAGGAGTTGGAGTTTATGACTGCTGCTCACTTAACAACGATACAGGAATTTGTGCAAATGTTGGCGAACCTGAGACTTGGGAAGAATGTCAGTGTGTTGGATACTTGCGTTATGCGGGTGGACAAAAAGCTCTTGAAGCAAAAGCAACTGCAGCTCAGTAATCTGACTGTTTAAACTTTAACTTCAAAAAAAGCCTCCTTTTTCAGGGGGCTTTTTTTTGTCCTAATGACAAATTTACTTTTTTAACTTAGGATCAAAGTAATGTTTATGAATGAATTCTTGAACTACTTTATGTTCTGCTGCAGCTAAAGGTTTAAAGATCACTGAAGTTGTTTTTCCTGCCGTTCGATGAACCGTTCCAATAATTTCTAATGGATTTTGGTGGAGCGAAAATTGAATCTTTACTTGGTCCCCTTCATAAAAAATAGCAGTTGTTTGAAAAGCTAGTCCCCCTGTTCCTAAATCAGAAAGATGTCCAGTCACAGGTGTGTTTTTTGATTTTACGAGTTCTACAGTGCAAGGTACATCTAACTTCACACGTGCATCTTTTCGTTTTTGTTTCACTCCACCGTATTTACTATAACTATCGGAAAATATCGACTGTTTTGAATCTGCCATTTTAACTTCCTTTATACGAGACTAACAAACGTTTCACAGTTGATATTCTCGTTTTTTATTTCGCTTGTTTCCAAAAATTTAGAATCTATCTGCACAGATTCTAATCTATCTATAAATTGATTCACATTTGTAATGGATAATAATTCTCTTTTGATTTCTTCAGGGAAACCAGTATTTTCTATATATCGTATAAAATGTTTCCGAAAAAGTATCAAAGCATAATCATCTTCAGACGGATAAAAATCTAACATCAAATTTAAATGTTCGAGAATGATTTCTTTGATCTCTCTCCAAGAAATTTTTTCCTTTGGTGTTTCCGAGAAAATCCATGGGTTTCCAATGGCCTTGCGACCAATAAGAACAAGGTCGACCCCATACTTTTTTTTCTTAACCATTGCTTCAGAAAAACTTGCCACATCTCCATTTCCAAAGATAGGAACAGTAGCCTTGGATTTAATCTCGCCAATCGCATTCCAATCGGCAAATCCAGTATATGCCATTGCTTTTGTTCTGCCATGAACCGAAATTGCCGATACACCTGATCCTTCTAATACTTTGACTGTTTCTAAGTAGTTTAAGGAATTAGCATCCCATCCGAGACGAATCTTGGCAGTAACCGGTAGACCTGTTTTTTTGCGGATTCCTTCGATCATTTCGCCTGCCAAACGAACATTTCGCAAAAGACCTGCTCCTGAGCCGTGATGCGAAACTTTGGCCACAGAACATCCCATATTCAGATCGATCACATCAGGATTTTTGGAAGCAGCAATTTCTGATGCATTCACAACCGTATCTAAATCGGAACCAAAGATTTGAAAAAAAATAGGTCTCTCTTTTTCCAAATAACGAAACATATCCAGGGATTTTGTATTTCCCATTAACAACTGTTCTGTGGAGACAAATTCTGTATAAGCAAAGGCAGAACCAAACCGTCTTGTAATTTGTCTATACGGGCTGTCGGAAATACCAGCCATCGGAGAAAGAACAACGTCACCTTTGATTGTTACATTCCCGATGGTAATCATACTTGCTCTCTAATTATTCTGATTCAGTTTCCGAGTCTCGCACAACAGCAAAGTCTTTTACAAAGTCGTCATCCTTTGTGTTTACAACTTTAACACCCATAGCCGAGCGACCCACCATCGAAATGGTTTTGACTTCCACACGAATTGCCATACCCGATTGAGTGATCACAAGGAGTTCATCTTCTTCTTTTACAGATGAAATTCCGACTGCGCGTCCATTTTTTTCACCAATTTTTAAATAGGTCATCCCTTTGCCACCACGACCCTTGGTAGAAAATTCTTCAAAATCCGTTCGTTTTCCAAATCCATTTTCGGAAACGCAGAATAAATTAGTTCCTGGTTCTACTTTGGTGATCCCTGCAATCGCATCGTCATCCTCTAACTTCATCGCAGTGACACCAGATGCAGTTCTACCTTGTGAGCGGAGTTCATTCAAATTCATTCGTATGGCGAGACCATTTTTACTTCCAATAAATACATCGTAATTATTTGGATTGGCAATCACATCAATGAGTTCATCTCCATCACGAAGCCCAATCGCAATGATTCCCGATTTTTTAGTATTTGTAAATTCATCCAATTGGATTTTTTTCACAAACCCTTCTCTTGTCACCATAAGGAGATAAGACTCATCAAAATTTCTAAAAGTAAATAATGATGTAATGATTTCATCCTCATTTAAGTTGATCACTGCTTTGAGTGATTTTCCTCGTGCTTCTTTAGAACCAATCGGTAATTCATAGACTTTCATGAGGAAAGCTCGACCTTTGTTCGAGAAAAGCATCAAGTTGTCATGAGTCATGGCACTACTCAGTTTTTTAACAAAGTCTTCTCGTTTGGTAGAGATTCCTTGTACACCCTTCCCACCGCGTTTTTGACGGCGGAAAGTGTCCATCGGAAGACGTTTAATAAACATATCCTCCGAAAGTTGAACCACAACTTCTTCATCAGCAATCAAATCTTCTGCATTAAATGTAGAGGACTCTAATGATTCTAAACTAATATCTGTTGTGCGATTGTTTCCAAAAGATGTTGCTACTTTACCTAATTCATCACAAATAATTGATTTCACTCGTTCTGGTTTAGCAAGGATATCTTCCAAATCTGCAATGAGGAGTCGCACTTGTTCTAATTCTTCAATGATCTTCTGTACTTCTAATGAAGTTAAACGTTGTAAACGCATTTCCAAAATGGCGTCCGCTTGGATTTCCGAAAGAGAGAAAGTCGCCATGAGGGAGCTTTGCGCTTCTTTTACATCTTTAGAAGCTCGGATGATTCGAATGACTTCATCGATATTATCTAATGCAATACGAAGCCCTTCTAAGATATGAGCTCTTTTTTGGGCTTTATCTAAATCAAATTCAGTTCGTTTGACAACAACTTCATTTCTATGGTTAGCATAAGCTTTTAGAATTTCTTTTAAAGAAAAGATTTTGGGACGGTTGTCCAAAATCGCAAGCATTGTGATTCCATAACTCACCTGCAACTGTGTGAGTTTGAAAAGTTGATTCAGAATGACTTGAGCGTTAGCATCTTTTTTGACATGAATCTCAACTCGAATTCCCTTTCTATCAGAAAGATCTAAAATTTCAGAAATACCTTCTATGATCTTCTCATTCACAAGCTCCCCGATTTTTTCGAGTAAGTTCTTTTTGTTTACTTGGTATGGAATTTCATTAACAACAATGATCTCGCGACCCTTGTTATTTTCGATAATTTCTACCTTGGAACGAATTCGAATGGAACCTTTTCCTGTCGCATACGCTTGGTAAAGACCTTCCCCACCGATAATCGTTCCCCCCGTAGGGAAATCCGGTCCAGGAATGATTTTCATTAACTCAGGAAGAGTAATATCGGGATTTTGAATGAGGGCTATGACTGCATTGACCGCTTCTTTTAAGTTATGCGGAGGTATATTGGTCGCCATACCGACGGCAATCCCCGTAGATCCATTCACTAAAATGTTTGGAAAATTAGCAGGTAATACATCCGGTTGTTGTCTTGTGTCATCAAAGTTTGGCGAAAAACTAACAGTATTTTTTTCAATATCTCTTAGAAGTTCTTCTGCAAGTTTTGTGAGTTTTGCTTCGGTATAACGATAAGCAGCCGCATTGTCACCATCAACAGATCCAAAGTTACCTTGACCATCGATGAGAATTTCTCGCATAGAGAAAGTTTGAGCCATACGAACCATAGTTTCGTATACAGGTGCATCACCGTGCGGGTGGTAGTTACCAATCACTTCCCCTACAATCTTTGCTGATTTTACATAAGGACGATCCGATCTCCAACCTCTCTCATTCATCGCATGGAGCACACGTCTGTGAACTGGTTTTAATCCATCACGAACATCAGGAAGAGCACGACCAACAATTACGCTCATCGCATAATCAAGGTAAGCTTCCTTCATTTGATCTTCGATTTCAACCGGAATGACCCTCACGCCAGCTTTTAAGGCTCCTGCAACGTCTGGTCTACCGGAAAGATTCAGTGCTAAGGTTTTGTTTGATTCGTTTTCTTGGCCGTTTTGTTCGGTCATTTTTTTATCCTAATCCGATTAAAGGTCTAAATTTGCAACTTTGTAAGAATTCGCTTCAATGAAACGACGACGAGGGGAAACTTCATCCCCCATAAGGATATTGAATGTATCCTCAGCCTCTACAAAATCTTGTAACTTCACTTGTAACATAACACGTTCTTTCGGATCCATTGTGGTATCCCAAAGTTGTTCTGGATTCATCTCTCCAAGTCCTTTGTATCGTTGGATGGTTACTTTATCGTTTGGTCTGGCTTTTAAAATTTCATCCTTTTCCCGATCCGAATAAACATAAACTGCCTCTCGACCAAACTTCAGAAGGTATAACGGAGGTTGTGCGACAAACAACGAACCCGTTTCGATAATGGGTTTCATATAACGAAAGAAAAAAGTAAGAAGAAGAGTTCGAATGTGAGATCCGTCCACATCCGCATCTGTCATAATAATGATTTTTTTGTATCGGAGTTTATCGATATTAAATTCATCATCACCGATTCCTGTTCCCATAACAGTGATGAGTGTTCTAATTTCATCATTCGAAAGGATTTTGTCCAAGCGAGCTTTTTCTACGTTGAGAATTTTACCTTTGAGTGGAAGAATCGCTTGTGTATTTCGATCGCGACCTTGTTTCGCAGAACCACCAGCCGAATCCCCCTCGACAAGATACAACTCGCAATGTTCAGGATCTTTCTCTGAACAATCCGCAAGTTTTCCTGGAAGGCCACCACCTTCTAAAACTGTTTTTCGTCTCGTAAGGTCACGTGCCCGGCGAGCTGCTTCTCTCGCTTTTGACGCTAAGATACCTTTTTCTAAAATCTTTTTGATGACAGCAGGATTTTCTTCGAAGAAACGATTGAGTCCTTCTCCCGTAATGGTCTGCATTAGACCTTTTACTTCTGCATTTACCAACTTTTCTTTTGTTTGTGAGTTAAACTGTGGTTGAGGGATTTTAATCGAAATGACGGCACAAAGTCCTTCTTTGATATCATCCCCTTGCAAACCATTAGGCTGTTTTTTAAAAAGAACCTGATCTTTCTTTAAATGATCGTTTAATGTTCTCGTTAAAGCTGTTCGAAAACCTTCTAAGTGAGTTCCACCTAGGTTATTATTTATTGCATTGGTAAAACAAAATATATTTTCGCTATAGGTATCACAGTATTGGAGAGCAATCTCAGCCCAAACATTTTCTTTTTCTCCCACAAAGTGTAAAACTTTATGAAGAGGGTGTTTTGATTCTGTGATGTATTCCACAAAGGAAACAATTCCACCATCAAATTTAAACTCGTGTTTGGCGATTTCTTCCTTTCTTTTATCTTCAATACGAATGAGAAGGCCTTTATTTAAAAAGGCGATTTCTCTAAAACGCGCAGAGAGAGTATCAAAAGAAAAATCAACAGTTGTAAAAATAGTATCGTCTGCTTTAAAGCGAACAACCGTTCCACGGTGTGTTGTATCCCCTATGACTTTTACATCTTCTAGAGGAACACCTGCTTGGTATTTTTGATAATGTAATTTTCCATCTTGGTGTACTTCCACTTCCAAATAAGTAGAAAGAGCGTTTACTACAGAAACACCCACCCCATGAAGACCACCGGAAACTTTATAAGCATCATTTTCAAACTTTCCACCAGCATGTAAAATAGTAAGCACCACTTCAATAGTGGACTTACCCTTATCTGGGTGAATTCCTGTTGGAATTCCACGACCATTGTCTTTTACTTCTATGATATGATCAGGGAGAATACGAACATCAATCTCTGTACAGTGCCCAGCCATTGCTTCGTCAACAGAGTTGTCCACAACCTCATAAACCATCTTATGGAGTCCAGACTCATCCTGGGTTCCAATATACATTCCGGGGCGTTTCCGGACCGCCTCTAGACCCTCTAGAATCTTAATTTTCGATGCCGAATAGGCGTTTTGATCGGTTTGATTGGACATAGATTGATTAGATACCCTATAGGAAGTATCCTAGAAAGACCCTCGAAGGGCAAGTGAAATCGGGGGGATTGGGGTGTCTTTAAGACCTAGGATTTTGGAATTCGTTCCCTGTTTTAAAGTAAATTTTTTCCAATAAAACCGGGTTCGTAATTGAGTTTGCCTTAGTCAAAATTTCGGCCTTTTGGAACTCTAATTCTTGCGAAATCATGGAATGACGACAAACAACTGTGAGTTTTTTACCATCAATTGATTTTGGGAAACTTTGTTTTCCAAAATACTCCCCTACGATCTCATTCCAACGAAGGCGTATGGTTTTCAGAATCTGGTCCCGAAAGACAGATTCCCTGTCCATACCGAGTTTTTCTAAACTTTGAAAGAGTTCTGAGAGTTCGACTTTTTTCATTTCTCTAAAAAAACCTTCACTTTGCCGGCTTCGACTTGGTAGATTTCTTTATCAAGTGTTAGGTTTCCAACATATTCATTGATACCTTCTAAATCTGTGGTGGTAAAAAATGCCTGTCCACATTCAGAAATCAAATTTACAAAGTATTCTCTTCTTTTGACATCTAACTCCCGAATGATATCGTCAATGAGTAAAACCGGAGCTTCCCCTGTTGTGTCACGAATCATTTGAAAACATGCGGTTTTGAGAGCGATAACAGCACTTCGTTTTTGCCCTTGGGATCCAAACCCACTTAAATCTTTCTCATCAAATCCAATCGGAAGTTGGTCTCTATGATTTCCACAACTGGTATAACCAATAGCCCTATCCTTTCTAAGATTATCGATAAGTTTTTGTTTGTGTTCTTCCTTAGAAGATATATTTGGTTTATAAGTTAAAAAGAAAGGGTCTTTTCCTGAACTTAGTTGCTGTAAATTTTTATGAAAATATCCCGCAAGAGTTTCAATGGTTTTGGTTCTGATTTCTCGAATTTCTGCATCGTGGTTTACGATCGGTTCATCCCAAATTCCAATTTCACGATCTGTAGAGTTTTCTTTTTTTAAAGCGGCGTTACGTTGTTTGATCAATCTTTCATATTCAATGAGTTGTTTTAAATAATAACGATTGGTGGAAGAAATAAAAGCATCTAAAAACCGTCTTCTTTCAACGTTCCCATCTTCAATGATCAGAATGTCAGGTGGACTCATCACAATGGATCGAAAGTATCCTACATAGTCAGAGATTTTTTTAAACTCTTCTCCGTTAACTTTTAGTTTCTTTCTTTTGGAGTAAGAATGTTCAATTCCATATTCAAATAAATAATCATTTTCTTCTGATTCAAATTCAGCACGAATGAATGTATCTTTTGTGTCCCAACGAAGGAGTTGATTTTGATCCGATTCACGAAAACTTTTTAAATAGGATAATAGGGAAATAGATTCGAGAAGGTTTGTCTTACCTTCTCCATTGTTACCAATAAAAAAGATAAGACGTGATCGAAATGTAAGTGCTGTTTCTTCGTGATTACGAAAATTCTTTATGTAAATTTTCTTTAGAAACATTAAAGTTTCATTGGCATAATGACAGAAACAAAGTCACTATCAGATGGATCCTTAAATAAAACTGGTGCACTAGAAGTTGTGAATTCCAAAATTACTTCAGGATCATCCACAGCTTTTACCACATCGCTCAAATAATCCCCTTTAAAAGCAATGGTGATTGGTTCTCCACTGTATTCAATTGGCATATTGTGATCAAACATCATCGTACCTGGATTAGAAGAGCTGATATTGACATTTCCTTTTGTAAAAGCCAAACGAATTTGTTTTGAAGGTTCTTCTGCAGAAATGAGAGCTTGTTTTAAGAAAGTTAAAAAGTCAGCCTTTACCACACGAACTGATTCGGATGTTTGTTTTGGAATGACTTGTTCATAATCAGGAAAGTTTCCATCAATGAGTTTAAAAAGAAGCTCAACGTTTCCAGAAGAAACATAAATTTGTTCTTCTACAAAACCAATTTTAGCAGTTTCTTTTCCTTCCATCATCTTAAGCATTTCACGAACTGCTTTGTGAGGAATGATCACACCATTTTTAAAAGGAAATTGTTTTGGAAACTTACGAACAATTTTAGAAAGTCTACGTCCATCAGTTCCCACTACAATTAAATCTGTATTGTCTGGTTTTAAAAATAGACCGTTGAATACAAAACGAGTTTCTTCAATCGCCATTGCATAAGAGGTTTTACGAAACATCTCACGAATGGTTTGGCAAGGGAATTCAACAACGCTTGCTTCATCTACTTTCGGAATCGTTTTGATATCTTCAGAATCAATCCCATTCACTTTAAACTTAGTGTCCATCTTTCCTGATGCATCCGTAATGGTGGTCTCAGAATTTTCCGCTTGGTCAGTCGTAGTCAGCAGACTTGTATCAAAGTTTAAATTTTTAAAAATACTCGAAAGTTGTTTTGCCGGAAGGGAAGCAGTCCCTTTTTCTCCAATGGTGGATGGAACAGAAGTTTTGATAGCGATCTCTAAATCTGTTGCAGAAAGATAAACTTCATTGTCACCGGTTTGGATTTTCAAATTGGAGAGTGCCGATTTAATTTCTCGAACAGAGATGACTCCATCCACTGAGTTGATTGCTTTTAGGAATTCTGTAGTATTGACAGTGAATTTCATTTTTCCTCTTCTTCTTATTTATATTATATATCTTTATATATATTATGTCGTTTCCGTTGGTTCTGTCAGTATGTCGATAAAGCCTGGAAACATCAATTTTTATTGAATTATGTCAGGTTTTTTCCTTTTTGCAACTGTCAATATTTATGTCACTTTGAACAGGGGTCTGAAAATTTTAGGAACAATAAGTCGAGACTATGTCCTATCAACAGTTTATAGACAGGTAGTTTGAGAGTTTTTGACAGGTTATTGAAAACTTATCTTGTGTTTGATGGTGTGGAATAGATCTTCCCACTGGGATTCTGTTTTCATCCGCTCTTTGAATTTATCAATTCCATGGATGACAGTAGAATGTGTGGTCGAAAATATCCTTCCAATCTGCGCCTTAGGAACATGAAGGACATCGTGGAGGAGGAGCATACAAAGATGTCTCGGTGGAATAAAATCCGCTTTTCGGCTTTTTCCGAGTAAATCTTTGCGGGCGATATTCGTTCGTTCGCAGACAAGATCGATGACCATGTCTGGACTGAACCCGATTCTTTTTTTATTAGTAAGAAATCTGGCTTCTGCAATTTTCTGAATTTTTTCTTCCGTGAGTAAGAAGTATTCGTAGGCCTTTTTATAGAGAACCAAATCATTTACAATTCCAATCAGAGCCCTTGAATCTCCCTCTAAACGTTCCGCAAGCCAATGCAGGAGTTTGTCGCTCGCTGGAATATTAAACTCAGAAAAATTAACTCGCAAAAGTTCAATGCGAAGAGCTAAGTCATGGGATTTCACATCGGCTTGGAGACCATGCACAAATCGAGATTTTAGCCTTTCATGTAACGGAAGTTCGTAACTTGGTCTATCGGATGCGATCACAATCTGGCGTTTTCGATCATAAAGGAAATTGAATAGGGCGAAAAATTCCTCTTGGGTTTTTTCCGCACCTCCATTCAAAAACTGAATGTCGTCAAAGAGTAAAACATTATAAGATTGATAACGAATTTTAAAAGATTCGAGAGACTCTCTATTGTTTTGACGGACTGTAAAAATAAACTCATTCAAAAATGAGGTACTGTTTACGTACCGAACTGTCTTCCATGGATCCTTCTTTTTGATCTCATTTCCAATGGCATGTAAGAGATGAGTTTTTCCCACACCGACGGGACCAAAAATATAAAGAGGATTGTATTTACCCGGTTGTTCCGCGACACTTTTTGCGGCCGTATAAGCTATCCGATTGGAATCAGAAGTGATATAATTACTAAAAATAAACTCAGGGTTTAAGTCAGAGTCGGATTCATCAAATTTGGATTGGATGACTTCTTTTAAAATTTGAGTAGAGGATTCCGATTCTGCAAGGATGGATACTTTAAAACGATCACCTATGACTTGATAGACGGCATCCTCAATGAAACTAACATATTTGGTTTCCACATGGCGTTTGATTCCTGTGGACGGTGCAGTCAAATGCACCATTTGGTTTTCCGATTTTTCGAATCGAAGAGGTGCGATGAAATTAGAAAAGTACTTGGGAGGTATCTGTTTCGATATTTCTTCTAAAATTTCTTCCCAACGTCTTTCCAAGTTTCCCCGCCCTAAATGTGAAATCGGGTACTATACTTTTAGCAAGTAGGTAGAATTCAAATGAAAAATCCGAAAACGATCCAAACTACGAAAAATAGTCGACATCGATAAAAAAATTATGTCACCTGACTAACTCAGAAAATTTTTTGTATTAATTTATGTTAGGTGAAGTTAAATCTATCTATTATTTTTAAAAACGAGAATTTTAAGTCGACTCAACTCAGGTAGCTAGTCTTAAAAAAAGTTGTGATAAAAGAACATATTCAAGTGCAGGAATTTCATAATGGAGTTTCATTTTGAAATCAAGGATGGCTTCAATCCTTCCTACGTTTGCTTCAAAGTTTTTTTGTCTGTATTCATAGAGAAGCAACAAACAAATCATTTCTAAAAAGTCAATTCCTGTGAGGCCTTCTTTGTTGGATCGAAATTCTCCAAGTTGGTCTCTCACCCAATTTTCTAATTTAAATAACAAAATAGAATCGTGACAATGTTCTTTTACATTCTCATGCCACTCTTCTAAAAATTCATCAGAGATTTCAAAAGGATTGAGTGATCCACCATAATAAAGTTTAGCCTCGGTAATTTCATTCCTTCGAATTTTTTTGATTTCATCTTGAGGAAGATAGTTAAATGGAACACAAACCGAACGAGAAACAATGGTTGGTTTTAAATTTTTTAAATCATTTACAATCAGAATAAACTTTGTATGGGCAGGAGGTTCTTCTAAGGTTTTTAAGAGAGTGGTCTCTGCTTCGTTATTGATCCGGTTGGCTTCAGGAAAAAGAACAACGCGATATTCAGATGTATGTGGTTTGAAAGGAATCCGAGCAGACAACAACCAACGAATCGTAAAGTCTTCAGGATCTTTTTCTTTGCCAATGGCTATGTTTTTTCTTCTAGGAAATTGAATGAAGTCAGGATGAACTCCTTTCATAAACTGCCTGCAAGAATCACAAATCCCACAAGAGGTTCCTTCCAAACAAAGAAGTTGTCTTGCAAATCTTTCAGCAGCAGTCCACTTCCCCACTCCATCAGGTCCATAAAAAATAATGGATCCAGGAATTCGTGACCTATCTTTTAAAAAAGATTTTATGTAAGTCAGTGCAACGTCTTGGCCTGACACTTGGTCGAATGAAAACAAAGCATCAGCCATTTTCGTTTAGTATACCGGAGTTAACCAATTCATATAGTTGGGTTGTTCGCCACGAACTGTTTCAAAAAAGATTGATTGGATTTTTTTTGTGATGGGACCAATGTTTCCATTTCCAATCACACGCCGGTCTACCTCTTTCACCCAAGCAACTTGTACACCGGTGCCTGAAAAAAATAATTCATCAGCAATATAAAGTTCCGAACGAGCAATGTCTCTTTCCACAACTTGGTAACCTAAGTCTTTTGCAATTTGAATGATGCTTCGACGAGTGATTCCTTCTAAGATGGAAGAAGGAATTGTGGGTGTATGAATCACTCCATCCCGAACGATAAAAAGATTTTCTGCAGAACCTTCTGAAACAAATCCTCTTGCATCCAAAAAGATGGCTTCATCCATTCCATTTTGAACGGCTTCTGATTTTGCAAGAGCTGAGTTCACATACCCACCGCTCACTTTAGAAAGTGTTGGGATTTGGTTATCTGAAAATCTTTGCCAAGAAGAGACCATCGTTGTGAGACCATTTTGAGTATCGAGGTAATCATCAAGCTTCAACGCATAGATTGTGATGTCTGCATTTACGTCATGGAATCTGGGAGAAAGTTGGAGGGCCGAAGTATAAATAAAAGGTCTTAGGTAAACATTTTGTTTTACTTCGTTTTTTCGAAGGAGATCCAGAATGATGGATTGGATTTCTTCCGGTGTGATTTTGATTTGGAGTTGCATGATCTTTGTGGAGTTCACAAGTCGTTTGCAATGTTCGGGTAATCGGAAGACATAAAGATTTTTTTTAGCTTCGTTGTAGTATCCACGAATTCCGCCGAAGACGGCGGTACCGTATTGTAAGGCATGAGTTTGGACACTGACTTTCGCGTCTTCGGAAGGAACAATCTTTCCTTCAAAGTATGTATAAGGGAATGAATTCTGAGCCATTGAGATTCCTATCACTCCAATCTTCTGAAGTTTCAAAATTAGAAAATGAATTTTATCTTTTTTTCTCTCGAAGCATAGGCCGATGATTTTGATATCGTTCTAAGGAGTAGATTTAAACATCTGACTCCCTCTCATTTTTATAAGAACTGAAACTTTAGAAGACATAATATGAATCCATCTTTTTATCCTAACCAATTTGATTGTATTGTTGTCGGTGCAGGTCACGCCGGAACCGAGGCTGCTTATATCTCTGCGAAAGCTGGACTCAAAACTCTCCTCATCACAATGAACTTAGATACCATCGGACAGATGAGTTGTAATCCTGCGATTGGTGGAATTGCCAAAGGACATATGGTTCGTGAAGTGGATGCACTCGGTGGACTTATGGGTCGGGTGATTGACCAAACGGGAATTCAATTTAAGATGTTAAACACATCCAAGGGTCCTTCTGTCTGGGCTCCTCGTGCGCAAGCGGAGAAAAAACAATATCAACTCATGGTCAAACACCAGTTGGAGAAATTACAATCGCTCTCTATCAGACAAGATACAGTTGAGGATTTAATTGTAGAAGGAAACCAAGTGACTGGTGTGATCACTGGTCGCGGTTTTACTTTTTATACAAAGCATGTGATCTTAACCACAGGAACATTTTTATCGAGTGTGATTCATATTGGAACTTACCAAAAAGAATCTGGTCGGATTGGAGAGCCAACGACCAAAGGACTTTCTCATACACTTGCTCGTTTTGAATTACGTCTTGGTAGACTCAAAACAGGAACTCCTGCTCGTGTTCACAAAAACTCTATCAACTTTGAAGGACTGGATGTGCAAGATGGGGATGAGAACCCTCGTCCCTTTTCATTCTCCACTCCGAAGATTGATCGCAAACAAATTCCTTGTTACATCACTTACACCAACGACACCACACATGAACTGATCAAACAAAACTTGGAATACTCACCGATGTATTCCGGCCAAATCAAAAGTATTGGCCCAAGGTATTGCCCTTCTATTGAAGACAAAGTAGTTCGTTTTGCCGAACGTGATCGCCACCAAATCTTTATCGAACCGGAAGGTTATGAAACCAACGAGATGTATCTAAATGGTGTCTCCACAAGTTTACCAGAAGAAGTACAATGGAAGTTTCTTCGTAGCATCAAAGGTTTAGAAGAAGTGGAACTCATGCGTCCAGGTTATGCCATTGAATATGATTTTGTCGATCCGACGGAACTGAATCCAACACTGGAAACAAAAAAAGTCAAAGGTCTTTACCACGCAGGACAAATCAACGGCACTACAGGTTATGAAGAAGCGGCGGCACAAGGACTCGTTGCGGCATACAATGTGATTCGTTCTGTTCGGAAAGAAGAACCCATTCTTTTCAAACGAAGTGAATCTTACATTGGAGTTCTTGTAGATGATTTGGTTTATAAAGGTGTGGAAGATCCCTACCGAATGTTTACGAGTCGTGCGGAGTATCGCCTACTCCTTCGCCAAGACAACGCCGACCAAAGACTGATGCAATATGGATATGAGATGGGACTTGTGGACGAATCTCTTTATCTAGACATGAAAGATCGTTACGCTCGAATCGAAAAAATCAAAACACAGATGTTTGTGACTCCGATGAAACCAACGGAAGAACTCACAAAAGTTTTAGAAGAAAAGAAGATCGAAAATTATAAATTCGGCCACAACGTAGCTTCGTTTTTAAAGCGTTCGGATATCAAAATAAAAGATCTCGAACCGATTGTTTCTGACTTAGAAACTTTGAACGAAGATGAAAAGGCGGTTCTCGAAATGGAAATTAAATATGAAGGGTATTTAAAACGAGAATTGGAAACCATCGAATACCGTAAGAAGTTTTTAAACTTTCAAATTCCATCGGACTTTGATTACACAAGTGTAAAGGGATTGAAGACAGAAGCAATTGTGAAGTTGGAAAAACATAGACCTTTAAATTTAGAAAATGCTCTTCATATCTCTGGAGTGGATCCATCGGATGTAGATTTACTTCTCTATCATTTGGTAGATAGAAGATAGATCAAAGAACAAGAACTTCCTTCCTTAAATAAAAAAGCCAAGAAGGATCACCCTTCTTGGTTTCTGCCATTCATCTAAGGCATCAGGCCATTTGAAATTCAGAATGAGAGCATCAACTTTAGATTCTCAGATCCATCCTGATGGGTGCCTGTGATTTAGTCCTATTCGTAGACTAGTACGTGGGTCTTTTCGAGGATCCAGTTGTCGCCTTGTTTCACGTGAAACGAATGGGATTCTAAACTGCCATCCGCTTTGTATTTGAGTTTATGAACGCGACGATTCTCTCCTTGAAAGAACTCTCTTTCTACGAGATTTCCTTTTGCATCAAACTTGAAATGAATTTCCCCAAGTCCTTTTTTCTTGTCATCAGTTAGATATTGGATCTGAACATTTGGACGTTTGGGATCGATTTGAAATCGAAAGGATTCATTGTCCTTAGTCTCTATGTTTTTTCCTTCAGCGGCGAAGACATTTCCTTCTCCATCACTCTCGATGGAGTAGACAATGAGAAGTCTTCCTTCTCCATCTTTTATGTTCATTTTTTTCAGAGCACGGCCTTTGAATTGAAAGTCCTTTCTCTCAACAAGATGACCACCGTTGTCATAAACTTCTTCGCTCGATAACAAACCATCGGTATAACGAAAGGTTGTTTTTCCGTCGCCTTTGCCTTCTTTATCAGAATAAGTTTCTGTGATCAATTTTCCATCAGCATTGTATTCGTATTCTGCGACATAAACAACCTGCCCTTCTCCATTGCGGACGATTTCTTTGTTCGGAACTTTTTTAACTTTTTTGAACAAGTATGCATCTTTGTGGGACCACTTGCCCGGAGTGTAACCTAAAATAGGAAAGGAAAGGATGATTAAAAAACTAATGATTCGAATCATGGAAAAGAGTTCTCCTACTGGAGACATCGGCGAATTCATTTAAAACGATAACGAGATTATGTCAGAAAAAACGATCCAAGAAGAAATCCAATCGATCATACCCGATCTATTTCCCACCCTTGAACCAGAATTTGATTGGGAACTAGTGAAGAACTTTTATGAATTTCTCAAACGAGATAATGAGAAAGGAGGATTCTTTTCTCGGAATGATTCAGAGAAAATACTCGAAAGACATATTCTGGAATCATTAATCTTTGTTTGGAAATTGAAAAGCACAGGATATGTTTCACGTGAAACAAATGTGGCCGACGTAGGAACTGGACCAGGCCTTCCCGGTTTTCTTTTTGCCCTTTTGAAAAAACCACCGCATGTTTTTCTTGTAGATTCTCAAAAACGAAAACTCGCACTCTTAGAAACTGAAATAGAAAGTGGAAGTCTTTCTAAAATCAAGAAGCGAGTTGATTTTGTCTATGCACGTACTGAAGAGATCAGTTCTAATTTTGATGTTGTGACATCCAGGGCAATGGTCCCCTACCCATACATCGCGGAAGTGACTGCTCGAATGGTAAAACAAAAAGGAATCTTATGTCCCTTTCTTGCACAACCCTATCAAGATTTGGAAAAGGAAACGGAGGTTCTCACGAACAATGGTTTCTTGATGAAAAAAGAAATTCCCATTCCCGAATTAGAGTTTGTGGGAAAGAGACATATCAAAATACTGCAAAAGAATTCCCTTCCTAAAAAGGGATACCCCCGCGATTGGAAAGAAATCGTAAAGGAGACTAAAAGCAAGAATGGGTAAAATCGTTTCTATCAGTAACCAAAAAGGTGGAGTCGGCAAAACGACCACGGCGATTAACTTGGCATCCAATCTTGTTGATTTAGGAAAGAAGGTTCTTCTCCTTGATATTGATCCACAAGGAAACTCAGGTTCAGGTCTTGGGTTAGAAGTGCAGTCTTTAAATAAAACTACTTATGAAGTTTTGATTGGAGAACTCTCTGCAAGAGAAGCAGTTCAAAAAACTTTCGTAAACAATTTGGATATCATTCCTTCCAACATCAACCTTTCTGGATTGGAAGTGGACTTTCTCGGAATGGAAAGAAAGGAATTCAAATTGAAAGATGCATTGGCATCTGTCAAAGAATCGTATGATTATATTTTAATCGATTGTCCCCCTTCTCTCGGTGTTCTTACTATTAACGCTCTTTGTGCTTCACAGTCAGTGATGATCACTTTGCAAACGGAATACTTTGCTCTTGAGGGACTCTCACAACTTATGAGAATTATTTCTCTCGTGCAGTCGCAATGGAATCCTTCCCTCGCACTCGAAGGAGTACTTCTCACCATGTATGATAAACGAACCAACTTAGCGAACCAAGTAGCAGAGGATGTTCGTAACTATTTCAAAGAAAAAGTTTATGAAACTGTCATTCCAAGAAATGTAAAATTATCCGAAGCACCTTCCTTTGGAAAACCAATCAACTACTATGACCCAGATGGTGTGGGTGCAAAAAGTTATAAAAGTTTAGCGGAAGAAATTGTAGGGAAGGCATAAGGTTATGGCACTCGGCAAAGGTAAAGTTTTAGGAAGAGGACTTGGGAATTTAATTCCAGTCAATGAAAACAATGTTGAGATTTCTAAAGACGAACTTAGTGGTCTTCGGGAAATCAAAGTCACAGAAATTTTACCAAACCCACACCAACCCAGAAAACAATTTTCTGATGCCTCCATCCAAGAGTTGTCCAACACGATAGTAGAACATGGAGTGATCCAACCCATCGTCGTACAAAAAAATCCGTCAGGATCTGGCTTTCTTTTAGTGGCAGGAGAAAGAAGACTTCGCGCTTGTAAACTTGCTGGCTTCGCAAAAATACCTGCGATTGTACGCGATCTATCCGAAGCAGATATGATGGAACTGGCTCTCATTGAAAACATCCAAAGAGAAAATCTAAATCCAATGGATGAGGCTCTCGCTTACCAAGCAATTATCGACAAACGAGGGTTAAAGGTTACAGACCTTGCCACTCGTGTAGGAAAAAACAGAGCCACCATTTCGAATTTGATTCGACTTTTGGCTCTTCCCAAACCATTACAAGATTGGGTGAAGGAAGGAAAACTTTCAGAAGGGCAAGCTCGTCCCCTTCTCTCTATTCCCGATTCAAAAAAACAATTTGAGGTCGGTCAAAAAGTAATCAGTGAAGGTTGGAATGTTCGGGAAGTAGAAAACTATGTTTCGAATCTTTTGAACCCTGATAAAAAATCAAAAACCTCCTCTGCAGTTGGTCCTGATAAACGTGATGCAAGTATTGTAAAATTAGAAACGAAACTCAGAAACAAATACAGTTCCAAAGTGGAAGTTGCCCACAATGAAACCAATGGGAAAGGCAAAATTGTTTTTTCTTACGCCAACTTAAATGATATGGAAAGAATTTTAGAGCAGCTCGGTGTGAAATTGTAATTTTGCCAACCTTTCATACAATTCACTTTTTTTAATGAGTTCGTCATGGGTTCCGACGGACTCAATCTCTCCTTCTTTAATCACTACAATCTGATCTGACTTCACCACTGTGGAAAGTCTATGTGCAATCATGATAGTGGTTCTTTCTTTCATTAAAAAATCCAAAGCGTGCTTAATCATTTGTTCCGATTCCGAATCGAGAGCGGAAGTGGCTTCATCCAATAAAAGAATTCGTGGATTACGAAGGATGGCTCTAGCAATGGCGATCCTTTGTTTTTGCCCACCGGAAAGTCTTGTACCTAAGTGACCTAAATCAGTTTCATACCCATCAGGAAGATGATTTAAAAATTCAGTTACGTAGGCACTCTTAGCAGCCTTTTCTATTTCTGCGAAACTTGCATTTGGTTTTCCGTATGCTATGTTTTCGCGTAAGGTTCCACTGAAGAGGATAGGTTGTTGGGGAACAAAACCAATAAGAGATCGTAAATCTTTCAGGCTTAAGTTTTTGAGATCTGCATCTCCAATGAGAATGCGACCTTTAGTCGGATCGTAGAATCTAAGAATGAGTTCAAAGAGAGTACTCTTTCCCCCACCTGAAGGGCCAACCAGAGCGGTGGTCTGATTGGCAGGGATTTCTAAGTTGATTCCTTTGATGGCCTGTTTGTCTAACCTGGATGGATATGAAAAATATAAATTCTCTAAATTGATTTTTAAACCGTTACGATTGGAAGAACCATTGAGGTAATGGTTTCCATCATTTATGTGCAGAACGCTAGAAAGTAATATTGGTTTTTCAGGATCCTTAATTTCAGATTCCGACAATAAAAGTTCCATGAGTCGTTCTGTAGCACCGGCCGCCCTTTGTAAATCACCGAGGACTTCCGAAACAGCACCAACACTATTGGCAACCATGATAGCATAAAAAGAAAATGCGATGAGTTCCCCACCGGTGATCTTTCCTTCTAAAACATCGGTTCCACCAATCCATAACATCACACTGATTCCCGTAAGTATGAAGAGGATGACCGCTCCAATGAGAAGTGCTCTTTGTTTGATACGAAGAACGGAAATATCGAAAGCCGCTTCGACGGTTTGGCTGAATTTTTGAATGTCCTCTTCTTGATGGTGGAAAGACTGAAGGATTTTTATATTGAGAAGGGCTTCGCTTACATAAGATCCGATATTTGCAATTTTATCCTGAGTGGTGCGAGATAGATTTCTCACTTTTTTTCCATAAAACAAAATGGGGAATACAATGAAGGGAACACTAAGTAGGACAATCATTGTAAGTTTTGCATTGGTAATAAAAAGAAAAATAATCCCACCTACGAACATCAAAACATTTCGAAGGGCAATGGAAGCAGAAGAACCAATTACCGTTTGAATGAGAGTAGTATCTGTTGTGATTCTTGATTGGATTTCACCTGGAGAATTCGTTTCAAAAAAGCTGGGATGGATGAAGATGATATGTTTGAATACATCCCTTCGAATGTCTGATGCCACCCTTTCCCCAATCCAAGAAACTGAATAATGGCGGATATAAGTTCCGATTGCGAGAAGGATCCCAACTAAAATAATAAATACGAGTGCATAACCTAATTCTTGTTTGGACCTAGCAGAAAAACCCGCATCGACCAAATGGCGTAGGCCCTGCCCGAGACCTAAGGTGACGCCTGCGGTGAAAAGTAAGGCAAGGGAAGAAACTGCCATTTGGAATCTGTAGGGCTTTAAATAAGAAAAAGTTTTAGAAAGAACACGAAGGTTTTTCGATTTCGGGCGGTCGGGAGTTTGCAAAGAATTATCCTTTTAGATCAATTAGTAGACCTCTAATTTCATCTAATTGTTTCAAAATCACGAACGCACTGTTGTTGGGTGAAAACATGGTTTTGGCGAGTAAATCCAATTTTTCATCTACAACCTTTACATAACGAACGTCCTTTTGGTCATTTCGTCCGCGTTGTGGTGCTTGCATCACTTTGTAGTTTTTTTTGAGAATGAGTTCGGCAATTTGTTTGATGTGTTTTTTGTAAGAGTCGAGATTTCTATGGTTGGGATCTTTAATGAGTTCTTTTTCTAAATCGGGTAAGTCTTTCCAAAGTTCATTTAATTCTCTCGTTTCCTCTTTTCCTGATGGAACGATGGATTCTAAAATCTCCAAAAAACTTTGTTTGGATTCATCAACGGGAAAAGCAGATCCGGAGAGTTTTTCTTTGGAACCTTTTTTAGTCGAAGTGGAAACCGACTTAGGGTTGTTGTTTTGAATGATCATAAACCCGCCTAATGACGAGTGGGATTAATCGTGCATTTTCCGTGAAATACCACACCTTCTTCTACGATCAGGCGAGGAGTGACAATATCTCCTTCTAATCGACAGCTGGAAAGTAAAGTGACTCTTTCGGTTGCATAAATATTGCCGCGGATTTCTCCGCCAGCAACGACCACACGTGCTTTGATATCTGTATCGACGATTCCGGATTTTCCTATAAGTACCTTTCCGGTAGTTTCCAGGACTCCTCGAAATTTTCCATCGATACGAATGAGTCCAGGGAACTTAAATTCACCTACGAACTCGGCTCCTTCGCCAATGATACTATTAACTAAAAATTCTTCTTCTGTAGATGGGTTCGGCATTATTCTTGAATTTGGTTGAGAAACGAAAACGGATTCAACGCTTGGGTACCAACATGTACTTCATAATGAAGATGGTAAATCGGATTTTCTGGTGATTTTCCAACATAACCTAAGATGTCACCCTTGGAGAGTTTTTCATTTTTCTTAACACGAATTCTATCAAGATTCGAGTAGATGGTTTTCCATCCAAATCTGTGAGATAATTTTACATAATAACCAGTAGCAGGAGAGTATCCTGTATCAAATACAATTCCAGGAGCTGTTGCTATGACTTCCGCACCTGGAAAAGATCCAATGTCTAGTCCTCGGTTTAACTCTTCTTTTCCAGTTACTGGCGAAATGTATTTTCCGAAAGGAAAAAGCACATAACCTTTTGTAGGCCAAATAGATGGAGTGTTTCGAATGATACTTTTTCTTTTTTTGATGAGTTTGATAATTTCTTCAGAAAGTTCGGAAGATAACTTTAAATTGTGAATGTCTTCTTTGATACGAAAAGATTCATCAGTGATATCGGATTGAGGTGTTCCTTGTAATGCGAGGAACTGTCCTGCTTGTCCACCCATCCCTTTTGAAACTCGAGATGGATCTCCACCGAGTTTAATATAAAGGTTAGAAATTCTTTCGTAATAGTATTGGATGGTTTCGTGAAGGGAGTTTACCTCTTCCTTCATTTTGGAAGATTGTCTGATAAAGTCTTTGTTGGTTAAATTGAGTTCTGTGAGTTGGTGGATGGACCCACTATGCGATAAAACATTCACAGCACTAATGACAAGAAGAACTACCATGATTCCGATAAATATGGAAATGGCCTTGTAGGAGATAACAAAATTAATCGTTCGGCGGTCGGTATGCGGAATGACCATAATGGTCAGACGTTCTCGTCCCTTTTTGTCAAGATCCTCGTAACGTTGAGATAACTTAAGCTTCCATTCCTGGACTTTATACCGCAAACGGTAAAAAATTAAATGTAGTCTTTGTTTTACTTCCACGTTCGTTTTAGGCCTTCGACTATTTAAACAAAACTTAATGCACCCACTATATCTTTCGATTGAATTTTCATTTTCAAACAGTGGAAATTACAAATCTTGCTATTTATGGGATATTCAACCATCGACACAC
The DNA here is from genome assembly GCF_002812125.1 of Leptospira brenneri. Taxonomy (NCBI): domain Bacteria; kingdom Pseudomonadati; phylum Spirochaetota; class Leptospiria; order Leptospirales; family Leptospiraceae; genus Leptospira; species Leptospira brenneri. Next base: position 136,404 of record NZ_NPDQ01000001.1, read on the forward strand.
ATTGCCATCTAGACATAATTCGAGAACAAGGCCAAGAGATTGAAGAAACACTGGCGAAATCCCGAATGGCGGGAGTGGACCGCATGGTGCAAATTGGGATCGATCTACCCAGTTCTAAAGAAGCCGTTCGTATTTCAGAAACTCATTCCAAAGAAGACTTAGAAATTTTCTATTCGATTGGATGCCATCCAACGGAGACTCATGAATTTCCTAATGCAGATCAAATTTTAGATTTAGCAAAAACCCGAATGAATGATCCAAAATTTTCAGCGATCGGAGAAATTGGTGTCGATCTCTATCATGATGCGAGCACTCGCATCGCTCAAAATGAAGTGTTAAGAAAATTTTTACAATTCTCAGCCGATTACAAATTACCTGTTGTCATTCATTCACGTGATGCTTTTGAAGATACGTATGAAGCATTAAAAGAATTCAAAACAAAAGCATTTGGAGTGATCCATTGTTTTACTTATGATTATGAAGCAGCGAAAAAGTTTGTCGAATTAGGTTACTATGTTTCCTTTTCTGGAATCGTTACTTTTAAATCAGCAACTGATATTCAGGAAGCTGCACGTAAAATTCCTTTAGAAACAATTCTGATTGAAACAGACGCTCCGTTTTTGTCTCCTATGCCCCATAGGGGAAAACGAAATGATTCTTCCCATTTACCTTTTGTTTTAGAAAAAATGTTTTCTCTAAGAACAGAAACAAACTTAGAAGTATCAGATCGCATTTATCAAAATTCCATAAAATTTACAGAAAGAAAGGCTTATCACCATGCTTGATATCAACCGTATTGTCCAAAACCCAGAAGAATTAATTTCCACCTTACAAAAGAGAGGTGTTGTTTCGACAGATATCGAAGCAAAAATCAAATCTGTTTCTGAAAAACAACGTAAGCTAAAATTGGAAGTGGAGGAACTTCGTGCTGAAAGGAATCGAGTTTCGAAAGAGATCGGAATCCAAAAATCACAAGGGAAAGATATCACTGAAATTTCAGCTTCGATGAAAGGAGTGGGTGATCGAATCAAAGCTATTGAAGAAGAACTCACGAAAGAAGAAGAGTCTTTACATGATCTCAATTTGGGTCTTCCCAACTTACTTGATCCAAGTGTTCCAGAAGGAAAATCAGAAGAAGACAATGTTCTCGTTCGTCAATGGGGTGAAATTCCCAAACTTAGCTTTGAGGCAAAAACTCATTTTGATATTGGGGAAAAATTAGGAATTTTTGATTTCGAACGCGGAGTGAAACTTTCAGGTGCTAGATTTTACACGTATCGTGGTTTAGGTGCGAAACTCGAGAGAGCACTTATGAACTTAATGCTCGATACTCATACCACAGAAAATGGATATGAAGAGATGTGGGTTCCCGTTCTTGTGAATGATGAGTCTATGACTGCTACAGGCCAACTTCCTAAATTTGCTGAGGATTTTTACAGACTAGAAAAAGACGGACTCAATTTAATTCCGACTGCGGAAGTTCCTTTAACGAATTATTACCGAGATGAAATCATTTCAGAAAAGGAATTACCGATTTCTGTATGTGCACACACATCTTGTTTTCGAAGAGAAGCAGGTTCTTATGGGCGTGATACCCGTGGTCTTGTGCGAGTGCATCAATTTCAAAAAGTCGAACTAGTCAAGTTTGTTGAACCGGAAACTTCTCAAACAGAACACGAAAAGATGCTAAACGATGCAGAGTCGATTTTGCAAAAACTGAAACTTCCTTACCGTGTGATGCTTTTATGTAGTAAAGATATGTCGAGCGCTTCCTCTAAAACCTATGATATCGAAGTTTGGATGCCTGGGCTTGGTCGATTTATGGAAATTTCCTCTGTTTCTAACTTCAAAGACTATCAAGCAAGAAGGGGAAAAATTCGATACAAATCAAAGGAAGGAAAAAACCTGCTCATCCATACTCTGAATGGTTCTGGTCTTGCAATCGGTCGAACACTGGCTGCAGTGATAGAAAACTACCAATCAGAAGATGGAACCTTCCAGATTCCGGATGTATTAAAAAATTACATTCGTTAATCAATTAGGGCAGATGACCGAGGTGTCAAATGCCCTATTCCAATCTAAATTTTGATCTTAATTTTAATTCTTATACTAATCTCAAATTCAATCAGCATTGCAAATATACGCACTACAGAAAACTAAACTTTTGCGGGATTTATACGCTCTGCAGAAAAAGAGGAACCTTTGGGGAATATACGCGAAGCGGTAAGCCGCAGATAAATACAAGTTATGCGAATAGCGCAAAAAACTCTTCGTTTTTTTTGAAAAGCCCTAATCTATACCAAGGTCTTTTCTTTTTTCAGTCGTTCGCAAATTCCATTCGATGGATTTCGAAAGTCACTTACCTTTTTTTTCAAGTATCACTTTATATTGCCTTTCTTTCTCCCGCAACTGTCTATAGCCAGTCATCCGAGGTAGAGCCAAGTTTAGTGGTCGCTCCCATCCAAGGTCCTATCAATACCGAGTTTCAAGAATTTGGACCTACGATGACCCCCGATGCAAAAACTTTATATTTCTATTCAAAACGTTCCAGTCGTGGCTATACGGAGATTTTTAAATCAGAACGAAAAAAAGATGGAACTTGGGATTTTCCAGAAGAAGTCGATGTATTGAATTCTCCCTTTGATGACCAAAGCCCTTTTATTACAAGAGATGGCAAAACTCTATTATTATCCTCGAATCGAGATGGTTCTGTGGAAGTTATGTTACCAGACGGAAAGGTCGGAATTTCTAGAGATTTATATGTTTCCAATTGGAATGGAAAATCATGGAGTAAACCAATCCCTTTACCTGCCTCGATTAACACAGAAGAAATTGAAGAGAATCCACATTTGCTTGGAGATACCCTACTCTTTACAAGATATCCATTTGGAAAACCAAATCTTGCTAAAGTCTATTTTAGCCAATATAAAGATAATTCATGGTCGAATCCCAAACCTTTACCTTCACCAATTAATGATAATTATGCGACGATCGCAGCGGCCTTCAATGATGATGGAAGTATCCTTTTTTTCTCATCGAATCGACCTGGCGGTTATGGGGGTTTTGATTTGTACATGGCAAAGATTGATGGCGATTCTTTTAAAGACACTGAGAATTTAGGAGCGCCTATCAATTCAAATGAAGATGAGGCATATATTGTTTTCCAACAGGTGAAAAAAACATTTTTATTTTGCAGAAGAGTCGAAGGTAGGTCCTTTGATCTTTTTACTGCCTCCGTCCCAAAACAAGAAAACATTGTACAAAAGAAACTGGAAGAAACGAAAAAGATCTCACTCGATTCAGTGTATTTCGAAAGAGCATCCTCAGTTTTGAAACCAGAGTCGTCAGTTCCTTTGGATGCTATCGTTGATTACCTCCATGAAAATTCAGATAAAAAAATGAAAATTATAGGACACACTGATTTGACCGGAACATTTGAAGACAATATGGTTCTTTCAAAGGATAGGGCAGAGTCCGTTAAACAATATTTAGTCTCCAAAGGAGTGGATTCAAAACGTCTGGTAACGGATGGGAAAGGGCCAACGCAACCGGTTGTGCAGGCGACAGATGAGGGTTCGTCTAAAAAGAATCGAAGAACAGAATTTGTACTGATAGATCCTTAATTTTTCCTTGCCGTTTCGATTTCCGAAGAAAAGGTAATGGGGATGTTGCCTCTTTTTCGGATTCGAAGTTTTGGGTTAGTTAGCCTTTTAGTGCTTTTTTTCTCTTTTTCCTTGTCTGGTGAACCAAGCCAGGTTTTAGAAAAGATTAAAAAAACCAAAACTCTCACGGTTTCCGTAAATGAATTTTATGATCCATTTTATATTGAAAATCCTAATCCAAGTTTTCCAGGTCTGGACGTAGAATTAGCACAGGAATATGCAAAGTTTCTTGATGTAGATTTAAAAATCATTCCGCTTCGAACTTTTGATCAACATGCAAGGATGTTAGAGAAAGGTGATACGCAGATAGCGATGGCAGGCTTATCTTCTTCGATCAATCGATTTAAAGATGTTTATTTTACAGATCCATATTTAATATCAACTCCTGCTGCTCTAGTAAACAGAACAGCCCTACCCCCAGAACCAGAAGGACAAATTGTAACGGTTCAGTTATTTAGAAATCTAAATGATTTAACGAACATTACCGGAATTTCTTATTCGGTTCTTGCAAATAGTTCTAACCATCAATTCTTAAGAGATGTTTTTCCTAAGGCTCAAACATTTTCCTATTTTACAAACGAAGCGGCCTTAAGTGAATTAAAGAAAAATAATGTGAATGCATTTGTTGCTGATTCATTTTACATTCAGGCCCTTCTACAAAAAGATTCTTCTTTGCGAGCAAATTATTTGCCTATTCTCGGAGTTGTTCAGGAAGATCATATCAGTATGGCAACTGCGAAAAAAGATATAGAGTTTCTTTATAACTTAAATTTCTTCATCAAAGAATTGAAACGAACTGGTAAAATTCAGGTTTTAATCAATAAATATTTTAAATCCAATCAGTGGGTTAAAAAAGAATAAACTTAATGTCACTACGAAATTTCCTTTTTAGATACATTATTTTTCTTTTGATACCTTCTGGATTTTTATTTGCTCAAGAAGAAGAGTCGCAAAGAACCTTTATGAATTTTAATGGGTCATTTAGGGTTCGTGCTACTAACGTTGGTCGTGATGTTTTATTAGAAAGGAAAACTCCTGTAACACCAATTAATAATCTAGAGAAAGAAACGGCTGAACGCCAACAAACGGAACAACAATTAATTCAATCTGATTTAGAAAGGAGACAACAAGGCCTACCTAGCCAAATCACTCCAAGGAAAGAAGACGTAAGTTATTATGATTCGCGTTTTTTATACAATATGAGTTTCTCAGCAAACAAATATGTAGAAGGTGTCTGGGGAATGCAAGTAGGTGATATTCCCTTTGGTGGAAAAGGATTACGAGCAACAGGACCAGACGGATTTGATCCTGGTTTAGTAGGTCCTGGCTCAGGTGGTGAACGTGGTCGTACAGCGGCTGTCAATGTTCAAACAAACTTTTTATATCTAAACTTTAGAATTCCAGAATCGGGACTTTTTATTAAAGTGGGCCAACAACTTTTTAGTTCTGCCCAAGGCCGCGTATTATTTTCTACCGGAACAGGTGTTAGCATTCTTAAAAACTTTCAATTTTTAAGATTATCTTTGGAAGGTGGGATTTTAAGAGCTCGTGACCAAAGTTTTTTGGATGTAGATAAGAATGGGTTTGCTGATAAAAACTATCAAAGTTCAAACATCTATTACAATCGTTTGAAGTTTGAATATTTCCGAAATATTCGAAATGAAGTGTATGCTTACTTTTTAGATGATAACGATAAATCAGATAATGAAACAGCAAGACTTGCTTGGTATGGCTTACACAATGAATTTAATTTTCAAAAATTTTCATTCATTGTTCATGGAATTTTAAATACGGGTACGGTTAAAAAACTTCGCGCAGTTACAGATACAAATGATGTGACCATTTACAATACAACACAAAGGCATTCTATCAAAGGTGGAATGTATGATTTTCAGTTTACTTACCGGTGGAGTGAATCGCTTAACTTTAATTTAATTGCGCTTGGAACAACTGGAAGACCTGGTTATGACGAGAAAGGCCATGAGGCCAATTTAAAAGGAAACGGATACAGAACTTTGGCTCCAGGGTTTTCCATTTCCAACATCGCTACAGACTTTACGGGTGGATACGCATTGTTCAATGGTTCGAGTTTCTCTGGATTAAATGAGTATGGGTTTTATTCCAATATCATTGCTTTTGGTCCTTATCAATTCACTTTAGGTTACTATCAATTATGGGCAACCAAGTCACCAGAGATTCGTATCAATCGAGAATTTAGTGAACTTAATGGATATAGAACATCAACCTATATGGGTATGGAATATAATTTTAATGTTCGTTATAACGTTACATCAGATTTCCAAATCATTTTTAGATCTGGTTATTTTGTAGCAGGAGATGCACTTTTTGTTTTACTTGATTCTAAATATGGAAGGGTTCTGCGAGAAGCATTTATCGTATTTGAACATCGATTCTAAATAGTCATTATAAACTGGAAAAGCAGAATGAGTATTTTCTAACACTTGATCAATCTGCGTGATCATTTGTCTTCTAAGACTTACAATCAGACTACTTGAAGAATGACCGAGTTTACTTACGAAGTAACTATAAAATTGATTCGAGTATTTAATTTGAACTAAAGTGTCAGCCTTGACTTGATCGCTTTTCCTAATGTGTATTGATCAGAGTATTCTAAGGTTCCTCCAATGGTAATTCCATGAGCGATCCTTGTGATTTTAATTTCCATTGGTTTGATCACAGTAGAAAGATAAGAAGCAGTGGCATCACCTTCCAAGGTTGGGTTGGTGGCGATTAAAACTTCTTTGATTTCACCATCCTCCAATCGCTCAATCAGTTGGCGTATTCGCAATTGGTCAGGGCCTATTCCATCTAAGGGAGAAATAGCTCCATTTAACACATGATACTTTCCAACGTACTCTTTTGTGTTTTCGATAAAGAAAATATCTTCAGGCTGTTCCACTACACAAAGAATACCTGTTTCTCTTTTTTCAGACAGACAGATAGAACAAACAGGATCTTCAGTCAGTCCACCACATTCATCACAAAATCGAAGTTTGGATTTTGCTTCTTCGATATTGGAAAGCCATGCTCGAAATGTGGAAGGATCCATACGTAAAATATGAAACCCAATTCTAGTCGCACTTTTTTTCCCAATTCCAGGAAGGCTGGAGAAGGATTGGATTAGTTTTTGAAATTGTGGATCAGACAGGGGGGAATCCTCCATCCTTTTGGATCTGGTTGAATACACCCTCAAAGTCACTCGGATTAAACCCAAGGACGTTCTTCATTTCATGTGCCATTGTTTCTTTGGCTTTTCTTTGTACTTCGTTGGTTGCTGATAGAATTAAATCTTCTAACATCTTTTTATCGTCCGCATTGAACATGATAGGATTGATGTTGAGATTGGTGAGCGTTCCATCTGCTGATGCAGTGACTTCCACCATACCGGCACCAGCGGACGCGGTTACTCGAATCTGAGCGAGCCTTTTCGAAAGTTCTTCTTGTTTCTCTTTGATATTACCGAGTTGCGAGAAAGCTTCTCGCATTTGTTTCATTTGGTCAAAAATTCCCATACGTACCTTTTGGACTTATAAATTCTTAAATTGGTTGGGATCAACTTCCATACCAGAGAACTTTTCTTTTAAAAGTTTCTCCATATCTTCAGGAGCTGATGGACTTGCTGCTGTAGTTTTTGCTTTGGGCGGCTCTTCTTGTTTTGGAGGAATGGTTTTTGATTCCAAAGGTTGTTTGGTTTCTGGTTCTAGAGTTTGTTTTGGTTTTTCTAGAATAGGTTTTACCGGTTCCGGTTGTGTAATCTGTGAAGATTCTGATTTTTGTTGAATAGGAGGATCCGAAGGAGTGGTTACTTTTTTCGGAGTTTCCAAATTATCAGGAATATGCGAAATGTCACCTTGTACTAGTTTTGCGAGTTCTGAAATTTTTGATAACAAACCAGATATACTTGGTTTCTCTCGATCCAAGATTAGTTTACGAAACTGAATTTCCAAATAAACTTTCATCTCATAAGAACTTCTTAGTTTCATGAGGTTCAATTTTTCATGAACGGAAAAAATTCGTTCCGCCAACAGAACTAATACTTCCCGATCAAGTTCTCTGTAATTTTGTTTTAATTTTTGTAAGTCTTCTTGGGGAATATTGATAGATTCTCTATCTGCTAAATTATCTTTGATGAGAAGTAGAGAATTTAGAAATTCAATAAAATCCCAAACAAATTTTCCAAGATCAATTCCTGCTTGAAAAAGGTTTTCTAGTGTTTCAAAGATCTGAGCACTTTGTGTGGAATCGAGTAGTTGGTTCAAAAAATCTGTAAAAGTATCAATTCCATGATACCCAATCATCTTTCTAAGTTTGACACCCGTTAAATTTCCATCCGTAAAGATAACGGCCTGTTCCATAAAGGAAAGAGTATCGCGGACGGAACCATCTCCTTTTTTAGCGATCCAGAATAATCCTTCTGAATCATATTTTAAACCTTCTTTTTCACAAAGTGTTTCAATATAGTTTTGTAAAACGGTAACCGGTACTTTTCGAAAATGAAAGTCTTGGCAACGAGAAAGAATTGTTTCTGGAATTTTATGATACTCTGTTGTTGCTAAAATAAAAACAACATGTGCAGGAGGTTCTTCCAATGTTTTTAGTAGAGCATTAAAAGCAGCCCCACTTAGCATGTGTACCTCGTCCAAAATATAAACGCGATACTTTCCACCCATCGCATTAAATTTTACATTTTCTCGTAGTTCACGAATGTTATCAACACCACTGTTGGACGCTGCATCGATTTCAAATACATCGTTAGAATTTCCTTTTGTAATTTCTAAACAAGAAGTACATTCGTTGCAAGGTTCTACTCCATCTGGTCTTTCACAATTCAATCGTTTTGCTAGAATTCTTGCTATGGTCGTTTTACCCACACCACGAGGGCCGATAAAAATATAAGCATGTCCAATCTTTTTTGATTTAAAGGCATTTTGTAAAGAACCAACGGCTAAGTCCTGGTAAATCACATCGCGAAAGAATTGGGGTCTGTATTTTCGAAAGAGTACTTGGTGGTTTTCGCTCATGTAAGTCCGTGCCAAAAAAGATGTGGAATGGGAAATTTGTGAATCACTTTGATCTTGTAATTTCGTATGTTGGAGGCAATGAAATATTTATCGGAGTAATCGATATTTTACTAAGTGAGAGGAGAGGTGAATGGAGAAAAGATCTTAAGATGGCAAGTAAGAACCTGGCGGAGAGACCGGGATTCGAACCCGGGGTGCTTTTGGCACACATGCTTTCCAAGCATGCACAATAGACCACTCTGACATCTCTCCAATGGTTTCTACTGGCTTCCATAAAATGAAACGCTCAATAGAATTCTACCTTTTCTCTCTAAAAAATGTCAGAAATTCAAATTTTATGTGGGATCTTGGAATGAGAGTACATTTAGGAAAGTGATTTAGAAGATAGATGGATTCTGTGGTGTAAGATGAAATTCCTTCTCCCGGTTTTGCGGGAACAAAATATATCACTTCCGGAATTTTTACGCGTAAAATAGCACCAGAACAAAGAAGACAAGGTTCAAGAGCTGTAATCAAAATATGATCTGTTAGATAACGACCTTCAATTTTTGAAAGTGCTTCATCGATCGCAAGGATCTCGCTGTGCTTTGTGGGATTTAATGTTTGTTCGACGGAATTATAAGAGGCGGCAATCAGGTTTCCGTCTTTCGAAATGATTTCTGAATAAGAGGGAATTTCTTCGGGGTGGCTAGAAAGGGCTTTTGCGTAGCGCTCTAGAAAGGAATTGAAAGCTTCCACGCGCGCCCAAGAGGATTTGAACCTCTAACCTTCTGATCCGTAGTCAGATACTCTATCCAGTTGAGCTATGGGCGCAATGAATGCTTGAAGCATTTTCACCCATTCCAAAAGAACGGGTATCACTATGGTTTTTTTCAAGCGGATGGAGTAAATCAAAAATCCCGCAATTCCTAGATAAAGTAGTACGGAAAGGAGATGGATGGTTGCAGCTAAGTAGAGACCAACAAAGGGTAGGACAGAAAGGACTTGAGCAAGTACCAATCCGAGTAAGAACAAACAAGTATTAACTGCAGAATATAGACAAACCGTTACAAATTCAGGAAGATTTCGTTTCCAAGTAAAAATTGGCACCCAAGAGAAATAGAGAGGTAATACTGCAAAGATCTTAGCTGCTTCGTCAGTAACTAAATAGGCCTGTATTCTTTCTAATTTTGCTTTGATTTGGGTGGTATTCATGACGGTATCAACGGAGACGCAGGGATTCGAACCCTGGGTACGATTGCTCGTACGACGGTTTAGCAAACCGCTCCTTTCGGCCACTCAGGCACGTCTCCAGCGACTCGGAGAAGGTAGGATTCGAACCCACGGTGGGATTACCACGACGGTTTTCAAGACCGCTGCTTTAGACCACTCAGCCACTTCTCCAAGAGTACCTATCCGTTATGTTAAATGCGAGTGCAGTGTCAAATGAATATTCAATGAATGGTTCTAGAGAATGGAAAAGTTGCGTATAAAACTGGAAAAGTGGGTCAATGGCGGTTTCTGTTTAGCGCACCACGAGGGGCATGCAGTCTTCGTTGAAGGTGGACTTCCGGGAGAATTGGTAGACATAAGTCTCTATAAAACCGGAAAAAAAGAATGGTTTGGAACTGTTTCAGAAGTTTTAGAAGCCTCAGAAAAAAGAATCCCCTCTGATTGTTCCGTGTTTATGGAATGTGGTGGCTGTAGTTATCGGCATATATCATACGAACAAGAGATCGAACTCAAAACCTCGCTTTTAACAGCTATGTTTCCTGAATGGAAAGAAAAACTAGAGGTAGTTCGTGGGCCTGAAAACGAATATCGAAATAATGTACAATGGCAATCCAACGGAAAAGAAATTGGATATTTCGCAAAAAACACTCACAGAATTGTTAATGATTCTCATTCTGTTTGTAAAACTATCGATAAACGTTTGTTATGGGATTTAGTTCCACAAGGAATTAAAAAATCAGTTTCTAAACAAAAATCTATCCAACTTCGCCTTTCCTCCAAATCCATTGTGAATTATGAAAGGGACCAAACAGAAATCAATGTTCAGAATACAAAATTAAAAGTGCCCGAACGTGGATTCTTTCAAATCAATCAGTTCCTTCTAGAACCTTGGCTTTTAAAAATCAAATCTCTATTACCTGATTCTAGTGAGGTTTTGGAGTTATTCTGCGGATGCGGGAGTATAGGCATTTCCATTCGCGAAAAAATTAAATCTTTATACGGAATGGAATCTCACGAAAAGAGCATTCGTTATGCAAAAGAAAATGCAAAAGTAAATGTGGCTTTGTCATTTGAATATGAAGTCAGCGATTTATACCAAAAACATTTACCCAAACATGTGGCAAAGTTTCCAATTTGGATTGTGAATCCGCCGAGAGCAGGATTAACAGAGGGAATCATAGAATCAGCTTCATTATTCTCACCAAAACAAATTATCTATTCTAGTTGTAATCCGAGTACATTAAAACGAGACATTGTAAGACTAGAAAGTATTGGATATCGGTTGGAATTTATGGGTCTCTTTGACTTTTTCCCAAGAACACAACATTACGAAGTTTTGGTGAGTTTGAAAAAATAAATAAAGAACTCACAAAGAATAGTTTGTGAGTTCTTTTCTAACGAAAGATTTTGTTATTTTGATTTGGTATTAATCTTTAGAGGTAGGTAAGCTGGGCAAAATCCAATTGCAGAAGTTGCTATCATTACAAGGCCAATGACAAATAGAACAATTGCTGTTGTTCCTTCAACCACACCTGCCAAATACAAACCGCCTAATACCAATCCAACTACAACTCGAATGATTCTATCATATAGACCCATGTTTTGAAACATATTCAATCTCCTTAAGTTAGATTGGACGAACAAAATGTATTTTATATTTGGTTATTTTTTTCTAACCATTCTAAAATCAGTCTCGTTACCTCTTCTCTTTTTTCCCAATGGAGAAAATGACCTGCGTGATCAAAACCAATTTTGCGAAAACCACAAGGGAAATCGTTTTCATCTAATAGGTGTTCAAATAAGTTTTTATGAAAACAACCGTCATTTAATCCGTATAGAATTTGAGTGGGGACTGTGATTTTTGAATCTAAAATTCCAAGGATACTTTCTCTACCAGATTCTGTAAAAAGATCGTTTAAATTGCGATAATAAGCAAGAGCGGAAGATAAAATTCCCGGATTTTGAAAATTTGCTTTAATCTCTGCTAAATGGTCTTGGTTTGGCGAATATCCTGGTGACCAATCCTTCCATAAATAATCTACAAGAGCAAATCCATTAGAGCGAATGGTAAGTTCCGCTAAAAAAGGAATTTGGAATAATAATACATACCAAGAATGAATGGTTTGTTGAGGAGCCCAAAAAAACGAGTCCTGATAAGTCCGTAGAAGAGGGACTCCTAGACTTGTGATGGATTTGATTCGGTTTGGGTAATACATCCCAGCGGCAAAGGCAATCACAGATCCCCAGTTGTGGCCTACTAAATGCACCGAATCCCATTTTCTATCGTTCATCCATCCCAAAATATCATCCACAAGGTCGACTACATGTAATTTATGGGAATGAGAGATTGTTGATGGTTCGTATCCTCGCATAACAGGAGAGATACAGTGATATCCTTTTTTCCCAATAGTTTCCATCATCGGAGCAAAGGTTTTATGATTATCAGGAAACCCGTGGAGAAAAAGAACAGGTTCTCCTTTTCCCGTTTCTAAAGTGGTAAATACAGCAGATGAATTTCTAATTTCCGAATGGTGCATTGTTGTTTACCAACTTTTCTTTTTTATACGTCGTTCTAAAGAATTGTAACACAATCTCTCTTGTATCCAAGTCCTTACTTAAATACCCATATTGTTTTTCATTTTGGTAAAAAAAACCGTTTGGCCAAATATGACCTCCACCTGGAATTAAATATCCTTCTACAACTTGATCGGATTCACAATCTGTAAACTTTGTGTATTGAATGTCTCTTTTCCAAAATTTGTTCAGATGTCTTTTTTTGGATTTGGTTTCTTCCTTGCAGGCAAACTGCGAAGACCAAAATTCTAATGATTCTAAATAAGAAAAAACATCACCAGCTGGAATTCTTTGTGCATTGGGGCTTGGATCCGAAGGAATGGAAACAGAACCACCTTGGTAAGGTACAACATCGTCAGAAGTTCCCATAATGAACCCAATCGATTTATTAGGAGGAAGATTACAAATCTCTTTTAAACCTTTGGAAGTAACTGCAGCAACAGAATACCCAGAACTAAATAAATCCTGTGCTTCGCATAACAAGCGCTGTGTCATAAAACCACCGTTGGAAATTCCAACAGCGTGAATTCGATTGTAATCAACAGGTATTTTTTTATCGATAAAACTTACCATGTCTCGGAAAAATTCGACATCTTTTGTATTTCGTTTGTCGGTAAGTGAATGTGGAATTTTTCTTCCGTCATTCCAACGGTTGGCATAACCATCTGGATAAACTGCGATAAATCCATATTCTTCTGCTTTTTCCGACATACGAGAAAGATAAATCATTCCCTCTCCACTCCCTCCACCGCCGTGTAAAATAAAAATCAAAGGCAATCTGGTTTCTTTAATTTGTTTAGGCACATAGTAACGAAAATTGCGGATGATCCCATCAGAGGAAATGGATTCCAACTTGTGTTCTTTTACAGGAACAATGGAAGGAAGTGATTTACAAAAAAAAGAAAAAGAAATCATGACGAGTGGTAGATATCGTTTTGTATTTGAGAAAAACCAGTTCATGCAAACAAAGATTCATACCATAGAATGGTTTCTGGAACTTTTAAATCTCCCTCTAAAGGAAACTTGGGATGAAATTCTTTATCGATTGTGGGATCATAAGGGCCCGACTTTCCTTCAAAACAAACTGCCGTTTCAGACAGACAAACTAGGCTATGCCAAACACCAGGTTTTAAATCAATTCCCCGTTTAGGGCCTGTAGAGGAAAGTTTATGGGCTTCTTTGATTTCTCCATTTTCCTGGAAGATGAGAAATCCAATTTCACCTTCTAAAACGACAAAGGTTTCTGGTTTTGGGTCCGACAAATGTCTGTGAGGTGGAATGTAGGTGTTTTTAGAAAGAACGTTGAGAAACCTTTGGTACACTTCCATTTGTTCGTGGAAGTTATGATTGGTACGTTTTCTTTCTGCGGTTTGGGCTTTTTTGACGAGAGATCCGATTAAGTCGGAATCAATGATTTGTATTTCCTGCAAGTTGACCTTCCAATTCCTGCTCGATGAAGGCTAACATATCCGGAACACAAGCCGTACAAGTATCAGCCGCTCCCATCTCGCGGGCGACTTCTAGTATAGGGCGATTGGATTCTTTGACAACATTTAAGATAGATTCAAAGAAAACTTCTGCACAGTGACACTTGATCATGGTTCTGAGAATCAGTCTCTGGCTTATGAAATGGTACGACAAGAATTTTTTTAAATCTTTCTAAGTCATTTTTCAGAGAATTTTATCAAAAAATGGGGGAGTTCTTTTCAGATTTAGCTCTTTAGAAGGGTTTTATATAAAGAATTTAGTTCTTTAATGGCTGGTTTCCACTGGAAACGTTTGGCATTACTCTCGCCTAACTTTTTTAGTTGGTTTTGCCTTTTGGAATCTTTTAGCAAAGAGAGAAGTTTCGTTTGAAAAGAGGTAGAGTCCTTTGGATCGAAAGGTTCATATCCAACTCCCAAAACTTCGGGCAAAACGCTGGCGTTGGAAGAAAAAACGACCGTTCCCATGGCTTGTGCTTCCAAAACAGGAAATCCAAATCCTTCGAAGAGAGAGGGATAAAGAAAAATCTTTGCCGCTTGGTAGGCAAGAGGAAGTTCCGCATACGGTAAGTGAGACAAAAAATAAATTTTGTCAGGGTACTTCTTTTGGAAATTTAGAAATTCTTCGGGGATTTCTTTACTGAGGCCACCTACAACGAGAGGTAGGTTTAATTCTTTTTTCGCCCACAACTCTTCTAAATTGGATAATAAAAACGGGAAGTTTTTATGGGTTTTTCCAATGCCTACTGTAAACAAATAAGATGCAGGTAAGTCGTGTTTTCTTTTAAAAGTCGAAACTTTGTTTGCGTTCTGTTGGGAGAAAGTCTCTAAATCAATTCCATTATAAACAACAGAAATTTTATCTTTTGAATAACCAAAAAAATGAATTAAATCTTGTTTGGTGAATTCAGAAACGGTGATGACTTTTAATGCAAACCATTTGATCCAACGAAAGACAATTTGCAGATACACTCGTTTGACAAGGGAAGCATGGGCCACTTTGAAATGATAAGGAATGAGATCGTGAATGGTGACAACACACTTACGAATATAAGGAAACGGAATGTTGAAATGAGGAATATCCAAGACATCCATTTCTGCCATTTGGGGGTGTCCTAAAAATTCTTTAGGCGAGTAAATGCTAGTTTTGTATTCTATGATCTTCGCATCTTTGGGTAGGTCATATTTTTTTAATACAGAGGGATCACCAAAAATAAATAATTCGGCCGTTTGCGGGGAAATAGGCCAAAACTTTAGAATATGTTGGATACGAATCCCGATCCCGGAATTTTCGATCATCCGTGCATCGTAACCAATTTTTAACCGCATGAATCTGATTATGTTCCTTTAGAATTAATTTAAAAAAGGAAATGTATCTTTTCCTTTCTGGTAGAGTCTAGTCAAATTAGTGGTGAATATTCTGCATTCATAATTTGAGATGTAGAACCACAGGTATCATATCGTTCAAAAAGGACCCGGATGGAAAACTTAATCGAAGAAATCCTAAAACAAATTGGAGAAGACCCTGCGAGAGAGGGCCTCGTCAAAACACCTAATCGAGTGAAAAAGGCGTATGACTTTTTAACGAGTGGTTACAAAGCCGATTTGAATCAAATTGTAAACGGAGCCATCTTCGAAGAGAGTACAACAGGGATGGTTCTCGTACGCGATATTGAAATGTATTCCTTATGTGAACATCATTTGCTTCCTTTTTATGGAAGGGCCCATGTGGCTTACATTCCGAATAAGAAGATCATTGGAATTAGCAAGATTCCAAGAATTGTCGATGTATTTGCCCGTCGCCTTCAGGTCCAAGAGCGACTCACTGATCAGATTGCACAAGCCATCCAAGAAACACTAGATCCTTTGGGAGTGGGTGTTGTCATCAAAGCAAAACATTTATGTATGATGATGCGTGGTGTGGAAAAACAGAACTCAGAGCTTTTTACTTCTAGTCTACTCGGTCTATTCAAAACAGATCCAACCACTCGGAGTGAGTTTTTAGATTTAATCCGAACCGGTTCCCACTAAGTTCATTTTTTAAATTCTATTTTTCAGATTCATGCTGGACTTTTCTCAAAAAAAGTTCAGCATTCTTTCCCTAGAGGGAACCTATGCCGAAAGAAAGAATTGTGGCACCGTCCAAAGACTTCGCTAAGTTAGCGAACGTTAGTTTAAAAGAATACAAAACCAAATACAAAGAATCGATTGAGAAACCAGAGAAGTTTTGGGCCGAACAAGCAAAACGCCTCACTTGGTTTAAAAAATGGACAAAGGTTCTGAAACACGATTTTGCCAAAGCAAAAGTAGAATGGTTTGTTGGCGGGAAACTCAATGTTTCTTATAACTGTTTGGACAGGCATTTAGATTCTCCTCTTAAAAACAAAGCGGCTCTCATTTGGGAAGGGGACAATCCAGATGAATCCAAAGTTCTCACCTATCATGACCTCCACCGCGAGGTGAATTATTTTGCCAATGTTCTCAAGAAGTTCCATGTAAAAAAAGGGGATCGGGTTCTGATTTATTTACCTATGATTCCGGAACTTGCGATTGCTACCTTAGCTTGTACGCGAATTGGAGCTGTACATTCGGTTGTCTTCGGTGGATTTTCTCCCGAAGCTCTTCTTGGTCGTATTGAAGACTGTAAACCAGCTCTTGTGATCACAGCAGATGGTGGGTATCGCGGTGGCAAACCAGTTGAACTCAAAAAAAATGTGGATGCCGCTTTAGAAGAAACCAAATTTAAAGTAAAAGATGTAATTGTTGTTAAGCGAACAGGAGATGAAGGAAATCTCAATTGGAAAGAAGGTAGGGACCACTGGTATCACTACTTAATGAAAGAAGCTGACATCAAAAAAGAATGCCCTCCTGTAGCGATGGATTCGGAAGATCCTCTGTTTATTCTTTATACATCTGGTTCGACGGGAAAACCAAAAGGGGTTCTTCATACAACCGCAGGGTATTTACTCGGTGCCAACCTCACTTTTGCTACCATTTTTGATTACAAAGAAACAGATACTTATTGGTGTACGGCAGACATTGGTTGGATTACAGGACATAGTTACATTTTGTACGGACCACTCTCTAATGGAGCCACTTCCCTTATGTTTGAAGGAGTTCCGAGTTACCCGGATGCCGGTCGGTTTTGGGATGTGATTGATAAATACAAAGTCACTGTATTTTATACGGCACCAACTGCCATTCGCGCACTGATGCGAGAAGGATTGGAGCATATTAAAAAGCGCTCTCTCAAATCATTGCGCCTTCTTGGATCTGTGGGTGAACCCATCAACCCAGAGGCCTGGGAATGGTATCATACCAATATTGGAAAATCAAAATGCCCGATTGTGGATACTTGGTGGCAAACAGAAACCGGATCCATTATGATCTCTGGAGTTCCGGGAGCCATTCCTCAAAAGCCCGGATCGGCTAGTTGGCCATTTTATGGAATCAAACCCGTTCTTGTGGACAATGAAGGTGTGGAGATCAAAGAGAAGGGGGAAATTTCAGGAAATCTTTGTATTGCGATGCCTTGGCCTTCGATGATGCGGGGGGTTTATGGGGATACCAAAAGATTCTTTGATACTTACTTTTCTCAGTTTAAAGGGTATTATTTTACGGGAGATGGTGCCAATAAAGATAAGGACGGGTACTTTCGCATAACAGGAAGAGTCGATGACGTACTCAATGTTTCGGGCCACCGTATTGGATCTGCAGAGGTAGAAAGTGCTCTTGTAGAACATAAATCTGTGGCTGAGGCGGCTGTTGTAGGATTTCCACACGATATCAAAGGCCAAGGAATTTATGCCTATGTGACTGTAAAACATGGTGTAACAACAAACGATGCTTTGAAAAAAGAATTAATTGCTATGGTAGAAAAAGTGATCGGAAAAATCGCAAGACCAGAAGTCATCCACTGGGCACCAGGACTTCCAAAAACTAGATCCGGTAAAATCATGCGCCGGATCTTACGAAAAATCGCCAATAACGAATTTGATACGCTAGGAGATATTAGCACACTTGCTGATCCATCCGTTGTACAAACGTTAATTGACGATAAGAAAAAGTTTCATAGTTAGGAATTGATTTTTCCTAGATGAGAATCCTTCTTCTTTTGCTGTGATTCAAAGGAAGAAGGCAGGTTTTATAAATCTTGCGGGAGGGAAGAAAAGGGTCCGATCACTCGTAAGAATTCCGATTCTTCAAATTCTATATCCCGGTCTTTTAACCTTTGCCTATACTCGTTTGCCTTAGTTTTGTCTCGATTGGAAAACCAATGAACACAAAAAAGTAGATACTCTCTATTTTTACGATAGGTATTTTGATGATTTTCTAATTCTGTGGCTGTGATTTTTTTTTGATTTTGAAAATCTTTGACAAGAGAATCAATCGCCAAGGTATCTCTATCTTTTCCTAAATTCGCATAACTTTGACGAATGAGAAATAGAATTTCACCCGCATCGGAATCGGGAAAAAATTTTAATAGATTATAAAACCCTCGGCGAAATAAGGATAAAGATTCTAGGAATCTTTGTTTTTCTTGGAGGTACACCCCGTAACGAGTGAAGTATCTGGTTTCATTTAGAAAAACGGTGCTGGTCCATTGATAAGCCTGTTCTAGAAGTTCAGAATTTCTTCCCCTCCGTGCGAGGATTAAAGTTTCATACATCGCTTCTTCCCTGGGAAAATAAACTAAATAACGTAAACTTAAATCATCTGCCTCTTTCCATTTTTTACTTTTGATATTTTTTTGAAGGCTAGCTTGCAGTGCTTCTTTTTCTGAAACAAAGGTTTTGTCTGATTCTAAAATTTGTATATAGGATTCATATTCAGATTCCAAACCAATTTGTCTGGATAGAATGGCTGCTGTATACAATCTGTACTTAGCATTTGGTTTTTGTTCTAAATATAATTTAGTATAGAACAAAGCTTCCTTTTGTTTTCTTTCCTTTTCGTAAAAATCAGCAATGTAGAGAAGCAAATCGAGTTGGTCTTTTTTCTTTTTGATCGATTCTTCGTAGGCATGAACCCCATCATAGAGTTGCCCGAGTTTCATATGGGCACGAGCAGCTAGATTGTAGTAGCGATAATCCGGATCTGGGTTTAATTCTTTGGCTTTGATGAGAAAATCAAAGGCTTTAGCTGGGGTTTCTTGGACAATTTTGTCTTCGGCCATTCGCAAAAGATCTTCATATCCATAAAAAACCTTAACGGGGTTCAGAACCTCTGTTTGTGCTAAATTTGGACTGGAAACCAGAAATAGACTTGTTACCAGAACACTAAATTGCCATATTCTCCTAGACCGAAGTATCATCTATGGATTCTCATCGGTCATCTTCTAAATAATCTTAGAAATTCAAATAAACAATCTCAAAGAGGATCTCATGAATGTAGAGTTAATCATTATCGTCATGGCGCTAGTTTCGATAGCCACGGCGATTTTCTACGCAGCTCGGGTGGTTCGCATCCAAGTAGGCGCAGGCGGTGGCGACGTAAAAGAAACTGCTAAATTGAAAGAAATCTCCGCTGCGATCGCAGAAGGGGCTATGGCCTTCCTTCTGAGAGAATACCGAGTCATTTTGCTATTTATTAGTTTCATGACTGTTCTCATTTATTTACTTTTGGATAACCCAAAAACGGAGTTCAACGAAGGAATTTACACTGCCGTTGCATTTGTTTCCGGAGCCCTTATTTCTTGCCTTTCTGGTTTTATCGGAATGAAGATTGCTACTGCTGGTAACGTTCGTACTGCGGAAGCTGCAAAAACTTCTCTTTCCAGAGCCTTCCGAGTGGCTTATGATTCTGGAGCCGTAATGGGTTTTGGTCTGATCGGTCTTGCTGTTCTTGGAATGATTGGACTATTTCTCCTATTCACAGGAGCAAACGTTGGAGTTGCCAAACATATCCTTATGGAATCACTTGCTGGTTTTGGTCTTGGTGGGTCTTCCGTAGCATTATTTGGTCGTGTGGGTGGTGGTATTTACACCAAAGCCGCAGACGTAGGTGCTGACCTTGTCGGTAAGGTAGAAAAAGGAATTCCAGAAGATGATCCGAGAAACCCTGCCACCATTGCCGATAACGTAGGAGATAACGTAGGTGACATCGCCGGTATGGGTGCTGACCTTTTTGGTTCAGCAGCAGAAGCGACTTGCGCAGCTCTTGTGATCGGTGCAACAGCATCAGCACTTGCAGACAACAACTCTGCTCTTCTCTATCCACTTTTAATTTCTGCCATTGGAATTCCTGCATCTCTTTTAACGACTTTCTTTGCTCGAGTGAAAGAAGGTGGAAACGTAGAGAAAGCTCTAAAACTCCAACTTTGGATTTCTACATTTATCGTAGCAGCAGCTCTTTACTTTGTAACTGACATCTTTATGATCGATAGTTTCCAAATTGGAGACAAAACCATCACTAAGTGGAATGTTTATACTTCAGTCGCATTAGGTTTGTTTGCTGGAATGTTTATTGGTTGGATCACTGAGATTTACACTTCTCATTCTTACAAACCAGTTCGTGAAGTGGCGGATGCTTGTGATACAGGCGCTGCAACCAACATTATCTATGGTTTGGCACTTGGTTACAAGTCCACAGTGGTTCCAGTGATTTTACTTGTGATCGTGATTGTTGTTTCGAATATCCTTGCGGGTATGTATGGAATTGCAATCGCTGCGATTGGAATGATTTCCACAATTGCGATTGGTCTTACCATCGATGCTTACGGCCCTGTTTCTGACAACGCGGGTGGGATTGCTGAGATGGCGGAACTGGGAAAAGATGTTCGTGATAGGACTGACAACTTAGATGCCGCTGGTAACACGACTGCAGCAGTGGGAAAAGGTTTTGCCATTGGATCTGCAGCTCTTACTTCACTTGCCTTATTTGCTGCCTTTATCACAAGAACACAAAATGCTTCTAAAGAACTGGGAGAAGGTGCAATTGACCTCACTTCTATTGAACTTTTGGATCCATTAGTATTTGGTGGTCTTCTTTTTGGTGCTATGCTTCCATTCATCTTTTCTGCAATGACAATGAAGTCTGTTGGAAAAGCTGCCCTTGATATGGTGAAAGAAGTTCGTCGCCAGTTCAAAGAAATTCCTGGTCTTATGGAAGGAAAAGCTAAACCAGAGTATGCAAAATGTGTAGATATTTCTACTTCTGCTGCTCTTCGTGAAATGATCCCTCCAGGCCTTCTTGTTCTTCTTAGCCCAATCGTTGTTGGTTATTTGTTTAGTGTGAAATCACTTGCTGGTCTTCTTGCTGGTGCCCTTGTTTCTGGTGTGGTTCTTGCGATCTCTTCTGCGAACTCTGGTGGAGCATGGGACAACGCGAAAAAATACATCGAAAAAACTGCTGGTGGAAAAGGTTCTGAAAAACACAAAGCCGCGGTTGTGGGTGATACAGTAGGGGATCCGTTCAAAGATACTTCTGGTCCTGCAATCAACATTCTCATCAAACTAATGGCGATCACATCACTTGTGTTTGCTGAGTTTTTTGTAACAAAAGGTGGAATCATTTTAAACTTCTTTAAATAAGAAGTTTAAAATAAAAATTACATCTTATCTTTAGGAAGCTTTCTCTTGGAAGTTTCCTAAAGATTAAAAACATAAATCTCTTAAGAGATAAATAAAAAGCCGGCGGAAACGTCGGCTTTTTATTTATAAGGTCGTAAAACTAAAACTGGTATTTGTTCCGAGAGTGAGTCCGAAGATGGACTGTAGGTTTTGGTTTAGAGTGATGGTATAAGTGGTTCCTGCAGTAAGCGCACTTGCTGGTGTGAGAGTGATGGTTCGATTCGAGGACCCACCACTGAGGCTCGGACAAGTAGGTGAGCAACTGATATTGGTATTAAGAGAAGTGGTATCGATTGCTTGCGTCATTATGATTGTGATGGTTGGATTTAAGGAAACCCCCGTGGCACCGTCACTAGGAGTGGTAGATTCGATGGTGAAGGTGCTAGATGTTTGTGTGACTAGTGGCAGAACCAGAACTCCCAAAAGAGAGGGTTTGGGTTCCGGTAGGCAAGATAGGGCCGAAAAAACAAATAAAGATAGGATTTGGATTTTCTTCCACATGGGCATAGGTTCTAAATTTAGTTTCGACTAATTTCCTTTGGTAACCGCACATAGTTTTGCGTAAATCCCGAAGAAATTGTAGGTTTCTAGTTCAATAGACGTAATTTCTCTAATATTTCCGTTTTTTTGGCTGAGCTCTACTGAGGCGTCTCCCCATGCGAGAAGTCCAAGATAGGATTTTGCACAAGCGATTCCTTCCTTTGATGCGGAAACACCGGTTTCCATCATGCTGATCCTTTGGTTTTCATAGAGTAGGCCCTGGGTTCCAAATCCGGAACTAGCACAAGAGAAGAGAAATAAGAAAGAACTGGAAAAAATAAAAATCCTAACCGAGAGGAGAGTGGATTTATTTTTTAAGTTCCTGATCCAAAAGTTTGGAAAGTTTGTTTTGTAAAGTGATGATATCGTCATAGAGTTTTTCGATTTGTGCTTCTTTCTTTCGAATTTTAGCTGTTAGGGTATCCAACGATTTGTTAGTAACATTATTTTTTTTAGAATGGAAATCCTTCAATTTGGATTCTATTTCTTCGTAAATGAGTCCACTCTTTAGTTTTTTTGCAAATTCGCTAAGTGAGTTAATGTCCTGTTTCATCGTCCGGTAATTCGCAAACAAAGTTCTTGGAAAAAGAAATATTGGTTTTTATAGTAGTGATCTAAACTCAAAATTTCTCTGGGGCGAGAACTGCGAGGAACGTAATCTAAACTAGCACTACCGATACTCACAAGTCCAAAATAATTTGTTGTACAAGATTCAACAAAACGGTCGCCAGGCAAAGGAAGTTTCCCTGTGGAATACCAACCTTCTTGCCCTTTGTTCTGAAATACTGTTACCGAAGGATTTCCAATTTGTACACTGATACAATGTGAAAAAAGAAATGCGAGCGGTAAGAAATAAAAGTTTTTCATATTTTACTGGCTTGTATCAAAAAAATAAAAATAAGAAAAACGAATCCCGCGATCCATTGCATTATCTGCTTTTGGTAAAACACCAAATAGAGCAGAAAAACTAAAAGTACCAAAACTTTCGGTGCTCATTGATATCCCTGGATAGAGATTGAAGTATCTTAAGTTTTTATCCGCCACTTTATCCAAAGGTTCTCTATATTCGAGTTCGGTAAAGATACGAACAGAGTCTGCGATAGCAAATGAAGGAGCAATACCAACTTGGTAATAACGTTTGAATTCTTCCAAACTAGATTCTTTTCCATGTCGATTGGTTTCTGTTTGAAATCGAAACTCTGACATAATTTGAAAAATTCCGCGTTTGTATCCAAGTCCAAAATTGGGTCGAATCAAATAGAAGTCTGGATTTTCTTTTTCTCGAAATTCTGCGTTTCTTTTTTTATCATAGATTCGCAACCCTCCACCAATTAAGAATTGGGAAGAACCAGTATCAAAAATTTTTCCGTATTTAATTCCCGCATTCCAACGATCCCAAGTGATTTCTTTTGCTGAATCCGTTTGTGAGTATTCGGTTCTTCCAATCGATGAAATGACGGAAAAAGTATCAGAAAATTTGTATTCTCCCTCAAAGTTGAGATTTTTATTAATCTCTTTTACTCCATTGAAGCTCTTATCCCAGTATGTAGCATTGCCTCTGATTTTGGTATAAACGGCTACGGGTTCAATTTGTAGTGGGTGGGCAAAATCATTATTCGAAGTCGGCTGAGAATATAATGAAACAACCGAAAAAAGAGAAAATAGTGAAATGATAATTATATTTTTCATTTTTAGAATCCTACATTTGTGATCGGATAAATTAATCTTGCGAGTTTGTCTGCAAGAAGGCTATATCCCAAGTTATTTGCATGAATGCAATCTAACATAAATTCAGCGCGAGAAAAAGGTTTTCCACCGAGAGTATTTCGTAAGTCTACATAAATGAAAGAAGGTTCTTCCCTGGAAACATCAACCAGGAGGTTGTTAAAAGCATCCAATTGAGTTGCTGTAAAAGCGGCCGCATCAGGTACAACTAGACCAACACGATCAAACTTAGTTTTACAACCTTCATCAGAACCTGGAATCACGGGTGGCATGAATGGATTGGGATAGTCGTATCCATGAATGATCCATTTTATAGGAGCTCCTCCAAATTTTGAAATTTTGTAAGCGTTACCAGTAATGACTAATTGTTTGAGATTGGCTTTGATCGTGGCAAAACGCTGCGCTTGCACAGTGTCGATTTTCCCAATGTATTCGGAGAGATTATCCTGGATGTCATTTCCTCCCAGTGAGAGGATAATGACTTTCATATCAGCACCACCTTGGTCAATGACTTGGAATTGGAGTCCTTGGTTGACAACTTGTTGTAAGGTTTTTCCACCGAGAGTGGCACCGACGAATTTATATTGGAAGCGGTTTTCTAATTGAGGTCTTAGTGTTTCTACAAGTGGATAACCAAGTAAAATGTCTGCCCAACTATCACCGATGATGCCAGTTTTGGCAGGCGTTTCTCCATTACAAATTGCATAGGTATAACAGAGAAAATGTGTACTTATATCTTCTAAGTATTCCTTTTTTGTATCACAATGGATAAGGAATGTTAAGATTCCTAACAAAAGTGTATATTTAATTTTTTTCATTTGGTTTTGTTTCCTTCCAGATATGGTCCATGATAAATGCACAAGATAGATCGCCGGTCAGATTTACTGAAGTTCTACACATATCTAAAAAGCGGTCAACTCCAAAAAGGATGGTGATTCCTTCGATAGGAATCTGAAAGGTATATAAGATGGATGCCAAAATTACAAGCCCGACTCCTGGAGTTGCTGCTGTACCTATGGAAGCTGCCGTAACAGTACCAACTAACAAAAACAAGTCTAGTGATGAAAGTTCGACATGATACACTTGGCTCAGAAAAACTGTGGCAACAGCTTGGTACAATGCGGTTCCATCCATATTGATTGTAGCGCCTAGTGGAAGGACAAAATCGGCAACGGTTTCTTTTAGTTTTAACTTTTCCTTAGCAAGTTTTAAAGAATAAGGAAGAACAGAACTGGAACTTGAAGTAGAGAAACCAAGTAAGGGAATTTCACGAACTTGGTTCAGGAAACGAATCGGATTTTTTCTTGTAAAAAATAAAATCAGAACTCCATAAAAGACCATTATACAAAAAAGTCCAAAAAGAACTGTTCCGATATAAGATAAGAGTCCTAAGAATAAAGAGAAACCAATTTGGACTATGGCATAACTCATCAGTCCTAAAACAGCTAAGGGTGCTAACTTCATCGCTGTGGCAACAACCCAAAGGCAAAAGCTTTCAAGCGAGTGGCAAAATGCCTTTAAAGCGGCTCCTGAATCACGAGAGGTTAAGAAAAAAATACCTAAAATCATTCCGAAAAAAACGACAGATAACATTTGTTGTTTGGACCAAACATTTACTAAATTTTTAGGAATGATATCAGCGATAATTTCTGGAATGGTTTCTTTCTTTTCTGAAACTTTTGTGGGATTCACATTTTGGTTTAATTCCAGAGTTTGGTTTTGAATGTGATTTCCTGGTTTGATAATCAGGGTGAGCGATATTCCAATACTGACAGAGATGACTGTTGTAAAAACAAAATAGAGAAGAGTTTTACTTCCCAAATCCCAAAGATCTTTTAAATTTCTTAAACTCGAAACTCCAAGCGCAATGGAGACTATGACTAGCGGAATCATAATCATTTGGAGTAAGTTTAGAAAAATATCGCCCGGAAGTTTCATCCATGCTAGATATGGATTTAAACTTAAAGACGATACAAATCCGGTTTCGGGATTTAAAAGTAATCCGAAAATCAAACCTAACAATAAAGAGATGAGGATCTGGATCCAAAAGGGTATTTTAGGAAAGAACATTCCCAAAATTTACCTTTTTGAAATTCTCTGTAAATGAATTTAAATGCTTATATAAGTTTGAAAGAGACGAATTCTGTGGAAAATTTTGGCACCGTTTTTGATTTTGCGAATTTCCACAGTGTACTCATCTTTTGCGCGTTGGATTTCCTTCATTGTTTTGTGGAGGACTGCTTTTTTTTCAGGACGATTGTCCCATTTATAAGCTGCTTCTTGGCGCATGAGTTTTTCTTCCAACTGGCGAATGGTCTTTTGATGAGAAAGTTCTACTTTGTATTCTTCTTTTTGAAAAATAGACAAAGTTTCTTTTCTTAAGATTTCTTTTTTGGTTTCTGCTTCTGATTCGACAATCGGAAAACAATGAATAAACGCTTCTTCTAATTTGGATAGGGCGAGTTCTTTTTCCGGAACATAAGTTTTTGCCTCTATCCATTCGTTTGGTTTTTCACCGAGGACTGCGGTTTTCTTTTTCTTTAAATCAAATTCAATAAAAAAGAGGTCTTTTCGTTTGAGAGAAAAGTCAAATTCCACTTGGAAAACAAAAAGGATTTTTTGGCCTAATTCATTTGAGATCAAATACTTCTTTTTACGACCAACATCACTTTGAGTGAGTAGTTCCGTTACTTTCTCTACAAAGGGGTGACCAAATGCCATAAACTCAAGTGAATCATTGGTTAAGGCAAGGTCGGAATCAAAAGTTGCCTTTTTGACTTTACCTTCAGAATTCTTATATTCGTATGATCCCTTGCTAACGGAAGTTAAAGTTCCTGGGAGATGTGACTGAAAAAACTTTGATCCTTGAGCCACAACTTCTTCTAGATGGCTATTGTTCCATTCTCTTTCTTCTAAAGTATGATCATAATAATCTTTTAAATTGAAATCCAAAACTTTCGGAGTTACAAGTGCATTGAGTTTTTCGAATCCTTTTTGAGCCACTTGGATGCGAAGGTCAAATTCTGTTTCCAATTCTTCTTTGGTTTTGGTGCCTGTTACAAATTTCATCAGACTTGAGTTGAAATCAAGTTCCTCTTCAATGGTTCCCAGAAGATCATCGGAGGCTCCGATCGATTCTTCAAAGAGACGAATTTTGTTTGTAAGCACTTCTAAAATTCTTTCCGCTACTGTATCTTTGGAAGCAAAGTTAAAGATATAAACATTATCTTTTTGCCCAAAACGATGAATCCTTCCAATTCGTTGTTCAATTTTTAGCGGGCTCCAAGGTAAGTCATAATTAAAAAGTATATTTGCAAATTGTAAGTTACGGCCTTCGCCACCAGCTTCCGTACAAATTAAAATTTCGTAGTCTTCTTTGAATTTTTGAATGGCGACTTCTTTTTCATCCATACTTAAAGAACCGTGAAATGGTGAAACTTTGAAGTCAGGTTCTAGAACAGATTGTAGATGGTCTTGAGTGGTTCTAAATTGAGTGAAAATGATAAATTTTTTATGCCCTTCTTTTTTTAGGCGATAGAGGGTTTCTTTTAGTTTTTGGGTTTTTTTATCTTCTTTGATTTGTTTTCCCAAATGGATGAGACGATTTAGAGTAAACAGTTCTCGTTTGATCCTTTGGAAACTAGACATTTCTTCATCTTCTAATTCAGTGATGAAGTCTTCTACACCTTCCGTTTCATCCAAATCCCAATCATCGAGAGTGGTCTCATGTTCTTTCATGTAATGGAATTTAGATTCCAACATAAACTTTCTTTTTTGTAAGGCAGAAAGTAGAGCGATGACTGAAGAATCCAAAAGTTTTTGGAATACTACCATCACAAATCCAATGGCACGGTTTTTGGTTCCCATTGCCATATTGTATTCTCTTTTTACATAATCAGTGGTCTCGTCATAAAACGCACGTTCTATGGGTGAAAGATCAATGCGAACCGTTTTGGCAAAACGTTTGGTAAATCCACCTACTTCTACTTTTCTACGTCGAAGAAGGACTTTGGAAATTTTTTCTTTTAGATCTCCTTTTTGACCAACCACGTAATCATTTACAAAGGTATGGTATGGTCCAAGGATATTGGGATCGACCAAATGCATGAGATAAAAAAGTTCTTCTAGTTTTCCGCGAAAGGGAGTTGCTGTCAGAAGGAGGAGGCATTCTGTTTTTCGTGCAATCTTTTCTGCAAAAAGATAACCACGTGTGATTTTTGAATAATCACGACGAAGTCTATGGGCCTCATCAAAAACAACGATATCCCACTTAGTTCCAAGAATTTCCTCTGCATACCTTGGATTTTTAATAAAATCGATCGAAGTTATGATCTTATTAAAATTTCTCCAATGATCCGGTCCATTCGTTACAAAATTCCTTCTACGAACAATTGCAAATTCTTCATTGAATTTGTTTTTCATCTCTTGTTGCCATTGGACTAAAAGTGGAGATGGTGCCACCACTAGAACTCGTTTGAGGCCGCGTCGGAACATTAATTCTTTTACGGCAAGACCTGCTTCGATCGTTTTTCCAAGACCTACTTCATCTGCTAAGATGAATCTTGGTTTCAAACTATTAGCAACAATGAATGTGGATTCTATCTGGTGCGGAAGTAAACGAGTTCTAGAATTAGATAGAGAAGATAATTTATTAAAATTATAAGTGAGTTTGAGTTGGCTTGCCGCTAGGCTTAAGTCCATTGCTTTGGGAAACTCTTCCCAAACACGAAGTGATTCTGGGTATTGATTTAAAAACTGTAAGTTTTTGTTTGATTTATTAACAGTGCGAAAAAGTTCTTTGGATTCGAAAAACAACTCAACGGAGGTAGGTGTTTCTTTTGTAACTTTTGCTAGACCTAAACCTGGTTCATCGATGAGAAATCCATATTCATTTGTTTGTTTTGGTTCAACAATCGTTTCAAAATCTAAACTTAATTGAGTAGGGATGTCCATCAAACTCCTTTCTGATTTCCCCAAAGTACTTTGTGAATTTGAAGCGACAAACGACACTTAGGTGGGTTGTCTACTTTGATCCATTCAACTAGTTCTTTGGCATCCACTTCACCGTGGACTGGCGAATACAATATATTTGTCTGTATTTTTTGTTCGCGAACGACTTCGAGACTTCTTTCAAAGTCGATTCTATCTCGCACAACAAACTTGATTTCGTCAAGTGAATTATGTCTCTTTTCTAGAATCCGGAAATTTTCCTGATCCATCTTTTCTTCCATCCCCGAACCTGGTAATTTATAGTCCATAGTGAAGATAAAAAAAGGATCTTCAGTGATTCGTTCACTTCCATTGGTTTCTACACGAGAGGCAGGGTAGGGAAGTTCTGTACTGATTCTATGATTGTAGATTTTGTTTGCTATGGCCAGAGATAAGTCGCGGTTTTTTCCTTCCAAAGGTTCCCCGCCAGTGAGTAGTACTTGGTAACCGTGATGAGGATCTAATTTTTCTAACTCTTTCCAGATAGAATCTAAACTTTTTTCTTCGCCTTGGTTTGGTCCCAAGGCATAAGCTGTGTCACACCATAATGCTCGTGTTTCTGTTCTGCCACAACGTAAGGAACAACCAGCAAATCGTATGAAGACAGTAGGGATTCCTTGCGAAATTCCTTCCCCGGATATGGAAGAATAGACTTCATGAATTTTTCCAAACATTGTGATGATTCCTTGTATGTCAGATTCCTTTAAATTGTTCTTGCGAAAACATTAATTCAGAATTTGCTTTTTATGGTCATGTTCGTAGATGCTAAATTGGAATATCCGTTAATCCAAGAAAAAGAAATACAAGAAAATCATCTTTTGCTTCGGTTTCGAACCCCTGCCAACCCTAAAATTGAGGAACGCAAACCCTTAGTGATTGGCCTTGTTATCGATAAAAGTTGGTCGATGAAGGGTGAAAAAATGGAATCGGTAATTGACGCTTCCTGTGCTCTTGTCAACTGGCTGACCAGACATGACGCTGTTGTTATTGTTGCTTATTCGGCAGATGTCCAAATCATCCAGCCAGTGACTCACCTAACAGAAAAAATTTCTGTTACTGATAAAATTAGAAATATTCAAGTTGCCACTTCTACAAATTTAAGTGGTGGGTGGTTATCGGGTTTAAAAAGTCTTAACCAATGCAAAATCCCGAATGCTTATAAACGTGTTTTATTACTTACTGATGGAAATCCTACTTCAGGAATTAAAGATAAAGAAGCCCTTGTTAAAATCGCAGAAGATCATTTAGCTATGGGAATCTCTACCACAACCATTGGTGTTGGAAATGATTTTAATGAAGAGATATTAGTAGAAATTGCAAAAGCCGGTGGTGGAAATTTTCATTATATCGATAATCCAGAAAAAGCATCTGATATATTCTTTGATGAGTTTGGAGATATAGGAGCTCTGTATGCACAGGCCATTGATGTGGAATTACAATTAGCTCCGGGAGTAAGATTCAAACAAGTGTTATCAGAAACTTCACATCAAGTAACAGAAGAATTTGATGAATTTTTAGGAGATTCTAAAACGATTTCGAGGCAGAAAGTTAATTTGCAGTTGGGTGATCTCAGGGCCGACGACATTCGTAATTTAGTATTACGTTTAGAAATCGATGATCGAGTTTCTCAAACAGAATCTCCTTTTTGTGAAGTAAACTTGTCCTATTACAATTTATCTAAGCAGAATGCATTAGAATGGGTAAAGGAATCTTTTCAATTTCCAAAAGGTAAAAACAGAGGCAAACAAGATCCAGACGTTTTAGTAGAGATTTTAGTAGCAAATGCAACGACTGGGATTCGAGAAATTTCTGATTTGATCAAACGTGGGCATAGCGAAGATGCCAAAGCATTACTATTTGGCCTCATCCAAGATATTAAAAATAATTTACATTTTGCTCCCAATGCACTTGGTTCTGTTTTGGGTCGTTTACAAGTTCTGGAAACTAAAATCACAACGAAGTCAGATGATCTAAACAAACATCTTTTTATGAATTCGCAAATACTGATGAAAGGTCCAGAGAAGTTAGATTTAAAAGATGTTGTTCTTCATGATGAAATCTTTGAATACAGAACCATTGGTGATATCGATTTATATAAATGTCCTGAAATCAAACTCCTAATAGAACAAAAACTATCAGAAGGTTATCGTTATATGATTTTTGATTTTATTGAGACATCGCATATTGATTCTTCTGCGATTGGAATGGTGATTCAGATTGTGGGTTGGCTACGAAGACGGGGTGGTGAACTTGTGGTTGCCAACATTCATGATTCGGTGAAAAAGATTTTCGAAATTACAAGGTTGTACAACCACATTCGCGTAGCTGAAAATGTCTCCTCTGCCAAAGAAATTTTACAGAGGATCATTTATGCAAACGAAGGAGATAAAAAAATTAGTTAATTTAAGCTAGCCATCGTTCTGCTTCTTCGATCGCTTCCTTTAAATCACTTACCAGAGCAGGTGCAATAGCGATCCCTTTCTGAGTGGGTTTTAATTCTCCGTTGGGGTCAGTGTACCAAACTCTAATATTAAAAAAAGTTTGGCCTTTGTATTCGGAAATCTCAACGCGGATGACTTCTCCCCTACCTTTGTCAATATCTCGAATGATTCCTGTTTTTGCCATTTTAGTACGTCTCTACAAAAAGTTGTTCTTTTTCTTCCAGGTGTTTTTTGAATTCATCATACGAAAGATCAGTTCCGCAAGCAGACATGATTTCTTGTATCACTCCTTTTTCCATTCCTTTCGGACCGCCACAAATATAAAACTTACCATTTCCATTGACAGCATTTTTAATGGCTTCGGCATTTTCTTTTGCTCGGTGAGAAATATACATTTTTCCACCATCAAAGGAATTTTTTTCCTCTCGGCTAATCGCCGTTATGAAATGAAAATTGGAATGACTTTTTGCCATATCTTCAAAATAATCACGGAGGACAATTTCGTCAGAATAGGGAGCTCCATAAATCAACCAAACATTTCCTTGGAAGGAAACTAGTTTCTGAACCAGAAGTTCTTCGACCATTCCGAAAAAAGGACTAATCCCAGTTCCGGTAGCAAAAAAGAAAATATCACCTGAAAAATCAGTTTGGGGTAGAAGGAATTTTTTTCCCGCAGGACCTGTCATGGTCACTGTATCCCCAGGTTTCAAATCACAAAGATAATTGGAACAAACTCCCTTATGGACAAGATTTCCGTTTTCATCGTAAACATTATCCCTTTTGACAACAAACTCAATATTGTCTTTGGTTTGACCAAAACTAAACGACGGTGAGGCGATGGAATACAAACGGATGGTGTAAGAAGGATCGGCCGAACCTTTGGCTTGTTTTTCTGGATCCACACCCGGAGGGATGATCCCTGCACTTTGCCCGATCATATATGGGTAGGTGTTGTGATCGACCGCTATGGTGATTCGATGAACGGCAGAATCCCCTTCCTTTGCAGGACGTTTTCCCTTTCCTGGTTCGGGAGTCAAACGGGTGTTCGCTAGAACTTGGGCTAAAATAGGATTGGATTTTTTAAACAGATTGATCTGAGGGGTAAGCAAGGTCGTCCTCGTAACAGGTGGTTTTTGGTCAAGTTTGGCATTCCGATCCTTCGGGAAAAGGAGAAGTTAGAGTTTTCATTTTTCCTCCTCGGAATTATGTCTCTTCTTGACTCATTTTTTGGATTTTTTAAACTTTAGTCATTCCGGCCCCCTCGCCGATCCTAAAGACAACCGGGAAAACAAATTGCATGAGATCGATTGAAGCACAAGAAAAGAAACCATCCTCATTTCCAAATACCGTCCTTCATCAAAAATTGGAATCATTCACAAATTCAATGATCCAATCTCTACAAACCAAAACAAAAGAGGAAAAATCCTGGGTCGTTCTCTCTATGTCAGGGGAAATCTTAGCCCATGGACACAAACTTCCGCAAATCGATCGTAATTCCGATTCCTTATTTTCTGTTTAATTAGAGAGGTTTTTATGTCTAGAGTCGGTATTCGTTTTTTTATCAAAGTCCAACTAGCACTTGTTAGCATAATTTTACTTACAAGTCATAACCAAGTTTCTGCAGAACCATATGGAATGGCTGGTTGTGGGCTTGGATCGATGGTGCCTGCTTGGAAAAATGACATTGGCCAAGTTGTTGCTGCGACTACGAACGGTAGTTTGTCCTCTCAGACTTTTGGGATTACCTCAGGAACATCAAATTGTACTACAGATGGAATTGTTCGTGCTGACCGAGTACAAGAAGTTTTTGTGACTTATAATGAAGAACCATTAGAATTAGAGACTACACAAGGGACGGGCGAAAGAATTCGGACCATTGCTTCTCTCTTAGGTTGTCCGACACATGGAATAGAACTTGGAAAACTGATGAAAGAAAAACATTCTTATATTTTTGAGAAGTCAAAAGAGGGAGATTCGACTACAAGATCCCAACTCATTCTTTCTAGACTCAAATCTAAAATCGCAGAAGATCCAACTTTAAAACAAGCTTGTTTGTATTAGTCGCGAATGACTCGCGAAATTTCTGAATTGTAACGGTGTGCTGCTTCCGTTTGGTTTAGATATCCATAGGCACCTAATTCAAATAAAAAAGCAGCCGTGACTCCATAACCACCATCAATAACAGAATCACATCCCTTTTTGCCTGCAGGATGAATTTTCCAATCTCGTGGATTTAGAAATTGGAAATTTTCCGGGCAAACCACATGGCCGAAATTTTTACCGTCTGCATGTCTTGCTTCGTGTAATAAAACAAGCACCCGGTCCAATCGATTCAAACTAAAAAATGCGCGTCCAAGCAAAACATCCCCATCGTCATGGTACATCGCTATATAATCACCAGTAGATCCGTAAGAATATTTTTTGATTCGCGATTGGATCCAACGTGATAACTTTTTTCCCGAAAACCCAAACTTGAAGATAGATTCAAATTGTGTAAGTTTGTTATACGTGGGTTTATCGATTTTGATTCGTTTGGGTTCTATAGATTCTAAGTAAGAAAAAGATTCTTTGAGAACTTTGGATTGTTTTGCATTTAACTTGGATTCATCGGCGTACAAAACGACACCTGAGAGTGAATAAAGAACAAAAACAATGAATGCTGTTTTATAAACACTAAGTTCAAAAAGTGGCTTGGAGTCCACCATAGTAAAACCTGGGACGAATAGGATTGTATGTAAGCTCGTATTGGTCTAGGAGGTTGTCCACTCCTAAAAACAAAGACATCCTTCCATCGAAGAATTTTTTTTCCATTCGTACATTTAGTAATGTGAAAGGTTTCCCATAGACTACTTTGTTATTTTCTTCGACCGATTTGGTTTGTTGGTCGATGAGAGCTGTACTACTTCCTGCAGTAAATTCGTTGGTTGTACTATAAAACGGCCGTTTGTCTAAACGTTTAGCACGGAGGGCAAATTCCCAGCCACCAGGAGCGTTAACAAAAAAGTTCATTGTTCCTTGGTGTAAAGCTCTTCCTTCTAGAGGTCTATCGGTTGTTAGATCCCTGGTGTCTGTTTGGTTGTATCCTAATTCCAGAGCAAAGTATTTGAGGAATCGAACTCGAGATCCTGCTTCCACACCTCTTGTATAAGCTCTTTGGATATTCTTTAATTGGAAATTGGCAAATTCACTGGTTCTCGTCCCAAAACTATATTGGATGAGGTCTGTAATATCGTTACGAAATACACTAAGAGACAATGTCCAAAATTTATAAGGAGTGTATTCAATGTCTGCGTTGACAGTTGTTGATTTTTCTGGTCTTAATTGGTCATTTCCATCAACAACATATCCCACACCTGGATTTTCGAAACGTAAATACAATTCTCTGAAGGAAGGAGGACGAAATCCTTTTCCATAACTTGCGCGGAATACAAGATTACTTGTGATATCTACTTTGGTTGCAATTTTTGGAGTGGTTTGTCCACCAAACTGAGAATCCACATCATGGCGAACCCCTGGAACCAGTCGCCAAACAAAACCTTGGCGCCAAATGATCCACTCATCTTGAATGAAAGCTGCTCTTCTGGTTCGATAAGCATTTCTTCTTTGGAGTCGGTCAGACTGTAATTCTTCGGAAAAGGATTCTACTCCCGCAGTGATCATATGATCTTTATTGATTTCGTGATCAATCTGAGCAACACCCTGTGATGAAAACTCATTGGTGAGTTCTTTTACATCTAATTCATTTGAATTTCTTTGATCTAACTTATAGTGGTTTTCCCAACGCGAAAAATTTCCACGTAAGGAAATCATATTTCTATTCCCATAGGAATATTCTAAAGCACCTAACCCAAGAAAGTCGTTTGTGAGATTGGTTCTATCAAAAACACCACCATTGGCTCTAGAATCAACCCCTGCTTGGTTTCGGTTTAAATAATTGAATCCGGTTTTTACTTTAAATTGACCATCGGGATTGAAGGTCATATTCCCACCTAAGTTGTTATCCTGGAATGCATTCCCTGTAGTGGCTGGAGTTTTAGGATCTAAGTCATAAGCAGCAGATTGGTTGAACCCACCAAAAAAATTTGTGGCTACAAAACTATTTTTAAAACCCACATCAGCGATCATGTTCTTTTCGCCTTGGGTACCAAAGTTGGTTTGTCTTCCGTTTCCGTAAGATGTTCGGAATTGGTAATGTTCTGGTTTTTCAGCTTGTTTGGTAATGATATTAATCACACCACCAATCGCATCGGCTCCATACAAAGAAGAAGAACTACCTTTTACAATTTCAACCCGTTCAATATTTTGAACTTTGAATCGAGTTAGATCGATGGTATTGTTTAACCTTCCTGCAACACGTTGTCCATCCACAAGAAAGAGTACATATTTAGAATCAAGCCCGAGCATTTGTACTTGCGAACCACCAAAAAAAGGTGTTACATTGATTCCAGTTTGTGTATCGAGCACCTCACCTAAGTTACGTGCTCCTGTTTGTTCAATTCGTTTTCTAGAGATTACCTCTGTAGCAACTGTAGAATCTTTGAGTCTTCTTTCACCACGCGAACCAGTTACTACGATCCCATTTTTATTGTCTAAATCTTTGAAACGATCTACTTCTTCTGTAGAAGTTTCTTCTTTGTTTTCTCCATCCGCTACTGGCGTAGTGGTTGTGGTACCTGTAGTTTGTGGGTTCTGATTCTGATCAGTAGGATTGGTTTCAGTTGTTGGAGTGGTAGTGTTCGGAAGTTGTTGGTCTGTCGTTTTAGTTTTTTTTCCTGTTTCACGAGGACGTGTTTGGGAATGAACTTCTCCAATAAAAAGTACAAAGAGGCAAAGGATAGGAAATAGAAACTGAATGAAAGAATGCATTAGGGAAGTTTTTTCCATCGGATGGTAGGATAACCTGAAGTTCCCGCATCACTATAATAATTTTCGATATGAACGGCGTAAGTAGAAGCTCCTGTTCCCCCTCGAATGAGAAAGATATCAGGTTTTGGAGATAAAAATCCAATAGTGTAATAGTACCATTCGGTAACAATTGCATTTCCGATATAAGTTGCCCCGGCTCCACCAATTCCTTGTGTGGTGGTGGCAACATCAACGGTAAATGTGGAACATCCTTGGCTAGCAGCAGAATTAGAACTAGCTGTACCAAAATCAGTTGTATTACTTTTACAAGCACCGCCGAGTCCAAACCGATTGGTTTCACCTGAATTTGTTGCGGCTTTGTATCTGTTAAATGCAAAATCCCAGGTAAGAGAATCTTTTTCTGAAAAAGGAATTTGTTTGTTACCTTCAAATTGAAAGTAAATATAAAAATCTAAATTAGTCGCATTGAATCTAGTTGTATAACTTCCATCTCCGTTGGACTTGGAATATACAATTTTATCTAAAGCATTGGGATTTCCTGCATTGATCAAATTGGTGATCAATTGGTTTACAAACAAGTCTTGGTCTGACAAGGCAGCTTCCTGCCTTGCACAAAAACTCAATAGGAAAAGTATCCCAAAGATAAAAAACTTCAAATTTCTTTATAAGCCCGCAACAGTATAAGTTACACTAGCCGCTTGTCCACGAGATGGGATGGCATAAAAGAAAATATGATAGTCACCGGCAACAGTAAAAGTGATCGTTCCTGTTCCAGATACGGTATACGAATTAGTAAACTCACTGTTAGTATCAGTTAAACTTGTAGGTGTAAAACCTGTTCTAGTAGAAGTAGATAGTGGGCAAGTTGCAGATTGGTATACGATTACAAAAGAATTTCCGCTAAGGGCAACAGTTGTTCCGTTTTTTGCAGTGATTTTGAGCGCTGCTGTTTGATGACCTACGATTGGTACAGAACCGATTTTGCTAATAGTCTCTGTTCCATTGGCAGTCACGACACTTTGCCAAGTATTGATACTTGCTCTTGGAGGTGCTGAAACTGTGCAATCACCAGGGGAATTTGTTAAAGCTGCAAGAAGTAGAAGTGGAGTGTTGTCTTTTTCTTCCTTCTTTTCACACTGGAAGGAAAATCCAGCTACCAAACTTAAAAGAATGATTAATTTTGTCTTATTTTGAAGGGATTTCATAGAACCTCGGTCATTTTTATCCAAACTCAAGTACGAGTAATGAGAATCAAATTCATTTTACCGATTGCCTAAATTTTTTCTGAGACTGACAGAATTATGACAGATGACTTGGGATTGTCCGAACATTGGTCATTAAAATCCATAATTGGGATCAGAAATTGGCAATTGACTCTGAACAAATGATTTAAAAAATCAATTGTAAGGAAAATGATTCTTCGTCTACTATGCCAAGGTCATGTCTCTCAAACAAATTACGATCTACATTGAAGAGTTTGATCATAATTTTTATCATCGCTTACTAGGCGACATAAAGAGCATTGATTCTTGTCATGTTCATAGCTTTCGTTCCATTTTGGATATCATACCTGGGACGATCCAAGAGTCAGCAGTCTTCTTATTTTGGAATGATCCTAAAGTTCTAGAGAAACAAAAGTTCATTTTTGAATAATTTCCGGAGTCTCCATACATATTACTTTCGGTAACATCACTAACTCCTGCTGAATTAGAGAGAGCAGCCCATCCAACTTATCTTCATCTTTCAGAACCAACATATTCAATTGGGATTTTAGATTTAATATTAAACTTTGCTGAAAGGCTCATTGAAGATATGAACCGTTCGATTGCCTATGACAAAATCAGAGAAAAGGTAGTTGTCCTTCAAAATGTTTTTGAAGAGTCACTCGACATCTTAATGCAAATTGATCCAGGTACAAAACAAATCATCAATGCCAACAAACAAGCGGTAGTTGTTCTGGAGTATTCACTTGAAGAGATTGTTGGAAAAGAATTCTCTTTTTTTATGCCTCCTGTTGAGATCGATGAAGATGAAGAGTTTGAGGGAAATCTAATTGAAAGCACTGCATTACAAACAAAATCAGGAAACTTGATTCCAACAGAATCCTCCTTTCGGCTCTTTCCAGTAAATGGTAAGATGGCGATTTGGGCAACGTTTCGCGATATCACAGATAGAAAACGATCACAGGAGCAAGTTAAAAACCAAAAAGCATTCTATGAGTTTATTTTGGATAATTTGGATTCAGACATTGCTGTGTTAAATTCTAATTATCAATATGAATATTCTAATCCAGTGTTTTTATCAAATAAAGATATGCGTAAATGGTTATATAAAAAGACGGATGTCGAGCTTGCAGAGAAATTAGAACTTCCTGCAGAGTTTTATGAAAAACGTAAAAAATATTTAGATCTTGCTGCCAAAGATAACGAGATTGTGCAATTTGAGGAACTCATTCAAGATAGTAACGATAAAGTCACTTACCTTTTGAGAAAATACATTCCAACTGACGATGCTGAATCTAACCAAAAAAGATTCATTAGTTTTGGTGTGGATATTACGGAAAGAAAGTTATCGGAAGAACGTATTAGTTATTTAGCTTACTATGATGCACTCACTGGACTTTCGAATCGAACTTTGTTTATCGATCATGCTAACCAAGCCTTAAAAAACCATAAATCTACAGAAACCTTATTAGCTTTCTATTTTTTTGACATTGATAATTTTAAATTTATCAATGATAGTTTGGGCCATACGAAAGGAGATATCCTTTTACAAATGGTTGGTGCTAGACTCAAACGTGTAATGACCGAAGTCGACACTGTGGCAAGATTTGGTGGTGACGAGTTTGCTATTTTAAAAGTAGATGTTTTAAATAAAAGTGCAGCTGCCGAATTTGCTCAAAAGATTTTAGATATTCTTAGCCAACCTTTTCATATTATGGGTCGTGATTTGTTTACAACCATTAGTATGGGAATTGCACTTTCACCAAATGATGGAGTTTCCACTTCCGAATTATTAAAAAATTCGGATATGGCAATGTACAAAGCAAAAGAACTTGGAAGAAATAATTTTAAATTTTATACGAATGAACTCATACTCAGATCTGAAAAAAGATTATATATAGAGAATTCTTTAAGAAAAGCCATTCAGAACGAAGAGTTAATTCTTTTTTTCCAACCAAAAATTTCCACTGTGACGAATCAAGTTTGTGGTGCGGAAGCACTCATTCGTTGGAAACATCCTGAAAGGGGTTGGGTTCCTCCAGTAGAATTCATTCCCGTTGCCGAAGATTCAGGTATCATTGAAAGGATTGGAGATTGGGTTTTGGAAGAGGCTTGCCGCTTAAAACAAGAATGGAAACATCAAGATCTACCTTCCTTTCCTGTAAGTATTAACGTAAGTGGAAAACAACTAGCGCGTGCTAATTGGTCACACCGTGTACAATCAACCATCCTTCAGTTTAATATTCTCCCTGAGGAAATTGAATTAGAATTAACGGAAAGTTCCATCATGGAAAACCCAGAAAAAAGTATAGAAGCTTTTGAATATTTAGCAGATCTTGGGATCAAAGTTTCTATTGATGACTTCGGAACTGGGTATAGCTCTTTGAGTTATTTAAAGAAAATCAATGCAGATGTTTTAAAAATCGATAGATCCTTCGTGATTGATTTGGAATTGAATGAGGATGATAGAGCCATTTGTAAGGCCATCATCAATATGGCACATTCTTTAGGAATGGAAGTCATTGCCGAAGGTGTGGAAAACTCTGTTCAGAGAGATTTGTTACATGATTTGGGATGTCATATGATCCAGGGGTATCTCTATAGCAAACCTTTGCCTGCCGAAGATTTTGTTACTTTCGTCAAAAATTTTAACGAATCTGCTAAAACAAAATAGCCGAAGTTTAAAGAGATGATACGGTTCTTATCTTTTTTGGTTTTGATTTTATCTTTTGTGCGCCCTGTGCCCGCTGAATCCCGTGAAGTAAAGAAAAAATCGGTAAAAACATCTTCTTCTAATTACTTTGTAAAAAAAGAAGAAAAGAATTTTTCACTTCTAATGGAAGCAAGGCGATTTGGAAGGGGAGAAGTGATTTTCCTACGGCTAACTCCTAAGGATAAAAAATGGATTAATGAATCTTTTAAAGTTAGCTGGTTAGGTAAGGATGTAATCCTTACTAAAAAAGAAAAGAGTATGGTTGCTTTTTTACCAATATCTCCAGACACTCCTGCTGGTGCGATGACCCTTGAAATTGTATCAAAAATCTTTTTTGTCAAACGGGGGCAAAAACAATACCAAATCATCTTAGAACCAACAAAGTTCCAAGTGATTAAAAAGAATCAACAGATCACTGTAGATGAGAAATTTGTAACCAAAGAACTTCCAAAAGAAACATTAGATTTCATTCAAGAATGTAGAACTGCCAAAGAAGCTGCTTTTGCAAAACAAAGCCAGTTACAGTTTATGAGTAATTTTAAAAATCCTTTAGAAAAGATTTTTATTACCAGCAAATTCTATGTTAGGCGAGATTATAATAACAAACAAGGTCGGCCGCATGGTGGTGTAGACTTTCGGGGAAAAACAGGAACACCAATTTTTGCGATCCAAGATGGAGTTGTGGTTCTTGCTAGAAAAACTTATTATGAAGGAAATTTTACCATTGTAGATCATGGTAACAAAATCTTTTCATTTTATATGCATCAAGATGAAATCAAAGTCAAAGTAGGTGATGTTGTTAAACAAGGCCAAGTGATTGGGGCTGTAGGAACCACTGGAATGTCTACCGGCCCTCACCTTCATTTGGGTGCCAAAATCAACGACACACTTGTGGATCCACTTTCTTTAATTGCCTTACAGTCGATTGCCGAATCGAATTGATGATAAAAATTCACGAATTCCTTGTTCGTGAATTTCTCCCTTCTCTAAGTTTTCAGTAATGTGTAATAATAGTTTGTCGTGATTGGTTGTTTCTACCAAAATGAATCCAGTCTTCGCATAACGAGGTCTAAGTAGATCATAAAACGTCCAAAACTTTGATGTTACAACAAAAGGCTCTAATTCTTTATGTTGGATTTCTTGGATGTCTTCAATATCTCCCTTACTCACTTGTATTTTTAGAAATTCTGAAAACTCAGAGATTGCTTGGTTTTCCTGAAAACCAAGATAATCTGGAAAATAAAAAATCCGTACAAACGGATACCGATCTGCATCGTGGTCACTGAAAGCAAGTAGTCCAGCAATTTGTCCTGCTCCGGTTTTGTTCTCCATGGTTAAATCTTCTGGTTTGAAAAAATAAAATCCTTCGGGAAGGGTAAATCCAAACTGTAGTTCGTCGTTCCAATATTGGTTGTTATCCGTAACCTTCCAACCATTAAGATCTTTTTCTTCAATTTGGTATTTGTTTTTAAAAAGAAGGTAAGCTGATAAAATTTCTGCACCTTGTAAGGCCTTAAAGGCAATCAGAGCGTTACTTGCAATGAGACAAGCTGCGATCAAAAGACGAGCGTATTCTTCGAGTTGCAGAGTACGAATGAGAAATGCAACGGCAACAAGCAAAAATAAAAAAACAGTCCCTGCTTCAAAGGCTAAAACATCAGCAAGCCATAAAGCAAAGATAAAAAGTGCAACAACACCTAATTCAATCAGAGGGTGGAACGTCTCTGCCCAGTACCTATGGATGACATATAAACTGGCATAAGTAATCAAAAGCCCGACAATGAGAGAAAGAATACAGAGGGCAAAGATATAATGCCAG
Organism: Leptospira brenneri; assembly: GCF_002812125.1. Taxonomy (NCBI): domain Bacteria; kingdom Pseudomonadati; phylum Spirochaetota; class Leptospiria; order Leptospirales; family Leptospiraceae; genus Leptospira; species Leptospira brenneri. The sequence goes on from NZ_NPDQ01000001.1 coordinate 178,265, forward strand.
GGAAGATGAGATTCATGGTAAATGAAAAAAGGAACAGCAATGATGGAATATAAAATGAGTAAGTTTCTTGGGGTTTTGGGAGCCAAGAACTTAGATAAGAAACCACTTGCATGATTTTTGATTTTCGTTAGTATTTGCTTCATGTCGGCGATCACAGACTTCTTTCATAAAATCCAAAACCAAATTATTGAAATCCAAACAACCATCAACCAGATCAAAACCAGTTGGGAGAATTTTCAAAAGTTTTGGGATTTATTTTTTACTTTAGTCCCTTGGGAAGTTCTCCTTTTACTGATCTTTTCTGTCATCCTCCTTTCCGTTTTCAATTCAGTTTCTCCCAAAACTCCTAAGGCCAATCTTACCCTTGCCGTTTTGTTACTCTCTGCACTTTGGATCTATTTTTGGGGACTGTTTTCAAAAGAGGTTACCTATAGTAAGGTCATCATCGCATCCTTATACATTTTGGTTCCATTGCATGCGATTGGAATCTTTCAAATCCTTAGCCAGTGGGGAAAAAAATGGTATTGGAACCAAAGGCGGATCCAACCTAAGAACTGGGACTCGGCCCTCCACCAACTATCTCTCGATTATCACCAATTGGTAGGTAAAGCCCATTTGTATCATAATGAGATCCAAGAAAATCGTGGTAACTTACGAGAAGAAATCGAGCGGATGGAGAGGTCGATTCAAGGAATCAAGTCTCTCCTTTTGCAAGACAAACCAACACAAATCCAAAATCCAGAAGTGGAATCGAACGAACCTAATGGGAGCCAGTAACTTGCGGATAAAATCCAAGAACACTTTGTACATCGTGATCATGGGCGGGGACAATTTGTAACTCTGGATTGAATTGGATTAAATCATAAACTCGTGCGATTTCTTCCCCTAGGGCCACCGTGTCAAAGTCAACAATCCATCTCGCTCCTCTTGGTTTGTGTTTTTTTTCTGTGAAACCTTCTTTTCGCCAAACAATGTCTCCAGTAAGGAAAAAAACATTTCCATTTTTAGTGTGTAAAAAAAGGCCCACAGAACCTTCACTATGCCCTTTCATAGGAACAAAAACAGCGGTTCCGTCTCCAAACCAATCCAAACTATTCGCATAAGATGCGTAAGGTTTATTTTTAAATTGTATATGGTTCCAGTTTACGGAATCTCCATCAAACTGAGAAGAAATATAACCAAGTTCTACTTTAGGATTGTTCAACTCGCTTGGTAAACTATGTATTTTTGCCGAAGGAAAGTCTTTTAAACCACTGGCGTGATCCCAATGGAGATGGGAAAAAAATACATCCTGAATCGAGGTAAGTTCAACTCCATTCGATTCCAATTGGTTGTTTGCTGGTTGAAATGGTTTATAATCCATTAAAAGTTTTAGATACAAAGGAAAAACTTGAAACTGTTCTTTCACTTTGGTCCCAAGTCCTGTATCAAATAAAAAATTTCCTTTAGGATGTTGGATATAAAAAGCGGAATGGGCTACTATGACAGTTTTGAAAACTGATCCACCTTCTACCACGAAGGCTTCTAATGTTCTTGCTTCTCCTGTTTTCAGAATCGAAAATACTAAATTTGATTTCCCATTTGGTTTTGGGATGAGAGGAGAATTTGTTTTTTCTTCTGCTTTGAAGGAAGGGATTTTTTCCTTTGGGTATCCAAGGAAGTACAGAAAAAAAACAATTCCAAATGTTAGACTGACAGTTAGAAAAATTTTAGTTTTTGATGGAAGTTTCATTTTTGTTTGATCCTTTAAAACATCTTAGTTTTGTTTGAAAAGTAACTCTGCGGTTTTGGCAGCCACGCGCAAAGGTTCTGGGGACTTTTGGAGTTTGGAAAGTAATAAAGCACCTTCCCATAAAGAAAGAACGGACAAAGAAAGATTTTTCGCGATGCGAGGACTGTATCCTTTTCCCACCAGATAGAATTCAAAAGTTTTGAGCCAACTAGAATAAACTTCATTACAAACATTGGCAACGGATGGAACGGAACCAATGGTTTCCATGGCTGTTGTGGCGATAGGGCATCCTTTTTGGTAATCACTAGAAATAATTCTCTCTTCCAATGCGTGAAATACTTGTTTGATGGCATGAGCTGGAGATTCCGTGTCACGTAAAACTGATTGGAAAAAAAGATTTAGCTCATTTCCAGAATGCAGAAGGGCAAGGCTTGTAAGTTCATCTTTTCCACCAGGGAAATGAAAGTATAGGGAACCTTTGGGTGTGCCGGTTTCCTTTCCCAGTTCGGTAAGGCCGGTGGCTTCATACCCAGTTTTTTCGAGAAGTCCGGCCATCACTTCGATCATCCTCTGTTTGGTTTCTTCACCTTTATGGCCCATATTGGTCATTCCATTAGAAAATAATAGACCGGTCAACATAAAATTGAATTGATTTCATTGAGTAAATCATGACCTTGCAAGGAAATGATTGGGGTGGTTCGCTTCCTCCTGGAGAGCCAGTTGTAAAAAATAGCAAAGAATAAATCTCATTGTTTTTTTAAGGAGCGGCCGATAAACTAAGTAGTACGGATTTCGGGACGAAGTATGATCAATAAGAAGCCATCGCTCACAGGAAGACAAAAGGCCGCCATCTTTTTGGTTGCGGTTGGAAACGAAGTGGCCTCCGAAATCTTTAAACACCTTAGAGAAGACGAGATCGAACAAATTACGTTCGAAATTGCTCGTTTAGATAAGATCACCCCAGAAGATAAAGAAAAGGTGCTTGTTGAGTTCAACGAACTCATGATGGCACAGGAATTTATCACCAATGGTGGTATCGACTTTGCACGGGGACTTCTCGAGAAAGCCCTCGGTAACCAGAAAGCCATCGACATCATCAACAGGCTTACTTCGTCCTTACAAGTAAGGCCCTTTGACTTTATCAGAAGGACTGACCCGGCCCACCTCCTCAACTTTATCCAGGGGGAACATCCGCAGACCATTGCCCTTATTTTATCTTATTTGGATCCGCAAAAAGCATCCAACATTCTTTCCAACTTACCACACCAAATCCAAGCGGAAGTTGCTAAACGAATTGCAACTATGGACCGGGTATCACCAGACGTACTACGAGAGGTAGAACGGGTGTTAGAGCGTAAACTCTCTACTCTTGCTTCCGAGGATTATACTTCCGCTGGGGGTATTGATTCTGTGGTAGAAATTTTGAACCTTGTAGACAGGGGAACAGAGAAAACCATCATCGAAGCTCTGGAAGAAGAAGATCCAGAACTTGCCGAAGAGATCAAAAAACGGATGTTCGTATTCGAAGATATCGTTTTACTTGATGACCGTGCGATCCAAAAAGTTATGCGTGAAGTGGATAACACTGATTTGGCGAAAGCTTTGAAATCTGTGGATTCCGAAGTGCAAGATAAGATCTTTAAAAACATGTCCAAACGTGCGGCGAACTTACTTAGGGAAGATATGGATTTTATGGGTCCTGTTCGTTTGAAAGACGTGGAAGACGCGCAGCAAAAAATCGTAAACATCATCCGTAAACTGGAAGAAGCGGGCGAGATCGTTGTGGCTCGTGCGGGAGAAGACGAACTTGTGGTTTAATCCACAAGTTTAGCTTTGTTTACAAAAATACTCAGAGTGATTTCAATCCATTGATTTTTGAATGGATTCGAATTTTCGAAAGTTCTAAATCTATTTGGTTCGGTTGCTGAATTTTCCCCATTTGGGAGGAAATTCGATGAGTGCATCCTTCTGAGAAATTTCACCACGTTCTAATCTTTGGTTTAAGGTAATTAGTTTGTGAAGGTTTCCCATTGAAAAAGAAAACTCGGTAATGTCAAAATCATCCAAACGTACTTTGGCATTTCTACAAAACAGTTTGAGTTCTGATAGAATCAAAGTAACCCTTGCGTTGGCATAACGTGCTACAATTTCTTCGAATTCTTCTTCGTTAAAAAATTCTTTTTCTAAATCATAATCAAATTCTTGTCGGATGAGATCGATTAAGGAAAGGCCAAGTTCTTTCGCCACTAAGACGACATAATCGAACTTAGATCGGATCCAGTCCTCAGATTCCAAGAGTTCTACAGCAGAACGAGGAATATTCAATTTTTCTGATAGTTCAACTCGAGTGAGTTTTCGTTTCTCGCGATAGTTTCTGAAGTGGTTTACTTTTTCCATGTTTTAAAAAAAAATCAAAAATTCCGTTAATAACGGTCTGAAAAGGCTTCAAAAACGTTCCGAACGTTCTGAAGGAATAAGATTCGCATGGATTGGATTGACTTACCGTTCAAAAGAAACGTTAGGCTCTAACTACGCTAAATTTCCTTTCTGGAGCACGCCACCGAGGGTTACCATAGGGTGGTGTGCTCGTTTTTTCCACCCTTTTCTTTTATCAATCATTACAATTCTTTCATTTTACTCTGTTTTTGGTATAAAACTCTGACCAATTGCCCGTAATTCTCCTAGATTTAGGAATGGACCAAGATTCTTTTTAAGTAAAGGGCTAGAAAAATTTCTTTATCACCGCTAGCAATGGATAGGATAGAATCCTCTGATAAGGAAACCATTGATGTACCAATTTAAAAAAATAATAATTAGTTTAATCGCAGTTTGTTTGATTGCTATGTTTTCGAACAATTGCGCTTCTGTAGAGGCACCGAATCGTTTGCGTAAGGTATTGGATTTACAAGGTCATCGTGGAGCAAGAGGCCTGAAACCAGAGAACACTTGGCCTGCTTTTGAAGAAGCGATCAAATATAAGATGGTTACTTTGGAGTTAGATACCGTTCTTACCAAAGACAAACGAGTTGTGATCCACCATGATTCCGAGACAAACCCAGTTATTTGTCAAAATGCAGATGGAACAGAAATCAAAAAAACTTCTCTTTATGATCTGACATTGGCTGAATTACAAACCTATGATTGTGGTTCTAAACAGAATCCAAACTTTCCAAAACAAATTCCTGTTCCCGGAACCAAACTCCTTTCTTTGGAAGAATTTTTTGAAAAGATTTTGGTTCTGGAAAAAAAATCCAAAGAGAGTTTTGAATTCAACATCGAAACAAAATTTCCTGATGATGGATCGGCACCAGATAGTTTAGTAAAAGAACATACAGAAAAACTGATTCAAATCATTGAAAAGTATAAAGTTACAGACCGTTCCACAATTCAATCTTTTGATCTTAGAACATTGACCTTCTCAAAATTAAAAAATCCAAAACTGAAAACTAGTGCACTCTTTGTTCCAACCTACTTTCAGGGTTTTTTAATGACGATTGGTTTTGGAAATGGATACCGAGATACAATTGTTTCCGCTGCAAAAGAAAAACAAGCCGATATCATCTCTCCTTATTTTTTATATGTAACACCGAAGTTTGTGAAAAATTCGCATGACAAAGGTTTGCTTGTCATACCTTGGACTGTAAATAATGAAAAAGAGATGAGACGTTTGGTAAGTTGTGGTGTGGATGGAATTATATCTGATTATCCGGATTTACTTGATTCAGTCACTCGTCCAAAACCTTAAATTCCCCAAACCACAGTACAAAGGGAAGAATAGATAGAGAGATAATTCGTTGCCTCTTTATCTATTCGGTAGATATCAACAATCCCACCAGAATTTGCCGCAGAACCAATACTGGCATTACCGGTAGTAAAAAAGAATCCATACCGCTTCACACAGGCTTTCCCTTTCTTTAGAGGTAGTTTTGGAAGATTTCGTTCCGAAAGACCTAAGGAATAAGATGCATACAAAAGTCCCGTTGGGCCTAAACCTTGCGGTTGTCCTAAATTCACACAATTGGTAAAGAAAATACTAAGGAAACCTGAGAGTAGAAGTGTAAAAGATTTTGTTTTTATTTTGCAATTCAACTTCATTCATTTCCTGAGATTTCGACACAAAGATTTGCATAAATGCCAAGAATGGCAAAGGTTGTCCAATTGGTTTCCGTTACATTCTGAATTTTGGATCTAGACTTCAAAAATTCTAAAGATGCTTCTCCAAAAGAAAAAAGTCCGAGTACGGAGTGTACGCAAGATGTCGCTCTGCGTTTCGAACTTTCTCCGGTTCCAAAAATTCCAATTTTGGTTTTTGTATAGATCATACCCTTTGGCCCAAAACCTGGGGAAGCGCAGTCACTCAAAAACAAACCCAAAAACGTTACTACTAGAATTGGAAAGAAAAGAACTCGGTTCAAAAAAATTCCTTAGTTTGTGATGAGGTCTTTGTGTTTGTTTTTCATTTGGATACATTTCTTTTCTGAATCAATTTGTTTCAAAAGAGTTTTTTTGACTGGAGCAGGAAGTCGTGAATGATTCCCTGTAAACTTTTTTAGAATGAGAAGAGTTTCGTCCGTACAAAAATCAGGGGCTAAACTTTTAGCAAATGCATCCAAGTAGTTTTCGTCTTCGCCATTATTGAATTTGTCTAATGCATCAAAATAAGTATCTAAGAAGGTAAGTTGGATATCTTTTTGGTTTTCCGGAAATAAGGAATAAGAAACCACTCTTAAAGTAGAAGACGAGAACTGGCTTGATTTTGGATTTAAAAGAATTTGAATCCATTTTTCTTTTACCACGCGATTTGGTTCTGCACCTTCGGCTGCCAAACTAGAGTTTACTCCGCGACTAGAAAGATCTGATTTTTTTTCACGATCAATGATGGTCTGAATTTGCGTTCTATCTTTTTCTAGAGAACTGAGCTTTACGATCAGATTCCAACGTAAGTCCTGGTCGATTTTTAATCCATTAACTGAAACTTTGTTTTCTAAAAAGTCGTACAAACGTTTTTTACTATTTGTTGTATAAGTAGAATCGATCAAGGAAAGAAAGAGATATCGCTGTTCGTCACTTCCCGGTTTGGCTTTGTTCAGTTCTTCCCAGATAAAACCCTGTAAACTTTCAAAATCACGAATTCGTTTTTCTTCAGGAAACCAAAAGCGACTTGTAACATAGGTAGATCCATTATCACCAGCGATCCGAGATAAAATCCAACGTTTGATCTTTATATCAGATTCTTTTGGATACAAACGAAGTGCTGTGTCTTTGAATTCATCAAAGGTAATATTGGCTAACTGCACTTGTCTAAAATAGTCAGTCCACAAAATGAGTTTTCGCATTGGGTCTGAATCCAGTTCTAATACATATTCTAAGTTTTCTTTATTCGGTTCTGTCCATTTCCAAATGGCAAAGTCGTGATCCTCTGCATTGATAAAACTATAATCGGGACAGGATTTTACTTCAAAAATAGCATTAGAAGAGCGGCCTGAATAAATTACAGGATATTCTTCAAAGGAAAGTTGTTTGTTTTGTTTATCAAAAAAATACAATCCAAGTATGGTTTTGTGGTCTCTGAGTTTATTTTCTAGGCCTGGGGCAGATTGGACAATTTTCCAATACAGTTTGTTATCCGCACAGACGGTAGTTAGTTCAACTTGGTTTGTCCCTTTGGTTTCTAACCAATCTTTGGACCATTTTTTCATAGGAAATCCACTCGCAAATTCCAACTCTTTTAAAAAGTCAGTGAGTGTAGAATTTGAGTAAGAGTATTTGCGAAGATAATTTTGAACTCCGCGTTGGAAGGCATCCTCACCAATAAAATAAACTAATTGTTTGAGGACAGAAGCTCCTTTCCCGTAAGTGATTCCATCAAATTGAGTGAAGGCTTCTTCTGTATCAGAAACTTTTGCTTCTACCGGATGATTGGTGACAAAACTATCTTCTTCGTAGGCCCATTGTTTCATTTTTTCAAAAAAACTAATCCAAGTTTCTTTGAACTCAGAATTTTTTGCTTGGGCCAAACTTGCCATATAAGTCGCGAAACTTTCATTCAGCCAAAGTCCATTCCACCAACGCATGGTGACAAGGTTTCCGAACCACATATGTGCCATTTCATGTAAAACAACATCAGAAAGATTTTCTCTTTGTGACCTAGTCATTGGTGCTCGAGATACGAAACGTTCGGAAAACGTAACTGCTCCTACATTTTCCATAGCTCCAAAATTAAATTCAGGAACAATGATTTGGTCATATTTCAAAAATGGATAAGGAATTCCGAAATAAGAATTAAAAAAGGCAAACCCTTCTTTGGTAAATGTAAACCAGTCTTTGGGATCTACATACTTGGCTAGAGATTTACGGACAAAAAGTCGCAAAGGAATGGATTCAAAATTATCTTCCCAAACTTGATAAGGACCTGCATGAAGTGAAAAAACATAAGTGGAAATTTTAGCTGATTCCGGAAAGGAATAAGAGATTTCATCCGGATTTGTTCCTTTGGATTGGGCATTGGGAAGGGTTGTGGAGATTACTTTCCAATTTTTAGGAACTGTTGCATTCAGTTGGAAGGTTGCCTTTAAATCAGGTTGGTCAAAACAAGGGAACATTTTGTTCGCATGAAAAGCTTCGAACTGCGAATAAAGATAAACCTCTTTATCATCAGGGTCTGTGAACTTATGGAGGCCATTTCCCGTTTTTGCATAAGGGGTTTCAAAGATGACAGTCAGAGTGTTGTTGCCAATCATCAAATTGTTTGATGGAAGTTGGATATGACCTTTTTGATATGGAAGGTTGGTTAGATCTTCATCGTTTAGAATGATACTTTTAATTTTTCCTTCATAATAATCTAAACGAAGGTCTCGGAGTTTTTTTCCAGCAAATCGAATTTTGACCTTTCCTTCAAAATGATCCTTAGGAGTTAAATGAACATCCAATTCGTAATGGATGTCTTCTATGATTTCAAACCTGGTTTCTGCTTCACTTTGCGTTAGGTGGTAGGTTGGATTTTTCAGACGGCAATCTAAAATCAAAATGATAGATAGAAAGGAAAGAATTTGTAAGATTTTTTTCATAGAAGCTCCGTCTCGTTATGGTTGAAAATTACGATATAATATGGCCCAGTCGATGGACTTTCGATTTTTCCATTCTGGTTCGCTATAGTATTTGCCACCAATTGAATTTAGGATCATTTCCATATATTCTTCACCCGGATCAAAGTCTTTTGCGTTTAAGAAAATGGAACCACCCCATTTTTTTTTGGCCTGGGTATGGCTAAAAACACCAGATAAATCTTCTAGTTTTTCATTGGAGAGAGGGATCTTGTATTTGGTAGTGAGTTCCGTGACAAGGTCTTTGACTGTTTGGATTTGTTCTGGTTGTTTTAGAAGTTCTTCGGTATCTTTGGCAACAATTTCGATTTGGATACAGTTATCGTTTGTACCGGTTGCTGCTGCTGCTCTATCTTCCAAAACATCGACTAATTGGTAAGCCTTTCCATTGTTATCAATCATGATAGATGCGGTTAGGTTACGAGCTTCTAGTGTGCGAAGTGATTTAAAATATTCAGAGATGGCCGTGTAATGTAAAACCACGCAAGAAGGATTGATTTTTCCACGGAAAGTATACTTCACTCTGTATTCTTCTGGGGTGAATCCTTTTTCATCTTTTTCAATCTTTGAGAAAATGATTTTTTCTGGTTTGGTGATTCCTCTTCCATTAGTGGGTTTGAAGGTTTCTTTTAAAATGTCTTTGTTTTCTTTTTTTAAGACCCAACCAGTGACAAAACGATCTTTCCAATCATCTTCTTCGTAAAATTTCCCATCAATCTCAGAAAGGATTTGTTTAAGAGCAAGTTCACTCCCGCAAGGAGAAAAATCCACGAAACCACCAAATCTTCGTTTGGTTTGATTGTGAGTGAAAACTCCTTTTTTAGAAATGACATCATAATTAGATTTTGGAATGTCTAGTTCTTCTGTTAGATAAGAAATGATTTGGTTTAAACTTCCGCGTTGTTTGCGGTTGTTGTATAAAGTTTCTTGAGTGCCTTCGTAAACAATATGAATGGATTCTAAATCAATTCCTGGTGCGGCCGACCATTCATGGTTTAAAAAATTAGGATCTCCCAAAATATTTCCATCGGAGTCTACATAAACGTGGAATAAAAAATCATTACTCGCCGAAAGTCGAAAGAAGTCAGAGAATTTTCTTTTTCCAGAATTGTGTAAGACGATAGCGGAAACAGATTTTGGATCTCTTCCTTTAGAAAGATGGTTCCATTTAACGTTCTTGATCGACTCTAGTTCGCTATAAGAGACCAAACCGGAAATGCGGATGGATGGATAGTCTGGAGCCTTTCGAAAAATACCAATACATCCGTTGAAAATAAGGAAAATGAGTGATAAATTTACAAGTTTCTGACACAATGGGTTCCAAAATAGAACAAGGACAAGAGACTTGGAGCCGTATACACCCTTTATCCTATCGCGAAATCGTTTCTTAAAGTTTTCTCTCAAATGTTTTGCCCTAACCGCAGTTTCGATTCATGGAGTGAATTGTGGTCCTGGACTGAACACTCCTCCTCTTAGGGGAATTTCTCCAGAACAATATCACAGTTTTCGTAGCTTGCAAGAAGTCTTCCTCCAAGACAACCCCATTCCTAATTTTGATTTAGGATTGGCATTGGATAATTATGTGTACGGACATCCCTATCCCATTGAAACAGAAAGCGTTATACAACTGTTAGCTAGTGTGCCTTCTTCTATTTTGGCAGCAATGGCCCTTGATTTTTCTTTTACACCAATTGTAAAACTACCTATGGAGGAGAGGATCAAACGATTACAAGAATGGAAACATTCTTCTCTTGGTCTCAAACGTGGTGTTTATGCCATCCTCAGGCAAATATCATTTTTCCTTTTAAGTTCCGACAAAGAGTACCAAAAATTTGTCGGTTATATCCAATAAGGCGGACAATATGGGAATTCCTTTTTTTAACGAAAAAATCATCACTCCAAAGAAACATTCTGAAATCATCAAAGAAAACAAAATTCAAGATGGGACATGGGAACTGAGTGCTGACGTTGTCATCATTGGTTCTGGTGCTGGTGGAGCCGTAGCCGCAAGTGAGCTGGCACGAAATGGCTGGAAGGTAGTTCTGATTGAAGAAGGAAGTTACTTCACACCAGCGCAGTTCAATTCGGATGAATTCATATCCCAAGCAAGGCTTTACCGTGATGCAGGATTCATCGTCACCGAAGAACAAACTTTATCCATTTTGCAAGGTAGGAGTATTGGTGGATCCACAACTATCAATTGGCAAACTTCACTATACCCACCTGACTATGTAACTACAGAATGGAGTGAACGATTTGGATGGCAGGGATATTCAAGAGAAGAAATGGATTCTTTTGTTACAGAAGTTCATGAAAGACTCGGTGTTCATGAAGTTCCCAACCATTTAGTCAATGCGAATAATAACGTACTTCGTGTTGGTGGGAAAAAGATTGGTCTCAACCCACAAGTACTTCGAAATAACAATCGCGGTTGTATCGGTCTTGGTCGTTGTGGACTCGGTTGTCCAATCAACGCAAAACAATCTGCGTTTTTAACTTGGATTCCCGATGCTATTGAAGCCGGCGCTATAGTTGTTTCGAATATGCGAGCAGCAAAAATCAAAGAAGGGAAAATCAAAACGGTGATTGCTGAATTTACTCCTGATGCTTATGAAACGGCGCCCAAGGAAGTCATCGAAATGATGGAGATTAAGGCACCAGTTGTGATTGTGAGTGCTGGTGCCATCGAAGGCCCTGCTCTTTTACAAAGAAGTGGGATCGGCAATGGTTGGGTGGGTCGAAATTTAAAAGTCCATCCAACTTCTACTATCTTTGGAAAGTTTGATTCAGAGATCAAAATGTTCCAAGGCCCACCACAATCCATTGTGATCAAAGACGGTCATAATCAAAATGGAACAGGTTATGGTTATTGGTTAGAGGCAGCTCCTTATAGACCTACACTTGCTTCTTCACTGGTTCCTTTTTACGGCAAACAACAGTTTGATGTTATGAAAGACTTCACCAAATACAATGCAGGAATTGTTCTCGTTCGTGATGGGGCGGATGGGGAAGCGAATGCCAGTGTCAAATATAGTTTGGGAAGAAGAAAGGTCTATTTTGAACTAACACCTACAGACGGTCTCAATATGCTTCGGGGGCTAAAAGCTCTGGCAGAAGTGACAGTGGCTGCGGGTGCAAAAGAACTCGTTTTTCCTTTTACACGGTTTACAGAGCCTTACAAGGTCACTGGAAATGACAATTTTGAATGGATTTTGAAAGAAAGTACGAGGCCAGGAGATCTAACCGTCGGTTCTGCGCATCCGCACGGGTCCATCCAATCGGCAAACGATCCAGAGAAGGGTGCTGTTGATTTAAATTTGGAAATTTATGGTCATAAAAACATATTTGTCATGGATGCCTCAGTTTATCCTACAGGCCTTTCGGTGAACCCACAAATAACGACAATGAGTATTGTTCTCAGAGCTGCAAGAAATCTGGCGACACAGAAAGAAGAAAGAACAAAGATCTAAATTTTTTCCAAAAATCCCTTTCATTCCCATGGGTTCCAACTAGTTTGGAATCCGTGCGGAAATATCTTTCCTTAGTTTTTACTTTTGTAATCCTTCAAACTACACTCTTCGCGATCGACAGTGATGCAATGAAAGAAGGGAAAAAAGCTTTTTCAAAAAAAGCTTATGGCGAAGCGATTAAAAAATTTACTAAACACACCGACTCACACCCGCAAGACGGTGAAGCGTATATGTATTTGGGTTATATTTATGAATATAAAAAAGATTACCCCAAATCCATTCAAAACTTCAGAAGAGCTGCCGATTTGGATTTGAACAAAGACCAAAGAAAAACAGTCCTTCTTAAATTAGCACTTTTTTTTAATTACCACCAAGATTGGAATTTATCAGCAACATACTCTTCTCGGTATTTGAAATATGACCCTAAAAACGAAGAGGTCCAAAAAATTTATAACCGAGCTGTAGGAAACAAAGGGAATCCATCTTCTTCGCAATCCTATGTTCAACCGGTCAAACAAGAGACAAAACATTCGGAAACAAAACAAACAGAACCTAAAAAAGAAAATTCCAAAAAACAAGAAGAGGTTTCTGAAGACTCAGAGAATACAAAACCGAGTGAGTACTACGAACAAGTTTTGGTTAACCAACCTAATTTAGAAGATGTTCGTTGGGATTATGTTTTGGCTTTATTTGAAGAAAAAAAATACGACAAAGCAGAAATTAACCTTAAAACTCTAATCGAAAAAAATCCATCCAGATCTAGATACCATTACAAATTGGGAATTGTCAAACTCAGACAAGATGATCCTAAATCTGCAATTGAATCGTTTGAACGTGCCAAAAAAAATCCATTTTCAAAAGATACCAATGTATTTTTGTACTATGTATATTTAAATGAAGGAATCGCCTTTCAAAAGTTAGCCGAAGTTGATAAAGCGGAAAATTCTTTCCAACAAGCCTACAAACAATTACAAAAAGACCCGCCACTTTTGGCACTAGCAAGATTGTATGAACAAAAATCGGATTGGGAAAATTGTATTTCTTCTGCAGACAAAGCTTTGTCTTTGAATCCAAACCAAGTGGAATCCCATATGTTTCGTTTTGTTTGTATGTTTGAAGCAGGAAAACGAACTAAAAAATTCGATACAAGTTTTGCAAAGTATTCTGAATTCATTGATTCTAAGTTTTCTGATTTATCCCAAACCCCTGAAAAATACCAGGTGGGATTTATCAAACTCGCAAGACGTTATACAGAAACGAATGCTTTTGAAAAAGCAGAGACATACTTTTCTATTTTGGAAAAAGATCCTGTTCGTGCCGAGTCTCGTGAGTTTTTATTCTATCGTGGACGAAATTATTTTTATTCCGGTAAGGTAGACACTGCGATTGCCGTCTTACAAAAAGTTACGGGTTCTTCCTCGGGACATTATTTACTCGCTAGATGTTATTCAAAAAAAGGGGACATTCCCAAAACGAAGGAACAATTTAAATTAGCGGCGGATTTAAAACCAGAGTATTGGACTTCTGAGTCTTTAGAAAAAGATTTTAAAGATGTTTGGAAAGATTCTTCCTTTCGTGAATTCATTCAAACAAAAGCAGGCACTGCGAGTGCTCAAAATCAACCATAAACAAATACATTTTTGTTTTCGTATTACTTGGAATTTTTTAGAAAATTATCCTCGGACAGAAACGCCCGAGGTTTCAATTCGGACTTAGTCTTCCTTAGAATCCTTTCCGGAACCTGGACTTTTGAACAAATCGGCTCTTAGTTTTTTAAAGGTATCTACGGAAATCTGTCCGGGGGCTTTTGGCTCACCTAATGTCATATAGGTGAAAGAAGAGTGAAATTTATCGCCAAATACTCGTGAAATAATTCCGAGTTCTCCCATACAAATTCCAATCATCGTATTCGACTTGGATAAAAGTTTAATATCATTTAAAAAATCAGCCGTTTCTTCAATGTCTTCTGGGGTAATTGCAAATTTGAAGATAGGATTTTTCTTTTTTACTGGTTTTGCTTTGTTAATGAAATTTGTCATTTCATTCGCAAGGATAGATTTCTTAAAGGAATGGTAGGAATAGATAATTCTATAATTTAGAGTTTCGTAATTACGAAAGATAGTATCTTCACGATTCAATTCAATATCAAGGTAGTTGGCATTGTCATTGAAGTCTTTTAGGATTCCTTCCACATCCTCATGGAAAAGTTTTACGTAAGATCGGACACTACTGTCTTCTGCTCTTCTATATGTAAAAAGTACAGGTAAACCAAGCGCTTTTAGTTTCTTTTTCATTTCCTTTTGGATGTAGTTTCGAGAAAAAAGATCCAACCGGACTTCGATGACATCGACCTCTTTTACATCTTTTTTTTGTAAATGGCGAAGTTCATCTTCACCAACAGAGGCTATGATTTTATAAGATTCTGGCATGATAATTTAAAGTCCTTTTTGTAATAAATCGTGAAGGGAGATCATTCCGACAAACTTACCTGTTTCATCCACTACGGGAGCTACTGAAATAGGTCTTTCTCTACTTTCCATTTTGATTAAAACATCGTATGCTTTTTCCTCTGGTCGGAAACTACTTGGATTTGCATTCATCATTTCTTTTGCAGTGACAGTGGGTAAAAGTGTGTTTTTAGTCAGATACTTTCGAATGTCGTAGTCAGTAATAAGACCCAAAAGTTTGGAATTTGAATCCACAACACCTGTGGCACCAATTCCTTTTTCTGTAATCTCTTTGAGAATGGTTTCAAGATTAGCATCTAAAGAAATAGATGCGTTTCTATCTCCTTTTCGCATAACATCAGATAGATACAAAGAAAGTCGTTTTCCTAACCTTCCCGCGGGATGGTATAAGGCAAAATCATTGGCTTGAAAGTTTTTTAGTTCCATTAGTGCGACTGCTATGGCATCACCAAGAACTAGTGCAATGGTTGTACTTGAAGTGGGAGCAAGATCCAAAGGGCAGGCTTCTTTTAATACAGGAGTGATGATGACTACGTCGGAAAGGGAAGCTAATTTAGATTTGGCATTAGCGGTGATTCCAACGATTTTAGCGCCAATTTTGCGAAGTGTTGGTAAGATATAGTTAAGTTCTTCTGATTCCCCACTTTTGCCAATGGCAAGGACTACATCATTAGGTCCGACGATCCCAGAGTCACCGTGTGAGGCATCTGTCGGGTGCAAAAAATATGCAGAGGTTCCTGTAGAGGAAAGTGTATGGGAAATTTTTTTGGCAATGTCACCTGATTTGCCAACACCTGTGACGATCACCTTACCTGTTGATTTTAAAATGAGATCGATACAATCTTTAACGGAAGGATCGAGTTGATCACGAAAGTGAACGAGTGATGAAATTTCATCATCGAGTGCCTGTTTTACGATTGATATAGTATCTTTTTCTTTCATGTGATTAATTCCTCCCAGGCTAAGTCATCAAATTTGACTTCATAAGAAAACACGGTTTCTATACCTGGAAACCTGAGTACAACTAAGGTTTTATTTTTAACTTTTAAAATTTCCATTGTTTTGCCGGCAAAGGAACCACCGATGATACGAACCATTTTCCCTTTCTCCAAAACAGACTCCGGGCTTACTTTTAATGAATCCGAATATTTTTGCAGACCTTCTTCCAATAAGTCCAAGTCATTTTGGCTGACAGTAGCTGGTTTGCCCTTATGAAATACAAAGTGATGGGAACCTGGTAATTGGAGGACTTTATTTTTATCCTGCCAGAAGACAATTTTTACAAAAATATAAGAAGGAAGGATCGGGACGTGGATCCATTTGAATCGATCCGTCCATTTTTTCCTTTCTTTCCGGATGGGGAGGTAATTTTCCAAATGATATTTTTTTAGAAGTTCGCTTAGTTTTTTTTCCGCTCTGGGTTTTGTATACACAATGTACCAAGCGCTTTCTTCAATGGGGGGATTAGTCTCGGACATCTAAACGGAACCTAATGGGTAGAACAAATTCTTTACCTTTGGAATATTGGAACTGCCAATCGGCAAGTTGCCGACGCACTTGTTTATCAAAGACCTCATACCGGCATGGCGTGACCACTGCAATTTTTTCCAAGGAACCATCTTCTTTTACGACAAGTTTGTAAACACAAACATCTTCTAATTTCTGTTCCAAGGCCAAGGCCGGATAACTGAGACAATTTTGAAATTCGGTGATTTCGTCTTCTAGGGTCTTCGTTCCATCATTTGTGGAAGGATTACCAGAGGAAGAGGGAGCGGATTTTCCAAGGCCTGAAGAAAATTGCATACGAATGGAGGAAACGGCTCCCCCTTCTTTCAGATGGAAGAGGGAGGAATCTATGTCACTTTGAAGGTTATAGCCAATGAGAGCTGATAAAACCAAAAGATGAGATCCAAAAGCAATGGCGAGAGCCTTATATTTCGAACCTTCAAAGAGAATGTGCATTCCAAGTTCACGAAAAACTTTATTGGAGAGAATGCAATCTCCATTTTCATTGTCCGTATATGCCTTCAAGTTGGGGAAAAATTTTCAGAGTTTCTACGTATGGTGAGTCCCACGGACCTTCCGTTGGTGTTGTTGTGGATGGAGTTCCTGCTGGATTGCCGTTTCCAGAAGAAGAAATCCAAAAAGACTTAACTCGTCGTAGACCGGGGCAAAACGATCTCACCACACCTCGAGACGAAAAGGATAGGATGGTTGTAGAATCAGGAGTTTTCCAGGGAAAAACAACGGGAAGCCCTATCCTCATGAAAGTGAATAATGAAAACACCATTGGAAGTGATTACGACGAAATGACTCAGATTTTTCGTCCTTCCCATGCCGATTATACATATACGGAAAAATATGGACACCGCGCCCATGTAGGTGGAGGTCGGTCTTCGGTTCGTGAGACCATCGGACGTGTGGCTGCTGCTGGTCTTGCTCGAGTGATCTTAGAACGCGAGTTAGGTATCTCTACTGTCGGTTGGGTGGATGCTATTGGACCAATCGATTCTAATATTAGTGAATTGGAATATCCTATCTCAAGAGATATTGTTGACAGATTTCCCACAAGATGCCCTAATCAATCGGCCAATGATCAAATGGAAACTCTCATTCGTAAACTTCGAGATGAAGGAGATTCTGTTGGTGGAGTGGTAAAAATTGCGGTTCGTAATTTACCCCCAGGTCTTGGAGATCCAGTCTACGACAAGTTAGATGCAGATTTAGCAAAAGCAATTCTTTCTATCTCTGCTTGTAAAGGATTTGAAGTTGGATCTGGATTTTCTGGAACTCGCCAAACAGGAAGTCAACATAATGATGAATTTTATATTGAAGAAGGAACACGAAAAGTCAAAACAAGAACTAACAATTCCGGTGGGATCCAAGGTGGAATTTCCAATGGAATGGATTTGATCCTTCGTGCTGCTTTTAAACCTACTTCTACTATCAAAAAAGAACAAAAAACAGTTAACAATAAAAACGAAGAAACTATTTTAAAAGCAAAAGGTCGTCATGATCCTTGTGTATTGCCGAGAGCAGTACCCATTGTTGAAGCCGTTGTTAATTTAGTACTGGTAGATGCTTATTTATACCAAAGAGCGTTACAGCCGAAATGGTTTATGAAATATGCGAATTTAGATTCTATTCCAGAACAATAAAGGAATCCTGAAATATATGAATCGTCCAAAAGTTTATAGAGTCCTTTTACTCGAAGATGATGAAAGTAGTGCTAAATTACTACTACATACCTTAGAAAGATATAACTTTGATGTCACCCATGTCGTAGATGGAATGTCCGGACTTACCAAAATCAGAAACAATAGTTATGATTTGGTCATTAGTGATGTTAATATGCCATACCTAGATGGAATTAGTTTTTTGGAAAAAGGGAAAGAGATGTTAAAGATGACTCCTGTCATCATGCTCACTGCTGTTGGTGAAAAAGACCAAGTGCGACGGGCCGCTTATAGTCATGTTACCGCTTATCTTTTAAAACCTATCGCAAACCAGGCGCTTCTGGAAAAAATCGCACAAGTACTACAGTTAAAACCCGAGAACATCATCGATAAAAAAGATTTTCCGTTGGTGGTCAATGTCACCGAACTTTCCATTTCTCAAATGCTTTTGGAGATAAAGGGTTGTCCGGGTAAAAAATCTTTGGAAGAGATTTATGATAGGTTCATGTTGACTCTCGCGGGACGAGGAACTTTTACCAATTTGAGAATCAATCTCGATAAGACCTTCTTTTATGAAGTAAGATCCTTACAAATCTTGGATGATCTTATCGCAAAAATACTCAAACAGACCAATATCCGAGCAAGTTCCTTGTTTTTAGATTCGGAGTTCTTCAATGATAATGTAGTGGATTTGCAACCGTACTCTTATCTTACCGAAGTAAATATAATTTCAAAATGAAGGTTTGACAAAATTGAAAGACCTAGGTCTAATCAAACCTAGGGGGTCTGTTCTTTGGTTAAGATAAAGATAGACGGAGTCGAATACGAAGTCGACGAAAAGAAAAACCTCATCGACGCCACAAAAGAAGTAGGAGTCGAAATCCCTTACTTTTGTTATCACCCAGCTCTTAGCATAGTCGGTATGTGCCGTATGTGTCTGATTGAGATTGAAGGTGTTCCGCGTTTACAAGCCGCTTGTAATACTCCTGTAAAAGAAGGAATGGGGATCATTACCAAATCAGATCGAGTGAAAGAAGCTAGATCTGGTACTATGGAATTTTTACTCGCCAATCACCCGTTAGATTGTCCTGTTTGTGATAAAGCTGGAGAATGTCGTTTGCAAGACAACGCATTTGGTTCTGGTTCTGGACATTCTCGGTTCGAGTTTGATAAACGAAATATTCCACAAGAAGAGATTGGAACGAATCTCATCATTAATCATAATCGTTGTATTGTTTGTTATCGCTGTGTAAGGTTTGAAGAAGAAAAGGTTGGAGAGTCTAATCTTGGACTTTTTGAACGAGGGAACCATTCCATCATTGGTCTCGCAAAATCGGAACCAATCAATCATAACTACCAAGGAGCCTTGGCTGATATTTGTCCAGTAGGTGCTCTTCTTAATAATAAAACATTATTTAAGTCAAGGGTTTGGTGGTATAAATCACATAAGTCCGTTTGTCATGGTTGTTCTACAGGTTGTAATGTAACAACGAATGTAAGAGATAACAAAATGTATCGTTATATGGTTCGCGAAAACTATGACCAAGGTATGTTTTTCCTTTGTGATAAAGGAAGATTCGATTTGGATTGGATGAATGTAAATCGTTTGCATAGTTATCTTGAAGCTGGAAATCCTTCTACTTCTAAAGAAGTCATTTCAAAAATTGGCGAGCGCATTAGATCGGCTAAGGCAGTTGCCGTACTTGGCGGAGCTCATGAGTCCAATGAAACATTGGAATCTTTGAAAAAAGTTTTTGAACAAGTTTCGCGTGAGTTGGGTGGAAAGTCTATCCAATGGGAATCACGTGTGACTGATGCACAAAACAAAGAAACGGAACAAGTGGATTTTTTACTCACAAAGGACAATCATCCCAACACCAAGGGAGCTATTGATTTAGGAATCACTACAAATTCAGGAGTTTCCGGAATTGTCAGTGCGGTTAAGTCTGGTGCGATTGATCTTGTGATTCTTTTAAAAGAGTCGATCCCTGAAGGAATTGATCCATCGAAAGTAATTGTTTTTGATACCAATTTGACTGATGCAGCAAAAAACGCAAGTTTGGCGGCACCAATTCAAATTTTTGCAGAATCTGCAGGTAGTTTTACCAATAAAAATGGTCTCAAACAAAACTTTGAACAATCAATGAATCCAATCAAAGGACTTTTGAGTGCAGCCGGTGTTGTGGATTTGATTTTACAAACACTAACCGAAAAACTGGAGGCATCCGTTGGGAACCGTTAATGTAATCAACGTGGCTAAAAAACATCAGTTTTCTTGGTATGAAAAGTTCTATTTTTGGTCCATTGGTAAAGGCCTTTGGATCACTCTAAAACATTTCATTAAAGTAGCTTTGTTTAACCAACAAGTGACCATTGAATACCCGGACAAAAAACGTCAGTATTCTACAAGGTTTCGCGGAATGCATTCCATGAAACGGGATGAGAAAGGTCGGGAACGTTGCACTGCTTGTTTTTGTTGTATGTGGATCTGTCCTGCCAATGCCATTCATATTGAAGCGGCAGAAGTACCATCAGAACGCCAACATTTACATCCAGAAGATAAGTTTGCAAAAAAATTCGAAATCAACTTACTCCGTTGTATCTTTTGTGGTCTTTGTGAGGAAGCATGTCCCAAAGGCGCGATTTACCTAGATGGAACTGGGGAGATGGCGGCCGACAACCGAGAAGATTTATTTTTAACGAAAGAAAGAATGATGGAAAAAACTGGCGGCCCAATTCTCGGCCAAAGGAATTAAATTTTTTCTACTTTTTCATGCCCCCGGTAGATTTCTGAAAGAAATTACCGGGTTCTTGTTTTATTATAGTATAACCGAGCCTTGTTTGTAACCTTCAGTTTGTATCATCATAGTGAATTCACTTTCCTTGAATCCAAAATCCCAAAACAGGTTTTCTAAACCTAGGTCTGCAAATCATTGTATTGTAACAAAATGCTTTAAGACCTTTGTTTTTGTTTTCCTCTGGATGTTAGCATTTGGATTTGATTCCATGCTTTCTGCGGAGACAACCATCATCGAAAATGAAGAAGATGAAAAACGTGTTTTAGAAAATCATGCATTTGAAAAATTACGATTTGGTCTCGCCAATCATATTCACTATTACAAAGTTAAAAAAACAAAAAACACAGTCGTAGAACAAAGGTCGGGTCGTAAACGATTGTATGATCATAATTTAATTTTACGTTCGATCTTTCGCAATCGGATTTTACATCACGAATATGGTTCCATTGGACGACTGTTAGATGGTGCCAGTTTTATTGATTTTGGTAGTGCCATTCTTTATGAAGAAGGTGCGGTAACGGTTCGAGATTTATATGAAGACCAGTTTCTTTCCCGTTACATCAAAAAGATTGTCGCAACGGACATCAATGACCCGGAATACGATCACACAAGGTACATTGAAATTCATATGACTGAGAGGGATCCCTTTCCTTTTGCCTTCAATGAAATTCCTTATCGTTTGGATGACCCCGAGTACATTCGAATCTTAACAAGGATCTACACACCGAATGAATTTTCACCGGTAATCTTTCGAAGCACCAATTCTGGGCCCGATTTATTTTATACCGTGGAGGAAATGCGGGACCATTTTCGATCGGTTTTGGATGCGAACCCTCATCGCACCATTTTATACTTCTTCAATCGTTACATTTTTTTCCGAACGCCTTGTGAGTCCAAATTCCAACTCCTCGGAACCATCGATGAAAAGGTAGGAGTGAACCATAGTTTCAGTGCCTGGCGGTATGTGGACTGGAACAAAAGGGAATTTGCGGAAGCCATCGAACCCAACTTTCGTTACATTCGTATCGCAGAAGAAAGAAATGAAAGCAAGGCTGACCGATTGGATTCGATGATTTCCGGGTTTAGATGCCAAATCGGAGCAAAAATGATCTACTACCGTCACAAATTCATGAAAACTATGACGAAATGATGATTTTTTTACTTTTCTTGTGAGGCGAACTCTGTACGTTTTTCCTAGAAACACCCAGAGAGAGGTAAACCCATGGGGAATTCCTATATTATTGATGCTGTCCGAACTCCGAGAGGAAAGGGCAAAAAACGAGGGACACTTGCATCGGTCCACCCACAAGAATTAGCTGCTGCCACATTAAAAGCCATCCAATCACGTACCGGAATTGATCCAAAAACGGTAGAAGAAGTTGTTATGGGTTGTGTATCCCAAGTTGCTGACCAAGCTGCATGTATTGCGCGTTATGCGGTAATGGCAGCGCATTGGCCAAAAGACGTTCCAGGTTATACTGTGAACCGTTTTTGCGGATCTGGATTACAAGCACTCAACAACGTGGCAAACCATGTTGGATCGGGAGCTATGGAACTCGGAGTTGGTGGTGGAGTGGAATCCATGAGCCGTGTGAAAATGGGTGATGATATGATCGGTCGTGATTTTAACGTTGGTAACGATAAAATTGCTGCTCATTACAACCTAGTACCACAAGGTATTTCTGCTGACTTAATCGCAACTAAGTATGATATTTCTCGTGAAGAGGCAGATCGTTTTGCAGAATCTTCACAACAAAAAGCTCATGCTGCCATTCAAAATGGATACTTTAAAAAATCTGTGATCCCAATCACTTTGGATGATGGAACTGTTGTAACAGAAGAAGAAAACCCACGTTTGGAATCTGATTACGCTTTCCTTTCTAGTCTTGGTCCTGTATTCAAAACGATTGGTGAAAAGGAACTTGATGCCATTGCATTACGTTCTTACCCAGAAGTAACAAAAATCAATCATATCCATACACTTGGAAACTCCTCCGGTATTGTGGATGGTGCTGCTGCGATTTTGGTTACGAACGATGATGGTTTGAAAAAATACGGTTTGAAACCACGTGCAAGAATCCTTGCAACAGTAGCAACTGGTGAAGATCCAACGATCATGTTGACTGGTCCTGTTTCTGCTTCTCAAAAAGCTTTAAAACAAGCTGGTCTTAGTGTAAAAGACATTGACCTTTGGGAAATTAACGAAGCATTCGCATCTGTAGTGTTATACGTAAAGAAAACACTTGGAATTGATGAATCCAAAATCAATGTGAATGGGGGAGCGATTGCTCTTGGACATCCGCTCGGAGCAACAGGTGCGATTCTAACTGGAACCGTTCTTGACGAGTTGGAAAGAAGAGACCTTCGTTATGGTCTCATCACTCTTTGTATTGGTGGCGGAATGGGAATTGCGACCATCATCGAAAGATTGAAGTAATCAAAAAAACTTCCAAAATTTTTAATAAACACGTTTGGATCCTACACAAAAGAGGTGGGATTTAAACGTGTTTCGTTTATTACACATTATCCTTAAAAAAATCTTAATCACAGAAATCCTGATCTAAATCTGAAAACAGAAAATCATTACTATTAACAAGAGGGGAAGGGAAATATACGCAATGCGTATATAAGCGTAGTAACTCAAACTAGGACTTAAGTGCTGAAGCGAAGCAGTTAATCAATATTATGTGTAGTGTTTTAGCTAGTAGAGTAGGTTATTTACTCCAATTCTCAATACTTAAATCAGGAATCATTGAGAAATGTTTTTCATTATTCGTAACTAATGTGTAATTTAAAAATAGGGCAGTTGAACCGATCAGGAGATCGAAGTCGTCAATGGTATTTCCTTTTTTCTGTAATGCCCCCTTAACTTCTCCGAAGGTTTCTACAATTCCTTTTGTCAATTCGATAACAGGAAAAAGTTCTCCAATTCTATAGACAGTAGCTAGATTTTTCTCTCTACTTTTCGATTTCTTTGCACCAAATATTAGTTCACCATAAGTAATTACGGAAATTGCTTTTGAAATATTCTTTTTTTCTAAAAGGTTTTTTTGAACTTTTTCATTACCTTTTAGGCTATAGATGATAATATCTGTATCAATCAAATAACTCATCAGCTATCCTTGATCGATGATTCTTTGACCTTGAAGATTTAATCTCGGAAATTATATCTTTTGCGCTTTTGTCATCGTGCCAAGAATTGGTTAGTTTAAGAAACTCTAGAGTTTGTAGTTCACTTTCTAAGTTATCTCTTTTTAGATGATTTTCTATTATCATGACAACCTCTTGACTTATTGAACGATGCTCAAGCTCAGCCCTTCTTTTTAAAGATTCGTAAAGTCTGTTATCAATATCTCTGACTTGGAGATTTGCCATATTTTAATTCTAAGCTCTATTCATGAGTATGCAAGCATTTTTCATGCATTTTGTTGGAATTAAATTTTAAACATTAAGGGTAGTAGGGGAAATATACGCAATGCGTATAGATTACGCAGTTGCTGGGTATGGACTAAGTTTATGTGGAGGATTTTTACGTAATGCGGATAACACACTTCAATCTAATGAAATACTTCTAAATTTATTTCGGTTGGGATTTAATTGCATTACATATAAATTACACCTTTTGTTTGTATCAGAAAATTTAGGATTGTTCATTGAGTTTTTGCCAGACTGGGATTTAAACGTATTGCGTTTATTTCACATAAATATCAGTA
Organism: Leptospira brenneri; assembly: GCF_002812125.1. Classification (NCBI taxonomy): domain Bacteria; kingdom Pseudomonadati; phylum Spirochaetota; class Leptospiria; order Leptospirales; family Leptospiraceae; genus Leptospira; species Leptospira brenneri. The sequence goes on from NZ_NPDQ01000001.1 coordinate 202,725, forward strand.
ATGGTGTATGAACACAATTGAAACCTTTTCTGGAATCCATTGCAAACAATGTGATTTTAAAGTGGCGGAATATACTTCCGTTTGTCCTTCCTGCGGGAACGAGGGCATCGAAAAGGTAGACTTAAAACCAAATGGAATCATTCATTCCTTTACGGTTGTACATGTAGGATTTGGTCATATGGCAAATCGTGCGCCTTATGTTCTTGCCATCGTTCAAACAGAAGAGAATGTAAAATTAACGACTGTGATTGAAGATGTAACCAATTTTGAAGAGATCAAAATTGGAGACAAAGTCCAGTTCAAAACTTGGGATCCAAACATTGGTCCTATCTTTCAATATTAGAAGTTGATTGTAATATTTTTATTACAGCAACTTTTCAACTATGGATGAAAGTAAGAAATTGCATATTTTGATATAACAAAAAATGAAATCTTCTTCTGATCCAAAAACCAAAACGAAACCCAAACTAAAAAATCCCCTTCCTTCCGAAGAAATTTCATCTTATTATTTTAATTTAACACCCGTAATGTTGGAAAAGTTTATGGAAATCCGAACTTGGATTTATGAATTATCTGAAAGCGACGACCGAATCGGGGAATTAGAGGAATGTTTAAAATGGGGAGAACCTAGTTTTTTAACACCAAAAACAAAATCTGGATCCACCATTCGAATCGGTAAGGTGGACAATTCGGAATTTGCTCTCTATTTCAATTGTAAAACCAGTATTGCCAAAGAAATCGCACTGGAATTTCCAGAATTGAAATGTGATGGAAAAAGGGCTTTGTATTTTGAGGCAAAGAAGAAACTTCCAAAAGCCAAAGTCATTATTTGTTTGAAGAAAGCTTTATTGTATCATCAAAGAAAATCTTAATCGTTAGAGTCGGGGCTAGAATGTAGATATGAAATCAAAAGAAGGTGCTTTTCAATATTCGTTTCGAGTCCGTTATTCGGAAGTGGATAGTCAAGGAATTGTTTTCAATGCCAATTATCTAAATTATTTAGATGTATCCATTACTGAATACTTCCGGACTATGGGAATTTCTTATTCTGCATTTATAGAAAAATACCAACTAGATTTTCATGTGGTTCAGTCCCTGATTGATTATCGCAATGGAGCCAAGTTTGATGATGTTTTAGATGTAACTTTAAGTCCGAGTTACAAATCTGCTAAGATTTTTTGGTCATTTCAGATTGTTTCTGAAGAGAAACTTATTTGTTCAGGAATGTTAACTTATATTACTGTGAGTCATCTCACAAAGAAGATAGTATCATTACCGGAAGAAGTGGGCCAGTTATTGCAGATTTCACGAAAAGCAGACTAAAAAATCATCTACCAAAAATGACTGCTTCATTTGGTAACAAAACCAAACCACCGGTATCCAATTCTTTTTCGAGTTCAAAAGAAGAAGTACGGTTGGCAGTGCTAAATAAAATTTCGTTTAGAACCCATTTTCGTGGATAAGAAATTTTAACTGGTTTTGAGGAAAAGTTTAGAAAGATATAAGTTTCTTCTTTGCCTTCTCTTCTTCTGTAGTATAGCGCTTGTTTGTCGGTACTTAAAAGGATTTTTAGTTTACCTTTTCTTAAAGACTTTCTATCTTTTCTTAGTTGGATTAGTTTTTTATAAGTATAAAAAAGAGAATTTGGATCTTCTTTTTGCGATTCTACGTTGATTGATTTTGCATCTTCATATAAGGGAAGCCATGGTTTGCCAGTGGTAAATCCTGTGGTTTCTGATCCATTCCAAGGCATCGGTATCCTTTCGGGATCACGACCTGGATGGAAAGGCCAATATCGTTTTCCAACAGGATCTTGGATTTTTTTATACGGGACTTTTTGGCGTTTCATTCCAATTTCTTCACCATAGTAAAGAAAAGGTGTTCCTCTGAGAGTTAACATCATACAGGCGGCAAGTTCTGCGCGTGCTTTTGTATCATTTCCTTTTTCATAACGAGTGATATGGCGAGGGAAATCATGATTGGAAAGAGTATAATTTGGCCAATTGTCTTCACCAAGTGCAGATTCAAAATCTTTTACAATTTGAAAAAATCGTTCTGCTTTCCAAGGAGAGAAAAGAAACATAAAATTAAACGCGAGATGTAATTCGTCATTTCGGCCACAATACGTTGCAGGTAGAAGAACGTTTCCGGGAAAGTCTTGCATGATCTCACCAACAAACATCCGTTTTTCGGAATAAGAATCGAGTAGTTTACGCATTCTACGAAGGATTCCATGCATTTCGGGACGGTCACGATCATACGCATGAACTTGTTTGTCGTAAGGTCTTGGGCCTTTCATGAAGTATGAAACTTGGTTTCGTAAAAATTCATCTTTTACATATAGATTGACTACATCCAATCGGAATCCATCCACACCCATATCCAACCAATACTTCATCATTTTGAATATGGCATCTTCTACATCGGGGTTACGCCAATTGAGATCTGGTTGTTCTTTTAAGAAGGAATGAAAATAGTATTCTCCAGTCCGTTTATCATATTCCCAACCAGAACCGCCAAAAGCACCTAACCAATTATTTGGTGGTCCATTATGGTGTGGTTCTTTCCAAATGTACCAGTCTCTTTTTGGGCTATTGACAGAAGATCTGGATTCTAAAAACCAGGGATGAAGATGGGAAGTGTGGTTGACTACTAAATCCATAATGATTCGAATCCCACGTTTATGAGCTTCCTTTAACAGTCGTTTGAAGGTTTGGATGTCTCCGTACACAGGATCAATTTCTTCATAGTCAGAAATGTCATAACCGAAATCAAACATAGGTGAAGGATAAACTGGCGATAACCAAATAGCATCAATTCCCAAAGAATCTTTGGAGCCGGCAAGGTAATCTAACCTTTCAATGATCCCTTCTAAATCTCCAATTCCATCTCCGTTGGAATCTTGAAAACTACGCGGGTAAATTTGATAAATGACTGCTTCTTTCCACCATGCCATACTAAAAATTAATCTCCATGATTCCTTGGTTTTCTTTGACTCGGGCAACGGACAAAATTCTTTCTTTGATTGCTAAGAGTAGTCCAGTATCTTCAATTTTCTTTCCATTTAAAGTTTGGATATGGAATGAGTCATAAGCGAAATCCGCACTTGTTGATATTCTAACAAATATTACTTCTAATTCAAAGTCGAGTAATGTTTTGAGGATTCGATACACAAGTCCGATAGAATCGGGAACTCTGACTTCTAAAACAGAATACGACTCGGAAATGTCGTTAGAAAATTTTACTAATTCTTCTACCATTCCATCCGGAATTTGTGGTAAAGTTTTCCAAATGTTGGTTGTGGATGCTAAATCTTCAATATTGATTTTACCTTCAATACATTCGGCTAACGTAGATTCAATGTCCAAAATCTGCTGTTCTGCAATCTCACCACTTCCAAATTCGTCGGTGATTTGTGCTTGTAAGATGAGTTGGTTTTCTACAGTTCTAAATAACCGTAAACCTACTAAATTCAGTGCCAGTGAGGAAATGGTTCCCGAAAGGTACAACAATATTTGTGGATCGGCCTGGGCAAAAATAGACAAAGTCACAAAAGCCGGTTCACGTTCCGTGATCAAACGAAACGGTAATCCGGATTGTTGCCATTCATAGAGCAAACTAAAATGTTGGAAAACACGTCTGGGAGTATTGTAATGCAAATAAGAAGAAGGTCGGATTTTCATTCCAAACTCAACAATGTGTTCGGATTGTTCTGTCGTTAGGCCTTCTTTTTCGATTAAGTAAGTTTCTAATGTGGACTCAATCCGTTCTTGTGTATCTGCAAGATTTCCTTTTTTCTGTAAATAGGTTAAGGTAGAAATGAATAGGAAATGTAAAATTTCTTTTTTCCAATTGGTTAGAATTCCTTGGCCCACGGATTTTGTATCGATAATGGTGAGTATGTAAAGTAATCTTAATGTGTTTTCGTTTGAAAATTGTTTTGCGAAAGAGGAAATCAGTTTAGGATCATAAATATCTCTTTTGGAAGATAACTCAGACATAACAATATGTTCTGCAACAAGGAATCTTAATAGTTCTGTATCTTCTTCGGATAAACGAAACCTTTCTGAGATGATGAGAGCAAGCTCTGCTCCGTATTGGCTATGATCTCCTTCTTTTACCTTTCCAGCATCATGGATGAGGATTGCTAATGCTAAAATTTCAATTTTTTCACAGACATTAAAGACTTCTTGGACTTGTCTGTCTTCCCACATATCAGCAATCAGAACATCCAACTCTCTTAAGATAAGAAGGGTATGTTCATCTACAGTGTATTGGTGGTGGTAACTAAAAAGAGGAAAGTTAGTGCAAGCTCCAAATTCGGGAATGAGTTTTCCAAGGATATTGCATTCATGCATGAGAGTGAGGGTATGTCCAATTCTCTTTTTAGTTCGCAACATCGAAAGGAAGGTATCTAAAACAGATTTTTGATTTTTAAAATCATCATCTAAGAAGTGTGATGCGAATCTAATTTCGTTTAAATCAATTCGGGAGGGCTCTCCTTCATTTAATTGTGATTCGGCAAAGAATTGAATGATATCATCATACAAACTATCGGGATTGGAAAGTTCCGTATGGATGCGTTTTTTGTTTCGATTGGTTTTTTCATCCAGATACGTTCCAATATAAAAATACACTTCTTTTTGAGCTTTGTAAAATTGGCTCATAAACGATTCGAGAGTTTTGATTTCGTTTTTGGAACCAAATCCTAAAAATTCAGCAACTTCCGCCTGTAATCCCAAATCCAAACGATCATTTTTTCGGCCACTGATAATGTGTAATGCGGATCTTGTTAAAAGTAAAAAATCATAAGCAGATAAAAGAGTTAAAGTATCACCGATCAAATAAAAATCAAAAATACCGCCGTCAGCGGAATCAGGTAATGGATTGGTTTTTTCGATCCAATACATATGTTGTATATCGCGAAGTCCTAATGGATCGTTTTTGATATTAGGCTCAGAAAGAAGAATTGGATTGTAGGAATTGATAATTCTTTCTCTAAGATAAGACAATTTCCATTCATTAAAAACTTTGATGGTTTTTTCAGGAATTTTTTCCAAAAATTCTGTTTTGTACTTTTGAAACAAAAGTTCTGAGCCAACTAGAAACCGCGAGTCAAGGACGGAATGGTAGGTTTCGATTTGATCTAAATAGATAAACGATTCTTTGATTGTGCGGCAGGAATGACCCACTTCCTTTTCATTGTTATATAAAAATGTATTAATTTTAGAAATGATTTCGCTAAGAAGTTTGTCGGAGAGTTTTCCGTCATGAAGATATAGAATGTCGATGTCAGAATAAGGTGCCAGTTCCCTTCGGCCGTACCCGCCGACAGCAATCAAACAAAGATGGTCTTTTAATGGAATTCCTTCGGAAACTTCGTTGAAAAGAGTCCGTATGGACTCGTCGACCAGATTACTTAGCTGGCGCGTAAAGAGTCTCCCGGAAGAAACTGTTTTGGCTTTTGGAAATGTCCGTTGCAGTTTTGCCTTGAGTTCTGATTTCATCATGTTAAGATGGGATCTCCTACCTTATTGGACAACTTTAACATGAATCCGAAGATTAAAATCACAATTCAGTTTATTTTCAGTCATCTTTCTGCCTACCTTCTTGTATCCATTCCTTATTTCCAGTTAGTAATGAAGGAATATTATGAAGGTGACAGTGCTATTTTTCCTTTGTTTCTCATCACAGCAAGTGACGGGGCTGCATGGTCTAGAGCTCTGTTTTGGTTGTTTCCGTCTTTAGTGTTGCAAGCGATACTGATTGTAAGTTTTTTAATTATGTTTTGGGATTGGTTTCGATTGCAAACCTTCGGCAAACAAATGTTTGTTTTAGTGTGGATGCGAACGGTGATTGGTGGTCTTGCTTCCATTTCACCAGCAGTTGGAAATTTAGAAGGAATGGTTTTTCTCATTCCTGAAGTATCCTTTTCGATTCATTTTTATGTGGGTTTGGAAATCTTTTTACAATCACTTGTCCAAGCTGGAATTTTTCTAGGTTTGGTGAACCGATGGAAACCAAGTCCCGAAATTAGTAAAAGTCATAAATAAAAATACAAAACGAAAACGGAACTAACTCAAAACGTATGCGTAAAGATCATTATCATTATCATTATCATTATCAATATCTAAATTGTTTTTTTAAAAACATCTTTCTTTTCGAATGCAAAAAAACATTGGTTCTCTTTGTTTCTGCCTTCTATTTTTTTACAGGTTCGCTACTTGGTGATGGCTGGGAATCATCAATTTGGAAAGACAAAACATATCGTAATCAAAGGGTATCAAGTTCGGATCCAACGAATGGAAACGATGACTTTATTAAAATTCCAAAGAAAAAAACAGTCACCATTGCCGAAATCAAATCAAGGGGAGTGATCAAACACATTTGGATGACTCTTGCCAGTAAGGATCCAATGGCCAGAAAAAATGCTGTCATTCGAATGTATTGGGACAACCAAACACATCCTTCTGTAGAGGTTCCGTTAGGTGAATTTTTTGGACAAGGTTGGGGAGAAGAGTATATCTTAAACTCAGCACCGCTTGTGGCAGCTCCCAAAAAAGGAAAGTCTATGAATTCCTACTTTCCAATGCCTTTTGAGTCAGGGGCAAAGATAGAAATTGAAAATGAATCCGATGAAGACATCAGTAATTTTTATTTTTACGTTGATTATGAAGAATGGAAAGAACCGTTAAATTCTAACTTACGATTCCATGCACAGTGGAATCGAAGTGTCACTGAGCCTAAAACAGTTAGTCGAAAGGAAAATGAATGGGCCCTTTTGGGGGAAACAGAAAAGACAATTTTTAAAAAGGAAAATTATTTCTCGGTTCTGGAAACGGAAGGAAAAGGCCAGTTTATTGGTCTTAATTTGTATGTGGATTCTCCCACTCCCCTTTGGTATGGAGAAGGGGATGATTTGATTTTCATTGATGGAAATCAAACAGAGGCAAATCTAAAGGGAACAGGAACCGAAGATGTTTTTAACACCGCTTGGTCCCCGAAAGAAGTTTTTATGCATCCATACTTCGGATATCCACGAGTTTCGGAATCGATTGGTTGGCTTGGTCGAACTCATTTGTATCGATTCTGGGTGGAATCCCCTATACGGTTTGAAAAAAATTTCCTATTCTTACTTGAGCATGGTCATGCAAATTCCTTGACCTTAGATTTAATCTCAGTTGCCTATTGGTATCAAGGTCTGAATTCCAAACCAATGAAGGTTTTGCCGAAAAGAGAGTTCCGGTTGAACAAACCTGAAATTAATTTTCGTCATATCCATAAGTGGCGGGATTCGTTCCGAAGCGAAAAAGGTTATGGGGAAATTTGGGGCAATGAATGAAATTAATACGGACGTATTTGCGAGGGAAATTGTCTCTCAATCCATCGATGCAATTGTTGTTTTAGATACTAACAGTAAAATACTTTTTAGTAACTTAGCATTACGGTTGTTAACTGGTTTTACAGAAGAAGAGTTACACCAGAAATCATTTTCTTTTCTCTTTCCTCCCAATGAAAAAGGGGAACAGAGTTCCATCGAAACTTTTGTTAGTTCCAAAGAATCACATTATATTGCTGGTTTTTTAAAAGAACTAGAACTAGTGACCAAACCCAAAGGTACCATCCCTGTGGAAATTAGGGCCTTTACCATTCGCAACGATCATCAAATGTTTTATGCGGCCATCATTCGTGATGTTCGTGAAAGAAGAAGACTCGAAGAACAAAAGAACGTCCTCATCAGTAGTTTGAAACGATTGGCTTATATGGATGAGCTCACCATGTTGCCGAATCGACGTTCCTTTTCTGAAGCCTTACAAAAGACGGTTGCCACAGTCAAACGTCGCAACCGAGAGTCGGTTCTTGCCGTCCTTGATATCGATCATTTTAAACATATCAACGATACCTATGGTCATGACATTGGGGATTTAGTTCTTAAAAAAATGGCCAATATCTTTTTAGATTGTCTAAGGGAGGAAGATACCGTTGGGCGAGTTGGGGGAGAAGAGTTTGGGTGTATTTTGCCAGACACCACAACAGAAGGAGCCACCATTGTCCTCGACCGGCTTCGGGAATCAGTGGAAAACCATCGTTTTTTCATTTTCGATAATTATTACCTAAATATCACTCTCAGCATAGGATACACCAAGGTGCACCCCCTCCAAAAACCAGAAGAGATCATGAAACTAGCGGACATAGCTCTCTACCAAGCCAAGAATCACGGGCGAAATCGGATCCAAGTTTACCCTGTGTGACATAATTTTAGCAGATTCTAATAAACTCTGCTAAAATTCGAGGCTCTAATCTTCTTCCTGCTTGACGAAAAAATCCCAAATCCGTAAACTTTAAGCATAGTTTAGCACTCTAATCATCAGAGTGCTAAAGGAAGTGCCAAGAAGGATATGGATCTATCCCCTAGACATCGTTCTATTTTGAAAGCTTTGGTTGAGGAATTTGTATCAGACAACAAACCGGTCGGATCCAAAACCCTTTCTGAAAAATACGATATCGGTGTTTCTCCCGCAACCATTCGCTCTTGTTTGGCGGAGCTTGAAGAGATGGGTTTCATCGTGGCAAGGCATACTTCGGGAGGTCGGGTTCCCACAGAACGCGGCTATCGTCTGTATGTGGATAGTTTGGTGACTCTTTTTGAACTCACCATGCGAGAAAAACAAAGGATCCAAGAAGAGTATCTTCGGATGCAATTTCGATTGGATCAGGTTCTCATTGCAACATCCAAAGTTTTGGCTTCGCTTTCGCAATCGGCAAGTGTGGTTCTCGGGCCAGAAGGGTCTCTCGACACACTCAAACACATTGAACTCATCCATGTAAACGGTGGAGAGGTTCTTATGATCCTTGTGATGCGGTCAGGTACTGTGCTCAATCGGAATATTTTTTTCGATTACCACATCTCTCAAGAGACCTTGTACCAAATTTCAAGGTATTTGAATGATAACGTCAAAGGTTTTGATGTTCATGAAATTCAAAGTAATCTGATTCCTCAGATGATGATGAAAAAGGAAGGTCCAGAAGGATTTTCACAATTTGCACCATCCATTGCGAGAGCAATGGGATCAGACAATCAATCGGTAGATAATTTATACATCGATGGATTGAAAAACTTATACGAAAACTTTAAGGATGAAGAGGAACAATTAGAAAACATCCTGCATCTATTTGATGAAAAACAGTTCCTCAAAGAGTTTTTTAGCGATTATGTTCCGATGGATGGAGTTTATACCATCATTGGAAAAGACGGTAATGCAAAGTTAGGTGGTGTTACCATCATTACCACGAATTACCGAATGGGTGAAAAGAGGATTGGTTCCATGGGAATCATTGGTCCTCAGAGGATGAATTACAACAAGGCATTACCTTTGATTGAGTTCACCTCGAAGTTAGTTTCAGAAATGATTACGAAATTGAGTAGATAGTAGGAGGAAAAATGGCAGAAGAAACAAACGGGTCCGTAGACGAACAAAACGTGCAAGTCGAAGAAGGGCAAACCATTACGGATGAAGCCATTGAACAAGCAGTAGAAGGTGCCGAGAAAGAACTCGATAATGCCAAAAAGGAAATCGAAACTTTAAAAGATTCTTGGCTTCGTGAACGTGCTGAGTTTCAGAACTACAAACGCAGAACTGCAAATGACTTGTTAAATGCAAGAAAAGAATCCATCAAGAAGTTCGCAGAAGGACTCACTGGTGCTTTGGACAATTTAGAACGAGTTTCTAATGTTCCGAACCAAACTCCGGAAGTGGTAGCTTTCGTTGAAGGAATCAAGATGGTTCAAAAGGAATTTTATTCCGTATTGGAAAAAGAAGGAATCAAACGTTTGGATCCGAAAGGAATGCCGTTTGATCCTATGCTGATGGAAGCAATTGCTTCTGAGGAAAGTGCAGAGTTTACAGAAGAGACTGTTGTGGAAACTTACCAAGCTGGTTATTACCATGAAGAAGGTGAAAACAAACAATCGATTCGTCCTGCACGTGTGAAAGTGGGAAAACCACAAAGTTAATATTAGAAGGAAGGAGAAGACTATGTCTAAAGAAAAAATTATCGGTATCGATTTAGGAACCACTAACTCTTGTGTGGCGGTTATGGAAGGTGGAGACCCTGTTGTCATTCAAAACTCAGAAGGGGCAAGAACCACTCCTTCGATTGTTGCCTTTACCGCAAAGGGTGAAACCATTGTAGGTCAGTTCGCAAAGAACCAGGCAATTACGAATGCAGTGAATACAATCCGTTCTGCGAAACGTTTTATCGGTCGTCGTTTTAACGAGGCTGGTGACGAATCCAAGATGGTATCTTACAAAGTGATCCGTGCTGGAAATGACGGAGTCAAATTTGAAACCGTTTCTGGTGAATTCACTCCACAAGAGATTGCGGCTCGTGTTCTTCAAAAAATGAAAAAAACGGCAGAAGACTTTCTTGGCCATGAAGTGAAAAAAGCTGTGGTAACTGTTCCTGCATATTTTAACGACGAACAAAGACAAGCAACAAAAGACGCAGGTCGTATTGCTGGTCTTGAAGTAGAACGTATCATCAACGAACCAACGGCTGCAGCTCTTGCTTATGGTTTTGATAAGAAAAAAACCAGTGCAAAAATCGCCGTATACGACTTAGGTGGTGGAACATTTGACGTTTCTATTCTTGAGCTTGGTGACGGTGTATTCGAAGTAAAATCCACAAATGGGGACACTCATCTTGGTGGTGACGACTTTGATAACGTGGTCATGCAGTGGATGATTGATGAGTTCAAAAAACAAACGGGAATTGATATTTCTGGAGATAAAAACACAGTACAACGATTGAAAGAAGCTGCTGAAAAAGCTAAAATCGAGTTGTCTGGAACTTCTTCTACTCAAATCAATCTTCCGTTCATCACAGCGGATGCATCAGGTCCAAAACATTTGGATATGACACTCACCAAAGCAAAGTTTGATGAGATTACAAGATCTCTTGTAGAAAGAACTCGTATTCCATGTATCAACGCATTAAAAGATGCAGGATTAAGTGCTAGCGAAATCGATGAAGTCATCCTTGTGGGTGGATCCATTCGTATCCCTGCGGTGCAAGCTCTTGTAAAAGAAATTTTTGGTAAAGAACCAAACAAATCTGTAAACCCAGACGAAGTAGTAGCCGTTGGTGCTGCGATCCAAGGGGGAGTTCTTGCAGGTGATGTTACGGATGTATTGTTACTCGATGTAACTCCGCTTTCTCTTGGTATCGAAACTTTGGGTGGTGTGATGACAAAACTCATCGAAAGAAATACAACCATTCCTACAAGAAAGTCACAAGTGTTCTCTACGGCTGCGGATAGCCAAACTACGGTTTCCGTTCATGTATTACAAGGGGAACGTGAGATGGCAAGTGCCAATAGAACACTCGGTCGTTTTGACTTAGTGGGAATTCCATCAGCACCGAGAGGAGTACCTCAAATCGAAGTGACATTTGATATTGATGCAAACGGTATTGTCCATGTTTCCGCAAAAGATTTGGGAACAGGAAAAGAACAAAAGATTCGTATTGAATCTTCTTCTGGACTCTCTGAAGAAGAAATCAAAAAGATGGTGAAGGATGCAGAAGCTCACGCAGAAGAAGATAAAAAACTTCGTGAAGCGGCTGATACTAAAAACGAATTGGAAGCAATTGTTTACCAATTAGAAAAAACCATCGGTGAATCTGCTGACAAACTCGACGAATCAGAAAAACAAAGAGCTCAGGACGAAATCAAACGCGGCCGTGAAGCAATGGAATCTGGTGACGTTGAACGTATGAAAGCTTCTCGTGATTCGATCCAAGAAGTCGCAATGCAAATTGGACAAAAGATTTATTCACAAGCTGGCCCTGAAGCCGGAGCTCCGGGTGCAGACCAAGCAGGCGCTGCTGGTCAACAAGGGGCAAGTGAATCTTCTGCCGGTGGCGAAAAGGTCGTCGATGCGGATTACACCGTAGTTGATGAAGATAAAAAATAAATAGAGAAGAAGTAAAACTATGAGCGACCGTGGTTACTACGAAGTATTAGGCGTTTCGAAAGGTGCCTCTGATGATGAGATCAAGAGCGCCTATCGTAAGTTAGCCATCAAATATCACCCTGATAAAAATAAGGGTGATAAAGAAGCGGAAGAAAAATTCAAAGAGGCTACCGAAGCCTACGAAGTGTTACGTGATGCACAAAAACGTGCGGCGTACGATCAGTTCGGCAAAGCAGGTGTGAACGCTGGTGCTGGCGGAGGATACGGGGCAGGTGCTTATACAGACTTCTCTGATATCTTTGGAGACTTCGGTGATATCTTCAGTGAATTTTTCGGAGGCGGAGGTGGTGGCGGTAGCCGCGGTGGTGGAAGAAGGTCCGGTCCTCAAAGAGGATCGGATTTACGTTATAATTTAGAAGTTAGTTTAGAAGATGCTGCCCTCGGCAAAGAATACAAAATAGAAATCCCACGACTGGAAACTTGTGTGGATTGTTCTGGTTCTGGTGCCTCTAAAGGATCTTCGCCAACAGTTTGTCCGGATTGTTCGGGAACAGGTCAAGTGCGAAGGACACAGGGTTTCTTTAGTGTCACAACCACTTGCCCACGTTGTAAAGGAAAAGGAAAAGTCATTTCCAATCCTTGTAAAACTTGTAAGGGTGAAGGCCTAACAGAGAAAAGGCGAACCATTCATATTAAAATTCCTGCAGGTGTAGAATCGGGTAGCCGACTCAAAGTTTCCGGTGAAGGTGAGTCTGGTCCAAACGGTGGCCCAAGTGGAGATTTGTATGTGGTGACACATATCAAAAAACACCCAACCTTTGAACGGCAAGGAAACGATTTAATTGTTCAAAAAACCATTTCACTTTCTATGGCTTGCCTTGGTGGTGAGATTGAAGTGCCATCCATTGACGGAAAGACCATTAACTTGAAAATTCCAGAAGGAACGGAAAGTGGACAAATCTTCCGATTGAAAGGACATGGAATTCCATACCTAGGTTCTTATGGAAAAGGGGACCAACACGTAATCATTAAAGTAGAAATTCCTAAGAAACTTTCTAAAAAACAGAAGGAACTTATGGAAGAATTTGCCCGTGAGTCCGGCGAAAAGGTCGGCAGTGGCGGAAAATCTAAGTTGTTTTTCCGCTGATCTTTTGGAGGATTGAGAGCATCTATGGATAAAAAAGTCCGACTCGGAGTCATTGGTACTGGCCATATGGGCCAATACCACGTAAACGTTGCCAAACAGCTTTCTGATGCTGAACTCATCGGGATATTTGACGCTAACGGAGAACGTGCAGCGCAAATAGCAGAGAAACACAAAACAAAAGCCTTTCCAACGGTAGAAGAATTGTTAAAGGAAATTGATGCTATCGTCATCGCGGCACCAACTTTTCTTCATCACAAAATCGCAAAACAAGCGTTAACTGAAAAGAAACATGTTTTAGTAGAAAAACCAATTTCACAAACTGTGGAAGAAGCAAAAGAATTAGTTGCTTTGGCTAAACAAAACAATTTAATTTTGCAAGTTGGACACGTAGAAAGGTTCAATGGAGCCGTTTTAGAACTTGGAAAAATTGCAGAACATCCTCTTCTCATCGAATCCAGAAGGATTGCACCTTATAACAGCAGAATCACTGATGTTGGTGTAGTTTTGGATATGATGATCCATGATATTGACATTGTTTTGAACTTAGTGAAATCCGAAGTTACGAATGTAAAAGCAGTGGGATCTTCGATTGTCTCCAATCATGAAGATGTGGCGAGTGTGGTTCTTACTTTTGCAAATGGATGTGTTGCTTCCCTCAATGCATCTCGTGCTTCCCAAGCAAAAATTAGAACACTCAATATTTCTCAAAAAGATTCTTATGTATTTTTAGATTTTACCAACCAAGAAATTGAACTACATAGACAAGCAAGTTCAACAACACAACTTGGAAGTGGAGAAATCAAATATAGACAAGAATCCATTGTGGAGAAAATCTTTGTTCACAAAGATAACCCACTCAAACAGGAACATGAGCACTTTGTAAAATGTATTAAAGGAGAATCAGAACCTATGGTTAAGGGTGATTCTGACATTAACACATTGGAAGTTGCTTACAAAATCTTAGAAGAAATTCACGGCAAAAAATAATGACAGAAATCCCTGACTCAACTCGAGGAAAGTTACTCATTTCCAATTCCAGTGTGATTCAGGATTTTTTTCATAAATCCGTTGTCCTTATGGTCGATCATGACGACGACGGTGCCTTTGGACTGGTTTTAAACAAACCCACCGACCAAACCATGGAATCACTTATCAAAAATCTTCCTGATACCGTTTATTCCAATAAACAGGTTTTTTCTGGTGGGCCAGTGGACAATATGTTCGTATCCATTCTTCATAATGGGAAACAAACAGAAGATCCGGGAGTAGAAATTGTTCCAGGGATTTATATGGCGCGAAGTTTTGATACGATGATTGAAGTTCTTTCTTCCGATCAAATTCAGTTTCGTGTTTTGCAAGGATATGCTGGTTGGTCTTCCGGCCAATTGGAAAGCGAATTTGAAAGATTGTCTTGGGTAGTTTCGGACCAAGTAGATGAATCCATTATTTTTCGCGAAGATGATTCTGAAGTTGTATGGCGAGAAGCACTTCGAAGCAAAGGTGGAATCTACAAATACTTTGTTGACCACACAAAAGATCCATCTCTCAATTGATCCACTCAATGAATTACTAATATGAAACTTGCATCCAAAAAGATTGTGCTCAGTTCAGGTTCTTCTCCCTTAGGAAAAGAACTTTTGCCGTTGCTTCTTTCTGAAGGTGCACTTGTCGTAGTTGGTGATTCAAATCCAGAGGAAATTCCAAACCATCCCAATCTCCAAAAATACAAAATCGATACATCCAAACCTGATCAAATGGAACGTTTGATTGAATCAGCAATTGAAACCTTAGATAAAATCGATGTTTTTATTTTAAATTCCGAACAACTTACCTACGCGGAAGATGAAATAGAAGATTGGAGTAAATTAAAAATTCTTTTCCATTCCAATACACTCGCACCTATTTATACGGTACAAAAATTAACAAATTTAATTTCAGTGGGCCTGCATATAATCGTTGTTAGCTCTGATTTAACGAAAATTCCCACTCCTGGTTTTGGATTGTATGGGTCTACGAAATCTGCTTTGGATTATTTTTGGGATTCCTTTCGTGGGCAAATCGGCAGAGAATTTCGATTCTCCCGAATCATCGCACTTGAACCAAAACTTTCAGATCCAACGAGACTTGCGAATCGAGTATTCCGGTCGATCCTTCGCCCCAAAAAAAGGAGATATGAACATTTTTACCAGTTGGGAAACCGATTTTTGTTAAAATTTTTACCTTTTTTACGTTTTTTCCGGACCCTGGCCTATGCTTTTCGCCTAAAACAAGAGAAAAAAAAGAAAATTTCCGACCCAAATCTCCTGCCTTCCACCGAAAATTAGTCATTTCGTACTCATTCTATACAAAGCCATCCTCGGTTTTCAGGCCGTGCTTAATAATCGTACATAAAAAACTCATCGTTTAACTTAGTTATGTCGGATGGAGGGGAAATCCATCCTTTCCAGTCAATTCTTCCATTTGGTACAAATATTGCTAACTAAGTAAGCAGAGGGTACCACCATGTTTATCGCCGACTATAGTGCCAAAAATATATATGATGAGATGTTTTCCAGCGAAGGTTTTCCTCGCAAAAGTTACGACTTCGTAAAAACAAAAATGGAGAGTTTGGGTGGGATCGAACTCGTAAAACGTAGTACTTCAGCAGAAAGGGCTCTCATGTCCCTTGGGATCACCTTTACCTTGTATGGTGATGGTGGGGAACAAGAAAGGATTATGCCTTTTGATGTCATTCCTCGTATTGTTCCAAGTGAAGAATGGGTCAGTATGGAAAAAGGACTGAAACAAAGAATCCAAGCACTTAACTTATTTTTAAGAGATATTTATGGCGAAGGAAAAATTCTAAAAGATAAAATCATTCCTCGTGATTTGATTGAGTCAAGTTCTGGATATCTCAAACAATGTATCGGTCTAAAACCTCCCAAAGATATTTGGATTCATATTACGGGAACTGACTTAGTGCGAGATGGTGCTGGTGCCTTCCATGTGTTAGAGGATAATTTACGTTGCCCGTCTGGTGTTTCTTATGTATTGGAAAATCGTGAGGTGATGAAACGAACCTTTCCTGAACTATTCGAAAAGTTAAACATCCGCCAAGTTTATGATTATCCTTATCACTTAAGATCGATGTTGGAGAATCTAACAGACGTAGTTGATCCAGTGATTGCTGTTTGGACTCCTGGTGTTTTTAACTCTGCTTATTATGAACATAGTTTTTTGGCTCAAAAGATGGGAGTGTATCTTGTTGAAGGATCCGATCTTATCGTAGAAAATCATAAAGTTTATATGAAAACTACGAAAGGACTTCGTAAAGTGGATGTGATTTATCGAAGGATCGATGATACCTTTATGGATCAGTCAAGTTTTAGACCGGACTCTTTACTTGGTGTGAAAGGAATTTTTGAAGCATTCAAAAGAGGTAACGTTGCACTTGCCAATGCTCCCGGCACTGGTGTTGCTGATGATAAAGTAATTTATTCTTATGTTCCTAAGATCATTAAATACTACTTAGGTGAGGAGCCAATCATCCCGAATGTTCCTACTTACCTTTGTTCCGAAGAGTCGGATTTAAAATTTGTTTTGGAAAACATTCATAACTTGGTTGTGAAAGCTGCCAATGGTGCCGGTGGTTACGGAATGATTATTGGGCCAAAAGCCACAAAACAAGAACAAGAAGATTTTAAGGAACTGATCAAAGCAGATCCGAGAAATTATATTGCTCAACCGGTTTTAAATCTATCTACGGTTCCGACACTGATAGCCGATAAAATTGAATCAAGACACGTTGATTTAAGGCCGTTCATTTTGTACGGTAAAGATATCTATGTAATGCCGGGTGGGTTAACTCGTGTTGCGCTTCGCAAAGGATCTCTTGTGGTCAATTCATCCCAGGGAGGCGGTTCAAAAGACACCTGGGTTCTAGGATAAAGGTGTTATATGTTAAGCCGAGTTGCCGAATCAGTTTTTTGGATGAATCGATACATCGAGAGGGCGGAAAATTACTCTCGGTTCATTGATGTCAACCATCAGTTATCATTGGATTTAAATGAAGAGGTTCCTAACCAGTGGTTACCACTGGTTCATACTACGGGTGATATAGAGTTATTTGAGAAACGATACTCTAGTCCGAGTCCGGTGAATGTCATACGGTTTATGACCTTTGATGAAGAGAATCCGAATTCAATATTTCAATGTTTATCTAGAGCGCGTGAAAATGCCCGAACCATTCGTGAAAATATTTCTACTTCTATGTGGGAAGTCTTAAACGAGTTTTATCTCTTTGTGAAAGACTATCGCAAAGTATATATGGAAAGTTCAGCATTACACGGAGATACTCTTTCAATGGGGCTCTCTGACTTTCTCAGTACAGTTCGAAAAAGTTGCCAAAGTTTTTATGGATGTTCTGATGCCACTATATCTCATGATGAGGTTTGGAACTTTTCTTTGCTTGGGAGATTTTTAGAACGAGCAGATAAAACCACGAGAATTCTAGATATGAAGTACTTCATATTACTTCCTTCAGTCCAGGATGTCGGTTCTACTTTGGATTTATTACAATGGTTATCACTGTTGAAATCTGCTTCTGCACATGAGATGTACAATCAAAAATACAAACGAGTCGATCCAACTGATATTGCTGAGTTTCTAATTTTAAACGAAACTTTTCCAAGGTCTATTTTCTTTTGTATCCAAGAGATGCAAGAGGCGTTGGAGAAAATATCTGGCATCAAGGAAGGTTTACCAAGAAATCTTGCCCAAGACGCCACCACAGTATATTTGAATCGTTTGCGATCCGAAAACATCAAATCCATTTTTGATAAAGGACTACATGAATATCTAGATGATATTCAAATAGAACTCAATCATATAGGTTCCAAAATTGTGGAACGATTTTTTACAAACTAACTATGAGTATACGAGTTGCATTATCACATATCACTACCTATCAATATGATAAGTCGATTAAATTATCGCCGCATGTGATTAGGCTTAGACCAGCCCCACATACGAAGAATCATATTGTTTCTTACTCTTTAAACATTTTACCGGAACAAAAGTTTCTAAATTGGCAACAAGATCCATTTGGAAATTACTTAGCTCGATTGGTTTTTCCAGAAAAAACCAATATCTTACAAGTAGCAGTTGATCTGGTTACTGATTTAAAGGTAATCAATCCTTTTGATTTTTTTGTCGAAGAATATGCAGAAAACTTTCCATTTTC
The DNA here is from genome assembly GCF_002812125.1 of Leptospira brenneri. Taxonomy (NCBI): domain Bacteria; kingdom Pseudomonadati; phylum Spirochaetota; class Leptospiria; order Leptospirales; family Leptospiraceae; genus Leptospira; species Leptospira brenneri. The sequence goes on from NZ_NPDQ01000001.1 coordinate 221,068, forward strand.
ATACGATAAAGTTTTAAAGAAAGAATTAGCTCCCTACTTAAAAGTTAAAAAGCCAGGTAAGTTACTCGCTCCTTATCTCAAAACTATTGATAAAACTCCAAGAAGAACCGTTGAGTTTTTAGTAGCTTTGAATGCTAAACTTTACTCTGACGTTGGTTATGTGATTCGTATGGAACCGGGAATCCAGACCCCAGAGGTCACTTTAGCACAAAGGATGGGGTCATGCAGGGATTCTGCTTATCTTCTTGTACAGATTCTTAGAAATATGGGTCTTGCTGCGAGATTTGTATCAGGTTATTTAATTCAATTAAAAGCAGATGTAAAGTCTTTGGACGGTCCTTCTGGTGCGGAATCTGATTTCACTGACTTACATGCTTGGGCTGAAGTTTATATTCCCGGTGCCGGCTGGGTAGGTCTTGATCCCACATCTGGTTTATTTACGGGGGAAGGTCATATCCCGTTAGCGGCCACTCCTGAACCTGAATCGGCAGGTCCTATTTATGGTTTTGCTGAGAAAGCAAAGTCTGAGTTTTCATTTCACATGGGAGTGGAAAGGGTTTTAGAAACTCCTCGGGTCACCTTACCATACCAAGGCGAAGATTGGGATCGAATCATTCGTTTGGGTGATTCGATTGATAAACGAATTAGAAAAAATGATATTAGGCTTACCATTGGTGGAGAACCTACCTTTGTATCTACTGAAAACCGTGAAGCCCCAGAATGGAATTTTGATGCATTGGGTTTTGAAAAATATTCCAAATCAGAACAACTCATCAAAAGATTAGGAAAACATTTTGCTCCTGGTGGATTACTCCAGTATGGACAAGGAAAATGGTATCCGGGAGAACCAGTTCCTCGTTGGGCGATGATTTCTTATTGGAGAAAAGATGGGGAACCTATATGGAACCATCCACATTTACTTGCAGATGATCGGTATACAGGATCAGCAACAACAGAGGATGCCAGAAGATTTGTTAGTACACTTGGAAAGTATTTAAGGATTCCAAATACATCAATTCACGCGGCCTATGAAGATAATTTATATTACCTTTGGCAAGAAGGTAATTTACCGATCGAAACAGAATCAATGTTAAACGACTTGAATACTTACGATGCGATGGAACGTAAGAGGATATTAAAAGTCATTGATTCTGGGTTACATCGTGAAGTAGGTTATGCCCTTCCTTTGGATTACAATTCGTTCAACGGGGCTTGGATATCCGACGAATGGAGTTTTCGACGTGGAAAAATGTATTTAGTTCCGGGAGATTCTCCTATTGGTCTACGTCTTCCTTTGAACTCGTTAGGCGGAAAACAAATTCATTCCTATCCTGAGGATCCAGCTACCCCCAAACCCGCTTTGCCAAAACCTAAGGAATTAGGTCAATCTCCTTTCTCTTCAACTAATGTTAGTTATTTTATTGGTGGATTTCAAACGAGAACAGCTCTTTGTGTGGAACCGAGAAATGGAAACCTTCGTGTATTTTTACCACCAATCCAATCTTTGGAAGGTTGGCTGCGACTCATTTATGCGATTGAGCAAACTGCTTTAGAAACGGATATTCCGATTGTATTAGAGGGTTATGAAGCTCCTCATGATCCAAGACTCAATCGATTTAAAATTACACCTGATCCAGGAGTGATTGAAGTTAATTTTCATCCTTCTTCTACTTTTGGAGAGATCGTTGAAAAAACAAAAGTTCTTTATGATGAGGCATATCAACTTCGTTTAACAGCTGAAAAGTTTTTGATCGATGGGCGCCATTCAGGCACTGGTGGAGGAAACCATATTACTCTCGGAGGAGCTTCCGTTAGTGACAGTCCATTCCTTCGTAAACCTTCGCTTTTGCGAAGTTTGGTGGCGTATTGGCAGAATCATCCAGGACTTTCTTATTTGTTTTCAGGGATGTTTATTGGTCCAACATCACAATCACCAAGGATCGATGAAGCAAGAAATGATTCTTTACACGAATTAAAAATTGCATTCCAACAAATCGATTCGAGCCGACACACACCTCCATGGATGTTAGATCGAGTTTTAAGAAACATCTTACTTGATATTACAGGAAACACTCACCGAACAGAAATTTCCATAGATAAACTTTTTGATCCAGGTTCTCCTACCGGAAGGCTTGGCCTTATTGAAATGCGTGCTTTTGAAATGCCACCTCATTATCAGATGAGTGTTATCCAACAAGCATTCATGATGGCGATCATTTGTCGGTTTTGGGAAGATCCTTATTATGGAAGTCCTATCAACTGGAATACAGAGTTACATGATAGATTCATGTTACCTTATTTTGTTTATCGTGACTTTAAAGAAGTGATCCAAGATTTGCAGAATAGTGGATTTGGATTTTTATCTAAAGACTTTGATCCGTTTTTCGAATTTCGATTTCCGCAATATGGAATTTGTTATTTAGATGGAATGGAGATAGAATTGCGAATGGCCTTGGAACCTTGGAACGTACTGGGTGAAGAGAACACAGCACAAGGTACATCAAGGGGAGTTGACTCAGCAACTGAACGAGTACAGGTTACGGTTAAAGGATTTCATCCAGAAAGATATAAACTTAGCTGTAATGGGTACGAAGTTCCGCTACAACCTACATCAATACAAAATGAATATGTCGCAGGTGTAAGATTCAAAGCTTGGACTCCTGTTTTTACTTTACATCCTCAATTACCTGCTCAACAATCTTTAGTATTCGATGTCTACGATACTTGGAATCATAGAGCGCTTGGGGGTTGTACTTATCATGTTTCACATCCAGGAGGATTGTCTTATCAAACCATTCCTATTAATGGCTATGAAGCAGAGTCTCGAAGGATTTCACGTTTTTGGACTCATGGGCATAAGATTGGAAAAAGCCTACCACCGATTCGATTGGAAAATAAAGCCTTCCCATCAACGCTGGATCTTAGGATGGTAACATTCAAGTAGATGATGACACAAGATCCTTATCATTTAATCGGAAATTACAAAACAATTCCTGGAGTTTATGACGAACTCTATGATGCAGAAGGTCAAATTCGAAATAAATATAAGTTCTTGGTAAAATCATTTCAGGAACTTGGGCCGGCTGAGCTTGTCAATCGAAGACGTGATACTGATCGAATTCTCAGGGAAAATGGTGTTACATACAATTTATACCAATCAGATTCACCAGAAGCTAAGGAAAGACCTTGGGATTTGGATTTGTTTCCCTTGGTTATGGAAAGTGAAGAATGGCGGGTATTAGAAAGAGGCCTAAACCAACGAGCAGATTTATTGGATGCTTTGGTCAGAGATGTATATTCCAAAAGACGCCTGTTATACGAAAAAAAAATTCCATCAGAAATTCTTTTTAATGAAGCTTCATTTTTACGAGCTTGTGATGGAATGTATGATTCCAATCATTTCCTAGCTAAAAATCCAGCGCTTTTGTTTTTTGTTTGTGATTTGATTCGTGCTGCAGACGGAAATTTTTATGTTTTAAATGACCGTGTCCAAGCCCCATCTGGTTCTGGTTACTCTCTTGAAAACCGAATTGTACTCTCCCGAATTTTTCCCAGTATGTATCGCGATGCTATGGTACACCGAGTTGCAGTTTATTTTAGATCCTTACGTAAGTCTTTAACTCAACTTGCAGGCGTTACTGGGCGTGAACCTGTGATTGTTCTTTTGACCCCAGGTCCATCTAATGAAACTTATTTCGAACATGCTTATCTTGCTGGTTATCTTGGTTATACCTTGGTACAAGGGGAAGATTTAACTGTTAGAAAAAATAAAGTTTATATGAAAACCGTTGAAGGTTTACAACAGATCGATTTGATTTTACGAAGAGTCGATGATGATTTTATGGATCCATTAGAACTAAGAGGAGATTCTCTCTTAGGTGTTCCTGGGCTTTTGGAATCAGTTCGTTCTGGACATGTAAAAATTGCAAATCCCATTGGAACTGGATTTTTAGAAAACCGTGCCCTTTTGCCATTTTATTCTGATCTATGTCGATTTTATCTAGGTGAGGATTTGATCTTACCGATGGCACCCACCTATTGGATGGGAACATCACATCATTATGATTTAGTTCTAGAAAATCCGGAAAAATATGTTTTTAAAACGGTTTCTCGTAATGATGAAGAAAAACCCGTTACTTTTAATGAGCTTAGCGGAGAGAGAAAAGATTCTTTTTTAAATAAATTAAAATTATTCCCGAATCGTTTTATTGCACAAGAAATGATTGCTTCTGCAACCGTACCAGTATTAGGTGAGCATGGGTTTCGACCTGGCCGTGCCATTATGAGAACTTTTGTTTCTTCTTCTGGTTCTGGATACCAAACAATGGCAGGTGGATTGGTCCGAGTATCTCCTTCTTTGGATGATTTTTTCATCACAAGTCAAAGAGGAGCTTGGAGCAAAGATCTTTGGGTCCTTGCAACGGAAACTCAAAAAGAGGAATCATTACTCGTTACTAAATCCGATCAAGTATTAATATCTAGAAAAAGTTCAGGGGTTCCTAGTAGGGTCGCTGACAACCTATTCTGGTTAGCAAGATATTTGGAAAGATCGGAAAATCAAACAAGAGTTATTCGAGAAGCAGTATATAAAATTTTACAAGTTGAAGATGGATATGAAAGAGAATCTTTAGAAAATGCTTTAAAACTTGTAACTCATGTAACCAATAGTTATCCAGGATTTCTTGGTGATGATGCAGGTGATTTATTTTTAAATCCATTTTCCGAACTACAACGATTGACAGCAAATCGTCAGGTTGTTGGAAGTTTAGCATTCCATTTACGAAGTTTGGTGATTGCATCGAGATCAGTTCGAGATCGTCTTTCTGACGATATGAAAAAGATCCTTCTACAGTTGGAAGATCAGTCCAATCATGAAATCGAATCCTATGACCAAATTATTGATTTTTTACAGAAGATAGTAGTGAACTTATCTTCTTTAACAGGATTGTCTTTTGAAAATATGAGTCGGGAAGCTGGTTGGTATTTCCTCAATTTGGGTCGTAGAATTGAAAGATCAATCAATATGATTTTGATGTTACAAGGTATGATTCGATGGGACAGTTTTAGAGATAAAGCTTCTTTTGAAACATTCTTACGTATTAACGACATTCGACTAACATATAATCGTCGATATAGTGGAAAAATTGATCAAGAATCTGTGTTGGATATATTGTTATTTGATACTACAAATCCAAGATCATTTGCTTATCAGTTAGAACAAATCAATTCCGATATTCAATTTTTGCCAGGGAAAGATGAGAAAGTTGTGTACTCTGAAGACCGAGCTGCTTTACAGCTTTATACTCATTTTAAAATGAAAGACATCTCTATCTTCTTTGAATTAGAGAATCCTTTAGAATCAGTATCTGTTTGGTTAGAAGAGTTACATGGTTATTTGAAAAATCTATCTGATGCAATTTCATCGAGGTACTTCAATTATACCGAAGAACAAACAAGGATCGGTGATGGCAATGGCTGATTTTAAAGTCATTCATAAAACTAAATACAGTTACGATGATATGGTTGCTTATTGCCATAACATGGCACATATGTATCCTTTAACTTCACCACACCAAGATTGTTTTAGAACTCATGTCACTGTAAATCCGAAACCAGTTGTATCTTCTTTTAGAAGAGATTATTTTGGGAACCAAGTGTTTTTATTTTCTGTGGAAGATCCTCATCGTTCTTTAGAGGTGGTAGTGGAATCTACAGTGCGAACCCATCAGTCATTAGGGATTGATCTATACAAATCGACACCTTGGGAAGATATTTATTCTCTTATCCATGAATCGACCTTAGATGCTGATATTCTATCAATTGAGTACATCCAACCGTCTTCTTTTATTCCAGCTAAGGAAAGTTACGCGGAATTTGCGAAAATGTTTTTTACTAGTGGCAAACCTGTTTATGCAGGAGCATTGGAGATGACCACATACATCTATCAAACATTTAAATATGATCCTAAAGCAACTAGTATTAATACTCCTATCGATCAAGTCCTTCATGAAAAAAAAGGTGTATGTCAGGATTTTTCACATTTAATGATAGCTGCCTTGCGCTCATTAAGAATTCCAACTCGTTATGTTAGCGGATATCTAGAAACGTTACCACCGCCTGGTACACAAAAATTGCAAGGAAGTGATGCAACGCATGCCTGGGTTTCTGTCTATTGTCCAAATTTTGGATGGATGGATTTTGATCCTACCAATGGAAAGATGATTACAGAAGAATATATTATCACTGCAATCGGACGAGATTATGCGGATGTATCCCCGTTAAAGGGAATTCTTTTTGGTGGTGGCAAACATAAGTTAAAAGTGGAAGTGGATGTAATTCGTGAACAAATATAGTTGTTCGTTATTATAATTTTACTCTATAATTGTATTTAAAAAATTAAATCATTTCAAGTTTCACTAGTCAGAATGATCAGTTTTGATAGTCTGATATATAGATAACTTTATGATAGAATCAATCATTGCCTTTTCCATCCAAAACAAATTTAAAGTAATGGCTTTTACTTTTGTTTTTTGTTTGGTTGGGGTTATAAACGCATTCCATTTACCAATAGATGCCGTTCCTGACGTTACCAATGTTCAGGTCACAGCAGTAACCTCTTCTCCTGCTCTTACTCCATTTGAAGTTGAACAATTTATAACTTATCCTATTGAACTAAAGTTAAACGGAATTCCTGGTGCAACAGAAATTAGATCCATCTCTCGAGCTGGTGTAAGCTCTGTATCTGTTATATTTGAAGATGGGACTGATATTTGGTTTGCAAGACAAATTGTTAATGAACGTTTGAAGTTGGTTGATGCAGAAATCCCACCTGAATATGGAAAACCTGAATTAGCACCTGTAGCGACTGCACTCGGAGATATATACGAATTTATATTAACATCAGAGAATCATAACGAAACGGAATTACGTAGTTATATAGATTGGGATCTTTCGAAAAAAATTAAGAGTGTTCCTGGAGTCATTGAGGTAAATACTTTAGGCGGTTCTTTAAAGCAATATCAAATATTAATCGATCCAAAAAGATTACAGGTCCATAACTTAACTATTTCAGAAATATTAGATAACTTAAAAACAGCAAATTTTAATACGGGTGGTGGCTATGTTCAAAAAGGTTATGAACAACTTGTCATCAGAGGTGAAGGTCAATTTGAAGGAATTGATGAAATCAAAAGAGTAGCGGTAAGAACTGCTAGTGATGGAATTCCTCTTTTGTTAGGACAAATTGCAACAGTTCAAGAAGGCCCTGCATTACGGTTTGGAATTGCTACAAAAAATGGTAAAGAGGTTGTTGCAGCCACAGTAATAATGTTGTTAGGCGAAAATTCTAGAGATGTTGTTGAAGATGTAAAAAAAAGAATCGATGAAATTAGTGCAACGCTTCCCCAGGGAATGAAAATTGAGCCGTTTTATGACAGGTCCGAGTTTATCAATCGAGCGCTGAAGACTGTTTTTATTAATCTTTCTGAGGGAGCGATCTTAGTTTTTTTTGCTTTAATATTCACTCTTGGTACTGCCAAAGGAGGTATACTCGTTGCTCTAGCGATCCCTGTTTCCATGTTAATTGCTGTTATATTTATGAAATATATCGGTGTTGTTGGAAATTTGATGTCGTTAGGTGCTCTGGATTTTGGGCTTCTTGTCGATGGTTCTATTGTGATGTTGGAATCTGTTCTAGCAGGTTTTTACATTGGTAGGAAAAAATTCAATAGGCCGATGAATGAAGACGAAATTCAGAATATTACCGAAGGTATTATTCTAGAAAGGTGTCAGAAAGTAGGGAAAGCTGCTGCCTTTTCTGTCGCTATTATCATGTTAGTTTATCTTCCACTTATGGTTCTTGAAGGAGTGGAAGGTCGAATGTTCCGTCCTATGGCAATCACTGTGGCGTTGGCTCTGGCCAGTGCACTTGTATTTTCAATTACAGTGTTCCCCGCAAGTCTTGCCATTTTTTATAAAAAGCCTTTTATTCATAAGGCTCATGCTTGGGAAAAGATTGAAGAGTATTATGTTTTGCTTCTAAATTGGGGAGGGCAAAGGAAAAAGAAAATTTTAACATTCTCATTACTCTTGGTGTTGGTTTCTTTTTTTCTAGGATCTTATTTAGGTTCGGAATTTTTACCAAGAATTGATGAAGGTGAAATAGAAATTGATGCTAAACGTTTGCCTTCCACCGCGATTGATTATTCTAAAGATTTAAATAAAGACATAGAAAAAGTATTAAAACCTTTTCCTGAAATATCTAGCGTTGTTTCACGTGTTGGCCGTGGCGAATCAGCAGCCGAACCATTAGGTACAGAAGAAACTTCCGTTATGGTAAAGTTATCCCCAAAAAAAGAATGGGTAAATGCAAATTCAAGAGAAGAGTTAATGAATGTTTTGAAAGAGAAATTAAATTCATCGATTCCCTCAACATATTTCAGTATGTCACAACCAATTGAAAATCGTGTAAATGCCTTACTTACTGGCTCTAAAGCAGATGTTGTGCTTAAAATTTATGGTGATGATTTACAAACACTTAAAACTCAAGCGGATAAAGTTGCAAGTGTCCTTGCAAAAATAGAAGGAACAGGAGATTTGCGCGTTCAACGTTTGTTAGGTCTTCCTATGTTACAAGTAAATACAAATTATGATAACATGGCAAGATATGGAGTTACAGCTTCTGAAATTTTAAGAACAGTTGAAATGATGAGAGTTGGTTCGACAGCAGGTAAAATATTTGAAGGTGCGCGTAGATATGATTTAGTTTTAAGATTAGATTTACAAGCCAAAGATATCGATTCAGTTCGTAACATTCCCATTATGACTTCAAGAGGAACAACCGTTCCTTTAGGCCAAGTTGCAGATATTGAAATCCTTGATTCTGCTTCAGCAATCTACCGAGAAGGTTTAAAACGAAGAATTTTTGTAGAGGTAAACATTCGAGGAAGGGATCTCGTTGGTTATATCAATGAAGCAAAAAAGAAAACTGAATCCATTCAAAATTCTTTACCAGAAGGATATGAAATCGAATGGGGAGGACAGTTTGATAACTTCGTTCGCGCAAGGGATCGACTCGTTCTTGTTGTTCCTGTAGCACTTGCTATTATCTTTTTTATGCTGATTGCAGCGTTTGAAAGTGTGTATTATGCAGTGGGAGTTTTTTCAGTGGTTCCACTTGCTGCTGCAGGCGGTATTTTAGGATTATTAATTCGTGGACTACCATTTAGTATTCCAGCAGCTGTTGGGTTTATTGCAGTGAGTGGAATTGCAGTATTGAATGGTGTTGTTTATGCCTCGACTTTAAAAGATGAAATTAAAGGTGGCGTGGAAATTGATAAGGCAGTAGTTTCCGCTGGTATTTTATCTTTACGTCCTGTTCTCACGACCGAGTTTATCGCAGCGATTGGATTTTTGCCAATGGCTTTATCTACGATGGCAGGTGCGGAAGTTCAAAGGCCACTTGCTACTGTTGTCATCTTTGGTGTGTTAGTTGCCACTGCTCTTTCCCGATTAGTGTTACCTTTTGTTATGGAATCACTTTTGAAATTGGATGAAAAAAGGAAATTGGTGAAGGAACAAAATCGAATCAGCCGAAGTTCGAAGTTAATCCAAATTGATATCGGTGACCATGATGAGGAGTCAGAATCGCCCTCAGAAACAAAATCCAAACAAAAGCGGAAATAATTTGTAATCGATAAGTTTGAAACATGAACTTTTGCGCCAAAAAAAATGGATTTTGTCTCGAGTGATTGTGTTTCAAGGAGAGCTGTGATAGATGGATCTCATTGGGAGGCGGGTCTAGTTCCCCTCCCTCTGTCGGGCGGGGATCCTGTACCCACGCCTACCCCAACTTTCCCTTCCACTCCTCTTCCTTAAATCCGACCAAAAACCAACCATCACCCACAACAAAAGGCCGTTTGACCAAATTTCCGTTAGTAGATAGTTCCTTATAAATTTCTTCTTCAGAGAGATTTCCTAATTTTTCCTTCCAATTTCCTTCGCGGTAGTCCTTCCCTGAGGTATTAAAAAGTTTCTTAATGTCACCTAAGTATTGTTTTGCTTTTTTTAGTTCGGAGACAGTTGGCGGAGTTTCGCGGATAGGGAGTTGCTGGAAATCAACTTTTTTAGATTTTAAGTATTTGAGAGCATTGCGACAGGTGCTACATCCAGAATATTCGTAAACTTTGGGATTGGAACGACTCATACGACTGATTTTCTTACTTACGATTTTTGCGGAAACTTTTTATTGGAACTATGTTGGTGCAAAACAATATTCCTTTGGCTCCACTCACTACATTTCGGTTGGGTGGTGAAGCAAAATTTTTCGTCTCAATCAAAACAACGGAAGATTTATCCAAGGCACTTGAGTTTTGCACAAAGGAAAAAAAATCTTATTTTGTTTTGGGTGGTGGATCGAATACAATTTTTCGGGATTCTGGATTTCCTGGTGTTATACTTCAAATGCAGATTCCAGGAATCCGATGTTTGGATGCAAATGAGGATTTTGCTATTTTTCAAGTAGGTGCCGGCGTTCCTTGGGATCAATTTGTTGAATTTACAGTAAAACAAGGATTAGCTGGAATTGAATGCCTTTCTGGAATTCCCGGTTCCGTAGGTGCATCTCCCATTCAAAATATTGGAGCTTATGGCCAAGAAGTCAAAGACTCTATTTTAAAAGTAGAATGTATGAATCCATCGGGGGAATTGATTACTATTTCCAAGGATGATTGTAAGTTCCGTTACCGGAATAGTGAATTTAAATCCGGAGTTTACAAAGATTATATTGTTACATCTGTTACGTTTCAATTATCAAAACTAGCTTCTCCTTGTTTCCGTTATCCTGAAGTAAAAAATGCCTGGGAAAATTTTTTTTCCAATCTAAATCTTAACAATCCACCTAACAATGATTTGCGTGTTTTCCAAATGGAAACACTTAGAAATCTTGTCATCCAACTTCGAAAGAAAAAATCAATGATCCTGGATGAAAAAGATCCCAATACCCGATCTGCTGGTTCTTTTTTCACGAATCCGATTTTATCGGAAAAAGAAGTAGAGATATTCTTAAAAACAGCTAAAAATCATGGTTTTGAAAACCCACCGGTATATCCTGAGTCTCCAGGATTCAAAAAACTTTCGGCTGCTTGGTTAATTGAAAATTCAGGAATCCAAAAAGGGACAAAATATCCGGGTGGAGTGGGCATCTCAGAAAACCATTGTTTAGGTCTAATCAATATAGCGGGAACAACATCCGCACTTTTAGATATGGCTGAATCAGTCAGACAGAGTGTATTTGATAAATTTTCCGTTCGATTGGAAATGGAACCGGTCGTAAGACCCTAAAAAAGATTTGGTAATTGTCGATATAACAAAGAGAATGGGGATGGAATGAACTCAAAACTTAAAAAATACCTGATTTTATCAGGACTTGGTGTTGCCTTACTACTTGTTTTAGCATTGATTGGGTTTTTCGTAATAGACGAAATCAAAGGTGGGGCAGTAGGTGATGGTCAAAATAAATATGAACTCATTATAGATTCAGGAGAGCCTTCTTCGAGCGTTGTGCGAGAGTTAGCTGCTGCTGGAATGATCAAGTCATCAGTTTATTTCAACTATCTGATGAAATTTACACGAGCTGGTAATAAAATTAAACAAGGGGTCTATGATATTAATGACGGAATGAGTTCCCGTAAAATTTTAGACGTCATCATTTCCGGAAAAGTCAAACTTGTAAACTTTACTGTTCCTGAAGGATATAACAATCGTCAGATTGGAGATTTGTTAGTTTCTAAGAAACTAGCAGTCTCTCGGGAGGAGTTTTTAAAAGTAGCTCAGAGTCCTGCTTTAATTACTAAGTACAATATCCCGGCAAAAACTTTGGAAGGTTATTTATTTCCAGAAACTTATTCTGTTCCTTTAAATTATCCTTTAGAAAGAATTACTGAAATGATGATCAAACGCTTCTATAAAAAACTAGAATCGATTCCAGAAGCAAAAGACATCAAACCAGCAGACCTTCATTTTCGAGTGGTTCTTGGATCCATTGTGGAAAGAGAAGCAGTAAGAAAAGAAGAAAGGCCAATGATGGCCGGTGTTTTTCTCACTCGCATAGAAAAAAATATCAATTTAGAATCATGTGCGACCATTCAGTATTTATTTGATAAACCCAAAAAGAGACTTTTTGAATCTGATCTAAAGATTGTATCTCCTTATAATACTTATATCAATGGTGGATGGCCACCTGGACCAATTTCTAATCCTGGTTTACCGGCACTCATTGCTTCCTTCAAACCAGAGAAGTCGGATAAACTATTTTTCCTTCTAAAACCAGATGGTTCACATTATTTTTCTGCAACCTTCAAAGAACATTTGGAAGCAAAAAAGAAATTCATCGATGTATTATATCAATAAGTAATATTGAAATCCTTGAAAGCTTGGTTTTGCTGATTCTATTTTAGTGGGATAATCATTCAATGGCCGAAAACATTGTAGAACTTAATATTGCTATCGGTGGGATTTCTAAGGAACTTTTGGATGTACAAAAGGCTTTGGATGCCTACCGAGAGAAGCAGAAGCGAAAAGAAGCAATCGATGAAGCAGCCATAACCTTTGTATCCAAAGCAGAGCTTGTGATTGAAAAGGCAGAAAAAGGCGATCTTCAGCTCACCCCAGACCAGATCCGTCGCATCAAAAGTAATTTGGTGAAGATATTAAACCGCGTCAGAAAATAGTCCCCTTAACCAAACCTTCATAAAACCTTCACCAGCTTGTCATCCCACTGTAACAAATAATGAACATAGTTATCCTTAGCTAGAGGGAGAATTTTTGCGAATCCCTTTCGGGAAGACCCGCTAGCCAAACAAATTCGATTTTTTCGAAAGAGGATTTAAAATGAAAAATTCATTCAAAAAAAGTCTGGTGTTTCTTTCCATCATTTTGATGGGATTCACTATGATGAATTGTCCAGGAAAGAAGAAAGATGATACTGCTATGCTTCTTGGTTTAGCAGCATTGCTCAATCAACCTGAATACACAGTTGTATTAACTGGAACTTTGCGAGGAGCGGATACTTTACCGATGAAAGATGGAAAAGTTACCCTTTCCGGAAGTTTTTTATCTAGTGGCCAATCCACTATTGCTGACTTTACTACATGCGCAACAAGTGGGGCACCACCTGCCAACGGTACCGTAGATGGTGAGTTCACAGTTTTATTTAAAGTTTCATCACTTAGTGGTGAACTAACATTTACTCCAAATGATGCTGCATCTGCATCGAATGCGAATGCGTGTTCGGGTGCGGTTGTCGGAACAACGTACATATTAGATCTACCTGCTAGTGATTATACAAATGTAACTGGTGCACCTGGAATATTGTCAGTAAACTTGAACTTAGATGATAGGACGAATACTAACCAAATTTCCTTATCAGGTAATACTGGTTATTCGATCACTGTGAAAGCAGTTAAAGTTTTTGTTAAAGGAGAATATCCAATTGTTAATCCAACGGTTGGTGAAAATGTTTGCGACGGACGAAGACTAGCGGGTGGTCCTGTAATTAAATCCGGTTCTATTTCTGGATCTGAGACATGGTCTGGTGGTATCCTCCTCCAAGGAACTGTCACTGTGGAATCTGGTGCAACTATCACTGTTACTCCTGGAACGGCAGTTTTTGGCCAAAGAGGATCTTCCATATTCTTCAAACAAGGATCAAAGTTAGTTTCGAACGGAACCGCTGCTGACCCAATTTGCTGGTCTTCTGCAGCTGCCCTCGGATCTCGTTTTCCTGGTGATTGGGGTGGAATTGTTGTCATTGGAACAAGTGGTGCATCGAGAGCTTCAAACACAGAGGGAACAACACCAACAGGTTACGGCGGACCAAAAGGTACGGACGTTGAAAATTTGAATATGTCTTACAACATTGTTGAGTTTGCCGGAAACGAAGTAGCACCTGGAGACGAATTGAATAACATGTCGATTTACGCCTCTAAATCAGTGCTTAGTTTCGTGCAAGTCCATAGAGGATTGGATGATGGATTTGAGGCTTGGGGTGGATCGGGAACTTGGTCAAACCTATTAGCAACGGGTGGATTGGATGATGACTTTGACTTGGATGAAGGCTTTAGTGGAACTATGACGAATTTAATCGGTCATAAATACCCATCATCTTGTGGTGGATCCTTCTCAACCGATCCACATGGATTTGAAATGGACGGGACGGACGTATCAACAGGTGCATCCTGTGCTTCTAATGCAATTGGTACTTGCACGAATCCAACCATTACGAATGTGACTTTACTTGGAGCAGGTATTTCTGGTGGCCAAGGAATGAGATTGAGAGAAGGTTTTGCCGGGACAATCAACAGAGCTATCATCTTTGGTTTTGCAGACGCAGCGGCAGTCAGTACATCGACATCAGGAACTTATCCAGCAATCACTGCAACTATTTCAAACCTTGCTTACCAAACTGGAAAAACAACTGCGATTACTCCAACTGGTTCGACTACAATCTCTGCAACTCCAATCAATTCTGACGGATCAACAGCAGAATGTGGGTTTGGAGATTCAAAACCTGACTACAGAACCATCAGTTCTCTTTCTGGAACTTATGTCGGTGGTGCTTCCACTGAATGGTATAAGGACTGGACTGTCTATCGGGCAAGATAGTTAAATCAAAATTAAAACTTTACCTGGTGGCCTTACCTAAGGCCACTAGACGTTATGATGCGTAATCTCCTAATTATACTCTCCCTTTTAAGTTTTTCATTTTGTAACCAAGAAGATTGGCGCGAACAAATGGAAGTCGAAAATCAAAAAGTCATTCTTAGAGTTGAAAAAGACCATCAACTTATCAAAGAGAATGGTTTTAAGAAAAGTGATTGGGTTAAGTCCTCCAAATCTAAAGAACTTGCGGTTCAAAATTTTTTGAATGAAGTATTTCAAAATCATTCATCAAATGAATATTATGTGAGCTGGGAAGAAAAACTAAATGTAATTTTTCCTAATACATTGGGAAAAGGCACTCTTCTCGATACGACACCGTTGGCTGAATATAAAAAAGTTTTAGAAACACGAGAATCATTTGCAATCACAGAAATCAAAAATCGCATCCAGAGCAAAAAATTTAGAATCTCATCTTTTGATTGGGAAAAACCAAGAATGTATGGTGAGATGATAGGCCATAAACCGAAAGCAATTAAGATCCTAATTGATAATCAAGTCATTGTCCTTGATCAAATCAAAATGGTTTTTGAAACAAAATCTGGTTATAAAGTTGGAGTGATAGGACCTTAAATTTTGTAATCTGATTGTAATAATTAGTTCACATAAACGTAACTCAATCGAATCCCCTTTTCATTTACTTACACGTAAATTCTAGAAGCTTGGCTCTGAAGGAATTTATGAAATCAATCAAGACACTTCTTACCTTATCCTTATTGGTCTTTTTTTCAACTTTTAGCTTATATGCACAAAGTAATGGATCAATTCGAGGAACTATCATTGATTCAGAAAACGGAGAACCTGTATTTGGTGCTACTATCGTTGTTCGATCAGAGAAAAAATTTGCAAAAACTGATTTTGATGGAAAGTATAATTTAGAACTTCCTCCGGGTACATATCAGGTGGAATATCAAATGTATGGTTATGGCCCGCAAAATAGAACGATTGTCGTATCTGCCGGGAAACCTGTCAGTATGAATGTAACATTTGGTGCTCAAGTGTTACAAACTGTTGAAGTGAAGGATCGTGCAATCAATGAATCGGACTCTTCCTTACTACAATTACAAAAAAAATCAGCAACGGTTTCAGATGCAATTGGTGCTGAATCGATTAAAAAATCACCAGATTCATCCGCTGGTGATGTGATTAAAAGGGTCACAGGGATTACATTAATTGGTGGTAAGTATGTATTTGTTCGAGGTTTAGGGGAAAGATATTCATCAACATATTTAAATGATGCATACATTCCTTCCACGGAACCAGACAAAAGGGTAGTACCTTTAGATTTGTTTCCAGCCAATTTAATTAAAAACATTCGCGTAATAAAAACTTTTGTGCCGGAAGAGTCGGCGGAGTTCTCTGGCGGACTTGTTAAAATTGAAACGAAAGAATATCCTGATGAATTTACGATGAAAGTCGGATTTGGAGTTGGTTATAACGGAAATACTACGAGAAAGAAATGGCAAACGTTCGAAGGTGGAGATTTCTTTGGAAGGCCAACTGCCAATCAGGAACTTCCTTCTGCTGTAAAAGCTGTTCCCGATTTTTTACCTTTTGAACCCGGAAGTCGTTTTGGTGGAATCAATCCTACTTTGATTAACGTAGGTGGTACTTCTTTTCCATCACAATGGACACCAGATACTACAAAAGCACCTTATGACAAAAACTTTAACTTAACTGTAGGAAATACTTTTAAATTAACTGAATCTGGACAAAGACTTGGTGTTATATTTGGTACTACCCATTCTGTCGATTATCGGTTTAGACGTCAAAAAGATGTGAGATACATTCCTGCAAACCCAGTGTCTCTTTCTGCTAAAGATTTAACCACTGTTTCACCATTGCAAACACAAGATGCTGATATCTATGTTGAAGATCGATTGTTCGGAAATAATTTAAACTTTGCTTATGAACCGATGAGCGGCCAACAATTCTTCTTGAAGAATTTTTATTCAGTTTCATCCGAGAAATCAGTTCGAGAATCTGTAGGAACAAATAATATTGATAATTTCCAATTTTTCTCTCAAACCAATGACTTCATTAGTAGACAATTGTTTAACTCAAGTTTTGGAGGAAAACATGCGATCAATTTGGGGTCTTTGAGTAGGCCACATACGCTTGATTGGCAAGTGAACTATGGTGAGGCAAAAAGAGATGAGCCGAATTTGACTCAACAAGTATGGCGAAGACCTCAAACAAGTTCTGTAACAACCGTTCCAACAAGGCTGGGAAATAACCCCGATGGTTCAAGGTTTTACTCTACTTCCAATGATACCGTTAGAAGTTTTAGTGTTGCTTATGAAATTCCTTTTGATCAATGGAACGGACTTAAATCCTCATTTAAATTTGGTGGGTCAGCATTAGATCGCTTTAAATCGTTTACTTTTAGAGAATTTGGGTCTAAATCAAACGTTGGGGCCTCTACAACTGATTTATACCCGGTACCTGGAGAAATTGTTTATAATCCTATAGAGTTCTTGCGAACAAATAGTACAGGGCTTGCAAACAGGACTTTTTCCGAAAGACAAGTAGAGCCAAATGCTTATGATGCTTATCAAAAGTTACATTCCTATTTTTCTCAATTTGATGTTCCATTATTTCCTAAATTTCGATTCATTGGGGGAGCTCGTTATGAAGACTCCTATCAAAAAGTAAAAACATTTGTGCTTAAAGAGCAGTTCGATGTCAGACGACCAGGTTATGGTTGTGATACAGGTTCGGAAGGAGAACGAATTCTTTTAGTAAAGAATAACATTTGTTCTGCAGATAATAATGGTGTTGGTGAAATAAGAACAAAAGACGTTCTTCCGAGTGTAAATTTTGTATATGAATTTCTACAAGACCAAAATTTACGGTTTGGATATACTCAGACGCTCACTAGACCAGATTTCCGCGAAATGTCTCCGTTCGCATTCACTCCTTATTTCGGTGGAGATCGAATTCGAGGTAATCCAAATCTTCAAAGAACTTACATTCATAACTTTGACTTTCGTTATGAATACTTTATGGGTGGTGCAAACTATATCGGAGCGGGAGTCTTTCATAAAGATCTTTCTAACCCTATCGAGCTAATTGGACAACCAGTAGCGGGTCAAATTTCGCCATTCTTCACTTATGCAAATGCTAGTCGGGCAACCATTCGAGGTGTTGAATTAGATTTCCGAAGAGAGTTTTTTGATAAATTCCGTTTTGAAACGAATGTGTTCTTTATCAAATCTCTTGTAAATGTTATCTCTTGGGAACAATATACAATTTCGAAAGCAGGATTGTTAGATCCAATTGATAGAAGTTTTTCTTACGATCCCACAAACATTCGAAGACCATTACAAGGACAGTCTGACTTCGTAGCAAACTTGAAGTTTGATGTGTATTTGAATAAACTAAAAACAACCACGATTGGTTTATACTACAACTACTTTGGTGACCGGATCTTTGTCGTTGGTGCGAACGGTACTCCAGATGCCTATGAACGTGGTGTTGGTTTAACGGATATTGTTTTCTCCCATAAAATAGACGATAAACTTGATTTTAAATTTGCGGCAAAAAACGTAACGGACCAACGATTTAAAATTTATGTAAAGGATGAATTGCTTAACGAAGAAAAACTTTTCCGTTCATATCGTGAAGGGGTTTCCTTTTCGATGTCAATGGGATATAAATTCTAAAATAATTTCATAGACCCTGCAACTGCGGGGTCTCTCTCATTCTAAAACTAGACAATTTCTTTCTTTTTATTAAATACTTCTTCCCCATTGAATAAGATTCAATAGATAAGTACAATACCTAATCACCTATCAATTTCTTCCTTGTTTTTCTAGAACTTCAGATACAGAATTCTGAAATGAAAAAGAAAACAAATGCCAGCTCTTCACTTTTGAAATTTGCTATCTTATGGAATTTAAAATTTGTTTTAAGTTGTCTTTTAGTTCCTAATCTTTCCTTTCTTTCTGCCGAATCAGACATCGTTTTAGACATCAATCAAATCGCCGAAAAAACAGAACGTATTTCACTTAAGTTACCTTCTGATCATTCCTATCTTACGACGACATCTACTTCTTATACAAATGCTATGTCTGATGGAACTCCTGCTCCCAAGATCGTACACAATGGCACAGAAGAATATTACTTAGTCTATAATGATGGTAATTCTAATGGCAGAATTGTAAGTTTAAATTCTAAATTTAAAATTTTGAAAGAACTCGTAAGTTTAAAAAATTTTCGAATAGAAGATACCATTGCCGATTCAAATGGACTAACTCTTTTAGTATCTGCATTTGATGTGGAAAAAAAAGGAAATTTTGAAACTAAAAATTTTCATTCGGCTTATATCAATCAATACACAACTACTGGAAAATTAAACTTTAGTATTAAAATAGTTGGAACAAAAGAATACAAAAAAGTTGGTGACCAAGGTATCGATACAGTTTTTGGAACTTTAACTCTGGAAAAAACAGCTGACAATTATTATGCGACCTATTTTTCAACTTATCGAAAGTGGGACGATGGTGTTACCCATCAAAGTGAGTATTTGGCATTGTTTGACAGTTCTGGAAACAGAGTGATGAAGTCGGATAATCAATCTCCAGAAGGTTTTACTTGGAATGTGAGTCATAGTTTTCGGCCAAGATTTATTAACGATGGAAAACAATTGGTAATGGTTACGGTAGGGGATGCCTATCCAAGAGGGCTCGTTGTCGATAGTTTTCCAAATAAAAACCGTGAAATACCGATTGTGGTTCCCAAAGCAGGACCAAATGAAACTTACCAATATGTTCCAATATCAACAGGAGATTTATATTCGAAAGATGGTACAACTTGGATTACATTTGATTCTAATTTAGATCGTTCATCTTATGATATTGGTTTAATGATTAAAAAAGATGAAGTTCTTTCTAAACCCATTTATTTAACCAATACAACGAAACAGAGAGAAAGAATTCCAAGAATTGTTCCATATGGAAAAGATCATCTCTTTCTTATGTGGATGACAGATGATGGCAACGATAAAGACAAATGGTTTCCCAAAATAGAAAAGATGAAACTGGAAGTTTGTTTGATCAAAAAAGACGGGAACTTAGTTTCCAAACCACAAAACTTCGGTTCACCTAATTTATTTTTTCGTGCAGCGGCACGTTTTTTCCAGTTGCCTGATGGTCGTTTTGGTTGGGTTAACGATCTGACTGGGTTTGCTGACCAATTAGAAATTGTTTTAGTATCACCTTACAAACAGGAACTTAATGTTGCTTCACCAAATGTAGATATCGAATCACCAGTAGCGAATATAAAATTGGATCCTAAACTTAACCAACCTATGATTGCAGCTATTTATAATGGAAATGAAGCTGAAGCAATTTCGCTTTTGAGTCAAGGAGCAGATCCAAATGCATTGTATGAAGGTTGGTCAGCTTTGTTATACGCTGCATACTTTGGACGAACCGATTCAGTAAAAGCACTTCTTTCCTATCATGCAAATACAGATTTTACTGTAGATGGATGGAATGCTCTTCGATTATCGGAAGTTAGAGGACATAGTCAAATTGTTGCCTTGTTACAACCATTGACTAAGGCATTGTCGAGATCTATGACGAAAACACCAAATCCTAAAAACCCATTCAATATAAATATTCAGGGAAGGAATCTTCGATCAGAGATTGAACCACCAGGATTCAATCATAATCTAAATCAATTGGGAAAACCAATCAATTGATTTCCCAATTTTCTTGGAAGTGAATCAGACGAACTAATCCATTTCTCCTTTATTTCCCCTCAGGATTCACTATGATTGGTAACCCGTCTTTTCCATTAGGAACAAAGATCATTTTGTTATTTGGATTTTCCATAGCTTTCAATTGGATGTATTTAGGAGTTAATGATTCGGAAATCATCTTTTGAGCTTTTGCTTGGGCTTCAGCTTCGATAAGCACAGCTTTGGCTCTACCATCCGCAGTGATCTGTTGAATTTCTGCATCTCGTTTCGCGATATTGATTTCGAACTTCATCTGTTCTTGTTCTTGTTGTTTGGTTAGTTTGCTTTCAATTGCTTTTAGAATGGAAGGACTATATTCAACATCATCAATGATCACATCATCGATTTCGACATGTTTGTCTTTTAACTTTTCTGCTAAGGACTTTTTAATCTGTGATGAAACGTTCGGTGTTTCTTTGGAAATAGAAACCATATTGTAAGCAGAGAGAATGTTTCGAATTGCGGTTCGGAATTGTGGTTTGACTACCTTATCATAATAATCTCTTCCAATTTCCATTTCTAGATCATAAATTTCGTTTTGGATCGGCCGGATGATGATTGCTGCGCTCACAGTGATTGTTAAATCATCGCGAGTGAGTACTTCCACTTTTTCTTGGTGGCTTGTCCATTGGATCGAGTAAACATAAACGCTGTTCCAGGGCATATAAGTTTGTACCCGTGACTCTAAGGGTTTTTGACTCAGTCCCGTACTATACGGTCGCCACATAAGCCCCACTTCCCCAGGGGTAATGATCGATAGGCAGGAAACAAAGAAAAGGCCCACCCCTAAAATGGGTAGGAACTGGAAACTTGTTGGAAAAATGGATCGACGTTTCATAGTTAAACCATTAGACTAAAACTGATGTTACAAGTTCTATCCAGCCGATTTTTAATCCAAATCCATTCCTTTGTCATTTTTTTGCTACTGGTTGGGTTTAGTTTCTCTTGTACGGAAGACGAAACAGTGATCAAAGCTCCTATGAGCCGGGAGCACCGACTCTTTCTCGCTGTGGAAAAAGGAAATTTAGAATTAGTAAAAGAACTTTTGAGCGAAGGTGTTTCCATCAATGCAAAAGATTCTTTAGGTAATTCCCCTCTCATCAAAGCGGCGGATGAAGAAGAATTAGTGATCGCTAAATTTTTGATCCAAAGAGGTGCCAATGTCAACCTTCGCAATCTCACCGGAGAAACAGCGATCTACCGAGCTGTGTACCGAGGAAATCTCGATTTGGTTAAACTTTTGGTAGGTGCCGGGGCAGAAACAAAAGTCAAAACTGTCGGTGGGATTAGTCTTGCGGAATTAGCCGAAGAAAGAGGAGAAGAAGGGATTTTGAAATATCTGAGTTCTTTGAAATAGGGTATTTTGAAATCACGATGATGATAGGTTTATCGTGTGTTATATGAAATATAACTGAAAACAACTTTATGAAAAAAATAGTTATATATTTTCTTCTACTTTTTACTGTTAATCATTGTTCCCCCGAAAAGAAAGTTGTTATCATAGTCTCAGGATATTATGAATGGATTGCTCTTAAGAATTACTTAAAAATCGATCCAGCGATTCTTCAATTCTCTCCTTACGGAGAATTTTTTTTCGCAGACAAGGTTTTAGATTCACATAATGAAAAAATTATCTTTGTTTATGGTGGCTCTGGATCCATTGATTCTGCTGCTTCCACTCAAATGGTTATCTCTAACCTAAATCCTAAAATAATCATTAACATTGGCTCCACGTCTGGTTTCTATAAAAGAGTTAAATTATTCGATCTCGTCGTTGCAAAAAATACCTTTCTTTATGATTTTTCGGAAGAAAAAGAACTCACTCAAATAAACTTTGATAAATATAGAACTGAAATCAACGTCGACTCGAATTTTAAAATTCCTGATGATATCATCCCCTCCAATATTATCTCAACTAATTCAAAGTTAGAGACTTCTAAAATCAGCAAACTTCCCTTATTATTCAATGCTTCTGATCCAGAATCAGGTTCCATTGCAAGAATTTGTCAGAACAATAATGTACAAGTAATGATTCTGAAAGGTATTTCGACTATCATATTAAGTGAAAATAATAATAGTTATGTGAAGATAAGTTCTGAAAAAAATAGCGAAATCATCATACCTAAAATAATCAATATTATTAAAACTTTTCATTGGAACTAAAGGCTGCTGTATTACAGCATCTTAAATTCGTTTCGATAATTTGAAAGAACATACAATAATTTCCCTCGTAAGTAAGTAATTTCCGAAACAATCTTTATCCTCGTTATTCCAATTAAAAGCTAAAATCTGTCTTACAAAATACTCAATTGCGTAAAGATTTGTTATGAACCGATGATCGGCATAGAATGAATATAGCTTTTTTGTTCCAAAGAATCTTTAAAAAACTCTGCAATCTGTTCTCTTGATAAAGAGAAAGATATTTTGGAATCTCCAAAAGACACTTTATATGGATTTGTCTGTTTGTCTATAGGAGCTATAATTCTAACAATAGTCCAGTCAAGTTTGCTTTCTTTGACCATTTCTCCGATAGCAGTAATCTCCTTGTAAGCTTTCGGAAACGCAAGCCTTGCAAAGAAAGGTGGGAACCAGGTCATCAGTGAATTTTTATCTTTTTCAAATCTAACAGATGGTGTTGCTAGTGTAATAAAACGTTTGATTTTATGTTTTATCATCGCTTGCAGAATATACTTATGGGCTTCCGTTAGTTCCATCCCCTCATAATTCCTCTTGAGTGGAGGTCCCATAACAGTTACGACTGCATCTATTTGATCAAAAATAGAATCGTGTAAATGCAACTCGTTTAGTTTGCCTTCGACAACTCTCAGTCGGACATTTTCTATGTTCAACTTTTCTGGACTGCGGGTATAAACAATGAGTTCATGCCCATTTTTGAATAACTTTTCCGCAAGTAGCTTTCCAATTGCGCCGGTCGCACCAAATAATAATATCTTCATACCTACTCCAAATATACTAAGTAACTATTTGTTCCTTGCTATCAAATATATACTTAATTAAATTAGCTGTCAATAAGGCACTTTTTTGTGCCTCGGAGTTTTTTATGAAAAATCATGAAAATTGTTCTCAGTTCTGGGATATCTTATCTCTCATTGGAGATAAATGGGTAGTGGCAACGATAGGAATCCTTTCTGACGGGCCGCAGCGTTACAATGAAATTAAACGACAAATTGGTGATGTTTCCCAACGAATGTTAACAAGAACTCTCCGTAGACTTGAAAATAGAGGATTAATTACGAGAAGAATTTTAAACACAATACCAATTGGGGTTGAATATAAGTTAACGCCTATCGGAAGAACGCTTGTTAAACCTTTGGACTCATTATTTGAATGGGCGATAAAAAATGCGGATAAAATAGAATCGATAACTAAAGAAGAAGAGTAGTAAGAAAAAATATTTTACGATTTTCTCTTCACTAGTTGTGGTCTATAAAGTTTAGATAAACACTTTGCAAGAGTTAACTTAAATTTTTTAAAATAACTTAGTTTAATCCTGGCACTTTTGAATCTAATTTATTTTAAAGATTTAATTCCATTTGGATATCAACTCGTTTATATGACGTTTGGCGGCCTTTAATTTCCTGAAATCCTAATTTATAATACAAATTGATTGCAGGTGTCAGAGCAGTATTACTTTCTAAGTAGATTTTAGAAGCCCCTAATTCTTTGGCAGAATTGATGATTGCTTTTCCTAATAACCAACCTAACTTTTTTCCTTGCGCCTTTGGTGAGACAGCCATTTTAGCAAGTTCATAATCATAATTAGGATCGTTCATTTTTACTAGAGCGCAGACTCCGAGAGGTTTTCCCTGATACAAGGCTACAAATATTTTTCCACCTTTGTCTAGAATCAATTCTTTCGGATGATCTAATACTTTGTAATCATTTTCTTCCATTTCAAAATAGGAAGAAATCCACTCTTCATTGAGGGACTTAAAAGCCTGTTTGTATTTTGATTCATATTCAACGATCTGAACATCTTGAATTTCTTCTTTGTTTATATTTGCTACCATTATCCAAAACCTAATTCCATTTTGTCAGCGGTAAGAATAGAAACATCTATATTATTAGTATAGAATTGTTTTTCGAATGAATCATTATCAAACAATTCTATACGATTGAACCAATTTTTTGGAACCGTTCAAATCTCCTCGTTCCTACTGATTCATCTCGACTAAAGTTTCAAAAAGAATTTTAGTTCCCAGCTCCAAATTATCGGCTGTAATATTTTCGTTTTTGCCATGCATCGTATCGATATCTTCTGATTTTAAAACTGCAGGAATGAGGCCATAGGATTTAATCCCAAGTTTTCGTAAGTATGAATTGTCCGTTTTTCCAGGAGAAAGGAATGGGGTCACCGTACTATTTGGAAATTTATTTACAGATACGGCAGCTAGTGTGCTGAAAAGTTTAGTATTGATGGGAGATATATCAGTAGGATTGATATCGGTAAAAGTCACTTCTGCCTTATATTTCTCAGCAATGGTTTTTACTTTTTTTGCAAACTCTTCAATGTCTACTCCGGGCAAAGTTCGAATGTCCAACCTTCCTGATGCTTCTCCAGCGATTACGTTTTCTCCACCTTCCCCTTCTGTAGTTCTAAATCCTGTAATCGATTTAGTGTTGGTTGTCATTGCAGTTAGGTGACGGTTACTGCGAATGGTTCCATGTAATAAAGGTTTGATTAACGGGTTCCTTGCATTTTTTAGAAAAAACGAATTAGGAAAGGGGCTAATCGTTCCTAGTTGATAAAAGAAAGCATCGGTTTCTTCTGTTATGCGAATATCGGATTCTAATTCCCGAACTTCATTAAAGAATTGAATTAAAGATAGAGCAGGGTATTGGTTTGGAGGAGTTGATCCATGTCCGCTAGTTCCTGTAATTTTTGCCCGTAACCAAATGTTTCCTTTTTCGGCATATTGAACGTTAAAGATTGTCGCCCCAGGAATTACAATATCTCTCGTGGCGACTCCACCTTCATTGAGGGCATACTCATAACCTGCAAGTAAGTGTTTTTGAACAGTCGTCATATACCTGCCACCTAACACCGAACCTGATTCTTCATCGGCCAAGGCCAAATACATAATGTTTCTAGTTCTTGGTAGTCCAGAACGTTTGATTTCTAGGAAGGCAAGTAATTCCATAACAGCCATTCCTTTCATATCAATGGCACCACGACCCCAAACGCGACCGTCACTGACAGCTCCTGAAAGAGGATTCACTTTCCATTCTTTGGAATCAAATTCTACTGTATCTAAATGGTTAGCAAGAATGATCCCTGGTTCTGGGTTGGGAACTGTGGCAGGGAGTTCGGCAATTAAATTAGGTCTAGTGGGATGTTTGGGATCGAAGACAAGTCGTGAAGGAATTCCTTCTTTGGAAAGGACTCCTTGAATGTATTTGGCTACCTGGATTTCATTTCCACGAACCGAAGGAATTTTTAATAAATCAGAAAGTAGTTTTACCGCCTCTGCTTTACGGTTTTCCCAATTCACTTTGGGATAATTCTTTTTTAGTTCAGCATACTTTACTTTCTGACCAAAGGAACAATGAAACGCAAACACCGCAATCACCAAAGTTGAAATCCATAACCTCATATTAATCATTCTTCCTCCACTATTAAGAAAATAGAGAATCATGAATTTCAAAACTTAAAAGTAAAAACTGATTTAATTTTTTCGGATAAAATCCATTCGTAAGTTTTTAAACGACAAACATCTTAAATCAAAATATTGTTTTAGTAGAAACGAATCAATTCTTCGGCAGATTCTCTTGGTGTGTGAAAACGATTTAGATCCGATTCAGGTTTTGGGTAACCAATGCTAAGTCCTAAGATTACCTTTTCTTCGTTTGGCAATTGGAGGGCATTTTTACTACATCAGGAAAGGCACCAAGAGCTGCCTGCGGACAAGTTCCCAACCCTTCTTCTCTTGCTAAAAGAAGAATTGATTGGAGAAAACAACCCAAGTCAATTCCTACAAAATAATTCAGTTCAAACTTGGATGTAATAAAAACGGCAGTTGGTGCTCCAAAGAATTCAAAGTTACGAAGCATAAACTGATCTCTTGCTTCTTTATCTTTCCTTTCAATTCCGGCCACTCCGTAAATTTTCATCCCCAAATCAAACATTCGTTTTTTAGCATCACTGGGATAGGACTCAGGCCAATTGTTCTGGTCTAGGTGGGGACTGACGAGCAGCTTGGACTAGATCCTTTGCTAATTCCTCTCGTTTGGTTCCATTGACAATGTGTACCTTCCAAGGTTGGGAATTTTTCCAACTAGGGGAACGTAAGGCTTTTCCAAAGACTCTTTGTAAAATTTCTTCTGGAATGGGTTTGGGAAGGAAGTCTCGAATGCTATGTCTAGTTTCTAGGGCTTCAGAAACTGTGGTCGCGGTTTCATGGATGGATATCATTTCAGAGTTCATGGGATGCTCCTAAACAACATACATACCAGTCGGTATGTATTTGCAAGAACTTTTCATACATACCGGTTGGTATAATGTTTGCTAAGTTTCTTTCCTTTTGGAATCTGTAGGGGATATGAAAAAAGAACCTACCCGCTTACGCCTTTTGCAAGTCAGCCGGAATCTTTTCTTAAAACAAGGATACTCGGGGACAGGGCTCAATCAAATTGTAGAAGAAGCAAAAACGGTCAAGGCAAGCCTCTACCAACATTTTTCTTCTAAGGAAATGTTAGGAAAAGAGGTCCTGAGAATTTATTCTGATGAAAATTTATCCTTACTTAAGTCCCTAATGAAACGAAATCCAAAACCCTTGGATTTCGTGAAGGCTTGGGTTCGGATTCTATCTCGTGAAGCAAGGATGTCCCAACTTTTTGGTTGTGGAATGGCAAATTTTCGCGCTCAGATTGCTCCCCAGGAATTGGAAATCCAGAAAGAAATTGAAGTAATTGCAAATCGAACCATCGATTGTTTGGCTGAGTATCTGGAAGAGTCGGTCCAAAATGGTCATTTAATTTCTAAAGTGGATTGTCGTCTTCTCGCCAAACATTTATTTTTTGTTTATGAAGGGGTCTTACAAGGATATCGTTTGCTTGATGATAAAAGGTCACTCGATGAATTATATCGAATTGCAGAGAGTTTGATTCCATCTTCTAAATGAAAATCCCTCGATACCTCATATTCTTTCTTTATTTTTCAATTCTGTATCCTATCTTTGCAGAGGGAAACATAGAGGTCGTATTTCAAATTGTAAAATCCAACTCAGGAAAACCTGTCAGCAATGCTGTCGTCATTTCCAAAAAGGGAAAAACAAGTGGAATCTCGAATAGTGAGGGAATCGCCAAACTTCAATTTCCCGAACCAGGATACTATGAAATTAAAATTTCGACAGCTGATAGAACAGAATCAATATTTCGGGAAGTTCGGTTCAAAGGACAAGTCATCCTTGTCAGTATTTCAGAATCCAACCTTGCTGGAATTTTAGTCAGCGGGGAAAGAGACAAAACTCCACTTTCGCGGTATGGATTAGTCCAGGATGAAATCAAACGCCTTCCTGGGGTTTCAGGAGATTCCTTAAAAGCTCTCCAAACCATTCCGGGTGTTGTGATTGGTGCCCCTGTGGGAATTTTACCATCAGTCTTTACAAATATTGGAACCAATTTACTCACAGGAAATCCTTATTCCAATAGTGAAAGGGGTGACCTTTCCTTACGAGGTGGTGGGACAAGACAAAACCAATATTACTTCGATGGATTTCCCCTTCCTTATCCTTTCCATTTGGGAAACCAGTCTTCCGTTCTAAATAACAACTTAATTAAATCCTTCGATGTGTTTACTGGGGCATTTCCGGCTAAATATGGTTATGCGACTGGTGGAATTATCGCCATTGAAGGGACCGACCGTGTGGATGAAAATAAAACGGTCATCAACACCAATTTGTTTTTATCTGATATCTATAACCAATCCAAAATCCTCCCTGGTCTTGCGATGATTAGTTCGGGTAGAAAAAACTATCCCAATGTGGTTCTATTACAAGCCTATCCACAAGGGATTCCTGAGGATGCAAAGTACGCAGAATACAGTGACTTCCAATGGAAAATGATTTGGGATATCAATGCCGAACATAGGCTTTCCATCCAAACCTTTGGAACAAGGGATAGACAGGCTTATACCAAAGCCCAAGCGGATATGGAAAGAGGAGGAGATGACCCGCGCCCTCCTACCGGCCTTGATCGAATGTTTCGCACGGATGCCATTCGTTATGTTTGGAAAGGGAAAACCTTTCGAAATACAATCTCTTATTCCCGGACATCGTTTAATGAATTTTTTGAACTAAAATTTACGAATCCACTGACTGCAGAAAATATCTTTGGATTACAAAATCGAACCACAGATACCATTACCTATGTTCAGAATGCATTTGAATGGGAACTATGGGAAGAACACCTCAAATTGGAAGCTGGGGTGCAAGGTCGCTTTCGAGAGACAACTTTAAAGGGAGAAAATATCTCCTCCTACAACCGGTTATTCTATAATGTGTTTAATGACCTTTTGAATTCGAATGCGGCCTTTCGTTCTGTGATTGATGGAGACCGGATTCGTTACCGCGAAAAATCTGCTTATGCGGAACTTCCTTTTAAATATGCTGGTTTTCGCCTAACGCCTGGTGCACGAGTAGACAACTATTCTGGTAGCAATGAAACAAATTTAGCTCCGAGGATTACGGGAGGTTACCTTTTTGAATCCACAAAAACAGGGATTATGGCAGGGCATGGAATCCATTATAACGCCCCAGTTTCTGTGGAAGCATTGTCTGCAAAATCAGGAAATCCGAATCTTTTTATGGAACGTGCCGAACACAATTCCATCGGTGTGAGTCAAGAGTTTGCAAACAACTGGCAAATCAAAATTGAAGGGTTTCGTAATATCTTTCAAAACATCATTGTCCCCGATGCTTATATTGTAGATCCATATGCTCTCAATAATGATACACGGATTTTTGTGAATGAAACGGCAAAAGTTTTTGCAAACCCTGTGACTCCCAAAAATTTAAATTACTCCAATGCCGGGTATGGGCATTCCGAAGGGGTTGAAATCTTTATCAAAAAAACAAAAGATCCGAGAGAACAATCCGGACTATTTGGTTGGATCTCTTATACCAATTCCATCACCAAAAGAATCAATAACCAATCCAGATTGAATAGTGATGAAACGAGAAACCGCACTTTACTCAATAATTCCAGAACTCTTCTCGCACAAATGAAGATGGGAACAAACTACGTTAATTATTATGATGATAATAATTTAGAAGTGATCTACAATAATGATAAAGAGCAGTTGTATGATTTAGACAGAACCCATATATTGAATATTGTTTTTGGTTATAAGTTCAATCCCGAGTGGATGGTAGGAGGACGGTTTCGGTATTTTTCAGGAACTCCTTACACTCCCATTACAAGCGCTACACGAGCAAACCAAGCAGCAACTTTTGGTTTGAACTTGTATTTTCCGAACTACTCGGGAAATTACAACAGTGATCGATTTTTGCCCTTTCATCAATTCGACTTACGAATCGATCGAATCGAGAATTATTCTTGGGGTTACGTAAATACCTATATAGAATTTGTGAATTTTTACGGTCGTCGTAACCAAGCTGGTTTTGAGTTTGATAACACAAAAAATTACCAAAGAAATGAAAACCCTGCACCAACTTATGATACAGTAAACTCTCCCTATATTGTTTCGCAGACGCCTAACGGAAAAATGGCGATCATTCCTCTCGTCAATATTGGTATCGAGGTAAGATTTTGAAAAGAATCATCATTCATTTATCTTTGATACTTTTTTTGATCTCTTGTTTTGAAAGTGGGGAAGAGAAACAAAAAGAAAAGGAAAACAAAGAAACCATCTTTCTCACCACTTTGTATTTGATAAGAGAGTCTGGAAATTGTATCAAAACCGATACCACACTCACGAACAACAATCGCTTTTGTAGTAGGCGTCCACTGGGAATTTGTTCGGTAAATCAACTCATCCTCACACAAAGTGAATTGAATGTAATTTTGAATGAGATGAGAACCATCCAAAATAGAACTACCGATTGCCAAGAATCCATTCTGCAATCAGGGATTTTAAGTTTAAAAGCAACCACTGCACTTGAGACTGAGAATCTAAAATCAAAGTACACGTTCCAAGTTGCGGAGACTTGTGAGTTAGAAGGTTTTCAAACATCTGCAAGTGCCAGATTTGCTACTTTTTCGGAGATCCAGTGGTTGGAATCGGCTCGGGGGAAAATTGCCAAAGGTGCAAAAACGATCGCAGCAAATGGATTTTTACCACAGGCCAATCGAGATCGTGCTAACAGCTGTTTGCAATTGGAGTTTAAGGATTGGGAAAAAGACCTAGCACAAGGAAATAACGAAAATAAAATCCTGGTCGAAATCGTTCATCCGTAAATTCAAAATCCGCTTTCCTTAACCTTGGCACCTTACATTCTGTCTTTAATCCAAAGGAAATTGAATTTTATGACTTTGAATCGATACAGTCGCACTCTTACCCAAGATGAATCCCTTCCTGCTTCCCAAGCAATGATCATTGGATCTGGAGTTCCTTATGAAGATCTAAACAAACCCTTCGTAGGAATTGGAAGTACGGGATTTGATGGAAATCCATGTAATATGCATTTAACCACTCTTTCTGCCCTACAAAAGAAAAGTGTGTTGGATACAAAAGATATGGTCGGCCTTTTGTTCAATACCATTGGAGTGAGTGATGGAATTACCAACGGAAATGATGGAATGCGTTTTTCCTTACCATCTAGAGAAATCATTGCCGACTCAATTGAAACAATCGCTGGTGCTCATTATTATGATGGTCTTCTTTTTACAGCAGGTTGTGATAAAAATATGCCAGGAGCCATCATGGCTATGGCAAGACTCAACAGGCCATCTATCATGGTTTATGGTGGAACGATCAACGGCGGTCATCATAAAGGTGAAAAATTAAATATTGTTTCTGCCTTTGAAGCTTACGGAAAAAAAATTAACGGCAAAATTACAGAAGAAGATTTTAAAGAAGTGATTAAAAACTCCTGTCCTGGCCCTGGAGCTTGTGGTGGAATGTATACCGCAAATACAATGGCAACTGCCATTGAAGTGATGGGAATGAGTTTGCCTTATAGTTCTTCTTCTCCTGCTCGCAGTGAAGAAAAAAAGAAAGAATGTATGAATATTGGAAAGTATATGTACAATCTTTTAGAAAAGGATATCAAACCTTCTGATATCATCACTCCTAAATCCATTCTAAATGCTCTTCGTGTGGTAACCATTCTTGGTGGTTCGACCAATGCGGCTCTCCATATGATTGCCATTGCTCGTACGATGGGAATTCCTCTGGACTTAGAACAAATTCAAAAAGTAACCGATACAACCCCACTCCTAGCAGATATGAAACCAAGTGGAAAGTATCTTATGGAAGACCTTCACGCCATTGGGGGAACCCCAGCGATCATGAAATTTATGTTACGCGAAGGACTCATTGACGGATCTTGTTTGACTGTCACTGGAAAAACCATTGCAGAAAACTTAGAGGGTCTCCCTGACCTTCCGAGCGACCAAGACTTACTTAGACCGGTGAGTGACCCCATTAAAAAAGAAGGCCATATTCAAGTGCTTTATGGCAATATCGCCAAAAAAGGCGCAGTGGCAAAAATCACAGGCCACGAAGGGGAAATGTTTGAAGGGAAAGCCATTTGTTTTAATTCCGAAGTAGAAGCCAACACAGGAATTCGTGATGGGAAAGTCAAACCAGGCCATGTCGTTGTGATCCGTTATGTGGGGCCAAAAGGTGGCCCTGGAATGCCGGAAATGTTAAAACCCACTTCTGCCATCATTGGAGCGGGTCTTGGGGACAACGTGGCTCTGATTACAGATGGAAGGTTTTCCGGGGGAAGCCATGGATTTGTGGTGGGTCATATCACACCAGAAGCGATGGAAGGTGGAGAACTGGCACTGGTTCAAGATGGGGACAAAATCCTCATCGATGCTCGCACCAACAAACTCGAACTCCAAATATCCCCAGAGGAACTAGAAAAACGGAGAGCCGCTTGGAAAAAACCACCATACCGCATCACCACTGGATATCTTTGGAAATACATCCAGATGGTAAAAGATGCAAGTACTGGTTGCCTAACAGATCGTTAGGCGTTCCAGAGAAATTCCTACTTGTTTAAGTAGGAATTTCTTCTTTGCCGTCGGCATGTCTGGCAAATCTTCCTTTACCAACATGGACTGGATCATAAGAATCCCAAGGCCAACCACCAAACTGTGTTTTGCGATAGTCGTCAAAGGCCTGTTGGATCTCTTCTTGTTTGTTCATCACAAAAGGCCCGTACTGAACCACAGGTTCCGCAATGGGTTTTCCTTCCAAAATCAAAATACGACCGGGCTCTGATCCATTTTTCAGTGTAACAGAAATTTCAGATTCTAGATTGTACATATGTTTGCCTGGAACCACAACCTCATCTATGACTAGTCCCTCTCCACGGAAATAATAAAGATTTCTGTTGTTTCCTTTCGCACTTCCAGGGATCACAAAACTAACCTCTGGTTCTAAATCTAAAATATAAATTCCTACTTCGTTTTTAGGATCACCGGCCCAAGAATCTGGGGGAGGATCTAGTGGTTTTTCGCCAAACAACGATCCTGCGACCGTTTTGATTTTTACCTTTTTACCATTGGCATCACTTACGAGTTTTACTGGAATGTCTTCGTTCCAAAACATTTTGAAATGAGGATCGACAAACTTATTTTTTGCAGGTAAGTTGAGCCAAATCTGAAAAAGCTCCAAAGTGTTATCACCCGATTCGTTCACCAAAGGAAACATTTCGGAATGTTGGATTCCGGCACCTGCAGTCATCCATTGTACATCGCCATCTCCATACCTACCGGCAGCACCTTGTGAATCGGCATGGTCAATGAGACCTCTTTGGACTACAGTAACAGTTTCAAATCCGCGATGGGGGTGGCCAGGAAATCCAGGAATGGTTTCCCCGTGGTACATCCTCCATCCATCTTTCCCAGCAAAGTCTTGGCCGATTTGTCTTCCTTGTAAGGAAGCCACTTCCGGGCCAAACTTTCCATTCCCTTTTGGATAAAAGTCCTCGTGGTGAACACAAAACAAAAATGGATCCGATGTAGGCCATTGGAAATCGAGTTTTTGGGCGTATAATATTGATTTGTGTTTCATCTAAAAATCCTGTCTTTGCGATCTCTCTCGCTATTCATAAGACAGGAAAAAAGAATCAAAAGTTTTTCACAATAGAAACATTCACTCCAAAAGCTCCATATTGTTTTGAACTCAGCGAGGAATTGAGGTCTGGAACCGAACTGAGTTCGACAGGTGTTTTGCCAGTTCCTACATTGTATCCGGTCACTTCAGAAACACTGAAGGAGGAAAGTTGGTAGAACCCACCATATTTCACTCCGAGAGTTTCAAAAATTTTCCAAACAAGACCCATTTCGAGAGATACTGTAGCTCCTCCCAGTCCTCGTGCTAAACCTTCTTTTGATTGAAAAACGGTTAAGTCCGATTTTGTGACTGGGGCACTAAAAGTAATTTGGTTATTTGAATTTAATGAACCTGTTGATGAAGTTTCAATTCCGTAAGAGGCAAGTTTGATTTGCCCCGAAAAAACTGTAACATTCCCAATCATATAAAAATTCAACCAGTCAGTCATGGAAGTTGCAAATCCATAATCCATTCCGTAGTTTTTTGTTTTAAATTCCACAGTTCCCGTAGATAACGCATAACCTTCTGTTAGAGTTTGATCTCCTGTTCTTAAAAAAGGAAATTTTAATTGAAAGGATTGGAACGGTCCTTTAGAAGATAACTCTGAATAGGTGAAACTCAATTCACTAGAACTGGAACTTGTTAAATAATTTAAGGGACCAAGACCAATTTTAAATCCAACCTCATCAATTCCCGAACGAATACGGTCATTTAAATAAAGGCCGTTTGTACTAAAGCTAGTTCTTGTATCATTGTATTGTTCTCCCTTAGCGTACACAAATCCTATATAAAAGTCTTCTGTAAACTGGTGAGAGTATTTGATTCGGGGAGAGATGGTTGATCTTGGTCTGGATTCAGAACTTTCTGTAATGATCCCAGGTGGGTTTAGGTTATTTGAAGATCCAGAGTTTACCAAACTAGATGCCACTCGGGATGAGTTTAAGATACTCGAAACAGATTGTGGGCCACCTTCTGAAGGAGTCTGTGCAAATTCACCAGCAAACTCTAATACTTTTAACCCAGAACCAAAAATGGATGATGAATTTTTTGATGTATCGGTGTCATTTCCAGAATTGGTTTTGGCATTCTGAGAAAGAAGAGGAAAGGTGATTACGGTAAGAATGATAAAAAGAAAATTGAAAAACAACTTCATGCAGACCAATCATTTTTTTATAAAACATAGGATCTATAAAAAATTGATTGAGATCAGATTTGTCATTAAAACGAAATTGAATTTAAGAAATCATTGTGACTTGTCCTAATTTAAAAAAGAAAGTAGAACCCTTTTTCGGTTCACTTTCTACCCAAATTGAACCATTATGTTGTTCCAAAAATTCTTTACATAGAATGAGTCCAAGACCCGTTCCAGATTCACCGATAGTACCAAGAGTTGAAGTTTTTTTCTCCAATCGAAACAGATTTTCGATCTGTTCTTTTTGCATTCCCACACCCATATCTTTTACAAAAAAAGTGATTTCCGTCGGATAAATTGGAACGGGAAACTTTTGTTTCGCCTCTACGATAGAATCGGGATTTGTTTTGGATGGATTTAAGACGCCAATGATTACTTCTTGATTCGCCTTACTATACTTAATTGCATTGGAAACTAAATTGCGAACTACAGTTTCAATCATAAAAGGATCGGCAATGATTTCTAAGTTTTCTGGAATTTGGTTGGAAACAGTCACCATTTTTTTATTTGCAGAAAGACTTAAAAGACCAATCACCCGTTGTACTAAATCATAAAAAGGAATCGGAACTGGTTGGAATTGGATGGATCCTGTTTGGGAACGAGCCCAGTCCAAAAGATTTTCTAGTAAGGAGTATACTAAGTCAGAGGATTCTTCCAACATTTTGAGATAAGATTTTCTTTCTGATTCTGTGAAAGAAGAATCTTTCTGACTAAGGATCTTGATAAATTCTTTTTGAGTTCCCAGTGGCCCTCGTAAGTCATGTGCAATAATAGAAAAAAATTTATCCTTGGTAGAATTTAGTTCCGCCAAACGAATAGCGGATTGTTTTAAATGATTTTCTGCAAGTTTTCTTTCCGTGATATTGCGAACGATGGCGCAGTTGTATTGTTTGCCGTCATATTCAACTAAATTGACAGTTACTTCGATCGGAAAGGAAGTCCCATCTTTTCTA
Organism: Leptospira brenneri; assembly: GCF_002812125.1. Classification (NCBI taxonomy): domain Bacteria; kingdom Pseudomonadati; phylum Spirochaetota; class Leptospiria; order Leptospirales; family Leptospiraceae; genus Leptospira; species Leptospira brenneri. The sequence continues at coordinate 256,944 of NZ_NPDQ01000001.1, forward strand.
CGATTTAAAGTTTCAATAGAAAAGGATTTACGATCTAAAATTTCTTGCCAATGAGCATTCCACTTATCGACGGTAAACAAAGGATCAACTTGAAACATTTTCATCGAAAGTAGTTCTTCTTTTGTATAACCATAATTTTTACAAGCAGCATCATTGACAAAAACGTAATTTCCATATTCGTCTGTCCAAAAGATGGCTTCTGAAATTGTATCAATCGAAAATTGAGTGAACTGTAGAGCGTGGATTAAATTGGAATGGTCTGAAGTTCTCGTCTCACTAGTTTGTTTTAAGATTTGGTTTTCTTCTTCCAAACGTTTGAGGTCGGCTAGTAGAACTTCGTATGTCTTGGGTAATAGAGACATGGCTTAATGATAGGATATAATCGATAAAACAAATTGCCAAGAACTAAGTGAGTGTTTACGTTTATTTCATTCAGAATGAATCCGACTTGACCAAAAGTAAATTCCTAGATAGACCTGACTCCCTGAAACGATATGTCATGTCTATTTTGCCAAAAAGGATCTTCTAGTTTTTCGAGGTCAGAGCCTGCGATAGATGAAACAAGAACACCTTCTTTTCCCATAGATGATATTGTAGGAAATTCCCTTAACCCATTCAGAGAAATTTATGAATGTAAGGATTGCCATAGCTTTTGGTGGATCAAAACACGTGGAACAGGAGATCCTAGATCCACCTATCCAGAGTTCTACGAACAAACGGCAGAACGATTTGATGATCAGCGTTCAGAATTGATTCAAAATCCCACAGTGGCAGGGATGATCACTCATAAAGACTCTTCTTTTCCTTATTCTTTTTTTGCAGAGATTCTTGAAATTCTATCAGTAAAGGAAAAAGAAAGTGTAAAGGAATTATATCTAAGAAAAGAACCCAATGTTTCTAATGCAGTGAAACGTTGGTTACGTGACTGGTTTTCTAATCATTATCCATCAGAATTCCAAGAGATTCAAAAAAAAGGAATCCCCGTTTTTTCTAGTGAACTTTTTAGTTTCGACGAAAAAGAAACTGCCCTTGTCTCAGAATTTATATCGATAGACCAATTTGTTTTGATCAGTAATGGAGAAGGGGATGCGTGGAAATTACAAACTTATGATTTAAAAACCAAACAAATTCTTTGGAAAAAAAAGATAAAAAGACCCTTCTTGGAAGGTTTACAAATTCCCATTCTCTTTTATCAAACTGGTTATCTTTGTTTGTATCAGGGTTTTCAAAAAGGATCCGAATATTATTCCAAACTCAATCGGCCAGAGACCTTATGCATCTATGATTTGAAAGGAAATCAGATTTTATCAATTTCTCTTAAATTCCAGTGTTACGAAATTTTATCTACGGAAGAAAGAGATGTTTCTGAAAATCGTATTGTACATAATTTTTGTTTTTCGATTCTATCGGACAAATTGTACATTCCTTACCAATCTAAAATTCAAGTATATGATTTAAAAACAGGTTCTCTATTTAAAACCATTTCCCTTCCTGGATGGGAAATTTTTTCTGGGAAAGCATTTGAAACCGAATCGGAACAACTTGTATTTTTTACTTTAAAAGGAATTGTGGGAATGAATTTAATTGATGAAGTAATTTTTCATTATTCATCACATTATCATCCTGTGTTAATTGATTCCCAGTTTAATTTGTACTATTATTATTCCATTGTTGAATCAGCAAACACTAGTGAAAAAATAGAATTCAAACAAACACATTCTTCTGGAATCAGTTTGCATCGGCAGCTCTCCTCCAAACCTGTAGAATTTCCGGGTGGGATTTATTTACCCTTTTCTTTAGATGAATCTTTTCTTTTAGATTCTAGTTTGCAGATCATTAAAGAGTTTCCCTTTACCTCAACGAACACAATCGGTCCTCACTCTTTTGGGATTGAAAAAAATCCAATCTTAGTTACAGAAGATAGAATCTTTATCACTAACGATTATTCTGGAATGTACATGATCGACTTTTCAGGAAATTTTATCTTTGAAAAACAAATTGATTCAGAAGTCATTTCCCTTTTTACTTTTGATGGAAAACATTCCGTCGTCATTCTGTCCAAACACGATGACTATAGCGAGGATGGCCAAGTGGAATTAATTTTATTTTCTCCAAACGGAAATAGGATTACAGAAATAACTTTGCCGAGTTTTGCTGGATTGTCTGTGAGTTTTAATGGGATTGCCCTTTTTTCAAAGGGTAACCAAATCTTTTCGGTAGATTTATTTGCAACGGACCTTTTGGGATGAAAGGATTTTTTAAATTATATTTTTCTCTGATGATTTTCCTATTTTTAGGAAGCGGGAGAATCTTTGGGGAAGTTTCTGTCATCGAACTAGGAAATATAGAATCAACTCCTGTTTATCTTCCTAGTTCTATCTTGGTTTTGGAAGATCCAAGCAATCATTTAGATTTTGAAACGGTAAGCTCACCTGATTATGAATCAAAATTTTTAAAAGTTCCTTCATCAACCGAAGCATTTAATTTTTCCTATTCAAAATCTACATATTGGCTTCGTGTCCAATTACAAAATTCGAATCCTAAATCCAAAGACATTGTCATTGTTATCGCTTACCCAAGGTTACAAACAATGGATTTGTACTTTCAGAATCAAAATGGGTTAGAAAAATTTAACTCAGGTTATCTTGTTCCTTTGTCAGAACGCCCGTACAAAAGTCGGTTTTTTGTTTTTCCCATTACATTTCCTGAAAATTCCATCGGCCAAATCTATTTAAAGGTAAGTTCACCTAATGCAATCAATCTCCCCATTCAATTGTGGGAAAGAGTAGCTTATGATCGACACGAAATTGATGATCATGTCATCCAGGCAATCTATTTCGGGATTGCATTTGCAATGGTCATCTTCAATTTATTTGTATTTTTTATCTTAAAAGATACCAACTATCTACTGTATGTTTTGTTGGTATTTTCAACGGCTTTATCCATTGCATCGTATAACGGAATCGCATCGGAATATTTATGGAAAAATTCACCATGGTTGGATCAGTATTCGATCAATCTTTTGATTTCTCTAGTGTTGATTTTATTTTTGATTTTTATGCGAAATTTATTAAATACAGATACTTTAGTTCCAAAGTTGGACTTTATATGTAAACTTTTGATTTTTGTTCAAATTGTTTTGCCGATTTTGTATATTTTATCTTTTCATACCTTTATCAAAATGATTGTCATTAGTCATTCATTCACTGCATTTTGGATTTTATTCACTGCGATTATGTGTTCTGTCCAAAAAGAAAGAATCGCATATTTTTTCCTACTGGCATTTGCATTTTTATTTTTTGCTTTGATTGTTTCCACACTTCGAGCTCTGGGCTTCATTCCCACCAATTCGTTTACAATTGACGGCCCACAATTTGGGTCTGCCGCCGAAATGTTGTTACTTGCCTTTGCCCTTGCCGATCGCTACAATACAATTATCAGAGAAAAAGAAACAGCAGAAGCACTTGCAAAGTTTAATTTAGAACAGTCCAATTTAGATTTAGAAGAAAAGGTCAAAGAAAGAACTCACACCTTGAATAAAACTTTAACTGCAATGAAACGAGATCTTTTTGTTGCTAAAAAAATCCAAGAAAATTCTCTCATCACAGATCCAAACCTGATCAAACGATTAAATCTTGTGTATCGTTATCTTCCTGTGTCGGAAGTTGGCGGAGATTTTTTTGATGTTTCCCAGCTGAGTGACTCTAAATTTAGAATTTTAATCGCTGATGCAACTGGTCACGGAGTGCATGCGGCTATGATTACGATGGCCATCAAAGGTTTGTATGATAATATCAAAAACTTTGAACTGAGTCCCTCCAAAGTGATGGAAATTTTTAATGAAGAGTTTATGGATAACTTTGTTTCTCTCAATAGCCTTTTGACTGCGCTGATTGTTGATATCGACTTCAATTCAAAAACGATTCAATTTGCATCGGCCGGTCATCCGGCTGCGGTTCTTATAAAAAAGAACCAAATCCAACTTTTAGAAAAAACCGGCCGAATGATGGGATTGAAAAAACAAATCCATTATGGACAATCGGAACTCGATTGGGAATCGGGAGACCGGCTCTTTTTGTTTACCGATGGTGTTTTCGAAGTCTCTAATTCCCAAGAAGAAGAGTTTGGGGAAGAAAAAGCTTACGATCTTTTCCAATCGACAAGGAATTTGAGTTTAGAGGAAGCAGAGGATCACCTCCTAAAAACACTACAAACTTTCCTAAATGGTCAGGATCGTGAGGACGACCTAACCATTCTCGGAATCGATTTTTAAATTTTTTTCGAAATTAGTTTAATATTAAATAAATATATATCAAATGACTTGATGTTATAGTCTATTTTCCAATAATAAATTAATATTGGAGAACCTTGTGAAATCATTATTTTCAGAAGCGAAGTTAGGAAATCTTTCCCTAAAAAACAAAGTGGTCATGGCACCCATGACCCGTTCCCGTTCCATCGACAATATCCCAGGAGATATCGTCGCAACTTACTACGAACAAAGAGCCGAAGCGGGACTTATCGTTACCGAAGGAACTTCTCCATCTCCGAATGGACTTGGTTATGCGAGAATTCCTGGAATTTACTCCGAAGAACAAACCAAAGCTTGGAAAAAAGTAACCGATAAAGTACATGCCAAAGGAAGCAAAATTTTTGTGCAACTTATGCATACAGGTCGTATTGGGCATGAACTCAATTTACCGAAAGGAGCTAAGGTGCTTGGCCCATCCGCCATTCTTGCTAAAGGACAAATGTGGACCGATGCAGAAGGAATGAAAGACCATCCCACACCACAGGAAATGTCTAAAGCAGAATTAAAATCAACTTTAGAAGAATTTGTGACGGCTTCTAAAAATGCCATCCAAGCAGGTTTTGATGGAGTGGAATTACACGCGGCCAATGGATATTTGTTAGAACAATTTTTACATCCAAGTTCTAATCAAAGAACAGATGAATACGGTGGATCGATTGAAAATCGGATTCGATATATCGTAGAAGTAGCGACAGCTGTCAGCCAAGCGATTGGAAAAGAAAAAACTGCGATTCGTTTGTCTCCTTATGGTGCTTTTAATGACCTTTTCCCATTCCCAGAAACTCACGACGAATATACATTGTTAGCCGAAAAGCTAAACCAAATAGGAATTGTTTATATTCACTTAGTAGATCATTCCTCAATGGGTGCACCAACTGTGGAACCAGAAACTGTTGGGAACATTCGAAAGGCATTCAAAGGAACATTGATTTTAAGTGGTGGTTATGATGTGGAACGTGCGGAAAAAGACCTCTCGTCAGGACTCGCTGACCTTGTTGCTTATGGAAAACCTTTCCTTGCCAATCCAGATCTCGTCACAAGATTCCAAAAAAATATTACCTTAGCTTCTTTTGACCAAACCACTCTTTATACACCTGGTGAAAAAGGGTATACTGATTACTCACTAGCAAACTAACAATGATTAACATTCACTAATCTTAAGTGAATGTTTTTTTAGCGCCTCAAATGGACCCAAAACAAAAACCCTAGAGTTGCCTTGACCGGGCTATTCCAGGGTGCGCGTTCGCTCCCGTCACCTTCCATCTAACGATGGTAGGCGACCAAGCCTTCCGTATCCCTGGCGCAGAACATAACATCTAACAAAAATAGATTCAGTCTTTCCCTCCTCTCCAATCTTTTGGTCATTTGCTAAATCCAATGTACAGATTTAGAAAGGAAATCCATCCCCAGGAAATTGAATTCTTGCCTAATTCGTTATATTGAAATTTTTATCCACTATGTCAAACACACTCATACAACAAGAAACAAGCAAAGTTCATAGTGAAGTCATTGGTGCGAACGAAAAATACGCATCGGAATTTGGGAAGAAAGGGGAACTCGCCCTCCCTCCCGCGAGAAGTTTTACCATCCTCACCTGTATGGATGCAAGACTTGATCCTGCAAAATATGCAGGACTTGCGGAAGGAGATGCCCATGTGATTCGCAATGCCGGTGGACGTGCAAGCGATGATGCAATTCGGTCTCTTGTGATTTCTTACAAACTATTAGGGACAAAAGAATTTTTTGTCATCCATCACTCCGATTGTGGGATGCAATTGTTCACTGATCCGATCATTCGTAACCTTCTCTCTAAAAGTTTGAAAACGGCAACCATTGATTCTAATGGATGGCGTAACTTAGAAGAATCTGGCGGTTCAGACGAAGCGAAGTTTATTCCGTTTTTAACCTTTGAAAATCTAGAACAAAGTGTGATCGACGATGTTAAACGCATCCGAAACCATCCTCTAATCCCTAAAGACATTCCTGTCTATGGATACTATTATGATGTCAAAACAGGAAAACTAGTAGAAGTGAAAGAAGCCACAAAGATTGGAAGGGCTTCCTGAGCCAGAAAACAATAAGTTTATAAAATATGAACTTATTGGGAATAATTTCAGGAGTATTTAGAATTGGATATCTGAAATGAGGGGATTGTAGTAGAAGGGAGTCATTGGGTGGCGGGTCTAGTTCCCCTCCCTCAATCGGGCGGGGATACTTATATCCAATCTGTACCAGCTTTGCGGGCGAAGGGACTTGGTCTCGGACATATCTTGTTCTCACTGCGCTCCTGGGCACGGCACCGCTCGTCCTCGTGGCTTTCTTACTGTAACAGTCGTTCCCTATATGGGTCACTCCTGTTCCAAGTCGCGTCACAGTTCGATCCCTTCGAAATGATACTTAGATTAAAATTAGATATTTGGAAAAGTTAAAGGATCTGTCTTTTGCGGGCGAAGGGGCTCGAACCCTCGCCAGAAGCTTGGAAGGCTGCTGTGCTACCGTTACACCACACCCGCGACAGTAAATACATAGTTTTGTTTGTGGGTGAGGGGTCAATGATTTTTGGTTCCAGAAAGTGTGGTAGGAAGAAAATGAGACTATGGCTCTGCCCCAAGCACTCGAAAATTACCGAAAACAATATCGTAAAATCAAACTGTTTCAAGACATCTCATCAGTTCTCCATTGGGATTCAGAAGTGATGATGCCAGAAGAAGGCCGTGAATACCGATCGGCACAGATTGCTGCTGTGGCAGAACTCACCCATGATTGGATGACCGATAAATCTTTTCTAAACCAAATCCAATTAGCAAAAGACTCAATCAGCCAAATTCCTGAATCAGAGCGGTCACTATGGAACCGCGAGTTAGAAGTCCTAATGGAAGAGAAGGAGAAGGCGGATAAATTGCCTTCGGATTTTGTCTCTGAATTTGCGAGGGTAACCAATCTTTCTCATGCTGAATGGGCCGCCGCAAAGAAGGAAAAAAACTTTCAAACATTTGCCAAACGATTGGAAGAACTTGTAGAACTATCAAAAAAACAAGCAGATTACTTTGGTTATACGACAGAACCTTATGATGCACTCCTCGATAGTTATGAAAAAGGTGCCAAAGCAAACCAAATTCAAATTTTGTTTTCTGATTTGAAAGAGTCACTAGTTCCTATCGTGACTACAGCTCCAAAATTTAAAAATCCATTTCCATGCCCAGTTTCGATAGACAAACAAACTAAATTTTGTAATCGTTTGCCTTCTCTTCTGGGACTCACTACCAAAGAATCTCGATTAGATACAAGCAACCATCCATTTTCTACCAGTTTAGGCAAAGGTGATAAACGAATTACTACAAGGTATTCTGAAACAGATCCATTATCATCTATTTTTGGTGTGTTACATGAAACGGGTCATTCTCTTTATGAATCTGGACTTTCTGCAATGCCAGATTGGCCGACTCCGATTACAGAATTTTTAAGTTTAGGAATTCATGAATCACAAAGTCGATTGTGGGAAAACCAAGTAGGTCGTTCTTTACCATTTTGGGAATTTGTTTACCCTATCCTTCTTTCCGATTTTGGATTCACAGACAAAGAACTTCCATTTAAAGAGTTGTATCAATACATCAACAGTACAGAAAAAACAAAAGTTAGAGTCGAAGCCGACCAAGTGACTTATAATCTTCATATCATTCTTCGTTTTGAAATTGAAAGAGATCTAATCAACGGAAAAATCCAAGTAAAAGATTTGCCTGAAGTTTGGAACACAAAGATGAAAGAAAGTTTTGGACTCAAAATCGAAAATGATGCAGAAGGTGTTTTACAAGACATTCATTGGTCCATGGGGGCGTTTGGTTATTTTCCAACCTATACACTCGGAAATATTTTCAGTTCGCAGTTTTTCAAAAAATTTACAGAAGAATTCCCTGATTCGCATAACAAATTTTCAACGAAAGGTGATTTTTCTGATCTATTAAATTGGCTCAGAAAAAATATTCATTCTAAAGGAAAAATATATGATGTAGATACTTTAATGCAACAAGTTACAGGTGAATCTGCGAATTCAAAATATTTAATATCTTATTTGAATGGGAAAATCGAAGAAGTAACAAAATAAATCAATTTCGAATATCAAATTACAAGGGAATTATATGTCAGGATCAGAACAAGTATTAGAAAAACTAAGCCAATTATCATATTTTGATAATCTCGCATTATACTATCTATGTATAGAAACACCTCCACAAACACTTGCGCTTGCATTTATGCAAATGGATGAAAAAATCGCAGGGTCAATGCTCGGAGTTTTGGATGTACAAAAAAGAAAGTATGTACATGAGTTAATGGCTCTTCAAAAAGATAGTTCTGAAGATGCCAAAAAAGCCGCCGCCGAAGGTTTGTTACTCATCGCAGACGGCTTAATTTCTAGAAATTTAATTAGTAAACAAGGTCACTATTTCTTTGGCACAAAGAGATAAAAAGATCCAATTCCCAAAGAAATCCAAGCAATTAAAAAACTCACTCCACCAATAGGAGTGATGGCTCCTAAAACTTTGACACCAGTAATTGTAAGTGCATACAAACTAAAGGAAAAAATCAAGATCCCAACAAGAAACATCCAAGTTGCGACGTTTAAGAACTTTTTACTTTTTGCGGGTGCATCTGATTGTAATGATAACTGGAGTAGTATAAAGGCTATCAGTGCAGCTAGCGTATGGTAAAAATGATAACGATTTCCTGTTTCAAAAATTACCATAAGCTCAGGAGCGATAATTTTTTTAAGTCCATGTGCACCAAAGGCACCGATGGCAACAGCTAAAAAGCCGAAAAGAGAAATCAGTAGGATTAAAACCGCGGAGGATTGCTTCTTGACAAGATTCATAAACGATACTTCCTATTGCCTATGACTTCAGATGCATCCGGAAAGAATACTAAATTTGTTCGAGTTTGGCGACAACTCAATGTGGAAGATGTAAAAAAACAACTACTGTATATCGACGATTTATATGGAACTTGCGGGAATTGTAAAAAATTAGGATTAAATTACTTAAAGGATAAAAAATGTCCTGATTGCGGAGTTACATTCAAGTATTTGGCAACTAAATTGAGTAAGGTGGCAGATATTGGAAAGATTCTAAGTAGAATTGATAAAGAAGGTTTGGATTTAACTTTAATTGAGAGAGAAGATTTCGAAAGATCCAGTGCTGCAGACGCCGCAAGGGATCTATTCAAATCATAAATATACGCTAGATTTGGTTGGAATCTTAGAACGATTAAAACTTAAAGGACCAACCAAATTGTGCTGTTTTGTTATGTGCTGCTGTATCTTCCCAAGCATCGAAAGCACGAATGGTTCTTGTGACAGCGAGGGCCGCAAATACCCCCACTGCATTTGGTGATTCCCAAACATTCCCCGGTCCCTTGGTGTTCATCATATTGTCCCAAATATTTTTTTTAGGTAGATTCTCTTGAGCGTACATATATGCTCCACCGGCCAAAATCAAATCACAAAGTAAATAAATGCTCATACTTACTAATGTATCTCGGTTGCTGAATAAAGGAGAGTTCCAAGAGTTATAACCTACAGAAGCCATGGGAGTGATTAAATTCAAACCTTGTGAGATGGCATGATACTTTTCTGATAGTGGGACTGCTGATTCATGTGGAGGTTTTTGAAGTAATTCTTGTTCGAAGATTTCTTTCCACATCCGTTCTTGGCCTCTTCTTGGAGACTCAATACGAATGATGGAATCAGGAGATGTTTTTCCAACTTTTCCAACATAGATATTAAAGTCGTAGGGGTTTTTCCAACGATTTTTATATCTGTAAACAAAACCTTGAGTTTTTTCGTCTGCATAAAAATCAGGATCAAGTTTGTTTAGAAGAGCAACCAAACGAAGATTAACGTCTTCTGGGCCACCCAAAATTTCTACTGTTTCACCAGCAAATAAGGAACTAACCCCACTGGTTGAAAATAAAACTAAAAACAAAAAATAAAAAACAAAGGAATGAAATCCTTTTAAAATAAAATTCATGACTGGACTCCAGGGAGTTGAAGGTAAGCATTAATTAAACCTAACGAATTGTATGTGGCATGACAGGCCATAGCGATCCAGATATTTCCTGTTTTGATATAGATATATCCGAAGAACATTCCCACGCCACAAATAATAAATGGAATGGCAATAGAAGTTCCCTCACCATAATGCAGCCAACCAAAAAGTAAAGAAACGATAAACAATCCTTCTTGGGCTAGATTTTTATCGATAAAAGCTTTGAGTAAAAAACCTCTAAAAAAGATTTCTTCTAAAATTCCTGTAATGATACCTACAACATAAATTCCCCAAGCCAGTAAGTATCCATTTCCATGAATGGCTTCATAGAGTTTTTTGGCGAACACTCCTGATTCCACAGGAACTGATAATCGTTCCAATATCAAACCAAAGATAACCACGACGATAAAACATAAGAAACCGTTAGCAATTCCTCTGAGTAAAATAGGTATCGATAACTCATCTTGCAGATTTGTGACAGGAATTTGTAATACTTTTTTATAAAGCAGGTAACCAAGACCCACATAACATAAAAACCATGGAATCGAATGTCCTAACAAGTAATGAGGTTTTTCTGAAAATACTTTATCGTAAAATTGTGACAAAAGCAAACTTGGGTTTTCCGTAATTTCTTTCTGGAATTGTTCTTTAATGGGGGTCACAATTTTTTCATATTCGGCAAGCATGGTAGTAAAGTCCATCTTACCTTCCCAATACTCTTCATAGAGAGGGAGTAGTTGGTCTTCGGGAATTCGATCGCTGAGTACCGAATTATTGACGAAGGCTAAAAAAATAACGGAATAAAAGAAGGAACATACATAAACGAGACCTAAAGAATAGGCAGTCAGCCGAAAGATCTCAAAAAAACGATTCTGCATCTGCCTTACAGTTCCTCAATTTCGGCAAGAATCGTCACCGTTTTTTTAGAAAATGGCCGATATTCAAAGTAAGGGATTATGTCTAAAACCGTCGATTTTCTAAAATGGGTCCTGTTTCTCTGCTTTACCTGTGGATTTCCTACACTGATTTCGAGTCCGCTCACGTTGGCAAATTTGGAATATACCAACCCTTCGCTGAAAAATCTTCGGACGGAAATCAAAGAGAACTTACGGATTTCCAAATCTGGAACGAAACGAGAGGAGCTCATCCCCCTCAAGTATTATGAATATAAGGTGAGAAAAGAAGATAACTTCTTTAAAATCATGGCCCGAACCGGTATGGATCTAGAAACTCTATCCTCTGTAAACGAACTAAGTTCTCCTCATGATTTGTCCCCAGGTATGGTTTTGGAAATTCCCAATATGCGCGGAACCTTTCATCCCGAAGAATTATCCGGTGATGAAAAAACCAAATTAAAGTTAGCTGAAAAATATAATCTCGATTCTAATAAATTACAATATGATTCCGAACGCGAGAAATGGTTTTTACCTGGAATTTCTATGGGTAAATCTGAGAAGTCATTCTTTTATGGGTTCGGATTTCAATTTCCATTAACAGAGGCTCGTATTTCTTCCGGTTATGGAAAACGTTTAGATCCATTTACAAAAAAAGAAACATTTCATGGTGGGATTGATTTGGCCGCCGAACAAGGATCAGATGTATTTGCTTCCATGGAAGGTGAAGTAATTTTTAAAGGCAAACAAGGTGGTTACGGGAATTTAATTATCATCAAACATAGTTTAGGATATGAAACTCGTTATGGACATCTTTTTGATTTTAATACAAACGTAGGTCAGAAAGTAAAAAAGGGCCAAAAAATTGGGGAAGTTGGACAAACAGGTAGAGCGACCGGTCCACATTTGCACTTTGAAATTAGAAGAAATTCAAAACGCGAAAGACCTATTTTTCGATCTCACTAAAAAAAGATTTTACGTTACTCATTGATTCTTGTAATTCTGGGAATCAATGGACTTTGAAATTTCACAAGAAGTAGAAACACTTCGCAAAAACATCCAAGACTTCATCACAAATGAAATCATTCCTCTGGAAAAACATTATGATTATGAAAAAGGTCGAATGCCAGAAGATATCAACCAACAAGCGCGTGCTAAAGTAAAAGCCGCTGGTTTCTGGACTCCGCACCTTCCTAAATCAGAAGGTGGACTGGGTTTGGATTTGATTGGAACCTGTATTATTTTTAGTGAACTGGGTCGTTCACCTATTGCTCCCTACATATTTAATTGTGACGCACCGGATGAAGGGAATATGCATTTACTTTCACTTGCTGCTACAGAAAAACAAAAAGAACTCATATTACATCCGTTAATCAAAGGGGATTTGCGAACTGGTTTTGCTATGACAGAACCTGCCCCTGGAGCCGGGTCAGATCCCACCACTTTACAAACCAATGCCGAAAAACAAGGGGATAAATACATTCTCAACGGTCGTAAGTGGTATTGTACTGGGGCTAATGGTGCAAAGTATTTGATTGTGATGGCAAAGGTAAACGGAAGTTTCCGCAAAACAACGATGTTCCTTGTGCCGACTGATGCCAAAGGTTACACTATGGTTCGGGAGATTGAACTTATGGGTTCACATGGGCCAGGTGGTCACTGCGAACTCAACTTCGAAAATGTAGAAGTTGCGGAAGATATGATTCTTGGCCGTATTGGCGAGGGTTTTCGACTTTCTCAAGAAAGACTTGGTCCTGCTCGTTTGACTCATTGTATGCGTTGGACTGGGATGGCAAGACGAGCTCTTTCGATTGCGCGTAGTTATGCGAAAGAGAGACAAGTTTTTAATTCTCGTATAGCTGATCACCAAGGAATCCAGTGGATGTTTGCAGAACGTGCGACAGAAATTGAAATGGCCTTCCTTCTCACACTAAAAGCGGCTTGGTTATTAAAAACAGGAAAGGATGCCCGCCAAGAAACTTCTATGGCGAAATGGAAAGTAAGTGAGTCGTTATGTAATACCATCGATATGGCAATCCAAATCTGTGGGGGTAAGGGGTATTCAAGAGACCTCCCTCTAGAATTGTTTTACAGAGATGCAAGAGCAGCAAGGATTGCCGACGGTCCATCTGAAGTTCATAAAATGGTGATCGGCCGAAATTATGTATCGGAGAAATGGGACTTCTGAGGTTTTTAGAGTATGGAAATTAAGGAACTACAGGAAAAAGTTGAACTTCATTTATCAACGATTTGGAAAGACAACGTAAAGGTCTCCCAAATCCACCACTTAAGTGGAGGGGCTTGCCAGGATAATTATTCATTAGACCTAGTTTCCAAATCCGGTAAACAATCATTAGTGTTACGTACGGATAAGGGAGCTAGTTTATTATCTTCTTTGTCCAAACGAGACGAATTCAAAGTGGCTGAACTTGTTTACAAAGCAGGTGTGAAAACTCCTGCTCCTGTGTTTTTAGAAGAAACATCAGATGTGATAGGTTCCCCGTTCTTTCTTATGGAAAAAATTGGTGGTAAGGCAACAGGCCGATACATCACGAAAGATAAAGAATTAGATTCTTACCGTAAAACAAATATGGTTTCAGATCTAGCGGAAAACCTAGCCAAACTCCATACGGTAAAACCAAGTTCGGTTTTGGATGAAGAGCTAAAACAAAAACTAAAATTAGTTACTATCGAAAATTACGCATCGATTGCAATCTCTGATCTAAGACAATCGTTAGACGAACTTGCGGAAGCCCATCCGGCCATTGAATTATGTTTACATTGGTTGGAATCCAATGCTCCTTCGATTGATGATATCGTTCTAGTTCATGGAGATTTTCGCACGGGAAACTTTATGATGAATGCGGAAGGACTCCAAGGAATTTTAGATTATGAATTCGCACACTTTGGTGATCGTCATGAAGACATCGCTTGGCTCTGTATGCGGGATTGGAGATTTGGTCGGCTTGGCAAAGAGGTGGGTGGTTTTGGAGATCGTAAAGATTTTTACGAAGCCTACCAAAGGACATCTGGTATCCCAGTGGATCCTTTCAAAGTGACTTTCTGGGAGATTATGGGGAATGTTCGTTGGGCCATTGGAAGCGCACAACAAACGGAAAGACATCTTTCTGGAAAAGACAAGGGAATCGAACTCGCAGCCATTGGCCGGCGGACAGCAGAAATGGAATGGGAAGCCATGCGACTCATTGAATCTCTGTAAGTCTCAAAGAATATTCTGAATATTATGTCTATTTAGATATTGAGAATCAGAATCATTTACCTTGACTCTAGGCCTAGGCCCCTTTTCCTGGAAAGAGTCGGAGGTTCTTATGGAACAAACTCTAGAATTAGGAATGGATGTTTTCCAGTTACCAAGGTATTGGGAAGAGTATCAATCTTTGGAAACCATATATTGGAATGGTAGTTTTGCTTCAGAATACCAACCGATTGTCTCTATTTTGGAAAAGAAAACTGTGGCTTATGAAGCACTGGCCAGGTTTTATACAGGTAGTGGGAAAATTGCTCCTGACCGAGCCTTTCAAATTTTACACAATGATCCTGGATTCTTTTTTGATTTTGAGAAAAAATTGAAAAACTTTCAAATTCAAAATCGGCCAGAAGGATATCCGCTTTTTTTGAATATGGATGCCCATGTTTATAGTAAGGAAATTCATTCAGATCACTGGGAATCGGTTTTTAAGAGAGAAAAAAACATAGTGTGCGAATTAATTGAAAACACAGACTATGCCTCAGTTGAGGACTCAAAGTTTTGTATGAACCACCTTAAAGAAATGAATATTCCATTTGCTTTGGATGATATTGGTGGAAAAAACAATTTATTTTGTTTTGAATTTTTAGAAGGTGCGAGTTATTTAAAATTTGATCGGCGTTGGTTGTCTTTACTTCGTACAGATAAAAACTATGCCGAGATTTTAAAGGGTTTTTTAAGTTTTGCAAAATTGCAAAAAATCCAATGTATATTGGAAGGAATTGAAACTCAGGCAGATTTGGAAATCGCTACAAAAACTGGTTTTGATTTGGGCCAAGGTTTTTTATTCAAATACGGAACGTTACAAGTAGTCGCTTAAGTATTGTTATGGGAGTAAATTGTGCAATATAGACCAGAAACAAAGGAACTGATTTCAGCCATTCAGGATTTTTTAATGAAGGATCTTCTTCCAAAATTAGAGGGAGATGATTTATTATCCTATAAGGCATTAGTTTCTTGGAACATGCTTGGTGTCATTGCAAGAGAAACCGAATCACAGGAACTTGAATCTGATTGGTCTCGTATTCTGAACTTAAATTTAAAAATTTCTAGTTTAGAAGAAAAGGTCGACTCTGCACAATTTGCGAGTTTGAGCCGAAAGGAAAAATACAATCTTCTTTTGGAATGGAACCTGGAATTTGCAAAAGAGATTCGTAACCAAACAAAAAATAAAAGTTTGGATTTAAAACCAGGTGGACCTATTTGGGATTTTGCAAAAAATCAATTAAAGGAAACTCTGAGTATTTCCAATCCGAGGTTCCAAACTTAAATGTCTTTATTGTATTTGGTTCGCCATGGGCAAGCTGATCGTCTTGGAAAAAATTATGACCAACTAACCGAACACGGTTGGAAACAGGCAAAACTACTCGGAGAATATTTCAAAAATCAAAGAATCGAGTTTGATTCTGTTTACACTGGCTCACTCAATCGGCAAAAACAAACGGCACAAGGTATCATCGAAAGTTTTTCCAAGGATCAGTTTTGTATTCCTGAACCAATCGAAAACTCTGCCTGGGACGAATTTGATTCTAAAATGTGGCTCGGTCTTGCAGCTAAGATCCGTCATGCGAATGCTGATTTTGCCAAATTATTTGAATCTTATAAAAAAGCTTGGGAAGAAGGGAAAGAAGAAACTAGAGACTATTTCCAAGAACTCATTCAAATTGTATTACATGATTGGGTTCACGGTGTTTGGGATCCTATCGAACCCTATACATTCAAGGAGTATGTAGATAAGGTATCCGTCGGCCCAAAAGAGATTCCATTGGATGTAAAGAGCACACTCGTTGTTTCTTCGAGTACTCCCATCGCGATTATGATGGGCCTCTCTTGTAAAATGTTACCAGTCGAGTTTCCTGTATTTATGAAATCGATTACCAACTCCTCTCTCAGTATATTTAAAAGAGAAAATGGTCATTGGGAACCTGTTAGCTGGAATGGTACTCCCCATTTACAAAACCCAGATTTAGTGACTTTAGTTTGAATTTATTGTGCAAAAGAAGAAAGGAGTTTCATTCTATTTTTTGCCTTTTGTCCCCAACCGGTTCTAGGATAATTCTTATACAAATGTTCCATGGCCGCTAGTTCTTCTTCGTTGGATTTACTGTAACGAATGGTAATTTTTGGTTCTTCTTGGAATTTAAAATCAACAGTTACATGAAAACTTCCTAAAAACACAACAGTTCCCGGTTGTAGATCCACTCTTGATTTTTCAATTTCTGCACGATCAAAGTCGACATCAATTTTAGTTGGCTGTTTTGTACTACCGAATGCAAAATCTGAAGCTCCACGATTGAGTAGATGTACCGCATCATGGATTTCATACTGGCCTTCTTTTAAATTTTGAAAGTAATAGTAATGTTCAGAACTTTCATTGTATTCAAAAGTTTTGTCCCCTTTTTTGAGAGTTACTTTTTGAAACCTTGGATCGATCAATTCATCTAAAACCATTTCATCTTTAACAATTGTCATATGAGCTATGATGAGACTACTTTGCGCATTTTTCGGTCCGAAACTGGAACATTCTGGAAACAAGTAGGTGATTAAAAATAAAATCAAAAACTTTCGAAAGATTCCCGAGGTGATCTTTTCAAATTTTGAAATTTTTTTCTCCGCTGGAAATTTTGTTCCATCCGCTTGGTTTTCTAAATCTTGGTCAGAAGGATTGGTACTCATTGCTTTTATTACCTTAACCCATTGGGTATTGGATCTTTTTAGAAACAAGATTGATTTCTGACAGAATTTCATCTGACAAAATTACATCCGTTGCTTTTAAAGACTCTTCTAATTGAGCAACCGTATTGGCACCAATGATGGTGGAGGCAACATAGTCATGTTGTTTGCTCCAAGCCACCGAAAGAACTGTAGAACTCATTCCATATTTTTCAGCAATGGTCACGAGTTCTGCTGTGGAAGCCAAAGTGTTTTCATTTAAGAACCGGTTAGACATACGTCTTTGTCTTTCCCCTTCTGCCATATAACGAACAAACCTTGCTCCTTCTGGTGGAACGGATCCATTGTATTTCCCGGTAAGTACACCACCAGCAAGTGGTGAATAAGGCAGTAAGGATACTCCTTCTTTTCGACAAACTTGTGCTAACTCATCTTCAAATCGCCGATTCAGAATGGAAAAATTATTTTGAATAGAATCATAACGAACGAGATTGTATTTGTCTGAAGTCCAAAGGCTTTTCATAAGACCAAAAGAGGTTTCATTCGAACAACCTGCATATCGAATTTTCCCTTCTTCTTTTAATTCAGTCAAAGCTTCCATGGTTTCATCATAAGATACATCATGGTCTGGCCAATGTGTTTGATACAAATCGATGGTTTCTACACCTAATCTTTGTAAGGAACCTTCAATGGCTCGGCGGATATGGTATTTATCTAGAGCTGTTTTTCCTTCTCGCAAGGGAGGACTAAACCAACCGTGTCCCGGTCCTGCTACTTTTGTTGCGAGGATGATTCCATCCCGGGGTTTTGTTTTTAACCACTTTCCAAAGATTTCTTCGGTTCTATGCACCCAAGATTTTTGAGGAGGAACCGGATAAATTTCTGCTGTATCATAAAAATCGATTCCGGCATCATAAGCACGATCCAAAATTCGAAACGCCTCATCTTCGTTACATGAGGAACCAAAAGTCATGGTACCCATACAAATTTCGGATACCACCATCCCTGTTTTGCCAAGTCTTCGTTTTTTCATGTTATTTTTTGATTAAAAAAGTTCTGAATTGATTTTTTGGATCACTCCATTCAATGACATGATCCTTTACTTTTGCTTTCGTAGGCCCACGTTGCATAGCTCTGTACAAATCTTCGATAAAAAGTTTATCACCTTCTACAACTGCTTCCACTTCCCCATTGGGTAAGTTCTGTGTGTAACCTTTGAGTCTCATTTCTTGGGCCTTTTGGAGGATATAGTAACGAAATCCGACCCCTTGTACAAATCCCCGTACTAAAATTCTCGCTCTTGCTTCTTCTGATTTTGCCAAAGATTGTCTCCTTTCTTGAACTTACTTGGATTTTGAATTCTCTGCAATGTAATTTTGAATGGCTGATTTAAAAATAGGAACAAACTTCGCATACACTTCTCTTTTGAATTCAACAACCGCTTGGACAGTATCTTCTATTTCCATAAATTGAATGGTCAAAAATTCTTGTTCATGATGGACTAAATCACATTCATCCAAACCACCGTCCCAGTAGAACAAAATCCATCTTTGTAACTGACCGCGGAATTTTTGTAGATGAGAGTTGA
Organism: Leptospira brenneri; assembly: GCF_002812125.1. NCBI lineage: Bacteria > Pseudomonadati > Spirochaetota > Leptospiria > Leptospirales > Leptospiraceae > Leptospira > Leptospira brenneri. The sequence continues at coordinate 275,716 of NZ_NPDQ01000001.1, forward strand.
GACCAAGAGAATTGGGAAAGTCATACGGAATCCAATCAGGGTATTCGGTTACATAAGTTGCTTTTTTGATTCCAAGTTCTTCATATAATTCTCGTTTAGCGGCTTCTAAATAATCTTCGCCTTCGTCAATCCCACCTTGAGGGAACTGCCAAGAACCTGGGAACTGAACCCTTTCTCCGACAATCACTTTGCCAAGAGAATTAAAAACCACCATGCCTACGTTTTTGCGGTAGGGTTTGTCTGTCATATTCCTTAGAATGGCTCTATCATCCATTTTCGCAAGAAATTCCTTAATTTTTTGTTTCTCCGCTAGTCCGAGGTTCCAATCTTGGACTTAGGAAGTATTATGAAGATCATTTTGGTTCGTCACGGTGAGGCTGAAAACGCAAGTCCAACCATTTCTGATTCACAACGGGATCTAACCGACAAAGGTGTCAGTGATATTCATAAAATCGGAAAGTTTATTAAAAACTCTTCTTTAGCTGTCAAACAAGTCTATTATAGTCCTTACACAAGAACGAGACATACTGCAGAAATTTTGTCTGAAGAACTAAAATATGGCTGTAAAATGCTTCCTTCCGATGATCTCGTAGCCGGAAAAGGTTGTACAGATATTATCTCTTGTTTGGTTAATTTTACAAATTCCGATACAGTTCTGTTAGTTGGTCATAACCCAGACATCACAGATTTCGCGGCAAAACTTTTAGGAAATTCCGGTGCCGTAGAAAACTTAATTTTCCAACCTGGTTCTACTATCGCGATCAATGTGGCCCGTGAAAGATTTGCACATGGTCAAATTATCTGGGCAATTTCTCCAGACAATCTAGGCGTCTGAATTCCTAATTCATTAGTAAGACTTGACCCGTTCGTGATCGTAAGGTTTTTGGATTCCAGAACACGGGGTGTAGCGCAGCGGTAGCGCACTTGTCTGGGGGGCAAGGGGTCGCCGGTTCAAATCCGGTCACTCCGAAGTTCAGATTTAAAAAACCCAGCAGGCCTTGCGAACAAAACCTGCCGGAAGAAAATTCAGGATGGTGAGATACAAAAAAAACTAAAACTTAAGAAGGTTTGTTTTCGTTTCCTTCTTTGACTTTATCTAAATATTTAACTACATTATCTTTGATTTCATCAAAGCGAACGATTCCCCAAGCAACACCCATTTTTACTTTCAAAGCATTGTCACTGGTGTCACTTTCACCTTGTTCTTTTAGCTTTTGAAAGTTGGTTTCGAATTTGCTTTTTTTCTCGTTTAGGTCTACGACGAGTTTCTCCCAAACTTCTTTGGAAGTCTTTACCGCGCCAATTCCAGCATTTACGATATCTTGCAGCTTATTTTCCACATTGCTCATCGGATGTTACTCCTTATGTTTCCATTATTTTGCAGTGCACAATAATGTCTAGAAAGATTTTTCTGGAGGGATCTGAAATCCTGGGCTAAAATGGTCGGATGCGCGTAAAAACCCTATGGACTCTCCTTTCCCTTTCCGCCCTTGGTTTCTTCATTTTTGACTGTGGCGGTCCCATCCAAGAAAAACCAATTGCCGGTTGTGAACGAATTTCGGGAACTCCAGGGCCTGAAGATTTGGATCTCATTCGGGATACTTCCACTGTCATTGTTTCTTCTCATGAACGTCGCAATGGACTGAAAGATATTGGAGCTTTATTCGAAGTTTCCTTAGCCAATCCCAATCAGAAATTAGAAGTAAAAAAAATTGAAACAAACTATCCGGAAAACTTTCGTCCGCATGGAATTAGTTATGCGAAGGTAAAAGGAGTGGATACTTTAGCTGTCATTTCTCATACACTTGCTGATGAAAATCCACATACAATTGAAATTTTTGAACGTGCTAAGTCGGGTAAATGGACTCATACAAAAACTTTAACAGATTCTAGTCTTACAAGTCCGAACGATATCTTTATGAATGAAGCTGGAGAGATCTTTGCATCCAATGACAATGGAACGAGTAATGCCGTCCGTAAGTATTGGGATATGATCATTCGCAGTGCCCGAGCCGATATTGCTTATTACGATGGAAAATCTTTTCAGGTGCTCGATGTTCCTGTGATGCTTGGAAATGGAATTTACATTCGCAAAAAAGGAAACGAAGAATTACTGTATCGTTCTGTGTTTTCTGAAAAAGCCATTCGGGTTTATCAAGTGGATCGCAGTTCAGGAAAGATCAACTTGAAATATTTGGAATCTATTGCCATCGGTGCTGGTCCAGACAATATTTTAGAGGATGAAAATGGAATGCTTTGGCTTGCCGCCCATGATTCTACTTATAAATTCATTCGTCATGTGATGAACCGAACCAATTTAGCTCCCACTCGTGTTTTCAAAATCAATCCAGAAAGTAAAGAAGTCACTGAAGTTTATGCGAACGAAGGGGCAGAAATTTCTGCAGGAAGTACAGGGCTTGTTTTCAAAAACAAACTATTGATTTCCCAAGTGTTTGAGGATTTTCTTTTGGTTTGTCCAAGGCCTTAGGAAAAAAGGGTTTTATTTAATTCTAGATACGATGGTCTTGAAAGAGGCTGTCGTAGTTGGGTTGGGTGGAGGTTTTGCAGATTGATGCGATTGATGAATTTGGATCTAAATTTGTTCAATGGGAATATTGAAACTAAACTAAAATAATATGACGAAATTGCCAACATACGATGAAATGATGAACCCGCTTTTAGATGCCTTAAAAGAATTAGGCGGATCAGGAACAATTGATGAAATAAATGAAAGAGTTTTCAATCTAATGAAAATTCCAAATAATATACTTGAGATTCCACATGGAGATAAAGGCTCTCGAAGCGAAGTTGAATATAGACTGGCATGGACCAGAACTTACCTCAAAAGAGCAGGATTTTTAGAAAATTCATCTAGAGGTGTTTGGGCTCTTACAAAAGCAAACAAAGATAAAACGGAGTTAAATCCAAAAGATATTGTTAATCTAGTTAGATCTTTAACCAAAACTGTAAAAAAGGAAAAAGAAGAAACCATTGATTTCGATAACAATGATCTTGATGCACCAGAAGAATTCCAAGATTGGAGAAGTGTATTAAAAAATATACTCTTTGATATAAAACCCGATGCCTTCGAACGACTTTTTAAAAGAATTCTTAGAGAATCTGGATTTCATCAAGTTGAAGTTACAGGTAAGAGTGGAGACGGCGGTATTGATGGAAAAGGAATTTTTAGAATAGCTGGATTCATTAGCTTTAATGTATTATTTCAATGTAAAAGATATAGAGAAAACTCGATCACTTCTTCAGAAATTAGAGATTTTAGAGGAGCATTACAAGGTAGGGCAGATAAAGGCTTATTTGTAACTACTAGTTCTTTTACAAGAGATGCAATTAAAGAAGCAACAAGAGATGGCGCTCCTCCAATTGACTTAATTGATGGAGATGCATTAATAGATAAACTTAAGGAATTAAAACTAGGTTTGGAAATCGAAATCGTAGAAAAAATAGAAATAAAAAATGAGTGGTTTAGTAATCTTTGATTATTCACAAATGCGGATAAAAGACTTTTGGTTGTAAAACCAAAGATTTTCTTATATGAAATATAACAAATTTGAATTATCAGCTAAAGAAAAGATAGTTGGCTATATACTTAATTCAGAAGGAAGGAAACATTATGGAGAACTTGAATTGCATCCAAACAAATTTCCGATCTTTTCTTTAGAGAGTTCCGATATTGAATACTCAAAGTTATTTTTAAAAGACATATGTTCTGAAAAAATCATATTTAAATCCAACACCAAAACATTCTTGCTATGTGATAACGAAATAGAACACAGCCAAATCTATTCGCGTTTTCTGATAAAATCAGAAGGTACGGATATATTAAATACTGAATTCAAGGAGATCGGGGTTTATAACGAATTCTTTTCCCAAATGTTTTATGAGTATGAAGTAGAGTATAGTCGCAAAAATTATACTTTTTCTAGAAAAGTTGATTTTTACAGCTTTGAAACAAGTATAGATTTTAATGGTAAATCAATTACATTATATAATTGCTATAATCAAAGTACCGTAAATAAAGATGGAAAAGTAATTATCGAAGAATACCCAACAATCAACATTAAGAGTAATTCTGGCAATTTTAACTTAACGGAAATTGAAAATCTTATTCACGATATTTCGCTTTTGTTTACCTTTTTAGTCGGCCTACCTATTATTCCAGAGTTAGTATGGGTTTTAGAAAATAAAACCTGGTTGGGTTTCTATTTTCCCAGAATTGAACCTAGCAAAAAAATTGAATATAGTAGATTGTTTTCTTTAATTGATATTAAGAAACTATTAAAAGAAAATTCATTTACTGATATCATTCATAATTATTTTCATCATAAAAAGTATTCAGTATTCAAAGATAAGTGGTCAAAAATTTATAGTCTACTTGATTACAATGGCATCTGGGATTATGAATTTATCGGATTCGTTAGCTTACTAGATCATCACGTTTCAAATTTCGCATCCAAAAATAGGCCAAAACGAAGTATCTCGAAGAATTACTTCAAAAAGTTAAAAACTAAGCTTAATGATATTATAGAAAAAGAACCATTAGAAAGCGAAGAAATAAAAAAAGTATTAAGAGATCAAATTAATAGCTTAAAAATTTCATCTTTGGGAACATTTAATGAGAACTTTGAATTTCTTTTAAATTCTGTAGATAAGAACTTGATAGATATCATTGATTTAAGTAAGGAAGATTTTAAGGTTATTAAAAAGCTAAGAGACGATATTGCACATTCAAATACAATAAATTATGAAGAAATAGATTATACAAAAATAAACATACTTAAGAACAAAATTACGATTCTTTTATTTTATTTTATCTTATTAGACTTAGGGATAAAGCATGATGCTTTTTTAGAAAGCATGGCTAATAGCTATAATCAAATAATAAGAAATTCAAATTTAAACGAATTATTACTTGATCGATTAAGTAAAAAATTTCCTTTTATAAAGATAACCGATTCCGAGTTTAAAAAAATAAAGGAAAACAAGCTTTCATTGGTTATACTTGAATTAAAGAAAAAATACAAATTGAATTTTGAATATTCAGTTAGCGCATATGATAATTGGAATATTAGTTCTGGCCCAGAGAACTACGATTTACGGAAAGTAATCCAAAAAATGTATCATGAAGATGCACAAGTCGAATTTTGTTCAATAGGTTATGTTGAAACTGATGATATGCAAAGCCAAATAAAAATAGATTATTTGTGTTTAATTTCAATTAAATAAGATTGATTGTTACATCATTTGCTTGGGTTGCATCGATGGAACTTAATTGTGAACGACATCAAGCGTTCTATTTTGTTATGTTGATTTTTATTCACGGTTCCCTTTCCTATAATGAATCATTTTTCTATATTTAAAGGATTTAACTCATCATGAAATACATCGCACTATTTAGAGGAATCAATGTCGGAGGGAATAGAAAAGTGGAAATGAAAAAACTTAAGATACTTTTTGAGTCCTTAGGATTTACTGAAGTTTTCACTTATATCAATTCCGGAAATATTATCTTTGAATCAGAGTTTGATACAAAAAAAGTTTTCTCAAAAATACAAACTTGTTTAGAAAAGAATTTTGATTTTGAAATTCCTACTCTTCTAAAGACGGAAAAAGAAATGAAAAAAATTGCCGCTATGATTCCTGAAGAATGGCAAAATGATGATAACCAAAAGACGGATGTTGCCTATCTGTTTGCAGAGGCAGATTCCAAAAAAATCATTGAAGACTTACCACTTAAAAAAGAATTTTTAGAGATCCTTTATTGTAAGGGAGCTCTCATTTGGAATATCAAAAGAGAAAATGTAAACAAAAGCCAACTTGCCAAATTGATTAGTCACAAACTGTATCAGTCCATGACCATACGTAATGTGAATACCGCGAGATTTTTAGCAGGAGAAAAAAAGTAAAACAAATCGGTAGCGCCAATCTTTCGGATATGATTGGAATAACAGAGTCATTCAAAGAATCATTTTCTAACCTAAACCTTTTAATACCGCTTCCAAAGTTTGTTGTAATAATGGTTCTCTATTCTCATCCGAATGTTGTGCTACAAGTTTCGGGTGTGTGAAAGCAGTTCCCGCTGAGATCAAAATTTCTGTAATTTGGTTCACATCGCGTTTTTTTAACTTCTTTTGTTCCATGGCTTCTGTGACCAACTTTGACATTTGGCGGTGCATATTGGATAAATGAGTTTGGATGAAAGGTTTGGACTCTTCCGCTGCCATATCGAATGCCTTATACAATTCGGGATCCAGTTTCACTTTTTCCAATTTCATCCTGTGGAGATTTTGAAACCAAGAGAGAATCTTCTGAATTGGATCTCGTTTCTCTAACACAAGTAAATCCTGTTTCTCATCCAACTTCACTAACCAACGTTCGGAAACTGCATCCAGAAGAGCGGTTTTATCTTGAAAATGAGAGTAGAGGGCCGCATGGCTAATTCCCATTTCTTTGGCCACATCCACCAAACGAACCTTTTCAAAACCTTTGGCCCGCATCTGGTTTATGGCAATTTCTACGGCTTTGTCCTGAATTTCCGATGCACTGAGGCCCGTTCTTGGCATAAGGAAAGGATCTAACCAAGAGTCGAGAGGGTCAATCTCAAATTACAAAATGAAAAAAATGTTAGTTTTGAAACTTACGGACTTGACTTTTTGTAACTTACAAAATAATATAAATGTAAGTATTGAATAAGGAAATGGTACAACCATGTTATTAAACGGAAATACAATTCTCATCACTGGGGGAACCAGTGGGATCGGACTCGCACTAGCAAAACGATTTTCTGATTTGGGAAACCAAATTTTAATTTGCGGTACGAACGCAAAGAAGATGGAAGAAATCAAAAAGAACTATCCTCATTGGGGAACTTATCTTTCTGATATCTCCAGGCCAGAGGAAAGGGAACGTTTGTTTCGCGAGACAACAAAAGATTATCCAGAACTCAATGTGTTATTCAATAATGCGGGTATGCAGAGGTATCCCAAACTTGGTGAACCAGAACCTTGGGCGGACTTAGGAAAAGAAATCGACTTAAATTTCGGAGCTCCTATCCATCTTTCCATGTTATTCGCTAAACACTTGTTTGCAAAGAAAAATGCGGCAATTTTAAATACAACTTCTGGGTTGTCGCATATTCCACTGGCTTATGCTCCTGTGTATAGTGCGACCAAAGCGGCCTTACATTCCTTCACATTGACATTACGATTTCAATTTCGTAACCAGCCAATTGAAGTGATTGAAGTTTCACCACCTATGGTCGATACGGATTTAGGAATTCCTAACACACATACGGCGGGATTAAATCTAGATGAATATGCAGATGGAGTGATTGAAGGATTACGCAAAGGAGATTTAGAAATCACAACTGGTTTTTCCACAGTCTCCGCAAATGCCAGTAGGGAACAAAAGGATGAAATCTTTTTGTCTATGAACACTGCTCGCAGTAATGGATTAAACTAAAGAGCGACCGACAAAGGCACAAGCGATGGCATCCCAAGAGTCATCGTGGCCTTTGAGATCTTTAAATCCCAAAATCATTTGGATCGCTGCGCGAACTTCTTTTTTGGTGGCGTTCCCTTTGGTAGAGATTCCTTTTTTGATTTGTGTCGCCGTTAAAGAAACACTCGGAATTTGTTTTTCGCCAAGAGAAAGTAAGATGACCCCCCGAGATTCCGAAACCTTCATTCCGGTCGTTGTGTTCTGAACAAAGAATAGCTCTTCCACGGCGGCAGCGTTCGGTTTGTATTCTTCAAGGATTCCCATGAGTTCCTTCCGAATTTGCAGTAAATTATCCGGAGAAGGGGTTTTCGGAGCCACTTCAATGGTTCCATATGTCAAAAGTTCTGGATTGCGACGTTGCCCTTCGGGAAAGGAAAGAATTGCATATCCTACGCGGTGGGATCCAGGGTCGATGCCGATGATTTTCAATCATTTCTTTCCTAGTGTGTACTTTTGCCTAGTTTGGACCTCCCCAACCCAAAAACCTAGCCTAAAAATGAAAATGACAAGGTACTTTCCTTCCGTATAGTGGAAGAAAACCACCGCAGGAACGTTAAACACATGACCGCAACGGCAGTGAAACTCGAAAAATCCCAGGCGGAGAAGGCTCTTAGTGCCCAAGCCGCCCTCCTCAATGAAGTTACCAAACGACTAGCTCAGAAAAATTCCGATAACGGCAAAGTATCCGTAAGCAAAATGGACAAAACACAACACGTGTTTTACCAATTGGCTTGGATGACAGCTCAACAACGTGTTGCTGAGAACTTTATCGTTTATGCTTGGGATGCTTCCAAGGGAACAGGCGAATTGGAACAAAAAATGGCCCTTACATTTGTGGCTGAAACTGTATCTAACATTCGTTCGGAGCTTGCAGCCCGCCCCGCTGAATATGAACTTACTTACCAAGAACTATTCTCCAAACTTTTTTCCGATGAAATCAATGCTTATGTAGAAGCAGCATCGAAAATGGAAAACTACGAAGCAATCGTGGATAAGATCGTAGATCTTGGACATTTTGGTGCTTATGGTCTTTCTGAAGATCATGAAAACTTCCGTGGAATCTTCAAAGATTTTGCTGAAAACGTAGTGGTTCCTCATGCAGAACACATCCATAGACATGATGATTTGATTCCGGCAGAGATTATCAATGGATTAAAAGACATGGGTTGTTTTGGACTTTGTATTCCAGAACAATTTGGTGGAATCCAACCAGATGATCGTCCAGATAACATTTCTATGTTAGTGGTAACAGAAGAACTTTCTCGTGGTTCCCTTGGTGCTGCAGGATCACTTATCACAAGACCAGAAATCATGTCTAAGGCTCTCCTCAAAGGGGGAACGGACGAACAAAAAAACAAATGGTTACCTCTTCTTGCATCTGGTGAAAAATTTGCAGGAATCATGGTAACAGAACCTAACTACGGTTCAGATGTCGCTGGTGTTTCCGTAACTGCTAAAGAAGTGGACGGCGGATTTGTGATTAACGGTGTAAAAACTTGGTGTACATTTGCAGGTTATGCGAATCTACTTCTCATCCTTTGCCGTACAGAATCTGATCCAAGTCTCAAACACAGAGGTCTTTCCATCATTCTAGCTGAAAAACCTAGTTTTGACGGACATGAGTTCAGCTACAAACAAGACGGTGGAGGAACCATCCAAGGAAAAGCAATCGGAACGATCGGTTACCGAGGAATGCACTCCTATGAAGTATCTTTTGAAGATTATTTTGTTCCGAAAGAAAACCTTCTTGGTGGGGATGCAGGACGTGGCAAAGGATTCTATTTCCAAATGGAAGGATTTGCTGGTGGTCGTATCCAAACAGCAGCTCGTGCCAATGGTGTGATGCAAGCCGCTCTAGAAGCAGCACTTCGTTATTCCCAAGAACGTAAAGTATTCGCAAAACCAATTTACGATTACACTTTGACTAAGTTTAAAATCGCAAAGATGGCAATGATTGTGCAAGCAACGCGCCAATACACTAACTATGTAGCAACTTTACTCGACAACCACAAGGGACAAATGGAAGCAACACTTGTTAAATTGTATGCATCCAAAATTGCTGAGTGGGTGACCAGAGAAGCAATGCAAATTCATGGTGGTATGGGTTATGCGGAAGAATATCCTGTATCACGTTATTTCGTGGATGCTCGTGTATTCTCCATCTTTGAAGGTGCAGAAGAAGTAATGGCTCTTCGCGTAGTAGCGAAAGACTTACTTGACCAAGCGCTCGCTTCTTAATTAGAAACTAAGTTTAGTTTTTACCGAGAGGATCACTCTCGGTAAATAATAGGGAAAAGGCCCGAGAAATCGGGCTTTTTTTATGCCCTGGTTTGGCCTTTTTGTTAGAAGTGGTTTTCATTTAGAAACAGATACAGCAAAATAGAAGGAAAATAAAGTTGGAAACTTTGAATCTTGAATTAGAGACTAACTGAAATAGATGATTAAAAAATCAATTCCACAATTACCATCTTTAGATCTTTTAAAGTCCAAAAAATTTTATGAAGAAAAATTAGGATTTAAAACTCTAAAAGAGTACGATGATATTCTTTTATTGGAAAAAGATGGATTCGAATTGCATTTATGGTTATGTGATGATCCATCCATTCCTCAGAATTCTAGTGTTTACTATCATGTCGATTCCATAGATTCTATGTATGCAGACTACAATAACAAAGGAATTGTCCATAAAAATGCCCATCTTTCGGATAAACCTTGGGGTATGAGAGAATTCTATGTTTTGGATTTGGATGGCAATTTATTAAAGTTTGGAAAAACGATAGAAAATTAACAAAAATTAAAACTAATATTTAATTGTCTAATGGATATGATGATAATCTGATATGTGTTAATTGCATTTTTTAAGTATTGTTTTGATACTTGAGGAGTTAATCATGTTACAGAATGGGAATATGAACTTTAATCGAATATGAATCTTAAGCCGATTATTTATTTTATCATTTTACTGATTTTTAATCTCTCTTGCAAAACTCCAATGCCAGAGCTAAGTTCAGAGGCAAAACTATCTAAAGGAAAAATGATTTCCATAAGGTGGACAACTACTGATCCAATTTTGGCAAAAGTATTTAACGAGATTTTTCCAGTTCCCCCGGCCATTCTTTTGGATGAAACAACAAATGTAGTCGACTTAACGACGGTCCCACTTCCTGAACCAAACCCAGACCATGCACCAAAACCAAAGGAAGAAAAACCAATCAATCCCAATGAACTTCCTAGATGGGATCGTGGTTTTGAATTATCCAATATAGATAATCTGACAATCGTCATTCGTAAAGAAAGCCAAAAACCATTTTATAGCATAGGGATTAGTCTACTCGCATTAACGATGTTATATTATGGAACTATGGAAACAGAAGCCGAACTAGTTTGGACATCTGGAGAAACAAATCTTCATAGAATTTCTTTTTTATCTACCCATGAAACGATCTGGGCTCCTATGCCGTTTTATATTGGAACTGGCTCGAGTATTGTAGGGCCAGTTGTCAATTCTAACCGTTATCCCTCCATTTTACAAAAATACTGTACACAAGAAAAACCAACAAAACTGAGAGAGGCATTAAACCAATCACAGTCTGAAAATTGTAAAGAGTATGGAACGTTCTTAAAAAGACTTCTTTTGCAAAATTATGATACCATCCATTCACAATTAAAGGAATGGGAAAAAAGAAACCAGGATTGGTTCCAACCTTAACTTAAGGATAGTTTCATTTGATTCAGATAAAAAAACTTAAATTCCAACCGTTTCGTAAATTGGTTCTGATTCTATCTTTTGTTTTATTCGGAACGACTCTTCCTCTGAGAGATCTTAATTCTGTTTCGATTCCAAAAGAAAATTGGAGTTTGGTTTTGTATGGAGGAATTTTTACTACCACGGACCTACTCCCTATCGTACTCCGACAAGATACTGATTATAAAAAATCCTATATAGGTACTGTGGGAATTTCTCGCCCCCTTGATTACCGGATTCGATGGTTTGATTTTTTATGGGAAGGAAATGTGACCAAACATTTTGGTGAGATGAACCATTGGGAGCTGAACGGATTTTATATTGTCAAAATTGATCGAATGTTTGATTCTCCTTTTAGTTTATCATTAGGTGAAGGTTTGTCCCTTGCATCCGAAAACCCAAAACTAGAGAACAAAGCCAAAGGATATTATTTAGATGGTTTGCAAAAAGATGCCATTGAATCACGAGCACTACTCAATTACTTGATGGTCGAGTTTAGTTCTTATTTACCTTTCGAGAGAAAAACGGAACTGTTTTTACGGGTTCATCACCGGTCAGGAATTTTTGGACTTTATTGCCCACCTGATCCTAATTGTGGATCCAATTTTATTAGTTATGGATTCAGAACTAGTTTTTGATTCCGCAAGTGTAATCTATAACAAAACACTCGCAGAATCAACTCCTCGAACTAACTAAAAATAATTAATTGGAATTACTTTTCGCCGGTTCTTTGATCCAATCAAATTTTGCGTCTTTATGTTTTCCCTCTTCCACTAACTTTTGTACGTTGAGAAGGGATTCATAAGGAGTATCTGTTAAAACAAGATTAATTACCGATTGTGGGACGGAACCACCTGGTTCAAAATGTGCTTGGTATTCAATTTTTAGTTTTCCATTGGTTTGAGGAATGATCCGCCAAACACCTTCAAAGTTTTCCATACGTGTTACACCAGATGGAGGTGGTCGCAAGTTTGAATCGAGTCGTTTGATCTTCATGACAGTGGCTAAAGTTTTTTCATTTTGTTCAAAACCACGATCCATAATTAAATCGCGATCATTCACTGGCCAGGGGGCACCATTTCTAAGATACACAACCGATTTTTTTTCTGTACCAGAAAGCACCGTTAGTTCTTTACATTGGTGGTAAAGATTTTTACAGGAAGCGGGATCAGTCAGTAGGGCAATGATTTGAGAAATAGAAGCATCCACTTCTGTTCTACCTAAAAATTCATCTAAGTTGGAACCGGCAAAAGGACGAGTCAAAACTTGGATTCCTTTTTTCCTTTTAGACTCAGACCATTCTGGTGACTGAGCAAGAAGGGTGGATACACTAGATAGGAGAGAAATTCCTACCAAAGCGAGTGTGAGGATATTTTTTTTTGTCATGGTTACTTTCCTATTTGTAAATGAATGAGTGGTCTCACAGTTTCTGCAAAGAATAATGAGGTTGATGAAGCTGATAACAAACTCAATCCATTTTTTCTGCCTGTATTATTTACTGCAAGGATTGCCATATAGTTTCGATTTTTGTCCACCCATGGATAGAAGCCATTGATGCCAATGCTATGAGAAATTAGGTCTTTATCACATTCTGCAGGGATATCCGTTGTGGTACAAAATCTCCAATTGCCAAGACCATATTGCCAGCGATATCCGAAAGCTGAGAATTGAGAATACCCAATCTTTGCTCCGTTGTATTGGTCTTGTAAGATCTCTGTTACCGAAGTTGTAGATAGAAAATTGGCGATATTGGCACCAGATGCATTTTTGGCTGTTCCGTTTGTGAGAAGAACATTTAACATACGAGCATAGTGTTCTGGGGAAATAGAAAGTCCAAAAGCTCCAGATAAACTACCATCTGTATCTTCGTTTGTTCGGTAGTTCCCTTTCCAAACCGCTTGGCTTGCATCCCAACCTAATGGAGTCACAATGAGTTGTGTAAACATTGTAGTCCAAGTTTTACCACAAGATACTTCTAACATACGTTGTGCGACTGCCATATGGTTGGAATTGTATTGGAATAAAGCACCTGGAGTTCCTGTAGATTGGTCACGAATTTCATTCACACAAGTATCTTTTTGAGTAGCTGTTGCTCCGATAGGTAACGTAGAAATACAAGTCGCTTGTCCTGATCCGTTTCCACCTCCAGCGTTGAGACCTGAGGTAAAAGATAATAATTGGCGGAGAGTGATGGTTCCTTTTGTTCCTGTCCATCCAAGAATTTCGCTTGTGGTTCTGCTTAAAGACAAAGTTCCTCCTGTCGCACAAGTACCAGTCGTAACCGTTCCACAACCAGCATAAGTTCCACTGTTGGTATTACAATCAATGGCTCGCATGGCTGTGATGGCAGTCACCCATTTGGATCCAGAAGCAATCGGTAGGTAAGTATTATAATCTAAAATGGATTGTCTCGCATAGATTCTGTTACCCGACTGGTCATAAACTTGAAAACTAGCACCTTCATCTGTTGTTTTTGCATACTGATCAAAACAAGAATCGATGGTAAAACAAGATCCGGCAATTCCTGCAAAAAGGATAGATCTTGCTTCTTTGTCAGTCTCAACAGACTTTAAACAATTTCCAAAAAAACAAAATGGTAAGAGAAACACTAAGGTTAAATAGGAATGAAATTTCATAAGGTTCCTCACTTAAAACCGAACCGGTTCGATCGTTATGATTTTTCCCGTTTTTTCTAAATCACAAGAAGCAAATTCTGGGAGTAATAATGCATCTCGCGCCACTCCCCCAACAGTTGTTAAACCATCATAAATACTACCTAAAACCAAAGCTCCTTTGGTACGAATGTCGGATTCACATTGTAAAACAGATGACTCCATAAAGGATTCACTATCTTCAATCTTGGAAACATACGAATATAAGGCTTTGGTTAGAAAACCATTGATGAGGAGGAGAGGGGAAATCGGGCCTTGCCCTCCTTTCATTCCTGATTGTGCCAACCAAAAAGCAGAAGCGGTCGATTCAGCTTCAAAAATCGCATCTGAAATTCTTTTTTTTGCTTCCGAACCTTTGATGGCACCGTAAGTAGGAATTCCTATACCTTCAGTCAGCATACAATTTGTCAGAAAAATAAAGAAAAGAATGGATATAAAAATTTGTTTCATGAGATTTTTATCCTTAATAGAGAATGAAGCGGTCCCTTAACTTTTCCTTTCACCACATGATTCGAATTCCAGAGCCTGAGCTTATGGATGACCCCATCCAAGCAGAATCTTATGCTAAGGCTGATTTTGAAACGGCACATTCGTTTCTTGTGCGAAAGTTTCAAGATCGGCTCCCTTTACGATTCATACCCGAATCCATTTTGGACTTGGGTTGTGGACCGGGAGATATGTCTTCTCGGTTGTATTCCCAGTTTCCAAATGCGAATTTTACTTTTTTAGATGGTTCCGAATTCATGTTGGATCTTTGTAAGAAGCGTATGGGTACACTAGTCTCAGAAAAAAGAAAGAATAAAATTCAATTTAAAAAAGAACTCATTCAGGATTTTGTTCCCGAATCCCCATTTGATTTAATATTTTCAAATTCGTTGTTACACCATCTTCATGATCCATTTGATTTTTGGGCGGGTGTTCAGAGATCAATCCACGAAGATAGTTTTATTTTTATTTCTGATTTGATGCGTCCAGATTCATTAACCAACGCAAACCAACTAATAGAACGTTATGCGAACAATGAGCCAGAAATTCTCAAAAGAGATTTTTATAACAGTTTACTTGCTGCTTATCGTATAGAGGAAGTAAAAGAAATGTTAGAAATAGTTCGGTTAGATTCGAAGCTAATCGTAGAACCTGTTACGGATAGACATTGGATTTGTCATTCGAAACCAAAATAAATAATTTTGAGTTATGGAAGCGAAGAAATTATTGTTTAGAGAAATTAAAAAGAACCTCAAGGAGAAGAAATAAAAACCATTTAGGTAAGGTATTTTTTTTCGACCCTAACTTTGTCCATATGGCTGATTTTTAGTTCCTCTGCCAAATCTTCTAAAAATCGTATTTCTTCCTGATTTAAGGCTCCATCAGAAGCCACAATGCAGACTGCATCCTCAAAAAAATTCAAAGCATATTCGTCGTTATCCGAAACTACTTTGGTAATGGTTTTCATCGGAAGCGGATTTTCAAAAGTTTTGGAAAGAATTTCTAAAACTGGTTTTTTCTGAGCTTGGAACCCACTGAGGAGGCAACCTGGTTCAAAGAGTACGTTCACAAGTTCTCCGACGATATCTCCTTCCTTTTTTTTGAACTGACCATCGGCATTACAAGCATACGACCACAAACTAAGTAGGACTTTGGCATATTCAATGTGCAGGTCACTTTCAATATCTAGAGTCGATTGGATCGATTCTGGATGTTTGTTTTTATTCCCTTTGACTTGTTTCAAATTTTGAACGATTTTTTTTGCCATAACAAACATGAATTTTATTACTTTGGATTCTTCCGTAACTCCATTTTTTTACTCTTTTCTTGATTTTTCTTAAAAATGGGCTGAATTGGAACTTCGAATCAGGAAACTGGAATTAATCTTATGTCGAAAAATATACTAGTTACAAGCGCTCTTCCCTATGCGAACGGTTCCATCCATTTGGGTCATGTTTTAGAAGCAGTCCAAACAGATGTATGGGTACGTTTTCAAAAGTTAGTTGGGAACAATTGTTATTTTTTCTGTGCCGATGATACACACGGAACACCGATTATGATTGCTGCGAAAAAAGCAGGCAAAACTCCCGAGTCCATGATCGAAGAAGTGCAAAAAGAACACTACAAAGATCTAACCGCTTTTGGTGTTTCGTATGATAACTATTATACGACAAATTCGGAAGAAAATAAAAAATTCTCGGAATCCATTTATCTCACTCTAAAGAAAAACGGACATATTGTTGCAAGGAACATTGAACAGTCATATTGCGAACATGATAAAATGTTTTTACCTGATCGTTTTATTAAGGGGACTTGTCCTAAATGTGGGTCCAAAGATCAATATGGTGACTCTTGCGAAGTATGCGGAACCAGTTATTCTCCGAAAGATTTAAAAGATTCTTACTGTTCTATGTGCGGAACCAAACCCGTTCTCAAAGAATCAAAACATTTATTTTTTAAACTCCAGGACTTTCAATCTCAATTACAAACTTGGATGGAAGAAGGAAGTCGTTTGAATGAGGGTGCGCAAAAAAAATTAAAGGAATGGTTCACCTCTGGATTACAAGAATGGGATATCAGTCGTGATGGCCCTTACTTTGGATTTGCGATTCCAGAAGAAGAAAACAAATATTTTTATGTTTGGTTGGATGCACCAGTTGGGTATATGGCTTCATCTTTAAACTTTTTTAAGGATGAAAAAAAATTCAATGAGTTCTGGAAGGATGGCAAAGGGGAAATCATTCACTTCATTGGAAAAGACATTTTGTACTTTCATGGTCTTTTTTGGCCCGCCATGCTTATGGGATCTGGTTACCAAACGCCGGCTCAACTTAACGTTCATGGATTTTTGACAGTCAATGGAGAGAAAATGTCAAAATCGCGAGGAACATTTATCAATGCTTCTACATTTGTTAAATTTTTAGATGTGGAACATTTTCGATTTTATATGGCCTGTCGTTTGGGTCCAGGAATGGAAGACGTAGACATTTCCTTTGATGATTATGTATCGAGGGTAAACTCAGACTTAATTGGAAATTTAGTGAATTTAGTTTCGCGGGTTTCTACGTCTATTTTAGATAAAATGGATCGGAAGTTAGGAGTTCTTTCTTTGGAAGGAAAATCTCTTGTAGCAGAACTTCTTTCGAAAGAGTCAGAAATTCGTGAAGCTTATGAGTCGCGTAATTATTCTAAGGTGATGCGAGAAATTACCGGACTTGGGGATAAAGTCAATAAATATGTAAATGATTATGCTCCTTGGAATCTAATCAAAACGGATGTGGAAAAAGCAAGAGAGGTGGTCACAACATCGCTTAACTGTGCTAAGATTCTATTCACTTATTTGGCACCGGTGACACCAAATATAGTTGGTTCTTTGGCATCTCTATTCCAAGTGCCAAACTTAAGTTTTTTAAATCTCAATGAAACTTTGGAAAACAAAGTTCTGGGGCCATACCAAATGTTATCAAAACGTGTAGAGGAAAAAAATATTTCACTTATGATTCAGGAAACAAAAGAAGTATTTGAAAAAGCAAATCCTGAAAAGTCTAAACTGGACCAAGGAAAAACACAAAATCCTGATTCAGGTTCGGCGACTGCTACTGTATCTGAAGACGGATTTATTACCATCGATGAACTTTCTAAAGTGGAACTAAGGGTGGGACTCATTGTCGAGGCAAATCCTGTGGAGGGAGCCGACAAACTTTTGTTTGTGAAAGTAAACTTGGGAGAAAAGGGAATCAAAAATGTTTTTGCTGGAATCAAAGCCAGTTACACTGCAGAAGAATTGGTTGGAAAAAAGGTGGTGGTGGTTGCCAATTTAAAACCGCGCCAAATGAAATTCGGCCTTTCGGAAGCGATGTTACTCGCATCAGGTAAAGAAAAAACTTTATCTTTATTTGTTCCTGATCGCGATGCAAATCCTGGTGACCTTTTAAAATAAACCAATGGCAACAAAGTCGGAACAAATTTTACGAGAGAAGGAGATTGAAGGGATTAAGTTTAGTCTTTATGGCAAAATTTTAATCTTTTCTCTTCTCACGATTGTCACCTTCTTTGTTGCACAAACTTTATTTGAAATTTTAACTATCACCTGCATTTCGTTAGTTTTTAATGTCGTTTTATATATTTTGTCCAAGTTTTTGAAACGAGGGAAACTTGTTTCTTTTGTTGGGATTTTTTGTGTGGTGATCGATTTATTCATCATCACCATTTTACCATTTATTTGGTACAATGCTGTCGGTGGGGAGTCGCAAGTTCCTCGAACCTATTTAATCAAAACCTATTTGCATTTTATCATCGCGGCCACTTTGGTGATGAATGCGTTTAGCATCCAACCCATTTACCCGATGATTTATGCATTAGGGGTTGTGGTTAGCCAAGCAGGGATTTTGGTTTATGCACAACAAGACCCAAGATTTGTAAGTACTGAAAATTTTAAAGAAGCCTTTCTTGGACCTGCTGCCCATGTAAATAATTATATTTTTTCTATGGGAATCATCGGTGTTCTTGGATTCTTTTTAGCCTTTCTTACCTATCGTGTTAGGCGAACTATTTTTTATGCAGTCAACAATGAAGTGAAGATGTCTCAACTTTCTCGTTACTTTTCACCAAATATAGTAGCGGAAATGAACCATGCAGAAGATGATTTTTTTAAACCTGGTGGCAAAGAAACAACCATTGCTGTTTTGTTTTGTGATATCGTTGGGTTCACACAAATTTCAGAAACTCTTGGCCCTGAAAAAACAATGGCCTTACTTTCAGAATACCATGGTTTTATGTTAGATGTGGTTTTCGAACATAGGGGAACTTTGGATAAATTCATCGGTGATGGGATGATGGTGACTTTTGGAACTCCAATATCTGACAAAACAGATGCCACGAACGCGGTACAAGCAGGGATTGCCATGTTTCGAGCTTTATCTCTTTGGAACCAAAAACGGGAAACCAACGGAGAAAAACCGATTGCTATCCGAATTGGAATTCATTATGGACCAGTCGTAGTGGGCAATGTGGGAGTAGAAAAAAGATTAGAATACACTGTCATAGGGGATACAGTCAACGCGGCAAGTCGACTTGAATCCTTAGGTAAGGAATTGAAACGAAACTTTCTAATCTCTAAAGAATTGTATGATCAAATTTCACTTGAGTCCAAACAGAATCTAAAGGTCAAATCTATGGGCACTTTATCCCTTCGTGGAAAAACCAAAACAACTGAAATTTTATCTGTAGAGATAACTTTATGATCAAACTTCCTTCGGGCAAAGACATCACCATCATTTCGAAACCATCCTTGGATTCCAAAGAAGTAAATTTACGAGTGGTTACTTCCAAAGGAGCAGAAGAATTTCTGAATCATTTTGAATTTAATAAAAAACAATTGTTTGTCGACTGTGATGAAGATGCTTTATTAGAAATTGATCCAAATCTTCCATTAGAAAACAAACAATTGTTATGGGAAAACGGAAATTTAAAGTTTTCATCAGAGGAATGGAAAACCTTTCAGGAATCCATTCCTCCGCTTTCTCCATTTCTTGCTCAGGACAATTCAGGAAAGGATTTGATGTTGGCCTGGGGTAAAAAAGAAAGTTTGTTATCAGCAGTAGAAACTGGGCTTGGAACCTATTTCAGTCGGTCAAGGAATGGAAAATGGGTGAAAGGAGAAGAGTCGGGTCATCTTCAGAATTTAACTGCAATTTATGTTCATTCTAATCCATTTTTTATACAATACATTACGGGCCAAATCGGAGCGGCTTGTCATACAGGATATTATTCTTGTTTTTTTCGTGAACTCGGTGTGAATGATTCTATTTCCTTCGTCTATCCGAAGAAGGTAGGAGAGTAGTTTTTGAATCGTATTGTTATCATTGTTTTAGTTGTTGTTTGTATTATTTTTATTGTTTATAAACTTAAATCTTCCTTTGGCGCAAACCAAACTCAATTAAAAGAGAAAATAGATGCTGGTGCTTTGGTTGTCGATGTAAGAACCGTTGCTGAATTCCAGTCTGGTCATTTTCCTGGAGCGGTCAATATTCCTGTAGATCAAGTTTCCAAAAGATTAGATGAATTTGGTGATAAAAATAAATCCATCATTGTTTATTGTGCTTCAGGTGGTCGCAGTGGGAGTGCTAAATCTTTTTTAGAGTCTGTTGGTTATCGTGACGTCACCAATGCAGGTGGACTTTCCAATATGCCAAATCTTTAAGTAGAAAACTTTTTATAGGGAAGAGAACTTCCCTATAAAAAACTTACTATTTATAAATGAATCTTTTCTATAGAGAAGAAACGAACAATCTACATTCGTTTTCGTTTCATATACAATTGTAATCCAGTCACTGCCTCTTTACGGACCTTGTTTCCGAGTGCTGGCCACCAACCGAGTAAATAACCAACTGGACCCATAGCCATTCCTAACCATTTCCACATGGAAAAATGATCTTTATGAATCAGGATCTTTCCTTCTTTAAAGGTAAAATTTGCGTGGATTTTGTTTTGAACTAACCGACCAGTTTTACTAAAACTATAATCTGCTTCCCAATCTGCAGATCCTTTAGAATCATCCGCTTTGATATTAGAAAATCGAATGGTAAGACCTTGGCTACGTTCGAGTAACATAAGCCACATTGCTCCAGCTTCCTTTCCTTTTAAATGGCCAAAGGCTGGATCTTGGAATTCGATTTCGGGATGGTAACAACTGACCATAGTTTGCCCATCTTTATTTTGAAAGGCCGTATAAAACTTTTGAATTAACTCTTCATTTGCATGCATTGTGGGAAAGATTATGATTGATCAATCCCGCTCTTAGCAAGAAAAAAAGTTATGAAACGAATTGTTCTCTTTGCTTTTGGAACGAGTTTTTTACTCATTGGCCTTGTTGTTCTTTTTTTAGCCGTAGGTTTTTTTCAAGATCCGAAATTTCACGCGGAAACCAGTGAATGGTTGAAAGCTGAACCAGAAGATATCTGGGCTTATGTGACAGATATCAAAGACCTCCCCAATCGCCGGAAGGAAGTAGTTGCGATTAAAATTTTAGAAACTAAGCCGGACGGAACCGTGACCAAATGGGAAGAAACACCGGATATGGGTGGGTATATGATTTTTGAGCTTCGAGAGTCCATTCAAAACAAACTTTGGAAAATTGAACTCACAGATGCCAGTTTTAAAATGCGCGGGACTTGGACTTATACTTTGGAACGAAAAATTCCAGGTACGGTTGTTACCATCACCGAAGATTCGGAAATTACAAGTATTCCTGTCAGAGGGGCTTACTTCCTGGCCGGTCGTGATGCCACTCTTCAGAAGGAGATGGAACTTATTCACAACCGGTTTAGCGGGCGTTAAGCGAATATTCGAATTACTTCAATTCCTGGATCCACTCGTCGATCCCTTTACAAATTTTTCTAACGGTTTCTCCGTGAAAGATGATACCAAGGTGACCTTGTTCATAATAAGTAATCACCTTGTTTTCTGATTTGAGATCTTTCAATTCAGTGAGACTTTCTTCAGGAACAATTTTATCAACTGTACCCACCACACTGTAAATAGGCATATTGAAGTTGTTCAAAAAATTTTCGGTATAATTGATACGACCATCATTTGACCAAAAACTTCTCTCGTTGGAGATTTGACTTTGGAAAAATTGCATAATCACAGAGACAGACTCTTCGCAAAACACATCTTCCATGAGAAAATACCATTCTGGTGGTGTGATTTCTTTATAACCCACAAAGTCTTTGATGGTTAGAACTTTGGTTCCAATATTATAACTGAAACTTCGTAAACTCGAATGTAGATTCAAAATGAGTTTAAAGAATTTTTTTAAATCAATGGTTTGGATTGTGGCTTGCATCGAAAAACTAGCCATACTCAAAATCATGTCGGATATCATTTTATGCGGAAGCATACTGAACCCACGTTTTAAAGTATCGAGTCCAATAAAGTTTGATTTCAAACTGATATAGTTCGGTGAGGTAATGGAAACAATTCCTGCAATGTAATCCTCTGGTTTTGGTAAATTGAATTCTTCTTTTAGTTCTTTGATTTTTTCATAAGAAGAAACATAAAAACGAGGAATCATTCCCCCCATACTATGACCAAGTACGACGGTTCTTTCACTTGGATAGTGCCAACGAATCCAACGTAGAATCTCAGGAAAGTCGTCTTGGATGTAATTATCAACAGTCCATCCTTCTTTTTTCCCGTGTTTCGGCATGGTTTGTCTGGATCTACCACGCATATCCATTAGGAAAACTCGGTATCCGTATTTGAGTGCGAGTTCTTTGGCGAGTTTGTCCATCACGGAACGGCGACAAAAAAATCCAGGGATGAGTAAAAGGTTTTTACCTGTATTATTTAGTTTTTCAGGAGTAAAACTTTTTAAAGAAACCGCATAACCATCAGTAGTGGGGATGATGAAAGAGGCATCCATTCTGTATTCAATATTATACTGGTGCGACTTGAAAATAATGGAAGTAACTGGTTCTTTTTGGTCTTTGGTTGTGGTATAAAATAGATTTCTAGAGTTAGAAACTGTATCGGCCTTTTCAATGTTCTTTTGGGCAATGTAGTGGTCATTTCCTGATTCCATTTCCTTTGCCACAACAAACTCAATCACATCAAACAAAGAATAGAGTTGGAGGGTCAGGGGACGGATTTGATCCTCCGGAATCGGATCTTTTGTGATCCCCCATAAAATCCCAATGGGATTTTCGTTCACGAAGAGAGGAATCCCGATGGCATGGTTCATCGTTTCCGAAAGGAGTACTTTCTTTTCAGGATGGATTTCTTCCTCTTTCAAATTAACAAAGATAACTTCCGGTCTTAGGCCTTTATTAAAATCAATGATGGATTTTCGAATGAAAGCTGCTGATTCATTTCGGGGATCGGCCAAATGAATGGGGCGAGATTTTTTTATGTATTCTTCGATACCTGGAATTCGGCGGCGTTCCGCGATTTCTTTCAGTTTGAAGTGAGTGGCTGTGGCCACGATTTTCATTTCATCTTGGTCAATGACTTCAAAAATCGAAAAATTAAAAATGGGCTCATCGTGGAAGTCCACAAGAGAAACCATTTTATTTGCGATGGATTGCCAAATATTTTCCAAAAATTGGAACGTGGTTTTGGGTACCGGAAAAATATAGATTTTGTCCGGGTTCACCATGAGACTTTTGTTGCTGTCTCGGGAGGAAATTTTGATCAATCGATCTTCTAGCGAATTTTCTTCAAGTGCCATTTAGCATCCTTTCTATTTATGAGGCGATACGGTACGCTATAACTCTATTTTCGACTTTTCATTAGCCTGTGAACTAAAAAATAAAGCTAATATGCAACAATCTGATTTCGAATCCATTTCAAGAGTTTCCGTTCCCGATTTAGACTCCATTTTAGGAAAACCATTTCCGGTTTTGGATGACGGGTTTGTCAGACTAGTTGATTATATGGGATCTGATGAATCAATCGTTCAAGCCGCACGCGTTTCGTACGGAAAAGGAACAAAAAAAGTAAATGAAGATCGCGGCCTCATTCGTTATTTAATGCGCCACCGCCATAGCACTCCCTTTGAAATGTGCGAACTAAAGCTACATGTTCGTGTTCCCATGGACACTTGGCGACAGTGGATTCGCCACCGTATGGCAAATGTCAACGAATACTCTACGCGTTACTCCGTAGCCATTGACTCGGCACAAACCACTTTGCCTGGCGAATGGCGAGTTCAATCAATTGGAAATAAACAAGGTAGTGATGGATATTTAGAATCATCTAAAGGTGACCACCTAACTAAGCGTGAAACAGAATTTCAAAAGTTTGCTACAGATATTTATAATGAAAGATTAGAAATGGGTGTAGCAAGAGAACAGGCGAGAAAAGATTTACCACTTGCTACTTATACCGAAGCGTATTGGAAAATCGACCTTCATAACTTACTTCACTTTTTGGCTCTTCGAATGGATGACCATGCCCAATTAGAAGTTCGTTTATTTGCCAAAACCATTGGAGAACAGATTGTGAAAAAATGGGTTCCAAATGCTTGGGAGGCATTTGTCGACTACCGTTTGTCAGCACTCAATCTAACCAAGTATGACACAGAAATTATCAGCGCCCTCAACACTTCAGGGATAGAAGGTGCAAAAAAGAAGGCAATCGAACTTGGTTTGTTAGATGAACAAGGTTCCACTGCTAAAAAAAGCCGAGAACGTGAGGAATTGGAGTACAAATTGAAAGAGATGGGTTTTTCCATTCCTTGGTAGGTAAGACTGATTAAAACAATATCAAATTTGATAAATTTGATTGATAATTTATTTCGTTGTGGTTGTTAGAGGGATTATGAGCCTCAGAATCCTTCTAACAGTTTTTTCTATCCTCCTAACTTCTGTTTCGCTTTTCGCTGAAGAGTTTGCCGTGGCGACCTTTACCCGTGGAAAGGTAAGTTTCATCTCTGCTTCTGATACTTCTAAACTTTGGAAAACGCTCAAAGTCAATGACATCCTAAAACCAGGTGACAGAATCAAAACTGGCAACGGATCTAAAGTGGATTTTTTCTATAAAGAAACAGAAATCCGCATCCAACCAAACACTGACTTTACGTTGAAAGAGTGGAATTCAGAAAACAAAGTTGCAAAGGCTTATGTAGAAAAAGGAGCCGCTTGGTTTCGGGTGAGTAATTTCAAAAAAGGTAACTTTGAAGTTTCTACTCCAACAACAACTGCCGGTGTTCGAGGAACAGCCTTTGGTGTGTTCTATGAAGAAAAAGAAAAAACGGGATATACTTGCGTTTGTGAAGGCCAAGTGAATATCAATGGGTCAGATTTTTCTAAAGGAACTGGTGGTGCTGTAAAACTAGGGTCCGCAGATTTAGAAAAAAATGATTATAAAGAGCTGATCACAAAAGAAGGAGCCACTCTCCTGTTTAAAGAAAAAAGAAAAGAATTCCCTATGTTATCTCGTTGCCTCCCTTGCCACAAACCAGTAGGTTGGGAAGATAAAAGTTTTATTCCGGACGAAACTTACGGTAAAAAGTGAAATTTAGTTTTCGATTTATTTTTCTTCTATACTTCTTCACCTTTTCTTTGTTTGGTGAAGAAGTGGTTACAACCAAAAAAGACGAACCTGATGGCTACTATGGTTTAAAACTAGGAGCCATCTTAACTCCCACAGTTTCCTATAGAATTCGAGACAAGGCTTCTGGTACAACAGACCTTTCTCCTTCAGACAAAGCGGGTTTTTCCCTCCCTTGGACCATGGTAACTATGTCAAAGGAATGGGAAGAATTGGGTTTAAAAGCCGAGTTTTGGGGAGAAATCCTCCGAAATGATGCACTTACGAATGATACATTAGCAGGTACCGGCAACAAATCTAATCCTTATGTATTTCTAGTTAGGCGAGCAAATTTAGCAAAAACGTTTGAGGTAGGAAATACAAAACACCAAATTCAGTTTGGGATGTTTGAATTACCCCATATGTTTTCTGTTTGGTCGGGGAATTATGATTGGCGATATTTCGACAAATCTCCGCTAGAATCTATGGGTTTTGCAAAAGACCCAGTTGACCTCGGTATTAATTATATCCTTCGATGGAAATCTTTCTCTGTCCAAACTGCCGTTGTCAACGGTGAAGGTTATCGTAATACACAAAATACAACGAATACTGGATACGATGTCATTGGAAAATTAGGTTGGGATCCAACTTGGACTGAAAATTTAAAAACGGGACTCCATATTTTAGGAAGAGCATCGAATGCATTTGGTTATGCGAGTGATGAATGTCGAGAAGGAAAAACCAGTTGTCTTACTAGTGATGGAAATCCAACGACAAGAAAACAAGGAACAGTTTCTCTCAACCAAGAACAGGTAATCGCTGTCGAATCTCATCTTGTTTGGAGAGAGATCCTAAATTTAGGACTTGGTGGAATGGTCAAAAAACGCCTTGGTGGAGAAATCGTGGATCGGATGTCCCCTTACTTGCCTGCCACTAAGGTTCCAGAAGCGACAGGGCGGGGAGCCTATCTTTGGGCTGGGATTGGGAATGGAACTCTTCGCCTGGTTGCACGGGGAGAAATCGCCACAGGTGGCCCTCTTCCTGGTCTGCAAGCCACAGAAACGGTAGAACGAGAACCATGGCTCCGATTCAAACCGGGAACCACTGATCCTTTGTATTCTAACCAATCTTATTACGTCACTCGCCAAATCTTTGGAGAATGGCTTATGACCTCATCGGTAAGACTTGCTTTGGGATATACAGAGGTTCGTTCGTATGATTCTAAAGGTGAGCCAAATAAATGGTATGTAGACAGTACCGGGGAGGCATCAAATCGTGTCGAATATATAGAACAGTTTTCAAAACCAGTGGCGTATCCCATTTCCGAATATGGAAGATTGGATCGAAGTCTAGTTTTGAAAGCCACAGCTACGTTCTAAGACAGAGAGTATGGTATCTGAAATCCAAACCTTTATAGAATCCCAATTGTCTTCTGGTTCTTTTTCCATTTTTAGTTTTTTCTTTTTGGCACTAGGAGGGTTACTCGCAGGGCTTCTACCTTGTGTTTATCCTTTATATCCCATCACCGCAGGGATTTTAAAGTCCCGAGTTTCCAAACACAAATGGTCCCACCCTCTTGTTTACTACGTTGGCCTTGCTAGTATGTATGCGGTTTTTGGGTTGGTTGCAGGTTTTAGTGGAGGAGCATTTAATTCTTTTTTACGTTACCCTGAAACGCAAGTGCTACTTTCCATTTTGTTGTTCATTTTAGGTCTCAGTGTTGCCGAATTTTTATACTTTCCTTTTTTCTCTGGAGACTTAAGAAATTCGACAAATATTAGTTATGCGAATACATTTTTGCTTGGAGTGGGTGCTGGACTCCTTTCCTCTCCTTGTGTTGGCCCGGTGGTAGTTTCCATCCTTGTCCAACTCATTACTTACCAAACAGAGGGCTTCAGCATCCTTCCAATCCTATTTACTTCATTAAAGATGTTTGTTTTTGGTTTGGGTCTTGGGATTCCATTTTTACTCATTGGTGTTTTTGGTTTTGCCTTACCAAAATCGGGAAAGTGGATGAAGTGGATTCAGTGGGTCTTGGCATTGTTCATTCTTTATTTTTCTTATTCCTATTTGGAAAAAGCTTTTGCCCTCTGGGGATTTGATTCTGGACTTTCTGCAAAAGTGTTTCTCCTTTGGACTTTGGCACTGAGCTTTCTTTACTTACAGAAGAAAGAAGGCCTTCCTTGTGAGAAAATGAAACTAGCACTTTTGCAAATGGGAGTCTATACCTCTCTCGTGATTCTCATTTTACTTTTACAACCATCAGTTCTAAAAATTTTCCCCGTGTCACCCAGTGCAGGACTAAACCCAGTGCCAACAGAAATTCATGGAAATTTAGAATGGCAAAGGTCAGAAGTAGAGGCCTATCGGATGGCCAAAGAAACCGGAAAACCGATATTTATCGATTTTTACGCTGATTGGTGTACAAACTGTAAAGAGTTTCAAAAACTCACTCTTTCAGATAAGGAATGGAATGAAACTTTCAAAAATAAAGCCATTCTTTGGAAGGTATATGATACTGATCCAATTTTTGAAGAGTTTGCAAATAATCCAGAGTATCCCGAATTAAAAATTGGGTTACCCTTTTTTCTAATTTTAGATGCAAACGGAAAAAGGATTTATAAATCGAATGATTATCTTGATACCAAAGGGATGATCGATGCCGTTCGCAATTTCTAGGTGATCCATTATTTTGAAAACAGTTGAATTTCGTAAAATAGTAAAGAGGTCGTTTTTAGAATTCAATGTGCGAATCGACCCTTAAAAACCGATTCGCACAACGTTTGTTTAGCGAGGAAGGTTGTTGACTGTCGCCAAGTACTCACCAGCAATTTCTTTTACAATTTCACCGGCTGGTTTTACTTCGTGGATTTGAGCCACTCCTTGGCCGGCTGACCAAATATCTCTCCAGCGTTTGTATTCTTGTTCGATTGCTTTTTCCCCACCGGCATGACCGGCAGCAATTTTTTTAGGACCGTCTTCTAAAATTTCAGGCGAACGTTCTACTGATTTTGATAACCAATTGGCCGGGATTCCTGAAATTTTTTCTGTATAAATAATTTCATCAGGGCTAGATTCAATTAACATTTGTTTGTATTCGTTTTGTGCTTTTGATTCTGGGGTAGCAATAAATCGAGTTCCGATATAAACGGCATCTGCTCCGAGAGACAAAGCGGCCGCCATTTGAGATCCGGTAGAAATGGCTCCTGCGGCAATTACGGGTAAACCTACTTCTTTTTTTAAGTAAGGGATGAGTGCAAATGGTGTAATGGCACCAGCATGTCCACCTGCACCCTGTGATACTGCAATGAGGGCATCTGCTCCCGATTTTGCAACAATCTGAGCATGTTTGAGAGTTGTTACATCGCAAAACAAAGTGGATCCATTAGATTTGATTTCTTTAGCAATGGTTCTTGGTGTCCCAAGGCTCGTGATGATCAGTTCTACTTTTAAATCCATAACCACTTCAAATTGTTTCGCCCAATTGGGGTTATGTTCCTTGTGTAGGATTAAATTGGCACCAATGGGTTTTTTTGTTTTAGAACGAATTTCTAAG
This sequence comes from Leptospira brenneri, assembly GCF_002812125.1. Lineage (NCBI taxonomy): Bacteria > Pseudomonadati > Spirochaetota > Leptospiria > Leptospirales > Leptospiraceae > Leptospira > Leptospira brenneri. The sequence goes on from NZ_NPDQ01000001.1 coordinate 304,223, forward strand.
ATTCCTTCTCTTAGTTGTTCAGGTGTTCTATAATTTAACGAGGGAAAACATCCAATTCCCCCAGCTTCTGAGACTGCGACCACTAACTCCGGATAGGAGACGAGGAACATTGGTGCTGCAATGATCGGTAGATCAATGTTCAGCATTTCACTGATTTTTGTTTTGATTTTCATAAATCTCCTGTTATACGATTATGGTTGAGATGGCTTTGGGGCTAGATTTGGTAACTCGGAAGAATACTTTCCTGAACGGGGAATACAACTCATCGCAAAACCTTGGATAATGTAGCAGATAGAATCTTTGGAGATACATTTTATAGTTTTCTGATATTCTAACCCGTCAATTTCCATGGCAATGGAATGGCATTCCATTTTGTCTTCGACGAATTGTTCTTGAGCTGTCTTGTCTTCTTGGGCCATCAGAGTGGTAAGAGACAATAATAAGAAGGGAATTAGGTAAAAAAATAATGGGAATCGATTGCGATTCATTGAAGGTATCCTGCTTAATTCTATAGGAATCAAATTTTGAAAGAAGTCAAATCATATAAATCGATTCAAACTCTCTCACAATTGGTTCTTTATTTGGGGTTTGTAGTTTTATACTGTGGGTGTTTGGACTTACATTCGGAAACCAAACCGGATCGACAGTTCCAACAATCTGTTTATCTTTTGGATCGGTATTATTTTTGGTCTTCTGAGGAAATAAAAGATCCAAATTCTATTCCTGACAATGTTTGGCGAAAATTGGAACCCAACCAATTGGGACTATACCCACAAGAGAATCAGTTTCTTTATATTAAATTTAGTGATCAGTTTGTCAGACAATTAAAAAGTCCAGTTCTTTCCATTGGAATTGCTTTAGAGCAATTTAAACTTTTTCAAGGATCAGAACTTGTTTTTGAATCGAAACTCCAAGACCATATTTTCCCTTATATCATTCCATTAAATCAAAATCCCTCAGGTACGCTAATCCTTCAGTTCCAATCTAGATACAAAAGTTTTATTGGAATGGATCGCGAAGTTTATTTCAAAGATCATTCACAAGCTTTGATTGATTTGTTTTTAAATAATTTTTCGGAAACTTTTTTTGCTCCGATTTTACTTATCCTTTCTATACTTTTTCTTGGATTTTATTTTTTAAGGAAAAAAGAAATCATTTTTTTTAATTTTTCGATTTTGTTATTCTCCGCCTCTCTCATTGAAGTTTTGAATGGTTTTGTTGGTTTTTCTTTGAGTCAATTTTCAGATTTTGTGGTTCCACTTACATATTTTAATTTTGCGTTTTTTCCTTTTGCTCTTTTACTTTTTTTGATTGGTATCTTTCCTCCATTCTTTCGAAATTTATTTAAGATACTCGCGGCTCTCCATCTGATTGTTTTCTTTATTTCTCTAGTGAATAATTATGAAAATGGAATTTCATTTCTCAATAGTGAGAATGATTACGATTGGATCATTGTTTTTGAAGGCATCGTTGCTATATTTTCTTCTGTTTATGTTTTAATCAAAGGAAACAAAAACCTTCGAACCATTACCTTAGGATTACTTGTCATTGTTATTGGTGGTTTACACGATATTCTGGTAGACCTTGAACTTTTAAATTATGGAGTTCGTCTCATTCATTATAGTTTTTTTCTGATGTTGTTACTCTTTGGTTTTTATGTTTTTAAACACTATTGGGAACTTTTACACTCCATCAGCAGGATGAACACTGAATTACGAAACAAAAATAAAGAATTACAAAGATTAATCCAAATTGATAAAGATTTAGCTTTAGCGAATGCCTTACAAAAATCATTATTATCTTCTAAGTATAACGAAGATGAAAAAATTAAAATCATAGGGTTTTCACAAAACCTAGAGTCGGTGGGTGGGGATTACTTTGATCATACAAAAGATAGTATGGGGAACTGGGCCATACTGATGGCAGACGTTTCTGGGCACGGAATTTCTTCTGCGATGGTAGCGGCTATGTCAAAGATGGCTTTTGTAGGTGCAGGTGCTTACTTACAATTCCCCTCAAGAGTGTTTCATTCAATGAATAGACATTTGGTGGGAAAAACAAAAAATCTTTTTATCACTGCTTCTTATGTATTTATCGATACGGAATCATACACTGCCACATTTAGTAATGCAGGACATCCTGGTTTTTTTCTCATTCGAAATTCTGAATCTGATGTCATTCATTTAAATGTAAAAGGGAAACCTTTGGGTTTGTTTTCCCATTTACCGTATGATGAAGAAACTGTGAAACTCCAATCGGGTGATAAGATTTTGCTCTATACCGATGGAATTTTTGATCTGTTAAATGAGGTTGGTCAAAGTTTTGGTGAAGAACGACTCAAATCATTGTTATGGGACAATCGATATCAAAAATTCCAAGACTTCGCAAAGGTAATCCAAGACTCTCTTTTTAAATTTTCAGTCGGTTGGAAATACCAAATGGATGATTTGAGTTTTCTTTTGGTAGAAATTAAATGAATGAAATCCAAATTCAAAACCTGGAACTATCTACAAGGGACCACAAAATTTTACGCTGAACCAATCAATCTTAAATTTATAACTCCGGATTGATGATGAAACGAATCGGATTTCCTTTTTTCTCTTCCAAAGCATGTAAAAACTCATTTGTTTCTTCTAACTTATGAACACCGCTAATGGACTTGGTTAGGTTTAACTTTTTATTTTGATAGAGTTGGATGAGTTCCGGAATTGCTCTTCTATCTGATCCATAAGATCCCGTAATACGAATTTGCCTTTCGATCAGAAAAAAAGGCATAGGAATTTCTAATTTATTTCGACCGATTCCGACGAGTACAATTCTTCCACCTCGGTTCATGGCTCTAACAGAGTTTTCAATATTAGGCATAAATCCAGAAAAGTCGCATAACAGATCAATCCCACCTGATTTTTCTTTTAAAACTTTACCGACTTGCATATTTTTTTCGACTAATATCAGTTCATCGGCACCATAAGCCTTTGCATTTTCCAAAGAACCACTATCAATATCGACAGCAAAAATTCGGCCGGCACCTAAAGCTTTAGCGATGGCAACTCCATGGATTCCGAGACCACCACATCCAATGATGGCAACAGTGTCACCAGGTTTGATTTCACCTTGGTATTTGACTGCATGGTATGGAGTGGATACAGCATCTGCAAGGATGGCTCCTTCGGTAAAAGGGATTTCCTCAGGCAAGTGGTGGAGGTAGCGTTCTTCGATTTGTAAATATTCGGCAAACCCGCCGCGTTGGTTGAAACCAAGGACTCCAATTTCTTCACAAAGATTTTCTCGGCCCGCCAAACAATGTTTACATTTTCCGCAAGAAGTCCCTGCGCTAACAACAACCCGGTCACCCTTTTTAAACTTTGTTACTTGTTCTCCAATTTCTTCAACAACTCCAGAAGTTTCGTGGCCTGGAACACAAGGACTGTAACTTGCTTTCATTTTACCGTGGAGAACTAAATGGATGTCTGATCCACAAATGCCACAGGCTTTGACTTTAATTTTGACTTGGTTTGGAAGAAGAGAAGGAAGATCTAATTCTTGGATTTCAAGAGATCTTGAACCTTGTGGGAGAACAGCTGCTTTCATTGAAAGATTCCATCTAACTCCATCAACATGTCACTCGCATCAGTTTCATTTAATTGTTCTAACGTGATTTCAATTGTATCAGTAAGGTAGTATTTGTAATTTTTATATGTAGATAAAAAATCTTTTAGTTTTTCTTTTTCATCATCGGAAAGTCGATTTTCCATATTGAGTTTGCATAACGCGAGTACACCGAACGCAGATTTTAATTCATCCGAGTTGGAAGCAATTGTAAAGAGTTCGCGAATATCAAGTTCTGCAAATGTAGGTAACAAATCAGAGATAAGTTCCATAGCTCCAATGGGAATGGCTCGATCGAGTGATTTGACATAATTTAATAGTACTCGGTAACTTTTGGAATCACCAACATAAGCAAGGAGATAAACCACTCCAGATAGCAATGACTTATGATACCCCCAACTCAGTCGACCGGAGTCGGCTTCTCGAATGATTTGGTAGATCATCGTCCAAGTATTTTTGTCACCATCAGCTGCTAATTTCATCAAATCCAAAAGACGTGATTCCCAGACCGGTTGGTCCATTTCGGACTTCAGGAGGTCAATGGCTTCCAAGGGGGATGTTGGTAGTGATCCTAACTTTTGCACAGGTTCCTCTCGACATAATTCTAGAATATGAGACGTATATGTCTTTTCTTTTTTATCATGCTAATGTTTTCTGCGTACGGCCGAAACTATTTCCATAGATGAAACGTTTTTCGGTAATACTATTACTCTTCCTGACTGCCATTGGAGAGATGACACCGGACCAGTCCAGTTCCAAAGCTACCCAGTTAATTCGTGTTAGCTATGGACTTAAGGACAACTACGAGTTTCTACGCATTTTGAATTCCACAATTAGCAATCGGGGAACCGAAGATCAAAAAAAATACTTCAAACGTTGTGTCCAACACCATATTGAATCAGAAATCCTCCATTTGCAGATGGATTTAGGACGTTCATATTCAGAACTTAGAAGAACTCAAAGTTTACTCATTCAACTTTATATTCTTGTTCTGGAAGACGAAATTGAAGAATTGGAAATAGAATTGGGACGGCTCGCAAGGCTCGCCAATGGAAAAGAAAAAACGGAAACCAAACTATACCTTCGTTTGGGTTATCGTGAAATTGCCGTTGCCAAACAGAAATTACTCGTAGGGAAAAATATAAGGCCTTATTTGTATTTGATGAAACTCCAAGAGTTGGCGTATTCGTTAAAGTCTCTTAAACAGGCAGAAAAGTATATTGTCCTACTCGGACTTTTACACGATTCGATTGATGAATTTGACAAAGAAACTCGGACTTTTGCAGAAATGGTTCATGAAGTGAATCGAATTATCTTTTCTGATCGTGAAAAATATTTACGTTTATTGTATGATAGTCATTTTGATTCCTTTGGGGCTTTGGATTATTATGAACTCATTTGGAAACAACCGGATTTATATGAATTGGCTACAGGGATTCCAGGTTTTGATCCGGCTTATGTGAGAAATCCAGAAGAAGCCATTCCTCCTAGTTTTAAATAAGTTATGCGATCATTCATTTGGGAATTCCCACTTACTGCTGGTTTTGCTTCTTTTCTTTTTTTGTTGTACCCTGTTGTTTCTATTTTTTTTCCCGATTTAGTTAGTGTTTATTTTATAGCAACACCTGGTGAATTTGAGCCGATCAATTGGGTTCTTTCTACTTTCTTTCACGGGTCTGGAGCCCATCTCCTTTCCAATTTGTTTTTTCTTTTGTTACTTGGCAGAGTGGTAGAGAATCGGGTAGGGAAGAGTAGATGGTTACTTTTTTATTTTATGGCAGGGATACTTTCTGTGTTAGGCGACGCAATTGTAAGAGGTCTAATCTTAGGTGATAGAACTCCGATTGTGGGTGCTAGTGGAGCTATATCGGGATTGGCATCGGCTGCAACTCTACTTTCTCCCTTTCGTTTCCCTTTAACAAAAACAAAATCCATTCCCTTTCCGGTATTTCTTTTTGGTTGGATGATGGTTTATTCTGATGTAACCAACTTATTTGCAAGAGACCAAGTGGCTCATTGGGCACATCTCGGTGGTTTTTTCTCGGTCTTTGTCACAAGTTATCTACTTGGCGACAAAGAGAGGCGAGAAATCAGGCAAGGCTTTCTTTTGAACTTTACCTTTTTTACATTGACTATCATTCTTCTTTTTTTTATCAACAATAGGTAATGAACTTAAAATTTCGAGCGAAGGATTACAAATCCGATGACTCGTTTGAATCAGCAGAATACGAGTATTTTGGTAACGAAACCGAAGGATGGGAGATCAAACGAAATGGTGAATCCTACCTTCATCTAGGCCCAGGTTATATCCCTCTCAAGACCATCTCTTGTGGCGTTTGTTCCACCGATATAGATCGTCGTTTTTTACCCTTCCCCTTACCCCAAATTATCGGCCATGAAGTTCTGGCAGAGGGTCTTGGTGACAACCAAGGAAAACAATATGTTGTCGAAATTAATGATACTTTTGAGGCAAGGGGAGATCAAAATCCTGATCTCTTTTGTAAGGAAGGGATTCCCACCCATTCTCCAGAAAGAAAGGTGCTTGGGATTGATAGGTTGCCTGGTGGGTTTGGACCCTATATCTTAGCACCGATTCATGCTGCGATTTCCTTAGAAGGTGTCTCTCCCAAAGCTGCTGTTTTGATGGAACCCTTTGCCGCAGCTTTACAAGCAATCCTTGCTTCGCCGCCGAAACCAGGGGATCATGTGGCAGTTCTCGGACCACGCCGATTGGGGAGTTTGATTTTAGCCGCTCTTGCTTCTTATCGAAAAACCAATGGGTCTGATTTTCGCATAACTGCAATTACTCGTCACGACCATTTAGTGACCTTGGCAAAATCGATGGGTGCCGATGAAATTGTGGATCTTCGCAAAACGGATATTAATGAACTTAAAAATCGGTTTGATATTGTTTACGATACTACTTCTACTGCTTCCGGTTTTGAATCCGCATTGCAAATTGCTAAACGTGAAGTTCATTTGAAAACTACCAATGGACAAGTGATGGCAGGTATCGCTCATTTGACAGAACTGGTTGTGGATGAACTTTCTATCCTTCCATATTCGGATACGAATGTTCTTTTCCATTGGAAAAAGGAAAACCGCAAGAATCAGAATGTATTTGTGTTTGGTGGTGTTTCCGCGTCTATTAAGGAAAACTTAAAAAAACATTTTACTGTTTTTGAGGGAAGTTCGTCGGATGCAGAAAACATTTTAAATTCAGATCAGTTTTCTAACCGATTGCCTAGGTTTGACTTCGTAGTCGTTTCTAATCCCGAAGAGTTGAGTTTGGCAATTCGACCCAATCCAAAACATGAAAATTCTTTGGCGCGACCAAGGGGAGCCATACTTGTGGATTCCACAAATGGATCAAAGTGGCCTGTGCAAACAAATCTTGTGGCTCAATTTTTTGCCAATGGTAAAGAAATTCATAGTTCACGCTGTGGAGATTTTCATATGGCCATATCTTTACTTCGTGATAATCCAGACATTACACATGCATTGGAAACTAATTTGATTTCCCATCGTTTTTCTTCTGACCAATTGGAAGAGGCTTATGCGACGGCAAAAGATCCTTCCAGTGTTAAGGTAGTGGTCGATTTTAAATAAATTTATGACCCAAGAGAAACAAATTCATACATCGCTTGGTCCCGTTCTTGTTCCTGTGGAAGATGGGCTTTGGGAGATTGACCTAACTCACTTAAGAATCTTTTTTGGGCTTTCCATTTTATCTCGTACCATTGGTGAAGAGATAGGAAACCAATTACATTCTCTTCCTGGTGATTTATCTTTTACTTACAAAATCAATCCAAATATCAACCACGAGTTAGTGGATATGCACATCCAACATGTGCAAGTATTTGCAAGAGCTGGGATTTTGAAAGATTGGGTTTTGTTTCGGGAACAATTTGAAGAAAACTTACGTTTTGTATTTGGTTCTTTCCAACAACAATCTGTTGCCAAAAAGATTCATCCAGAGTTTTACGGAGAAGATCCCAATCGAAATTCTTCAGTGGCACTACTTTTCCCGTTTGAAGCAGAATTCATTCATGATTCTGGTTATTATATCCTTATGGAAAGAGTCGCTAGCCAATATAGAATTGGTGATTTTTTTCTTCGCATAACAATTGATACAAGGGAAGATGGATGTTTGAATTTAGCAAACATCAAACATGAAACGATTAGTGATGCCCATGTTAGAACTTACATAGCCGGTGCTTCTAAAATTAGTGAATCACTTAGCACGGGAATCATCAATGCGGCCCAAAAAGGGGAAACTTTTTACGAAGAAGAAAATAGTCATTTCAGTAAGGTATTTTCTCAAATTGAAAAAACTCCTTTGGGAAAACTCACGAATATCAATTTTTATTGGGAAGAACAATATCGAAATTTGATTTTAAATTCGGATCCTAGTGTTCCTCTTTCGATACTCAAAAAACTCTTTCTTCTTTTGGAAGATTCTTCCGCTTCCAAAAAAATCAAAGAGGGAAATACCATCCGCGCTTTGATTGGAAAGGTTTCTGTTTACGTAGATCTTTCTCGTTTGGATCGTGTCCTCAATTTTAGCATCAATAAAAAGAGAACCTTACTTGATTCTTCTTTTTATCTAAAACGTATGCCTCTTTTGGAAGAGATTGCTAATGGGAAAGGGCATAATTTTAACTTTGATGGCGTTCATATTTTTTTGATTCACCACATAACGTCAGAAATTATTTCACTGATTGAAACTTTTAGAAGATTGAAGGTAAGTTCTTTAGATGTCGCCTTTGTTAAGTATGGCGGAAATATTCCACCGGTCTATTTGGACATTTTGTTAGACATCCCAACAGAAGTGTTCTTTATGGCCGGTCTCGAATTTAAACTCACTGCGAACCATACTCCTTATTATGGTGTATCTCCTTTGTATAGTGACTTCGAAAACCATGTGTCTTTCCGTCACAAATTAGAAGATGCTAAATTAGGTTTTTTTGATGCAATGAGAAGGTTAGGGATATTTTTATTTTTAACTAAACTCATTTCTGTTATTTCCAAAAATGAAAAAATTCTTCTAATTGAAGATGGTGGTTATGTAGCGCCAATTTTAAATGAACGTGCATTGGATGGAATTTCGTTTGGAGCCGTTCTAGATGAATTCTGGGTTGAATCAAAAGCGAACCATTTACGGGAAAAACCATTTTCTGAAATTCTAAAATCCTATGTGATCGGAACCGTTGAACATACGAGAAATGGATACGACCGTTTGGTTAAAGTCAAAGTTGATAAAAAAGGATTATTTTTGCCTGCTTTTTCTATTGCCGTTTCGAATGAAAAAACGCAGGAAGAATCAAAGGAAGTAGCGCGTTCGATTTTAAATGCGGTAACGAATACTTTACAGGGTGTTGGAAAGGTTTTATCAAAACGTAAAGTTCTTCTTTTGGGATCTAAAGGAAATATTGGTGGGTTTTTAAAAAAATACCTAGTGGGTGGATACCTTCATGAAAACAATTTGGATATACTCGAGGTAGATCGTAAATTTGAATCGAATTTGAAATTAGAAAAATCAGATTTTTCATCTGTTTCAGATTCTGAGTTTGCAGAAATTGATTTTATCATTGGTGTCACAGGCGAATCGATTATTTTACCCAAAACTTGGGAATCTTGGATTCTAAATAGTAAACACAAACAATTGTTTATTGCTTCTGGTTCTACAAAAACGGTTGAGTTTGCTGATTTTATCAAATGGGTTAATGAACTGAATCTTTCTGAAAATCCAAAACTAGGTACTGAGGATTTACAAATTTCTTTTCATCGAATTCTAGATCCACAAACTCAGATGGATTTAGGATCTCGTATTTTATTTAAAATTCCAAAAAGAGAGATCGAAAAAGAAGTTTTTTTGATTAGTGATGGAAGCCCTGTAAACTTTCTATTTTTTGGTGTTCCTACGGAGTCGATGGATCCTATCATCTCACAACTTGCGAGTGTATCTTTAGGTATGATTAATTATTATAAATCAGAAAATTTACCAAATCCAGATTTATATGCTGTTGATCATCAAATTGATGTTTGGGGAAAATTTTTGTGAGTAACCATGGATTTTTTCAGATCACTCAAAAGTTGTTTCTTCGCGATGGAGAAAAATTGTTAGTTTTACGAGACAGAAAGTCTGGTCACGGTGATCTACCTGGCGGAAGAATGAATGAAGACGAATTTTTTTCGGATTGGTCGGAGAGTATTTTTCGTGAAGTTTCTGAAGAGTTGGGTGAACAAATTAAAATTGATGTAAACCCAGAGCCAATTTTTATTCATAAACATCGTGTGAATGAAGGTAACTTTCCTTGCGTTATCATTGCTTATACTGCTAGTCTAGTGAATGGAAACATTCAATTATCAGATGAACATGATTTTATGGATTGGGTCAATATAAAGGACTTTGATCCATCTAAACTTTTTTCGGAGTACATGTTGGAAGCGGTCCAACTTTATTTAAAAAAACATGCATAATTTATACGTTCCACCGTACAAAATTCTACTTTTTATCGTTCTGTTTGGTTTCGGCTTTTTTTCAGCCTCAATTTTAAAAGACAATCAAACCACCTTACCTAAGTTTGATATACCAAAACCTGATCTTAGTATTGATTTGAAGTTTGATTTCGATTTTAATTTTAGTAAACCAGAAGTAGATGAGGAAATAACAAAACCAACTGTATCCTGGAAAGAAGTCACCATTCAAACCAATGGAACTGACCGAAAATATGGGAACCTGGTGGGAATTCAACTAGTTCTAAAACCAGAAGATTTTGTAAAAGAAGAATGGTGGCGTGAACGGATTGAAGAAACCCTAAGTAAGGGAAAATCATCTGGAATTTTTGATCGCAAGACAATTGTTATATTTCCGGAACATACAGGGACAGGTTTACTTTATCTGGATGAAAAATCTAGATTCTTAAATGCTGATTCTTTGGATTTAGCTTTAAAAACCAAAGGTGAGAATTTTACAGTTTCTGATTTAATTTATTTAAAAGCAGAAAAAATGGTAGAGGTTTATGTTCGAACATTTTCTGAATTAGCAAAACAATACAATGTCCCTATTTTAGGTGGAACAATAGTATTACCAAATCCAAAAATCATTAAAGGTAGTTTGGTGATTGATCCTAAGGGACCATTGTACAATGTCGCTATCCCATTTTCTGCAGATGGGAAACTGATGGATCCTTTGGTTAAAAAATCGATTCTTACCGAAGACGAATCAACCATTCTCACACCAGGAGAACCTACTCAGGACCGAGTTTGGATTGTGCCAGGTTGGAAGGTGGCAATATTCATTGGGCAGGAAGTTTTTGATGTAAACTTATATAATCGTCTTGTTGGGAAACCGATTGATGGTTTGATCTCTCCTTCGGCCTCCTATCCAAATATGAAATGGCAAAACTTTGATTTAGAAGAGAACCAAATTTGGAAACAAGAAGGGATGGCAAAGTATATCAAATCAACAAAAGCACAAGACTTAGTACAAGTGTTTATGTCTGGGCATTTATATGGAAAAACTTGGAAGGGAAAAACGTTCAACCTGCGGGACTTTTCTAATGAAGATCAGGTTGAATCGGTAGAAAGTCCAACAATCTTAAATTTGTACTTTTAATTTTCAACGGTTTGCTCCTGATTTTAGATTTTTAATTTTAAGATCAGGGTTAAAATCGATTTGACATACCGCTCCTTTCCTCAGAAATTTTCAGAGTTATGCCACAGAAGTCCCTTCCTAAAAACGAGTTCTATGTAAAATGCCCTTTGTATTCTAAAGGACTCTCTATCTGTCCTAGTTCCAAAGATCGTTTACAGACCGAGGACATCGAAAGGCTAACTTCGCATTGTATTACTGATACTTACAAAACTTGTAATATCTTTTCTGCAAAAAAAGAAAAGGAACAAGCTGCTTAACCATCATTCAATTTTCGTACTTTTTTAAAGTAGTCATAAATCATCCAGTCTTCGGCTGAAAAATTAAGATCATCTAACACAAGTTCCCCTCGTTTACTTTCGTAAACGATTCTGTCTCCAGCAACTCCCCACAAGCGTTCCATAAAAAATGGGAAATGTTCCTTTTTACCGGAGACTTTCCATTTCATTGGTTGGTTGGGGTCATTCTGGTTGGTGGCTATAAATTCATCTTTTCCTGTCATTCTCCAGGAGAAGGCTTCGCGAGTTACAATGGGAATTCCTCGATTGATGGATGGGTTTTTACCTTGGTGGTATACAACTTCTTTTAAATAAAGATCTCCGATTTTGCCACCAACAACATATCCTGAAATTCCATTATTATAATAAAATCTAGGTAAAACAATGTCTTTAGAAAGAAGAGTCACTCGTTTGGATTCTAAGTTTAAAAAGAATAGATTATAAGATCCGCCAATCCCCGACCAAATTAAAAACTCATTTCCGATAGATGTTATGTGGTAGTGGGTTTTTAATTTTGGATAGGGGGTGGGAAAGAGTTCACCTGCTATGTATTTTTCAGGTTTGGAACTTTTACCTGTTTTTTCAACGAAGAGTTGGTTTTCAAAGAAATACAATAATAAATCACCGGAATTAGTGATTGCCATTCCCGTTTTACAAGGAATATGAACAATCGATTCATGTTCTAAAGAAGAATCAACGGTTGAATAACCAAATAAAGCACAACCCCCATATTGTTTTAGAGGGTATTGAACTGCCACAAAGTTTCCGTTAGCTGATATTTGTATTGAGTCTGGTCGCAGTTTTAATTCGATAGAATTGCGACTGTCATTGACTAGGTCTTTAAAATAGAGGGTTTTATTCTCTGTCCAAACAATTTTAGTTCTGTCTTCGGAAAGAGCAAACAAACGAGGTTGGTTTGGTTTATTTTTAGAAAGTACTTCCGAAGTAGGACGGTTTGCTGACAGTCTATCTTGTAATAGAGCAAGTGCCTTTTCGTATTTTTCTTTAGTGATTAAATCTTCTATTTCAGAAACTAAGGACTCATGTTTAGATTGGCAGGAGAAAAAAAATAAAATAAAAACAGGGATTAAAAAAGAAGATAATTTCACTGAGGCTCCAAAAATTCTCGAATTTCTTCGAAATGGATTTCTTTAGAAAATAACTCCATTGCTGTTTTGCCAACACGTTTTGTATCATAATAGGCAAAAGTTCCAGTGACTACTGCACCACCAATCGGGATCCAACGAGAAAACTGCTTTCGGATGATCGATTTAGATACTATGATACCTAATTTTTCCAACATGGTTTGAAATACTCTAACAGTTGTTGGGCGAATCAAGATTTTTAGAGAGGATTCTTCTATAATTTTACGGAACACTTGAGACCCACCATGTTTGAATAGGCAATAGAGCAACAACTCCTTTGTGACCTGGACTTCTTTTCCGTAAAGAGCAGCAATGTCCAAAATCAAATGTCCTTGGATTCGATAGACCAAAAGTAATTCCGGAAGAATACTCAGGATGCCCAAAGGCCCAGGCGGTAGTGAGCAGGTGGCACTGATGAGCCCCGATTTAAAGGAAGCGTTCTGGACCAACTCCTGAATGAGATTGTCCGGGGGTTGGATTGTGGGTGCATATGGACTTCGATAGTCCTCTAGTCCGGCAAATAGTTCGATAAGACCGTCCAAAAAACCTTCGGATTTGACCTGAGATGGAGTTTCGTTCACTGGTTTCTGGAATCCTCGTTAGATTTTGGTTTATCAAAAACAGGCATTCTATATCCTTTCCATAGACATGATAGATAGATTGAAAAAAATTCAAGAAAAATACCTGCGTATCGAGGATGAGCTCGCGAAGGCCACGGCATCCGATACTTTGAAGAATCTATCGAAAGAAAGATCTCGCCTAACTCCCGTATATACAAAGGCCGATGAATATTTAAAAATTACGAAAGATTGCCAAGACGCTAAATTACTCTTAGAGTCTGAAAACGATCCAGATATGCATAGCATGTTGAAATCGGAAATAGAAGAAGGTGAAAAAAAATTAGAAGAACTCGCCAAAGAACTCGAAATCATGTTATTACCGCCAGATCCAAATTCTGGAAAAAGTATTCTTGTAGAAATTCGAGCCGGAACAGGTGGAGAAGAGTCAGGATTATTTTGTGCAGATTTGTTTCGTATGTACAACAAGTATGCTGATAAACAAGGTATCAGAGCTGAAATCATCGATGCAAGTCCCACGGGAATTGGTGGTTTCAAAGAAATCGTATTTTCGCTAGATGATGACAAAGCATATGATTTGTTTAAATTTGAATCTGGCACACATCGGGTTCAAAGGATTCCTGAAACAGAATCTGGTGGAAGAATCCATACATCCGCGGTAACTGTTGCCATACTTCCGGAAGCAGAAGAAAAAGAAGTAGAGATTAGAGAAAGCGATCTTAGAATCGACGTATATCGATCGTCAGGTGCTGGTGGTCAGCACGTCAACACAACTGACTCAGCTGTTCGGATTACCCATATCCCAACAGGCATTGTCGTTGCTTCGCAGGAAGAACGTTCTCAAATCAAAAACCGCGACAAAGCGATGCGAGTTTTACGTGCAAGAATTGTTGACCAGATGGCTGATGCCGCCAAACAAAGTGCAGATGCTTTGAAAAAGGCGCAAGTGGGATCGGGAGATAGGTCGGAACGAATTCGTACTTATAACTTCCCGCAAGGTCGTTGTACGGATCACCGGATTGGTTTTACGAGTCATAATTTACCTTCCATAATGGAAGGTGATTTGGACGAATTGATTGATGCCTTGGTGCAAGAGGATCGTTCCAAACGATTGGCAGAGGCAAAAGCCTAAAAAAACTTTCCAAATTCCTTTGGAATTCGATTGATTCAGGCCGTTTGAATGTTATAAAAGATAGGTCAGGAATTTCCTTTAAATGAATCAATTGAAAGTTACAATATCCATTCTTAGTTTTGTAAGTTTATTATTTGGAAATTGTAAACCTGCCAGTAATAATGATCCATTTAGTGACAATTTATTTTATGTACTTCTACTAAATGCAATCGCAAATGGGAGAGAAGAAGACTGTTATTTTTCCTCTGCTGGTGTTAACGGGGATGCCTTGTATAATGACCAATGGCATTTACAAAACTTGGGCCAACTGGGAGGGACTGTCGGTGAAGATGCCAACGTTAATCCTGTTTGGAATCAAGGTGCATCTGGGAACCAAGTGATTGTCAGTGTTGTAGACGATGGACTTGACATTAGACATGAAGATCTCTCATCGAATATTTCTGTCACAGCCCGTGGATTAAATCTTCTAAACAATACAATATACCCAACACATTCTTATTCGACTAGTTTTCATGGAACTGCGGTTGGTGGAGTGATTGCCGCTAGAGGTAATAATTTTGTTGGGGTTCGTGGAGCTGCCCCCTGTTCTAAGTTAGTTGGTGTAAACATTTTAGAGAAATCTACAATTTATTCCTCCGATGAATATAGAGCGATGATTAACGAATCATCCCGCGTTTCTATCTCTAATAATAGTTGGGGCTCTCCTGATGGCTATGGTTGGTTATGGCCTTCCAGTTCTCTTTGGCAACAAGGTGTCAGAGAAGGTCTGTTAAATGGGAAAACGGGTAAGGGTACCGTATATGTCTGGGCTGCCGGCAACGGTGCTAATGGAGGGACAATTTCTTCACCTGTTCTCGTTGATGATGCGAATTATGATGGTCAGGCAAATTTTTACGGTGTGATGGCCATTGGTGGGATTGGCCAAGATGGTAAAAAAGCAAACTATTCAGAATCGGGAGCCAATCTTTGGGTTGTGGCGCATACACAAGGAAACAATGCAACCGCTTATACGACTGCTATTTCTACTACGGATGCTTCAGGTTCTTTTGGACTCAATACAGGAAGTAGTTCTGGAGATTATTCACAATCAAGTTATACAAAAAAATTCAATGGAACTTCTTCCGCAACACCATTGGCAGCTGGAGTGATTTCGCTTTTGCTAAGTAAATATCCTAATTTATCATGGCGCGACGTACGGGAGTTAGTTGCTTACTCAGCAAGAAAAAATGATCCAGCAGACGGTGATTGGACCACGAATGGGGCAGGTTTAAATATCAATCACAAATATGGTTTTGGTGCCGTGGACGCGACGAGTTTACTGACGAGAGCAGGAACTTGGACTCCAATCACAGCAACTCACAGTTCTTACATTCTACCGGTGCTTTCACCAAACACACCGATCCCTGACAATGACCTAGTGACTGGTGCCACTGTGAATTACCCGGTAAGTACCTCTTACACATATATTGAATATGTAGATGTTGAATTTACCTCCAATCATACTTACTTTCCGGAATTGTATATTCTTATTACGTCACCTAGTGGAACGACAAGTTTCTTGTCTGTGCCACATGCTTGTGCCAATCCCTATAACAATTCTCTTTGTTCAACGGGAAATACATCAATTGCTTCAATGACAGGATCTTCTACTTACCGATTTGGATTAGCTCGTAATTTAGGAGAAAATCCAAATGGAAATTGGACGATCCAAGTATATGATGCAAGTGCCACAGACACAGGATCAATTAACTCAGTTCGGTTACAAATTTACGGTAGGTAAAATATGAATAAATCTATAATTAAGAATTGTTTTCAATTGATTTACCTTCTAATGGTTGTTTATTGCTTTTCCTTTTCTCTTAGTGCTGACCCGAAAGATCCTCCAAGTTCTATCAGTTTTGTGGAAGGAGGAGTGAAAAAAACATTCTATCGGAATCCAAATGTGGAGGCAGAGTTTGTGGAACCAGGCCAAGCAAAGGAGAGCCAAGAGAAAAATCAAGGCAAACAGGGTGTGAAATCGGGATGGAACATTCGGCCATCGGGAAAACAACTTTTTTCAAAATCCAATAAGTCAACTAACACAAAAGTAACGGAAGTATATTCTACTTCTGTTGGTTCCGGCCCGAGTATTGTTTTGCCAGGAATTTTAATTGTTACTTTTTCGAGTGATCAATCTCGGGAATCTTTGGAGCGAATTTCAAAAAAATACGGGGTCCAACTTCAGAATCAATTTTCACCTAGGCTTGCAAGTTTCCAAACAGAACCAGGTTTTTTATCTGTGGAAAAAGCAAATGAATTGCTTTCGGAATCAAATGTATTAGAAGCTTATCCAGATACAGCTGTAGAAAAAAGTTTAAAATAGAATTCGCATAACAAATACTATCGATTACATCGCTAGATAAAAATACATTAACTTCAAAATTTCATGTTTTCTAACTGGTTTGGAAAGGTAGGATGTAATTCCTGCTAAGAAACTTTTGCTAATATCTTCTTTTTGAACATTCGCTGATATTGCAATGATAGGAATTGCATTTGTTGCAGTTGTTTGGTTGGCAATCTCGATTTTTCTAATCTCTCTTGTTGCTTCTAATCCATCCATTTCGGGCATTTGCATATCCATTAAAATGATATCGAATTTTTGTGATTTGAAATTTTCTAGGGCTTGCCTACCATTATAAGCAGTGACAATTTCAATTGGATATTTGCGGAAAAAAGTTTTGATAATAAATATATTTTCTTCTGAATCTTCTGCGAGTAGAACTTTGCAAGTTGGGAAGTTCTCCGGTTCCGGGAGTTCTAAATTGAGCCAATGCTGGTTGAGTCCAGAAATACGTTTGGTAAAACCATCGTATGGAATTTCGAAGATAAAGTTGGAACCCACTCCTACTTGACTCATTACATAAATGTCCCCACCCATAAGTTGAATTAACTTTTTAGTAATTGTCAGTCCAAGACCAGTCCCGCCATACTTTCGAGTGGTTGAACTATCCACTTGCGTAAAACTTTCGAATATAGAGGTAAGTTTTTCCTTTGGAATCCCAATCCCTGTATCTGAAACTGAAATTTTTAAATTCTTTTTATTTTCGCATAACGAAGTGGTAACGGTAATTTTTCCTTTTTCTGTAAACTTCATAGCGTTTCCCAGTAAGTTTATAAGTACCTGTTGTAATCTTGTAGAGTCTCCCGCAATACTTTCGGCAATACCATCTTCCACATGAAATTCAATGTCGATTCCTTTTGCTTTTGCTTTCATGTAAAACAAAGAAATTGTTTCGCTCATTAGATTTCGAATAGAGAAATGAATATGTTCCATTTCGAACTTTCCCGATTCAATTCGAGATAAATCTAATATATCGTTGATAATATTAAACAAAGCTTTGCCTGAATTACGAAGGACTGTTAAATATTCTTGTTGTTCATGAGTTAATTCTGTTTCGTTTAAAGTATCTGTCATTCCAAGAATGGCATTTAAAGGAGTTCGAATTTCATGACTCATGGAAGCTAAAAAATCGGTTTTGGCTTGCGATGCTTTTTGCGCATCAATTTCTCTTTGATTGGCCAAAGTCATTTGTTCGCGTAAAAGTTGTTCGCGAACCACTTGTTGCGAAACATCTGAAATTTGAATCATACAGAAATGATCTGTTTCATCTTCAATGGAAATAGGAATAATATGTAAGTATTGGTAGATTCTTTCGTTTAGTTCTCGTTTTTTATCATTATCATATAAAGGGAATGGAAATGGATTTAAGGTATGAGTTAAGATAGAATATTGAGAATATTGCAAACAAAGCTCAATAGATTTGAATGTGCGAGTGTCTTTTAGTTCAGGAAATTTTTCTAAAAAAGCAGAGTTTTCTAGTTCTGCTTCTTTAAAGCCTGAACTTTTTAAAAACCAAGTATTCGCTAAAACAATATTGAGATTTTGGTCTAGAACTAGGATTCCGATCCCAGACTTCTTGATAACCGCCAATAAATGTTTTTCACTAAGAGGATTCACTGTTTTAACTTTTCAATGAGTACTCTAGAAAGATTTTTGATACTATCAAAATTCAAAATAAAGAAAATATATCCTTTGATATCCTTACCTTTAAGTTTGTAATCAATAAATACGAGTAAGATAGAGTTGTCTTTTTGGGGATTCCTTTGGATGATCAGGTCTTCATATCTTCCCGCAAAAAATTCAGGGACGTTGGTTTCTATTTTATAATTAGAAAGTTTAGCCAAATTCGACAAAATTGCATTGAGAATAATATTTCCAATTTCACTTAACGCATCTTTTTCGAACTGAGAGACCTCGTTTAGAGCAATATAGTCTTTCATCATCATTCTGACTATTTCCAAACTAGAGCTTTTGTGAAATAATAGAAATGCGGAACCTTCTCCAATTCCACCAACAAATTTTTGTTCGATGGTGCATACATCTTGATTGGCAAGATGTTCTATATTTTTTGCTTCTTCGGTGGTAATGAGTTGTAAGCTTGGGACTGTGAGTAAAATTTCATCAGAAATCATTTCTCCCATTAATTTTGCAGCACCACCCAAACTAATATTGAATAGTTCGCATAACGAATCTTTTTCTATTTCAGATAAGGAATTCATTTTTAGTCCAAGTGCGGGAGGATTTTTTCTGGCGAAACAGGTTTTTCTACAAAATCAATTCCAATCGACAATGCTCTGTTTTTAATCGCATCTTGAATGTTAGCTGTGACTAAGACAATTTTGGTTTTTTTATATTTATTTCTAAGTTCTTCTGCCAAATCCAATCCAGAAATATCCCCTGGCATATTTTGATCCAAACTGAAAAAATCAATGTTTGGGTGATCGACCAAAACGGACTTTGCATTATCGGCAGAATTTGCCTCTAAAATTTCCCAATTGGGGAATTTATCTAAAATTATTTTTCGAATCATCAAACGAGTGACTGTGCTATCGTCTACGATTAACGCTTTTTTTTGTGACATATGGATTGCCTTAATTCCGATCTACTTTATATATGAGATTGCACCTACTAATTGACGAAAGAAAAACGATTCTCGACTATACATGCAATCTAAAATCTTTATCTTTTTATTTTTATACATATTTTGCTTCTGCAAGTCGAACCAAAAAATTTGTGAAGGGGAAAATTGCAGGAATGGGCGATTCCAGGTTACCTATGAAAATGGTGATCACTTTGACGGAGTTTTTTTAGAAGACGTGAAACATGGATCCGGGATTTACCAATACGCCAACGGCGATGTTTTTGAAGGTGAATACCGATTTGGGTATAAAGAAGGCTCCGGAACCTATCGGTATCAGAACGGGGATAAATTCATTGGAATGTATTCTAAAGGAAAACGTCAAGGTCTAGGAAAATACATTTATTCAGATGGTTTGGTATTGGAAGGTAATTGGGAAAACAATCAATTGCAGGGTTCGGCAAGGATTGTAAATGCAAAGGGTAGTTTGGTTTTAGAAGGAATCTGGAAAAACAGCCGGTGGATGGGAATCACACCGACTCCGGCATCAACCAATACTATCGAAGTTTCGAACCCCGAGTGATTCATAGATTTTTCTAGTCGCCTTCGACTTGTTAAGCGTATACATATGAATTCCGGCAATTTTATGATCTAACAAATCTCTAACTTGTTCTGTTGCCCAATGGATTCCGACATTTTCTGCATAAGTATCATCTTCCGCTCGGGAAAGAGATTTTAAAAGTTTTGCTGGAAAACTCGTTCCTAAAGACAACTCAGCCATTCTCGCCATTCCTTTTCTGGAAGTGACTGGCATAATTCCAGCAATGATGGGAACTTTGATTCCTGCAATTTCACATCGTTCTACAAAATCATAGAAGTAGTGATTGTTAAAAAACATTTGTGTACAAATGTAATCCGCACCTTGGTCAATTTTCCATTTAAGGTGATCAATTTCTTTTAAGCGGTTGGGAGTGGAAGGGTGTCCTTCTGGAAATCCTGCAACACCAATCCCCATTTCAGGAAATTCTTTTTTGATAAAACCGACTAGTTCACCAGCAAAAGCAAATCCGTTTTCAGTCTGTTGGAATTCTGTTTGTCCTTTGGGTGGATCACCACGCAAAGCCATAATATTATGAATCCCACTTTTTTGGTATCGTTTGAGGATTTCTTTGATTTCGTCTTTAGTGGATCCAACACAAGTAAGGTGACTAATAATTGTTAGACCTGTTTTTTCTTGGAGTTTTACAACCAAGTCATGGGTTAGGTCTCTTGTGGAGCCACCAGCCCCATAAGTAACACTTACGTAAGCTGGGTTCATTTGGGACAGTTCTTGGATGTTTCGAAACAAATCCTCAGAAGCTTCCTGATTTTTTGGAGGGAAAAATTCGAAGCTGATGGTCGTTTGTTTTTTACCTAGGATCTGAGAAATATGCATAAAACCTATCCTCTAAACAGGAATATTTTTCTCAAGTCCCTTGTTTGCCACAAGCCAACCTTTTGATGCTTTTGTTTTCACAGCGAGCCAGAGGGAAAACTTAGGAAATAGAGCCGGAAGGATGACAATGGACATTCTTAAGTAAGAAGGTACCATAACTTCCCCTGGGTTCTTTTTGATCGCGTATACAATGGCGTCGGCGACCTGAGGGGGTTCTATGACTGGGGTAAAAAGGGATGGTTTGACACCGTCAATCATTCTAGTATTTACCATTGTGGGGCAGATCCAACTAACACCTATTTGTGTTTCAAAAAGTTCCATTTTAAGGGCTTGGGAAAAACCAACCATAGCATGTTTTGTTGCTGAGTAAGTTACCGTTCCTTCTGTTCCAAACTTTCCGGCGATACTTGCTAGGTTGATGATGGCAGCCTCTTTTTGCTTTTGTAAGATGGGAAGAGAAAGATAAACCAATTTCATTGGGGCATTTACATTGATTTGAATGGCCTTACTCCAAACAGAAAAGTCCTTTCCTTCATAGGCACCACTGGGAGCGATTCCAGCATTGTTAATCAAAATTTGATACTCTAAACGTTTTTTTTGGATTTGTTTGATGAGAGATTCTATTTCAGACTCTTTGGAAAGATCACAGGCAAAACCATAAAATTTCCTACCTAATGATTCTACTTTATTTTGAATTTCTTTTAATAGAGGTAATTTGATATCAACACCGATGATATCATTTCCTTCTTTTGCCAATCGTTCTGCCGTCAAAGCACCGATTCCCATTCCGCATCCAGTGATAAATATTGTATTTCCTGATAGTTTCATATCTTAAAACTAAGTGATTTTTTACTTTCGTCAATCCGAATCGAAAGAGAAATAGACGCATGGAATATAGATTGTTAAAATCAGAATTGGGCCACAGACTTTCTTCGGTCACGTCAACCAACGAATGGATTCGTAATCATGAAATTCCCTTTGGTTCTTGGGTGATTGCAGATGAACAAACTGCAGGTAAGGGTCGTGGCCAAAATGTTTGGCAATCGTTAGGCGAAGATCCTTTGATTTTTTCAGGCAAAATCAGAATATCTGCTGCAGAGATTTCCCTTCCTCTATTATCTATTTTTGTATCTTCAGCAGTCTTAAAATCAATCTTTCTTTTTTTTCCAGAACGAGAAACTGACACTACAGTGAAGTGGCCTAATGATATTTATCGTAACGATAAAAAAGTAGGTGGTATTTTGGTTCAGTCTGAATTTACTAACGGGGTTTTTGATGTCGTTATTGGAATTGGTCTAAATTTTTTTGGAACTACAATCCCTGAAACTCTGAAAGATAAAGCTACATTTTTATGTGATGCACCTCTTGCTGAAGGTGTTTTAGAACGGTTTGTCAATCAGTTAATCTTTGATCTCAACCAATCGGTGATTTCGTTACTCGACCAAGGACAAATTCTCAAAGACTTAGTGTGGATTGAGGATCATTCATTATTAAAACATAAGGTAATCGAAACCGAGTGGCAATCAAGAATGGTCAGAGGTCGTGTTTTGGGAATTGATGAATTAGGATTCCTTCTCATTATGACCGAAACCGGCGAAAAGATTGAACTGATGGACACTTCACCTAAATTTCGGATTATTTAAATGTCAGAATCACCATTATTATTAGTTATCGATGTAGGAAATACAAACACAGTATTCGGTGTGTTTCGTGAGGGAGAAGACACTCCCGACTTCCACAAAAGAACGGTCACAAGAAGAGACCGAACCTCCGATGAACTTGGCCTTTTCCTAAAGGGATTTTTGACTCAGGAAAATGTAAAAGCCGATCGAGTGAAAAAGGCAATTTATTCAAGCGTTGTTCCTTCTTTAAATCCAATTGTGGAACGTATGTTGGAGGATTGGTTTGATGTGAATCCTTTACGTGTTCACTACCAAATGAATCTTAATTTTGGAATTAGTTATCCTCGTCCTTTTGAGATCGGTGCGGACAGATTGGTCAATGCTGCTTATTGTGCAAAAACCTATCCTGGAAAAAAAGCCATCCTTGTCGATTTAGGTACTGCAACCACCTTTTGTGTGATCAGCGAAAAACCTGAATATGTCGGTGGTGTGATTGCCCCCGGTCTTAAAATTTCTATGGATGCTTTAACTCGTAATACGGCACAACTTCCCCCTATAGTTTTTGGTTCTCCAAAGCGAGTGTTAGGCGAATCTACTGTTGAATCCATCCAAGCAGGATTTTTCTTTGGTTGGATTGGCCTTTTGAAGGAAATTGTTAGGGCGATCAAAGAAGAACATCCAGGGGATTACGTAGTTGTCGGTACTGGTGGGCTTGTTACAACCATCCATGCTTCGCATAACCAAGTGTTTGACGAAATAGATCCTATGATGACTTTAAAAGGACTCAAAATCCTTGCAGACTTAAATGCCTAAGATCTTTTTTCGGTAGGCCTCACCCATAAGTTCATATCCGATTTGGTTGGGATGGATGGGGTCGGAAACGGGATATAAAGGAAGACTACCGGAATAAGTTTCAAAAATAGATTCGATTTCAACATAATCGACATTTGGTTTTGTATCCTTTAGATTGCGAAGGATTTGGTTGTTCGTGCGGATTGTTTCTTGAATTGAGACCATATTGGTCAAAGGAATTGCCGTAACGAGTATCCTTGATGTTTGTGCGGATTCTAAAAAAGAAATAAGTTCCTTCGTTCTAGATTCAAATCCGTTTGTTCCATATACCATGGCATCATTTGTACCCAGTTCAATGATCCAGAGATCGGTAGGGATTTCGTTCATACGATTTTTATTTTGTAACCAATCTTCCGTTGTGTAACCAGCTACTGAAATATCTGTTACTTTGAATTCGGAAGGGAGTTTTGATTTTAATCCAAAACCATCTGACCATTGGCCTAAAGAATCCCCTACAATTGTAATGCGGCGTTCCAATGAAATTCCTCCGAGTAACGATAGGTATTGATTGTTTGGTTTATCTGAATGATAACATCCAAAGAACAAATTTATGGTAATGAAAGGAATAAAGTAAATTTTGAAAATAAGGAAACCTTTCATTTTTTTGTATAAACAATGGTTTTATAGTGTAACCAGTGCTTGCCTGGAACCGGAATCTCCCATTCCTCTCTTTTCCAAGATGACTTCTTTAGAAAATCTTTGATCACAGAATTCATCAATTGATCGTCATAGAATACAAAGCTATCTCGTGATTGAATTGTCCTTATGTAAGATTCTGATGGAATGTCCAGTTCTCCAGGGATAAATTCTAAAAGATTTAAATCTGGTCTTCTTTGTCGTAAATGAAAGTAAGGATCTGGAAGTGCTTGTAGATAAACAGATTTTGAATTTGCCAAACTCATTTCTAAATGTTGGAAATGTGATTCGAGTATTTTTTTAGAATCGGTTTGAAACCAATGAATATGATTTGTATAAACTAAACTTGTGAGTGATAACAAAATTCCCGCTAGAGCTAGTTGTGAAATATTTTGTTTGGAATCATATAATAATGCCATTCCAAACGCTAGAGGGAAAAGGATGTGGAAGACATACCATCCTTCGGAAGATGTATATAAAGAAATAAAAACGGAAAGGATCCAAATCCAAAAAAGAATCCATTTTTGATTTAGTTTTCGATTTTCTTTGAATGATTGATAAGTAATCCAAACAAGTGCTGCAAGTTCTGTTAAGATGAGAAACAAACGTAATTTTGAAAATCCGAACCCAAAAGAAAATACTTTTATCTTATCAATGAGTGTAAAGTTTCCCAGTAAATTTCGTTTTCTAGTAAGTTGGGCACCAAATTGGATTTCAAACCAATTCCAATCTGGATGAATGTAATACAACCAACATAGAATGGGTAAAATTCCACCCATGATGAACCAAGGAAAAGATTTCCATCCAAAGTTTTTCCAAACCAAATAAGCGGTCACTAGTCCAAAAGATGCTCCTATTGGATGGGAGAGCGAAGAAAGAGAAAGTGAAACTCCTGCTAAAAAAACAAAATAAAATTTCGATTTATCTCTGTTAGTTGCGAAGAGAAGGCTAATAATAAAAAGAAAAGCGGTGAGTCCTTCCATCCTGGCGGCAGTCCCAAAACGAAAAAGGAGAGGTTCCCATAAAACACTAACAAAGGCAATTTGGCTTGCGATCGGAGAAACGGACTCTCTCCGTAACAATACATAAAAACCGAGTCCCGTTAGATAAACGATCAAAACATTTAAAATACGAACTGTTGTTAGGGTGTCTGGAAAAACGGATAAAGAGAATCCAGAAAAAAGAAAGTATACAGGTGGCATCCAGAGGGTTTTGGATTCCATTCCGGGAATGAGACCACTCAAAACTTCGGTTTGTAAATGCCCACTTTTGGCAAAAGATAGAGATGGTGAGAAAAATAAAACCTCATCCGGCCAAACGACAGGGAAAACATCCAAGTTGATCCAAACCTGGAAAAAAAATAAAGCAGAGATAATGAGAAACGAGGCGTAAGCCACGTGAGATTTATTTGGAAAGAGAGCTAACGGCTTCTTGTTCCGTTTCGAAGACTTCAAACAGATCCAAAAGTTCTACGACATCAAACACCTTTTTCACAGGTGGAGTGATGCAGCAAAGTTTCAACTTTCTACCTTGTTTGTCCAACTCTCGAACCATCCCCACAAAAATACGAATTCCAGAAGAAGAGATGTAGGAGATAAGTTCCAGGTTGATAATGATATCGCCCTCACCGTTCTGCACGTCGTCGGCCAATTTGGCCTCCACTTCATCCGAATGGGTAATGTCCAAACGACCGTTAAGGTGAACGAGTGTGTGCTTTCCGATTTTTTTGGTCTTTATTTCCAAGGCGAGCCTACTTGGTGACTAGAATCTCTGAAAACACCAAAGGTTCAAGAAATTTTTACGCTGCCTGGTTTTTGTTTCGATTAAAAAGTCGCGGATCTGTTCGTTCTTCGACCGGAATGTGCAATAATATTCTTAGCTTGGTAGAACGAGTGGTTCTATGTCCCAAAAACTCTTGGATTTCCCAAACAGGAAAACCTTTTTTGAATAGGTCTAATGCAATGACATCACGAAGAAATGGGATATGGATTTCTCTTGAGATCAGGCGGCTTGCATTCTTTAGAATTTTTTGAATCGTCCTGGTTCTCAGTTTTCCATAACGACCAGGAAATAGATAATCGGAGGGTGAGAATTCGGAAGAATACCTGTAGAGTTCTAATGCTAGATTAGGTTCAATGAAAATCTTTCGTCTTCGCAAACGACCACCGTTCTTTAATTTGAAAAGATTCCTTTCTTGGTTGAAGTCGGAGATTTTGAGATGAATGAGTTCCGGGAGTGATAGTCCGGTACAAACTAAAAATTTGATAATTAAGTAATGAAGGTAGTTCTTTGCTCGGAGTCTAAATAAAAGAGTCCGCACTTCTGATTGGTCAATCAAACGATTGTCAAGTGTCATGGCATCAACCGTTAGAACTTGTGGGAGTAGGATTGGTAGATTCAAATCATTATTTAGCATAAATTTTTCTCGCAGGAATGTATCAGTTATAACAATCTATGCAATCAAATTGTCACCAAACCGTAGTTTTGGATCAAAAATTCTAAGAAATAAATTAACTTGTTCATGTTTTCGCACCTTAGCATTTTCTGCTTGATTCATATTCTAAAAACGATCCTATCTTTGGAAGAAAAGGTAAAGGAAAGATAGATATGGACTCTTTGGAACTGAAAACGAATGACCCGGAACTACAACTGACAAAGGAAGATTTACAGAAAGTTGAGGAACTTACCGGACAGATACAACTTAGCAATCCGAACGATATAGTTTCTTATGGAGCTTCGGCCCAAGCCAAGGTTTCGGAATTTGCCGATAAAGTTTTATCAGAGATCAAAACCAAAGATTCTGGGTATGCGGGTGAACTTCTAAATAACCTGTTATTCAAAATCACCGATTTGAATTTGGATAGTTTTGCCGGCGAAGGGAACACTTTGTCCAAAATTCCTTTGATCGGAGGACTTTTCGATGCTTCTCGGAAGTTTCTCGCTAAGTTTGAAGATTTACAAACCCAAATTGAGAAAATCGTAGAAGAACTTCATACTGCAAGGACCAACCTTACAAAAGACATCACTCTATTGCAGGCTCTATATGAAAAAAACTTGGAGTATTTTAAAGAAATCCAAGTGTACATTGCTGCCGGAGATAAAAAGGTTCAAGAATTAAGAGACAAAATCCTTCCAGAAATGTTGGCAAAAGCAAAAGCCCAAGGGGACACTCTCGCATCACAACAATACCAAGATATGGTGCAAATGGTGGATCGGTTTGAGAAAAAGATCCATGATTTGAAACTCACTCGTATCCTTTCTTTACAAACGGGGCCACAGATTCGACTCATCCAAAACGGGAACCAGGTCCTTGTGGAAAAAATTCAAAGTTCAATATTGAACACAATTCCTCTTTGGAAAAATCAAATTGTCATCGCATTAGGATTGTTACGCCAAAGAAAAGCTTTGGAAGCACAAAAACAAGTTTCCAAAACAACCAATGATCTAATTCAAAAAAATGCAGAAATGTTAAAAACGGGAACTGTTGAAATTGCCAGAGAGTCCGAAAAAGGAATCATTGAAATTGAAACATTAAAAACAGTAAACCAACAGTTGATCACTACGATTACCGAAACTTTAAAAATCCAAGAAGAAGGTCGTCAAAAACGAAAAACTGCGGAACAAGAAATGATCAAAATCGAATCAGAAATCAAACAAAAACTTTTGGAATCAAAATAGAATGACTGAAGTGCAATTGGAACAAAATCAAGAGGAGAAAAAATGGGCCAGACGTGCCCATCTTTCCACTATTTTAACTTATCCTATGGCATTATTGCCTTTTCCTTTTTTTATCTCATCTCTTGGAGCGATGGTTTATCCATTTGTAATGTGGCTTTCGAGAAATAAGTCATCTTACTCCGCCAAACAATCATTAGAGGCAATGTATTTGCAAGCCTTGTTATCTTTAGGTTTTTTTGGATTTGGGGCTAAGTTTGGCGATGATCGAGTTTTGCTTGTGTTTTCTTATGTGTTAATGGCATTCCTTCATGCTGTTTTTTTAGGGATTGCTATTTATCGAACAACGATAGGAAAAGCACATCATTATCCATTTAGTTTTTTTCCTCTTTTGTTTTCTTCTAATACAACAAAGGAAAATTGGAGTGAATTAAAGAAAAAATTTGAAGATAAAGTCGAATTTACTGAATACAAATCACAAATGGAAAAGTTAGATGGATTTAGACTTTTGACGGAGAAAGAATCCAAATCACTTACGGATGTAACTCTCCAAGGTTTATGTAATGAATATTTGCATTCCTTGTCTGACCTTCGAGTGAAACTCGCAGAAGACCCATTGTCTTACAGAAAGGCAAAACAGTTTTTAAATTATTTCCCAGAAACTGTTTCTAAAATTATAAATCAATACAATAAAGTAAGTAGCGATGTTGGTTCTTCTGAGTCAGAAAAAAGAAAAACGGAACTTAACTCTTTACTGAGTGAAGTGATCAAAACCACGGAACAAGTCAGAAATAAACTCAAAGCAGATGAAACCCTAAATTTAGATGTTGAGATCACCGCGATGAAGAAAAACATCGAATTTGGTGGGTATTGATGCAATCTGAGTTACTGGATAGATCTTATCATTTTTTAAATTTTCTTCCAACCGTGGCTGACTTCCTTGTTCAGAAACATAAAGAGTCGGAACTAAAGGTAGATGAAAAAAGTTTATATAATCTTGTGACAGAAGCTGATTTAAAAGCTGAGTCTATGATTTTGGATGAGATTCAAAAAAACTATCCTGCTGACGGGATCCTCTCAGAAGAACGAGGGAAAATCGACGGCAATTCTGGATACACTTGGGTTGTCGATCCCCTCGATGGTACTACCAATTACACACATGGCCTACCATTATATGGTGTTTCTGTTGGAGTTGTAGAAACGGATACTATGACTCCACTGATTGGAATGGTTTTTTTTCCGGAACTTAATACCTATTACCATGCAATCAAAGGCCAAGGTGCTTTCCGCGAAAAAACTCCCATCCAAGTTTCTAAAACAGCTTCTTTAAAGGATTCGCTTTTTGTTACTGGATTTCCTTATGATCGGAATTTGTCTTTAGATACACTCATGCAATATTATAAATCCATTCTGCAAAAATCTCGCGGGATTCGCAGAACTGGAGCTGCAACACTCGACTTATGTTGGTTAGCTGAAGGTAAGTTTGAAGGATATTATGAACTTGGATTAAAACCTTGGGATATGGCAGCTGCAGGGCTTATTGTTCTGGAGGCGAAGGGAAAAATCACTTCCATGGATGGTAATGATTTTTCTATTTTGATCCCGAGTTTACTTGCAACCAATGGCCTTGTACACGATTATTTGTTGGCTGAGTTTGAAGGGCAAATCAATCGAGTAGTTTACTAACCATTTGGTTTAGTTTTTGACGAATCACTTCTTTACTAAAATTTGCCAAAACATATTCTCTTCCATTTTTTCCCATTCGTTTGGAGATTTCGCGGTTATCTAATAAAAAATCCAAAGTTCTTTGGAAAGAAAGAGAATCAGAATAATAAAGTCCACCTTGGCTTCGTAAACAATGTCCTCGCATAACAGATGATTTTGCGTTCACGAGTACTGTTTTTTCTTGAATCCAAGCTTCCATAATGGAAATGGAAAAACTTTCATAGGCAGATGGATTGAGGAGAAGAAAAGAATTTTGGATTTCTGATATCTTTTTTTCTTCGCTGACAAAACCTGTAAAAGTAATGAATGGATCTATTGGTACTTCCATGGAAGCAACTGAACCCAGTGATTTAATGGTAACATCCGTTCTATGAGAAAAACTTTTCCAATCTTGAAAATGTTCAAATAGTTCTGGATATCCTTTTGCAGGTTCAATCCGGCCTATAGTTATCAACTGAGTTGTATTTGGATTTGAGTTTTTATCATTTACATTTACTAAATTATCATTGATATAGGTTCCGATTAAAAAGTAGGAACTGACTTTTTGTTTTGTGTAAACTTCATAAACCGACATTTCCTCGGGTGCATTAAAACTATATAGATACTGATTGGAATATGTTTTATGGTAGATGGGAAGACGAAATGGTGGTTCGTCATGGAATGTAGGAACGATGACAAACGGTAACTTTAGATTAGGGATACATGCAACAACGGGATAATAAAGGTATCCAATCAAAATTGCTAAGTCATACGAGTTTTGTTCTTTAGAAATGTAATCAACTAGGCTCGGGCAATAAGGTCCTTGTTCTTTTAAAAATTCAAATTGTTCTTTGTCTGAGACGGAATCCCCCTTTTCCAAACATTGATTCAGAATACGGTTCATCTTATTCATGTTTCTTGTTTGGGTTACGGGAAAACGAAGGATTCGAATCGAATTTTCTTTGGTTTCTCCTGTAGGTAATTCATTTTTCCAAGTTACATAGTCTCGAGCAGCGGATGTACAAACAGTCACCTCATTTGATTCTGAAAGCAGGGATGCATAGTCGTAAGCCAATTTTTCTGCCCCACCGGAAGCATGTTCTAAAAACCGGGCAGTGATGATTAGAATTTTTGCCATACTAAGTTCTTGCTACTTCCAAAAGGGGAAGGATACTTGTTGATTGCAAATATTCATCTAATCTTATGTTTTGTGCTCCAATGATTGAATTTCGGAAATCTGATTTTCTAAATACAGAGTCTACTTGAGAAACAATAGAATCAAAATTTTTGGATTCAAACAAAATTCCACAATTACCCAAAGTTTCGGGAACGGCTCCCGCAGAAAAGGCAACCACTGGTAGATGAAAATAGATCGCCTCCATTAGAGGGACACAAAAACCTTCATGTTCACTCATCGATAAAAACATATTACTTTCAGAGTAGATTTTTTTTAACATCAGTTCATCTACATATGGAATTATTTTTACTTCTTCTGCGAGATCCAAGTGGTGGATCATAAAATTGAGTTCATCTAAATATGATTGTTGGTTTGGATTACAAAAACCTAACATTCTCATAGAAAACTGGTTTCCCATTTTTGATTTCCAAGTTCTTGCAAAACGGATTAAATCGTCTTGTCGTTTATTCGGTGCAATGCGACCAACAAATAAAAAAGATGGATGATCAAATGATTTTAATTTGAAATCTCTTGGAACATCCTTCCACTTTTGAAAGTTAAGATGCAACTGAAGTAACCTTGCGTGTTTAAATCCAAGTTCTTGTAGTTCACCCAGGTTAAAATGAGAAACGGCAAAGGAATGATGAAAATGATTTCGAATGATCTCTAAATCCTCGCGACCTTTGCGTAATAAATAAGAAAATTTAAGATCATAACCTGAGAAAAAATCCTCAGGCGTTACATTATGATAAATTAGAATTTTTTTGTTTGGAAATTTTAAAACAAAATCTAAAACATCGCTATGAATGGAATGGTGGTAAACCAATACATCATGGGGTTTGATTTTTGCTTTGGTAATTTTTTCTGCGTGTTTTCTATCATAAGAAAAAACATTCTCGGCAAAAATCTTTCCGCTATATCCTTCTTTTGCCAGTAGACGTTTTATCTCTAACATTTCTTGAGAGATAGCGTCACCCAATTGGAATCCTGCAGAAAATTGATGTATGTTCATTGGATACCAGTATTCAGAATTTCTGTAATCACTTCTCGAAAAGGAAACTGATTATATGTTTCCAATACTTCGTATTGGTGGGAAATCAAGGAAGTTCGTTTTTCTCTATCGAATAAATTCTCTTTCATTTGTTTTACGATCTTTGGAAAATTCTTGGCATCAAAGAGAACTCCTGCTCCTTTCATGGTGCCAGGAATGGCTCCTTTTGCAAAAGCAAATACAGGAATTCCAGAACCAAATGCTTCTAAGATTGGCAAACAAAAACCTTCGTGTTCGCTCATTGATACAAAAGCTCCCGATTCTCTTAAGATCGAAATCACTTCTGAATCCGTTTTTCCTGTTAAAAACTTTACCTTACCT
Source organism: Leptospira brenneri (assembly GCF_002812125.1). NCBI lineage: Bacteria > Pseudomonadati > Spirochaetota > Leptospiria > Leptospirales > Leptospiraceae > Leptospira > Leptospira brenneri. The sequence continues at coordinate 336,053 of NZ_NPDQ01000001.1, forward strand.
TCTAATTCAAATTTTCGAACCGTTTCTGTTAATTTGTCAAAATAACCATCAAAAGCCCCTATCACAGAACCAACGCAAAGACAATTTGCATTAGGAAATTCTTCTATCCAATAAGAAAAAAGTTCAATCAAATCCTCCCATTTTTTTTGAGGAGAATATCTTCCTACAAATACCAAAGAATGATTTCTCGATTTCCATTCTGTTTCATGTTTTAGATCATAAGATTTACAAATAGGAATGACATAGGGATTTTTAAATTGGTATCCTGAAATTGTTTGGAAATTGAATTCTGAATCACACCAAATGGAATCACAAATAATTGATAAACTTGCGATTTCTAAATACGACAAAGATTCAAATTTTTCCATCGCTGAAAAGATATCGGGAGTTGTAGTATCTCGATAAAAAGAAGCAGGTGTTATGTTGTGAAATCTTAAGATTTTTCGGCCGGGTAAATTCTGGAATAGTTGGTAAGGGTAACCAGCTCCACCATAATGTAAAATATGAATGTCTTCTTGTGATGTTGGATATTGAAAAGAATTTACTAAGTGGAACTCACTTTGTAATGGTTTTCCTTTTCTTTCCAATCTTGTAATAAAATGTGATTTGTATCCTAAAGAAATAAAAATTTCTGAAAGACCGATTGCATCATTTCCAACACCATCAGAATCCTTTAGTTCATCTAAATGTTGAAAAACATTCATGTATTAAGTTTTGTGTATCTATAAATTTTCGTCTCTTCCGTTGTTGAAAGATCTCGAACTTGTTTAAAACCAAGGGTTTCTAAATAATTAGGGAGTAATTCCAAATCAATTTCAGAAACTTGTAGATCGCGGAACGGTCGATTGGCGTCAGTTGGTTTAGTGGAGACGGAGAAGTACAAATGTCTGCCATGACTCAGTGAATTCGAAACCTCAGCAAATATTCTTTCGATCCAAAATGAAGGAAACCTGTTGAGAGGTAAATAAACCAAAACGTCTGTAGATGGACTTAAGATTGAATTTAGTGGGAATAGTTTTTTTTCCAATTTTACAGTGGCGGTAATTTTACTTTGGATAAATTGGAATTCGTTTTCATGAGAAGTGATGCACTGAAAGGGAATTTTTTGAATCGAAAGTTGTTTTAGAATATCACCCCATTCAGGAAACAAAACTGTGATTTCATTGTCTTTTGAAAAATCTTCTAAAGCAACTTTCCAAGTGGGGTTGGAACCCGCGTCTGTAAAATAAGAATTGATCGCCCAACCAAAGTTAGGCAACTCATCGGATGAAGCATTTAATAAATGGTCTCTATAAAATCCATCAAAGCGGTTTTCAATTTGTTCTATTCTTTTTCCCAAACGAACTAGTTCATGGAGAACGGAAAAAAATGCTCTAATTCGGTTCTCTGATAGTTTTTTGTCGATTAATCCATAAACGGAAATTAGGCGATTGATCAGATATTTAATTGGGCCTTTGATAAACCAGAACTTTGGGTTTGAGAACTTGGGACTAGAAATCCCTTTTTCAAAAAGATGAGCAGTACCTGCCGGGTCAAATTTTCGAAATCCTTGTGGTGATTCTGGTTTGTAACTGATTTTAGTGAGTTCTAACCAGTTGGGTGCTTGGTTTGGGTCGAGTGGGATCTTGGATTCGATTTTTTGAACCAATTCCGATACATTTAGCTGTGGGTCTCGGACTTCGACAAAGGGGGAGGGATTGAATTTCTTTTTGTCTTCCACAGTTTTCTTTCTTTTGTTGAGAGGATTTGAAAAATTGGAAGAATGGCAACTAAATCTTAGGGCCGAATCGGAAATTTCCCTTTTCTATGAAAAAAAAACATATTTTAGTCACCGGAGCCAGCGGATTTGTAGGAAGTTACCTACTTCCTGCTCTTGAATCCCAGGGTGAATCACAAATCCACTCTTTCCAAGGTGACATTCGTGACCGAGAAACCGTCACAAGAAATCTAGAAGAAGTTCAACCCGATACGCTCATCCATTTAGCTGCCCAAGCTTTTGTTCCCATCGCCATTGAAAACCCTTGGGAAACAGAAGAAATCAATGTTCGGGGGACATTGAATCTACTCGAGTCCTTACACCGATTGCAGAGACCTTGCAAAATGTTGTATGTTTCTTCTGCAGATGTTTACGGAAAACAAAACCTTTCTCTCCTTCCTTTAAAAGAATCTTTTTTGCCAAACCCAGTGAATCCTTATGCGGGCAGTAAGCTAGCTGCTGAATCTTATTGCCGTCAGTATGCACAGTATAGTCCTTACGTTTCCGTGGTGATTGCGAGACCTTTCAATCATATAGGAATTGGACAACGTAAGGAATTTGTGATTCCGAACTTTTGTACCCAGATCATCGAAGCCAAACACAGAGGAAACTCGGTCATCGCGGTTGGTGATTTAGAACCTACTCGAGACTTTTCTCATGTAGAAGATATTGTCAGCGGGTATTTGACCCTAATTGAAAAGGGAGAGTCGGGAGAAATTTATAATATTTGTTCTGGGGAAGAGCGAAGTATCCGTTATATGTTGGAAGAATTAGTTAAGTTTTCTGGTGCAAAGATTCGGTTTGAAGTTGACCCGAATCGGGTACGTGCATCTGAAACATCTAAGGTTTACGGTGACAATTCCAAACTAAAAGCCCTTGGTTGGAAAAACAAACATAGTTTAAGCGAAACTCTGAAACAGATTTATGATCAGTTAGAATCAGATTTTTTAAGATCTAAACAAACCGACTGAACTTCTTTCCAAGTTTTATCAGAGACTATTTTTTTGATGGAACCCTTTTTACCAGATTGAATTAAAGATTTCAGAGTTTTCATCCTTTCTTCTGTGGCAGGATGGGTACTTAGGAAATCAGTAATTGATCTTGTTACGATTTGATCGTCTTTCGCATTTGCATCTTTTGGGTTCTCTTCTGACTTAGTCATTTCTTTTTCTAGTTCTTGCATCCTTTGGAAAAATGTTAAGAGACCAGAAGTCGAAATATTTTGATTTTTTAAATATTCAATGGAAGTAATGTCTGCTTCGGTTTCAAAATCCCTAGAAAACTTTAAAACTAAAATTGTGGATCCAAGTTCAGTAAATGTTTCTAAAAATTCCATATTTCCAAGTCCGGGACCTACCACCAAACTAATCGCAAGCGAAGTTCCTCCTGCTTTCACTAAGTTTCTCATATGGTGTCTTTTTTCCACATGTGCTATTTCATGAGCCAAAACACCGATGACTTCTTCTTGTGATTTGGCATCATTCAACAAACCTGAAAAAAAATAAATTTTTCCATTGGAGAGAGCAAATGCATTCGGCATTGTGGAACCAATCACAGAAACAGAGAATTTGTGGGGGCTACCTTTTGGTACAACTTTCTTTAAGGCCTCTGCAAAGAATTTGTCAGTAGCTTTGGTGTTACATGCCTCAAACTGTGCGTCCATTTTCATTTGCACAGATTCACCAAGTGATTTGTCCATAGAAATAGGAATGAAGTTTATGACTAGTTCCAACCCTTTAAAATAGAAAAAACCAATGATACCAACAATGAGAATGGATAAAACCCCGAGAACAAAGGGATTCATTTCTCGAATCGAGTAGAAAAATGCATGAGAATGACTTTGGGATTTTTTTGTTTGGATCCAAATGGATTCTAGTTTTTTTGCTTCTTCTTTCAAACAAAAAATTTCTAAAACTGGGCTTTCCCTTACTTCGTCGGGCAGAAGTGTGAACTTGCAGCCGTTATGCGTCAAATTGAATTCTGAAAATTGGGAGATGATCAGTTTGTGGGCAGTGTTCCCAGAAGAAAACTCGATTGAGTTCCCGTGGATCAGAACGGTTCCTTCTTCAGGAACCGCTGATACTCCGTCAAAATATCGGGATGTAAATGTTTGATTTTGAAACAATGTTTATGATAGGAAGGCTTCCAAAGTTTCTGCTAGTGCTTCCAAACCTTCCGCGGTAGCATTTGCAGTCGTATCTGGTTGTGCTGAAATGGTAGAGAAATCAACCTCTGCCTCTAAACTGACTGACTCAATAAATAGTTTGGTCAATCGGACAACAGCCCAAGCAAATCCAATTCCTAAAGTAAATAGGATGATCAAATAAGCGATGATAAAATTCACAAAAATTTTACCCCCGGTGATATCGGAGCGGAAATTTTTCCCTTGGAAACTAGTTCTGTTCCAAATGTAGTTTTGAATATCTGCTAAAAACCAAGAGTAATAGATCCCAAAAGTTACGATGCTCAAAAGGAATCCTTTTAAATAGAGGAAAAATATTTCCTTTCCTTCTGCAGAAAATCCAAAATTTGTATTTCCGTATCTAGTTTTGCTTTGTAAATAAGCTTCTTTTTCTGCGAAAAACCAAGGGTAATAAATTCCTAACGTAATGGCTGTTAGAAGAATTCCTTTTCCGTACAGTTTCGCAACTTCCAAAATTTTTCCATCAAATCCAAAACGGAGGTTTCTGTATCCAGTACGGGAAGTGAGGTATCTCCTTCCACCAACCACGATGATAGGAACTAATCCCAAAAATAATGATAAGGTCAGAAGAGACCCAACGATTAGTGAAAAGTAAGGGATGGGAATGAAAGTTAGGATATATTGAATGATGTAAATTCCAATATAAAGAACTATGAATATCCCTGCTGCTTTGAGAAAACCAATGAATCGTTCTTTTCCTGTTCCGTGAAAGGAAAAACGTTCCCCAGCCCATTCCAAATTTTCTGCCATAAATTTTTGAACATTGGTTCTAGCCCAAAAGCTATAAATGCCTAAAGTTACTACGGTTAGGAACATATTCTTCAGTAGTAGGATGAAGAGTTGTCCTCCCGTTGCGTGGTATTGTAGTCTCGTATTGCTCATTGATGTCCTCAAAGGATGATTGGTGGGGAGATTATAAAAGATGTAACAAATGGGTAAAGAAAAATATTTCCTATCCATTAGAAATACAGTTTGTACCATTGAACTTAACTCAAGATTTTTAGAGGAATCACTGAACTTGTGTATGATTAGGCCCGTCTATCAGTATAGAATGCGAACTATGTTCTTCCTATTTTTATTTTCTTTGGTTTTTGTATCGGAAAGGATGGCTGACTCAAGGCAAGAATTGCCCCCCACTCTGGGAGATCTAAAGGGCCAAGATAAATCGGTCCGCCAACCTCCGGACCGTAAGGATAAAAAAGGATGTTGTAAAATTAAATATCCTGCCGGTGGTTATGATTTCTTTCTTGCGACAGAAGATGATTGCCGTGCTAGTTTATACTTTGACAGATTTCTGGGAGAAAATAACACTCTATGCTTTCGGTGGGAAGGGGAATAGAATTTGTCGATTTTATGGGCGTTCGAGAACAAGTTTTACAAACATTAGTCAAAATTTTTCCATCCTATGATGTTTCTCTTGCCATCGCTGGTGGTGGCTGTAAGGCCTTTTATGCATTAGGTGTGGGGAAAACTCTTCGAGAATGGGGTGTGCGTTTTACGGAGCTCTCCGGCGTTTCTGCTGGTGCTGCTATGGCTCTTTGTATTCTTTCCCAAACAGAAGAAGAATCTGTAGAATACTTTGAAGAAATCACAAAACGGAATTCGCGTAACTTCCATTTTTCGAATTTTCTCCGTGGTGAGTCTACTTTCCCACATGAAGATATGTACCGCCGAACCATTCGTTTTGGAATGAAGTTCGATAAAGTATTAGAATCAGGTGCTAAAATTTGGATCCATTCTGTGAAGGCCCATCCCAAGGAAGATTCCCTAAAGAATAAGTTCCGTTTGGCGAGATTAATTTCAGAAACGGGTAGGGCTTTTATTTTGGATGATCGGGACCGGTCAGAAGGAATTCCAGCCAACAGAACGGCAGAAATGATTAAAAAATGGAATATGGAAGATGTTGATTTTACAGAGAAAGATTTTGTGAATTCAGAAACCATCGAACAATTCATTATGAATTCTTCTTCCATTCCCCCCATCGTTGACTTTCAATCAGTTGGTAATGAATACTACTTAGATGGTGGACTTACGAATAATATGGTCATTGAAACTTTTTCGCATAACGCGAAAATCATTGGAATTCATTATGAACCCAACACCATTGTGGGTAAAGACCCTGGTCTTTTGGCTAAATCCTATTTAATTACCCCTTCGAAACCTTTACCGATCACTTCTTTTGATTACACAAATCCCAAAGGAGTCAGAGAAACTTTTGAGTTAGGAAAGGCAGATGCTTTGGCGCATAAAACTGCCATCATTGATTATTTGAGAAAAGATTGAAGGGAACTTAGACCTAAACGCAAAGTTTCTTCGTCTGAAATTAAACTAATAATCAATATGCAACGGTTATGCGAATGTCCGTACCATGACCCAGGGTGTAAAAACACACCCGGTTTTGATAAAATTTCTAAAACTAAATCCTCATCTTTTTTTTCTAAATCTAACTCAAATGAAAAATACCATCCAGCTTCTGTGTTGGATTTTTTTTTGATTTTAGGAGTTTCTTCTGCGAATAAAATACATTGTGCTAAGTTTCGCATAATTCTTGTTCGTATTCGATTTTGGATCATGGATTTCCAGGGAATTAGCTCTGGAGTTGCCAGTTGCACGGGAGAATTGACCGAGAGGTAAGTGTCAGCGATAAAACTTAAGTTTTTGAGTATTTCTGATTGGTAGTTTTTGGGACTTTTGACAAGAATCCAACCAAGTTTGAGTCCTGGGAGTGCCAACATTTTTGAGAATCCATTACAAACCAGGAGGGGAAAACTGGGTGAATCTGGAATCTGGTGTAGTTCTCCGGCAAACTCATAACCCACAAAAACTTCATCGAGTAAAATGGGAATTTTGATTCCGAGTGCCTCCCATTCCTTCCAAAAATTAGCAGTGGTTCTAGAACCGGTTGGGTTTGCCGGACTCACAAGTATGATGAGTTTTGTTTTTGTACTGATACAATTGGCAATCGTTTCCGCAGAATACTCCCAGTTTCCCGTTTCTGGATTTTCTTTCAGCGGGTAGTGGACTTCTTTTAGATTTTCTAGGCCGATGAGAAAACTAAAGAGCGGATAACCAGGATTTGGTGTCAGAACTTCATCACCAGGATTTGTGAATAATTTGAAAATATAAGAATAAGCTTCTGAGGTACTTGCTGTCAAAATCAGATCAGACGGGTTTGTTTGGATTCCACGACTTTCATACTCAGAGGTTATGACTTTTCTTGTGGATTCCAATCCTTCTGCTTGCGGTTCATATTGGCTGCAGTCCAAATTGGAAAAGATATGAGACAAAGCGGAAGGTGGAAATTCCAACCCTAATTTTGTAGGATTGGAATTGGTAAGATCAAAAATCTCATTTCCAGATTTTTCCAGATTTTGTTTGGTTTGGTAGATTTTGTTTTCTGAATTCAAATCACCTAATAACTGAAAACGATTGGAAAATGAAAATTCTGGATTTGTCAAATCAACCTGCTTGGTGTAGAAATTTTGCAATTTTACGAACGAGAAATCTTGGAGAAACTCGAACGGATTGAGCGACGAGAAAGTTCATGAAACCAGGAATTTTGATTACTTTTTTACTAAACAAAGCATCAAGGCCACTATCTACTACATCTTGTGATTTCATGATGAGAAACGATGATTTTACTAAATTGATTTTAGTCATATTTGCTCTTTCGAAAAATTCAGTTTGTGTTGGTCCCGGACAAAGACAGGTTACGGTAACACCATAATCTCTCACTTCTTCTGCAAGCCCCTCACTGAGTGAAAGAACATAAGCTTTGGAAGCATAGTAGTTGGACATGAGTGGGCCTGGTTGGTAAGCAGCAGTAGAAGCAACGTTAAGAATATAACCATCTTTTGCTTTTACCATATCTTGCAAAAACAAATGGCAAAGCTCTGCTAATGTTGTTACGTTCAGTTGGACTAGTTGGGATTCATTTTCAAAGGAATTTTTATGGAATTCACCATTGAGACCAAAACCAGCATTGTTCACCAAACAATGTATATCTAACTTTAGTTTTTTGACCGCTTTGTATAGAACCTCTGCCGATTTAGGTTTGGCAAGGTCTTGAGCGATGACAACACTTTGTAGTCCAAATTTAGTTTTGATTTCTGCGGCCAATGCCTTGAGTCGATCCGCGCTCCTAGCAACTAAAACAGGAGTGTAACCTCTTTTAGCCAAAGTCAGAGCAAAATCTTTTCCAAGTCCAGTGGAAGCACCTGTAATTAACGCGTATTTCATAGAGGGAAATTTATTACGGAATGCAAAACTTGGCAATACCAAACTAAATAGTTTTGGAAATTTTGAACGGGTGGTCAATATTAGTTTTATGAGCCAACCTCTTACCCATCCGCTTCATACCATCCAAAAAGAAAGAGCTATCATCTTTATCTTAGCAGCCCTCCAATTTTTACACATCTTAGACTTTGTCATCATGATGCCCTTGGGACCAGTGTTTATGGAGAGTTTCAAAATTGACTCTTCTGCCTTTGGGTTACTTGTATCTTCTTATTCTATCAGTGCAGGAGTTTTTGGACTGATAGGGGCTTTGTTTTTGGATTCCTATGATCGTAAAATGAGTCTCCTTGTATTGTTTTTTGGTTTCTCTTTTGGAACCCTACTTTGTGCCATTGCTCCCAATTATTCCTTTTTACTTTTTGCAAGGGTTGTTGCTGGTGGGTTTGGTGGGATGATAGGGGCTACTGTTCTTTCTATCATTGGAGACATCATCCCTGTATTTAGAAGAGGGACTGCCACTGGTGTTGTCATGAGTTCTTTTTCGGTAGCATCTGTGATTGGAATTCCCATTGGACTTTCCTTAGCAAATAAGTTCGGATGGCATTTCCCATTCCTTTCTTTGGCGATTGCTGGTTTTTTGATTCTACCAATTTGTTACAAAGTGTTGCCTTCGATTCGTTATCATTTGGATTCGGATGTCCATCCAAAACAATCCCAACTCAAATCTTTAAAACAAGTCATCACGAAAAAAGATCATTTTGCTCCTTTTGTTTTTATGGTGTTTTTGATGTTTGGTGGATTTACGGTCATTCCTTTTCTTAGTCCCTTCCTTGTATCTAACGTTGGTTTAGCGATTGATGAACTTCCTTACATCTATTTTTTTGGCGGACTTTTTACCTTTTTTACCAGTAGATTCATTGGAAAATTATCAGACCGATATGGAAAACTAACTGTTTACCAAATCATTTCTATCATCGCAGTCATTCCGATTGTGGCGGTTGTCACTTTGACAAAAACTTCCTTACCTATTGTCCTGACTTTGACTACCATTTTTATGATTTTGGTTTCTGGAAGGATGGTACCGGCTTTTGCGATGATTACCTCGGCAGTGGAACCAAGAATTCGCGGAAGTTTTATGTCTGTGAACTCTGCCATCCAACAGATTTCTTCAGGAGCTGCTTCCTATGTGGCTGGACTGATACTTGTGCAATCTTCTAACAACCAACTCATCAATTACGAACTAGTAGGAATGATTTCTGTTTTTAGTTTATTGTTTAGTGTTTATTTGGCTAAAAAAATAAAAATTGCAGGCTAATGTTTGCGAGCATTACCAGGATTTAGAATGAGTGCTAAAATCGTTACTGAGAGAGGTTTGTCATCATTTCTTCAGTGACGATTTTGGGCTTGGGTAGGAGTGACCTGGCGATCTTTGAATGTCAGAACAGCTTCTAATATGAAGGATTCCATGTTTCGTATAACAATGGAAAAATGGTAATCATAAAGTTCACAAAACAACAAAAGTAAGCAATTTTTCGATCAGAATTATCGACGACCTTTTTTGCGAAATAAAATCCAAAAATAGGTACAATGAGACACAAAACAATTAAATTGCCATCTCTTTTAATTCTTTCATTATTCACATGCATTTGATGATTGATACGATCCATTCGTTCTTTTTGTTCTTTGTCATCCATATCTATTATAACTATCCGTGTTTTTGTAAAAAGTCAAGAGGGAATTACAGGCTAATAAACGTTAGTTTATTCTACAATTCTAATTTACCAGTGTCAAGAAAATCGATGATCATGAGTTTTTGAGAGATTGTGATCATCTTTTTTTCCAGAAGTTGATTTAGAATTTCTGCGGCAGTTCCGATTTCCATTCCGTTCAGTTCAGTGAATATAAACTGAAAGTTTTTATCGATTCTGTGTTCACCGATATAGGAAATAAGTTTTTCGCTTGTTTCTAAGATCAGTTGTTGTCTATGGATGAGGCCTTCCATGGTGGAAAGGATAATCGAAACCTCTGGATCTTCTGCAAAAAGTTGCATCATATGATCGTAGATTTTTGGTGATTGGAGCGGTAGTTCGTAGATGGAATCACCTAGCGCTGTGTATAAAGACTTTTCTTCTTCAAAATCGAGACCAGTGTATTTATTAAGATTAGAAACGATTTCGGAAGGTAAAATCACAATAAATTGACATGCATATTCTGGTTCTTTTAAATACCGAACAAAGTATTGGATCAAATCACAAATACGTAGATAACTTACGAAGGTCCAATATTTGAAACTTCGAATGTCAAACATATGTTTGATGGATTTTTCTCTTTTGATGGAATCTCGGATGTTCATATAGTTTTCGAAATCACATTTAAAAAGATAACTGAGAGTATGATTTGAAAATGATTCTATGATTTCGCGAACGAGAGTGGGTTCACCGATATATAAAAAATATGAGATTAATTCTAAATTATCTTTGGAATTCCAAATGAACTTTTCTAGAGTTTTGGCCGGAATCTGAGAAAATGCGGAAAACCCAATTTTGAATGTAACTCTATCTTGTAAAAATGCCTCGAGTTTTTCCTTTGCAATACAATCTTCGTTTATATCTTGTTTTGCGAATGATAGCCTGCAGCTGGGGGGGCAGGCTTCATAAAGAGATGTACCGAGGAAACATTTTGGCATGGTTTATTGTAATAATTCTCCACAATCTCTCATTTCTGGAGCATAGGGGTTTTTTACTTCTCTTCCTGTCATTAACCAAGATTTATCAACCATGGGACAGTAAAATCGATTGTACTGAGATTGGTTTGGTACTTCGGTTTTGATTTGAATCAATATTTCTTGAATTTTGGAAATTTTTTCATAACTCGATTCTAAATCACTTCCCGTAGTAGGAAGGAGTGGGCGGAGAGATTCCGTCCAGGTCTTTAATTTTGGATGTCCACTGGTCGCGAGTGTATCGAGTACCTCTGAAAAAGTTTTCCAGTTGGGTTTTGGATCCTCTTTTAGATATTCTTCGAGAAGGATTTGGTTCTCCGCTAGGAGTTTTGCTGCGAGATTCTCGTGGGCAGTTTCGAAAGGAATCACCTCTTCTTTACAGGAAAGGGTAAAAATGGCGAAAACGATGAGTGAAATCCGAAATACATTCATATTTTGATTCTTTTTTCCTAACTGGGAATTGAAATTCAATTTTTAGTTTCGAGTTTGTGATGGGACATTGCTTTTTTCTCGACAAAGCCGGTTTTTCAAGCATGATGACAGAAAAGTTCACGAAGGTGTAATTCCATTATGATTATTGTAGAAGGCATTGGCCACGTCAGTATCCCCGTCTCCCAACTCGACACCTCTATCGATTTTTACCGGGACATTTTTGACTTCGAAGTGGAGACAAAGAAGGCTACTGAGGCAATCCTATCTCTGGATTCCTTCCGTATCCGATTGGTAAAAGCAGAAGTTTCAGACCGCTCTCTTCCTCTCCTTAGTTTTGTGATGGATGTGGATGATTTCACTGAAGCCATCAGCGAACTTGAGGAAAAGAACGTAAAGATCATCAAAGGACCAGAAGGAACCGATTCTGGAGAGAGTCTCACCTTCGCAGATCCGAGCCAAAACTTAATTGAGATCTTCTATTCCAATTAAATCCTGTTGATTTTTTAAAAACCTTACTTACTATCCTCTTGGTATGTCGGCAGAGAACCAGGGGGGTGGGAACGAATTAGACCTACTTACCGATTTTAAAAAAGGTTACGTATACTTCCTGACTGGTTTTCAAAACTTGGTGGGAAGTTTCCTCCAGTTCCTTAGTTCGGGTCTTACCGAAGCCAACAAACGTGAAATTCTTCCCTTTCGAAAAAACCTCGACCAAGAATTAGATAAATCACAAAAGAAAATCAAAGAGATCATCTTTAATTTAGATGAGAAACATTTATATGCGTTAGTAAGAAAGGAATACTCACGTTATTTTTCTCGTAACTTAGATGAAGTCAGTCGGGATGATTTTGTTCAGTTTCATTTGATCTTTGAAATGTTACGTTACTTTTATATCGAAAGCAAAGAAGGTTGGATTTTTTTGCGAGAAGCTGTTTTAAACGCAAAATTTAGTGATCCTGATTTTCAAAATAACGTTTTGTTGCGTTATCGAATTTTACCTGCCCTGGATAGATTAAACCAACTTGAGATTTTTCTCAAACGAATGAGTTTCATTTTACAAATTGATAATCCAAATTATCTAACTGAATACAAACCCACCAAACCAAAGTATCGTGATCGTATCATCTACCGATTGTCTTCTGTTTTTGATGAATCCTTGTATGACAAACCAACAACTCTTGAATCTGAAGATTCTGGAATTGAATATAAGGCTGATGAGGTAATTCAGAAGAGTGATAAGGATCCTAAACAAAAAAAAGATCTGGTCAATCAAAAAGCAAAATTAAAAGAAGAAGGTGTCACCAACTACATCCAAGCCTATGGAAAGTATACTTGGAACTCAGACCAACATTATTTTTTCAGATATGAATTGGATAAATACTTAGCAGAAAAAGCCTTATTTAAGTCGGCAATTAGTCTGGATTTGCATCTTGGTGCAGACGAACAGGTTCTTCGTGCAGAACTCATTCGGTCTATGACAAGTACGGAAAAGAAAAACAAATCTCCTGAAGATTTTGAAGTGGAATACCAAAACTTTCTAAAACAGTTTTTCCAGTTTTGTGAAAATATAATTCTTATGAATATGATGATCCCCAACCAAGTGAAGTATGTATTTTTATTTCATTTGGGGCCTTCTCATTTTTATATGATTGCAAAAAAGTTTTTAATGGAAGTCGGCACAGGTTATATCCATTCTCGTGGTTCAGATGGTAAAAAAGTAATCCGAGTAATTCCTGGTGAATATGTCAAAAAACATGTGATCGACTATTGGAACGAAATCATATTGCTGAATGTAGGTGAGGAGAAAAATAACCTAGCGTTATTAAAAAAACTAACGGAAATGATCGAAGAGAAATACAAAGAGATTTCGAAACTTACGATTCAAAAATATGATGAGTTAGATGAAGAAATCAAAAACTCAAAACCTAGAGATTTAATTTTTCGAGAACATATGAATGAGTGGATGGGAGCTGCAAACATCATTATCTTTAAAAGATTTGTGAAAAATAAATCTTATTAAAGGACTAAACTACAAGTTTTTGAATCGGCTGTGACGTAAAACTGTGTGGCGACCCCTGCCGGGAAAGGAATGATTGGATCGTTTTGTAAAACATAGTCGGTTGCTTTGCAAGATCGGTCAAACACTCGGACGGTCACTGTACTTTCACATCCTATGGTTAGGTTTCGAGATGATAATAATGTATCTGTATGAAAGGCTTTGGTTTCTTGACCATCAAACTCAACGGACAAACTACTTCCTTGTTTGAGTTCAATTTCTGGGCCATACTGTTTATTATATACCGTATAACAGTCGATAAAGTATTCCATCCCGGCGCAATTGACACCCGTTTTGGAATTAGGCAAACAGGATCCACCCGATTTTGAGACAGTAATGAATCCAGAAAATGCACCATCGGGAACTTTCGTATAGAGCTCCGTTCCTGTGTTGAGGCTGATGGTAGCTATGATATCATTAAACCGGATTACCGGATCAACTCCAAAGTTTTCTCCCTTGATGAGCACTTCCGTTGCAGCATAAGTAGCGTTGAGATTGTTTTGTGCAGGAGTTCCAATCTGAGGGGTGACAGAGGAGACTACAGGTGGAGAAGTGAGGAGAGCAGCTAAAGGATCTTCGTCTGAAGAAGAGATACAGGAAAAACTGCTTCCAAGTACTAGTGAGAATCCGATTGTGTATAAAATCCTTCTCATGACGGCTACTTCCATTATCGGAAATCCAAAACTGTTTTCATTTCTATTTTTTTGCCCAGAGGAAATTCTATGAACACTGTCACCCTGCAAACCCATCATACTTATGTAGCATTAATTGAACTCAATCGGCCGGAAGCAAAGAATGCGATTTCCATCCAATTTCTTTCGGAACTAAGAGAAAAAATCCAGGAAGTGCAAAAAAGCACAGCACGAGCCCTGGTCATCATTGGAAAAGGTGATTCATTTTCCTCTGGTGCTGATTTGAAGGAAAGAAAGTCCATGACGGACTTACAGGTCAAACAGTTCCTAAAAGATATCAATTTATGTTTTTCGGAATTAGCGAATCTCGCCATTCCCACAATTGCTGCGATCAATGGGTTTGCCTTTGGTGGCGGATTGGAAATGGCTTTATCGTGTGATATTCGTTATGCGAGCGAATCAGCACAAATGGGCCTCACGGAAACAAAACTTGGGATCATTCCGGGAGCAGGGGGAACCCAAAGGCTTTCTCGAATTGTGGGAGAATCTACTGCTTTGGAATGGATATTTTCTGGAAAAAAACTAACTGGGCAAGAAGCAATGTCTCGTGGTCTAGTTTCTCAAGTTTTTGAATCAGACCATTTACGGGAATCTTCTCTTGCCTTAGCACGGGAGATATCGGAATCTGCACCTATCGCGGTTTCTGCTGCCAAAAAGGCCGTGCGCCGTGGATTGGAATTACCATTGGAGTCTGCCCTGGAATGGGAGAGGCTGTGTTATTTTGAAACCATAGGTACGAAAGATCGAATGGAAGCCTTGCAGGCGTTTGCTGAAAAAAGAAAACCTAATTTTAAGGGAGAATGATCCGTGATTTTAACCGGAAAAGAAATTTTAAAAAGACTGGGAAACGATATCAAAATCGAACCATACGATGCGAATCTTTTGAATCCCAATTCTTACAACTTACGATTACATGAAGACCTTTTAGTATATTCAGAGTTTCCTTTGGATATGAAAAAACCAAACCCTGTACAGAATCTGAAAATTCCAGATGAGGGTTTATTGTTAGAACCTGGCAAATTGTATTTAGGAAGAACGATTGAATTTACTGAAACTCACAATTTAGTACCAATGTTAGAAGGTCGCTCTTCCATTGGGCGGCTTGGAATGTTTGTTCATATCACTGCTGGTTTTGGGGACGTAGGGTTTAAAGGATTTTGGACCTTAGAAATCCAAGTAACACATCCGTTACGAGTTTATGCAGGTGTTCAAATTTGTCAGATTTTCTATCATACAGTCGAAGGGGAAATCAGCGAATATAAATCAGGAAAGTACCAAGCCAACCAAGGCATCCAACCTTCTTTGTTGTATAAGGACTTTGAAAAGAAGTAACTTCTAGTTTTTCTTCGGAGGAATTTAGGAAGAGAAGAGCAAAAACCTGCCTCCAAAAACTGGACGGCAGGTTTGTATAAGAATCGTTATTTTTTAGCTTTGAAAGTACAGTCCCATTTTGGGTCATCAAGATTCAAACCACCAAGTTTCACCCAGTTGTTTGTTTTTCCAATAAAGGTAATGGAACAAAGAGTTCCTTTTAAATCCAAACGGTTTCCGCCTTCAAGGGAGGTGAATTTACCGCAGTAAGTTTTACCATCACGAGGGTTGTAGATTTTTCCGTTTTTATAAACACCTTCCCCTGCGTAATCAAAACCAGTGATGAAAACCATTCCAAGGTTTGGTCGGTTACGTAACTTTGGATCTTCGTTGTTATGGTCTAAGTAAGGAGTTCCTGGAACACCTTTGTCTTTTTCTTTTTCTTGGTATGCATTGTCTTTGATACAAACTGTTTTTCCGCAGTATTTATCACCACATTTGAAAATCTCGATGACTGAGTCTTTTTCAGGTGGAAGGTATCTTCCCACTGCAACGTCAGCCTCTTGGGCAAGCAGAGAACTTCCTGTGAAGAGGATGGCCGTCCATACACTTAAAACAAGTTTTTGATTCATATAGATCCTTATTCTATAAAATTGGGTTCAATCATTCTGACAGAAATTTTTTCTCTGGCAAGCTGGTTTTTTGAAATTCAGGACAACAAATTAGGAAAATACCAAATTGAAACAAATCGGTAATAGAACTAAAAGTATCGGGTTTCTGATTGAATGGGAAGTCCCCATTAGAGTATTTCTAACAGGGAAACAGACAACAATGTGGAAGGGTAGATAGACTAACCTCAATTAATTGAGGCTAGTCGCTTTTTCCAATAACTTGGAAAGTTTGAGAACGTTTTTATTTGTTGGATCAATGGATTGTGCTCTCGTTACATAAGTCACGGCACGATCTACATTTCCAAGAAGTCGGCTAACGTCCGCAAGGTTGATCAGGTTTTGGAAGTTTTCTGGATCATATTTAAGAGCTTCTTGAGCTGCTTTTAAAGCTCTTTCATAGTTTCCGAGTTTTTTTTCTGACATTGCTAGGTAATACCAGTATTCTCCCGATCCTTCGTTTTCTTTTAAGAACTCGTTCAGAACTTTTGCAGCAATGTCATATTCCTTACCTTTGTAACTCACAAGGCCAAGAAACTTGTTTAATTTCTGATTGGTTGGATCACCCAGGAAGGCTTTTCTCATTACGGTAATGGCCCTTTCAATTTCTCCATTTTGGTAAAGCGCTTTTCCTTCTTCAAAGGCACTAGAAGTTGTGAGTGCTTCATCCCAATCATCACCTGCGGTATCAAAAAAGTCATCCACAGGTTGGTGTGAAAGATCATCTTTTTCTGGACTGTGTAAGATAGGAGATTTTTCACTTTTGAAAACAACACTGAGCATGGAGATATCGTCTGTAACATCTCCAGATTTTTTGACCAATCTTTCGATTTCGTAGATATCACCATCGGCTTCTTCCACGAAACGGAGTACCATGGTTTCATCTTCATTGATGGTTCTTACATCTTCATCCGGAGTGAGGTCAATATCATCACGACCATCCGAACCAAGAATCAACTGATCTCCAGGAAGGAGTTGGAAAGTTTGTACTTCGAAAGGGTATTCTGAATCCAACCCCAGTTTTCTAAGTTTTAATTCTTCTTCGATGAAACTAGCTTTTCCATCACGGTAAAGAATGCTGTAAGGGTGTTCTGCATTGAAATACCAGATTTTTCCAGTTTCATCATCGATTAACATAACCGTTGCAGAGATTACCATCGTTCCACTAAAGGATTTGAATACAGCATTTACTTCTTCATAAACATCTGTGAGCCATTCATCCGGCGTACGATTGAGAATTCTTTTATTCCCTGCAGAACGGGCCATAATGGAATTCATTACCACACCCATAACAAGGGATCCACCAGCACCTTGCATGGATTTTCCCATCGCATCCCCGTTCATCACCATAGTATATCTATGAAAATCATCAGGTTTTCCTAGTTTTAGGTTTCCTGTGATACAAATATCACCCCCAAGATCTCCTGTTTTATTACGGAATTCAAAGGTTTTCTTTTGATGAACAAAGAAATCACAACGGATATTATCTGATTTATTTGCATTAAAAAATAAAGGTTTAGCAAGGAGAGAGGTGAGGAAGTAGTCACCATCTTGTTGTACTTTCAAACGATGGATTTCATCCATTTTCTCTTGAAGTTCTTTGGTTCTTTCCTTAACTTTCTCTTCCAAGTTTTCTGCATAGTCTTGTAGTTCTCGTCTTGCGTCGCGGATAGAGGAAACCATCCCGTTAAACGACTCTGCTAGATATCCAATTTCATCATTAACTTTGATGGGAACTTCTACTTCTAAGTTTCCTTGGTTTACTTTCTCAACCCCAGCAAGTAGAGCATAGAGTGGGTTTACTAACGCAGATCGGAAAAACAATGGAAAAATAACAAGTAACACGAACATTACTATCGCAAGAATGACTAACTCGAGTTTAGCGGACTTGTGCATATAGGCACGGTAATCTCGATAATTGAACCCAACCTCTCTGTTGACTTTCTTTTTCGAATCATACGTCATGTAGGCAATGTAATGCGAAACACCGTCTAAATCTTTTCTATAATGTCTTGTTAAGTCTGGTTTGAAATAACGGAAAAATTTGAGCATTTCGACACGGAGGTCTCTTCCGGAAATTTCGTTTCCATCCCATTTACATTCACTTACATGTTTGAGAATGGCATCACGGAATGTGTCTACATTTTTGACTTTTTCAACGTATTTGACACCTTCTTCGCAAAACTCATCAGGTAGAATGTCTGCAAGTTTGTTGGTGTTAATGAAAGTTCTACGATTGAGTCTTTCGATCAGTTTGGAAACTTCTGCTTTGAGTTCCGCTCCTTCCGAATCTGGATTTTCTTCCAGAAACTGAAGGATGGCATTTTTATAACCTTCAAAGTAATATGGTGTTTTTGTAATACTTGCTTTTAATGAGTTTCTGTAATCGGCCTCACCAAGGCTCACCACCTCATCATACAATGCTGTATTATAAAGATCCGCTTGCACGAGGGGAAGATCTAAATTTACAGAAGAAGGTAAATATGCTTTTTTGAGATTTTGGCCTGAGGAATCGGATTCAATGACAAATAAAATGTCTTTGGAACGTTCTCCTCCTTCTGCAACTCGGAGTGCCTTTTGGATCGCAGTATTGTCAAAAGATGTTTCTTTCTCTTGGTCCACCAAATAACTGAAGGCTTGCATGATGAGAAGAATGGAAACAAAAGAAATTCCTACAATCTTCACCATAAAAGTAGTTCGTTCACTACTATTATTGATAAACGAAATGGTAATGATAAAGAAAGTTAAAGTGAAAAGTAATACTAAAGCAGTGAGGTAGGTAGAACGTTCCATCGCACCATCACGGCTCATTACATTGGTTATGTTTGGTACAACGGCGGCGATTAATGCCGCTATCAACATAATAAAAAGAGTTCCACGTTTATCTTTTCCAACATGGAAAATTCGATATCCAGGAAGAATAAGGAAGTTGATAAAAGAGTAAGCCGCAATAAAGAAACTTAGAATTCTACTAGGTCCTTCCGAATTAAAATCCCAGTGGTGGGCAGTGAAGTGGTATTTTCTTTCTCCTTGAGAAACGGTAACAAGAAACCACAATACAACAACGATCGCTACGGCATGTAAAATCGCGAGGATGATGGTAGCTGCTTTTGGATTTTCATTATCAGGGAAACGAAAGAAAAACTGACCAAAATGGGTGATTCCAAAGATGATAAAACCACCAGTGATCCAACGGTGGTAGGAAGCGATGGGATGGTAGTAAAAGGCCCCTAAAAGGTATCCAGCTTGGAACAAACACAAAAACAGGCAGGCAAGAGCCATATGTTTTGTGGCGACAGTTTTGTCTTTTAGAGAGAAAAAGAAAGTAGTCAAGACCGCAAGGAGGACAGTGACAATTAAACTACCGAATGTATAATAATTTGTTAGTATGTGGTCAACGGATAATATGCTTTCACTCATAGGGTCTTCTAGTTGCTAATTTAATACGAAATCGTAACAGGCGAAATAACGAAATCAATTCATTTTCCAACCTTCCCGAGCAAATCGGAGGGACTCACCAATTGCCCGGTCAGATAGGAGAAACTAACGATTTGCGATAAAACAATCAATCCCATCGTATTTCAATTTTGATTTGAGAGATTCTGCTTTTGTGCGGTCTGCAAAATCCCCAACTTGAACTACGAACTTTCCATCTCTTGGAGTTACGAACACAGATTGGTTGTATTCAGATTTAATACTTTCTTGGTATTTTAAGGCTCTTTCTTTTTCTTGGAAGACCCCTACTTGTACTGTGAAATTTTTTCCAGCAGTTGTTGGTTTAACGACACCTGGTTTGACTGGAGTCAGTTTTTCTGGTTTTGCGGGAGCATCATCCAAAAGGTCTGCATCATCCAAATCATCGGCCAAATCTTCTTCCCCTTTTTTGAGAACTTTGATTCCGACCTTTGTAATCCCTTTATCTTTAAACTCTAAAAGTTCTGCCGTTTTTTCGGATACATCAACGATTCGTTCGTCGACAAAAGGCCCACGATCATTGATACGAACGACAGCTTCTTTATTATTTTCCAAGTTTTGGATTTTGATCATACTTCCAATAGGGAGTGTTCTATGAGCTCCCGTCATTTTCATTCGATCAAATGGTTCTCCGCTGGCAGTGGGGCGACCTTGAAATTTTTGTCCATACCAAGAAGACAAACCCACTTCATCAAAGTTCTCTGCAGGTTTTTTGCTAGGGATGGCCGCCACTGCAGCAGGAGCCGCTGTTTTGGAATTAGAATCTAAATCATCTATGATGGAACGTGCTACCGGATCATCGGATTTGGTGTTGCTCACAGGTTTTGATTTCTGTGAACGTTCGAAAAATATATCTTCAGGATCTCCTGAAGCACTATAATCTCTTCGGGTAGCATCTGCGGAACTGCAGGACACCAGCCACAATATCATGGATATAAGTATGAGTCTTTGCATAACTTTCCCCTTCCTCTGGACTCTTGTGTGTACCTTTCGGAAGGTTTTTCCATTCTCCTGATAAAATTTCTCGGGGGAGATTCATTTCTGAAACGATAATCGCTCTGTATGGCACAAGAAATCCAATCTCTATTCAACGAGGCTGTCCGTTTGGAGCGAAATGGAGAATGGGATCGCGCCGAGACACAATACAAACTTTTACTCGCAAAAGACCCCAATTACCATCTAGCCTTGCAGAATTTGGGAGTGATTTATGCCAAACAAGGAAAACATGCAGATGCAATTCCATTGTTTTCCAAGGCCTATAAACTTCATGCCAATGTGAAAAATTGTTATAATTTGGCAGTTTCTCTTTATAAACATGAGGAAACGGAAAAGGCGATTAGTTTTTTAAAACAAACTTTGACCTTCGAAAAGAAGTTTATTTCTGCACACCTTTTACTGGCCCAAGCCTATCAGAAGTTAGGCAACGATGAAAAAACCGAAGTTTATCTAACAAATGTTATTAAAATTGAACCAGACCATAAATCAGCTTTAGGAGGGCTTGCGATGTTTTATTACGAAAGGAATCGTTTTCCAGAAAGTTTAAAAATGATCGAACGTTACTTAATTCTTTATCCCGGAAATGCTCAGTTAAAAATCATCCAATCAGAGATCCTTGCCAAACAAGGAAATTATAAAGCCTCAGCCACTTTACTTTCAACGATGGCAAAAGAAGATGTTGGGTTCACTAATTTTAATGAAAGTTTGCAAGCTGCCTGGCAAGAGGAAGATGGGGTTGCCCATGATAGTTTGGTTCGGATCCAATCCAAAGCAAAGAAGAAACTAAAAGAATTCCAAACTAAGTTAGAACTTTCAAAAGAAAATCCAGAAGAGTTTTCACCGCCCGATGCACAAGAAGCTTTGGATTTGAGTTTGTTGTATCTTTTCAATGGTAATCCTGAAAAAGCGATGCAATATTTGGTATTTGCACAAAAGATGAAGGAAAAGACTGACCCAGATAGGCAATCCTAGATTGAAATTTCTAATTTTCTACATTCTCTTTATTTCTCAAATTTTGTTTTCATTTGGATGTCGGTATTCCATCGCGAAACAAGACGAGTTGGAATCAGATACTTTGTTTCTGGAAGCGGTTAGTTCCAATGCGACAGACTGTAATGCCGAAGGGATTCGACTGTCTAAATCCATCCAGCTGGATCAGGCGGAAGTGGTTTGGGATAAATGCATCCAAACCAATCCAAATGAAGTTGGGGTTCATTTGAATCGACTTCGGTTTTATTTTTTATTAGATGAATACGAATCATTCAAACAAAAGGTAAGTAAAGAAGCTCCCTCCCGTTCGTCCGTCACGTATACGAATATTTTAAAAGAATTGGAAATCCGACTGCGAAATGAAGAAAGAGTCATTTTGTTGGATGCGCTCTCTCGAGTGAAGGGTTGGGAATTATATTCTTACGAAGAACTTGCCAATTATTATTTACAAACAGGTAACTTTGCTTATGCGGAAGGTTACTTCAACCAAATTTTAGAAGTAGTTCCTTTTCATGAAAATGCGTTGTATGGAATGGCAGACATTCAAGTTCAAAAAAGTAATTGGTATGGCCTCCTTGATTATGCGAAGTCTTTAGAAGTTGCAGCGAAGAAAAATAAGGAATTTCATTTTTACTTTGTAAAAGCAAACTACGAACTAGGTCGTTATGAATTAGCACTCAAATGGGCAGAGTCGGCTACAGCGGAAGAAAAAACCCAAATTGGTTTTTTAGAAGTTTGGCGAGATACCCTCCTTGTTTTAAAAGATTCTCCGAGATGGGAAGGACTTTTGCCTTACTACCGTAAGGCGGTTGAAAAAGGATATGCGGTTCCTGAATCGACTTTTTTCCCGACTCTTTCGAAAGAAGGAAAAGATGTTAGAAAGGCTTCCCGATCGGGAAGAACTTAAACCGAGTATTTCAGATTGAACTCGGAAAAATTGTAGTTCATTCCATTTCCTGACATAAGTTCCAAATTTTCTCTGCTTGTCTCAGCTTGAGGACGTTATGCGTCCGAATGAATGGGATTTTGAATCGTAAGAGATGGAGTTCACAAGCCAAAGTCGCAAATTCTCTCTCTGCTACTGGAAGTTCACCCAAAACTTTACCAAGAAAGGATTTTCTGGAAACTCCTACCATTAATTGCGGAAATTCTAGTTTGAGGATTTCTAAATCTTTTAGGACTCGGAAAGAAACCATTGGGTCCTGACTTAAAAAAAATCCCATTCCTGGATCGTAGTATAGAGCTGATTCGGGAATGTCCATGGCGAGTAAATCCGAACGTCGATCCCGAAAAAAGGTTTGGATTTTTCTTACTACTTTTTCT
This sequence comes from Leptospira brenneri, assembly GCF_002812125.1. NCBI lineage: Bacteria > Pseudomonadati > Spirochaetota > Leptospiria > Leptospirales > Leptospiraceae > Leptospira > Leptospira brenneri. Next base: position 358,912 of record NZ_NPDQ01000001.1, read on the forward strand.
GGTGTAAGGTCGGATGTTTTTTTCGCAATATTTTTGTTATGCGAATGCATGATGATGAGTTTTAGGTCTTGGTGTTTTTTTGTGTAGGAAGAGAGAAAACTACGGTCACCTTCGTAGGTAAATCCGGAGATATCATTGATACAACTTACACCCGCTTCAATACCCTTTCTTTGTACTTCTGGGCGAAAACTGTCCAAGCTGATCCGTACTCCCTTGGGGACAAAATGCCGAATCACTGGCTCCACTCGTTTCCATTCTTCTTCCTCGGAGACTAAAGTAGCTTCGATGTTAGATGATTGACCAGATACATCTAACCAATCGGCCCCTTCCTGCAAAAGTTGGGTTCCATGGTCGATTGCGATATCTGGGTTCAGGAATTTTCCCCCGTCACTAAAAGAGTCTGTGGTAATGTTTAAGATTCCGAAGATTTCGGCCATGAATGAGAAGGATTATGGGTAAACCTTCCCCTAAAAGCCTTATTTTTCCCTTGGCAGAAAAATCCGATCGGCCGATACATAGGAGAGACGGCAGATGAAAAAATTCCTTATTTCCTTAATCATTTTGGCATTCCCACTTCTGGCCCAACCTTTACCGAAAGTGAAGGACGTAAGGTTTTACCAGCCTCTTAATACTCAAAATGTGGAATACAATCCTATTATTTCCCCAACCGGAAGATATTTGGTTTTCCAATCCAATCGGCCCGGTGGTGAAGGAGGGATGGATATTTGGATTTCAGAAAACCAAAGTTTTCCTGATCGAATGAAATTGCCAGTTTGGTCTCCTCCTAAGAATTTTCGTGAACTCAATACAACTAATTTCGAAGGAATGTTTTCGATTCTTTTTGATGAAGAGGAAAAACCGTACGAATTGTACTTTACTTCGGTTCGTGACAAAACCCAAGCCGATCCAAAAAAGAACCGAGAAGGTTATGATGGACTCAATTTATATTATACAAAAATAAACCCAAGGACTGGTCTTTGGGCTGTTCCCATTCATCTGAATGAAGTAAGTTCTCATTTTGAAGATAAAATGCCTGCTGTTTCGCCTGATGGATGTTCTATGGTATTTTCTTCAAACCGCCCTGGGGGAATGGGAGGTTTTGATCTTTGGATTTCAAAAAGAGAACCTACGACCGTAACAAAAGAAATCGTTCCTGATAAACCAAAAATTAAATGTAGGGATGGGGTTTGGCAAAAACCAATTTCTCTGGGAACAACTATTAATACCAAAGATGATGAAATTAGTCCCAATTATCACTGGGACGGATTACGATTGTATTTTAGCTCCAATCGTGAGGACAAAAATCGCAAATTTAGTTTTTACTATAGCGAATACAGTGAAGTCCAAAATCGTTTTGAAACTCCTGTTTTATTAGGCTCTCCATTTAATACCAAGCAACAACTGTCAGGCGAATCTACCGGTTTTCCTTTTGATACTCCCGCTGATTATTCGACTTATAGCCTTTGGGAAGAAAGTGATAACGAAGGGATCTCTGTCACGTTTGATGACCTGTGGTTTTACTTTTCTTCCAATCGTCCTGGTGGTGAAGGGCAATTTGATATCTATAGAACGATGGTTCCTGAGGACTTACGTCGTAGTTATGAATTTATTTTCCGAGGTCTTGTGTTAGATGGTTCTGAAGCCATTATGATTGGGCTTGATTCTACTTTAAAAATCTATGATGATACAAGACCAATCCAAGTCATTACTTCGAAACGTATTGGTGGAGACCTTTCTCTGGCAGATGCGGAGAATTTTAGAACTACCATCAAAACGGGAAAACTTTACCGAGTGGAAGTTTCTTCTCCCGGATTTCATCCCACAGAAGTACTTTTGGATTTAAGAGGGAATGTTGGGAAAGATAAAGAACAATACTCTCAAATCATTTTACAGCCCATCCGCCCAATCAAAGACGAACGACCTGATAAAACCATCCAGGGAATTCGATTCATTGTTAAAGATAAGAAAACAGATTTGGTAATTCCAAATGCTATTTGTTATTATTTTGATGATCTAACTCGGAAGGGTAAATCGTTAGAATCGAAAGATAGCCGTTTTGACTTGGATAAATCTCCTACTATGGATTTTGAAATTTTGGTAAGGGCCAAGGGATTCAAAGAAGAAACCTTCCTTTTTTCCAAAGACAAAATTCCAACAATGGAAGGGAAAGAAACGGTTCTTTATCTCCGAAATTTAAATGATTTTGACAATTTGTACAATACAATTATTTATTTCCCATTCAACGAACGGGTATTGAGTGATGAAGATAAGAAAAAATTAGATCTTTTCTCAGACTTCCTCATCCAACATAAAAATGAAAAAGTTGAAATTGGTGGACATACTGATAATGTAGGGAATAAAGAATACAATATCAGTTTGAGCGAAGATAGGGCTCTTTCGGTGTATCAGTATTTGCGACTGAAAGGTGTTCCTAAGGATCGAATGAAGGTACAAGCTTACCATTATTCGCAGCCAATAGCGGAAAATGAGACAGAAGAAGGACGATCTCGTAACAGACGTGTGAATTTCAAAAAGATAGACTAGTATGATCAATCGCGTAAAAATTCATTTCGACCAAGAAAGAGAATACCTCCCCTTAGAGGCCATTCGTGTTTTGCCTGAATTCTATAAACAGATGATGGGCGCTAGTGGATTGTATCTAAAAGGATATGACACTCTCATTCGAGTGAAGTTTAAAGGGGAGAGACCTGATGGAGCTCATATTTGGGAATTGGAAACCATTCCTGAACTTATCGAAACAATTTTTACCGTACAAGCTACCCCTGAATTTCATGTAGAAGTAGATTATGAATTAGTTAATCAGAAGGACAACCTTCTACTTGGAAAAATAATCGACCGAAGACAAACTTATGCTACAAGACGAGATCCCAGAAATGAAAAAGTGCGCGGGAATGCGGTCGCATCAAACTTTTTGGTTGCAAAAACAAATATCGATTTTTCCAAGTTAACAGGAGTTAGTTCCCAGGTAATTCTTTCTGATATCCAACGTACTGTTTTAAAAAATTTTCCTCAGTCAAAAGTGGTGTTTCTTTCTGGATCAATTCATAGTGATGAAATTGATTTGATGAAGGAACATAAAAAACCAATGTTTATTTTAGATACTGAAACCTTTGAATCTTTTCCTTCGGAAGATGTTTTTGATCCCAAAAAAACCTTCGAAGATGAGTTTTTGTTGGATGATAAAGTCCAAGAATATAAAAAGAAAAAAATCGGTTCTTATATTTATTACCCGCTATTTATACAAATGAAAGATATGCATTTTTTTGCATATCTTTCCCTCGAAACAGAAAGGCCTGGGATTCCCAGTGAAGTATTGGATCTGTTTAAAGAGGTTGAACGTACGTTTCAAGAAAGAATTATGGACTCAAACACCCATATTCTTGATGTCAAACAAAACGTACTGAACGTTTCCAGAGGCGGTGTTGCCTTGGAAATCAACGATATGGAAATTATCAAAGCACTGAAAGTGAAACCCTCATTTACTTTGGATATCAACTTCAAATTGCAGGCACCGATTCGGATGGCGATTGAATTACGTCACTTAGAAGAAGTGAATGATTATTTTAGAGTGGGTGGAAGGATCACAGGTGTCAGCGGAGATAAAAAAGCCAAAGAGATTTACCATAGTCTTATCGATTTTTTTGGTTAGTCCGCAAAGCTCAATAGGGGCCATACATTGAAAGAACAAAAGCTAACGACAGAAAACTATAAAGGTACTCGTGATTTTTATCCAGAAGATATGCGCCTTCGCAACTATCTTTTTTCAGTGATGAAGGATGTAGTAAGATCTTACGGTTATGAAGAATACGATGGACCAATGGTGGAATCTTTGGATTTATACCGTGCCAAAACCGGTGAAGAAATCGTAGGCAAACAGATTTATAATTTTATCGATAAAGGGGATCGTGAAGTAGCGATCCGTCCAGAAATGACTCCCACCGTTGCGCGGATGGTAGCTAAAAAACTGAGAGACCTTCCTCGCCCCATTCGTTGGTTTTCAATTCCAAACTTATGGAGATATGAACAACCAGGTCTTGGTCGTCTTCGCGAACATTGGCAATTGAATGTAGATATGTTTGGTGTGACTAGCCAGAGAGCCGAATTAGAGATTTTGGCTTTAGCATGTGATATTCTTTTTGCTTTTGGTGCACCCAGAAATAGTTTTAAAGTCACAATTTCTCACAGATCACTTCTCGATGAATTTTTGTTAGATGGTTTGAAGGTAAGTGCAAATCAAGCTCACGAAGTTTCTAAGATTTTGGACAAAAAAAACAAAATTACGGAAGATGAGTATATCGCTCTTGTTTCGAAAACAATTCCGAATGATCCAACGGCGGTTTCAAAGATAAATTTATTTTTAGCTGCAACTACAGAAACACTCGGACAAATTCCTGGAATCAAGGAAGAAACACGTAACACAATCCAAACATTGTTTGAAGATTTAAAAACCATTGGATTACAAGATATTATATATTTTGATCCATCCGTGGTTCGTGGGTTTGATTATTACACAGGTTTTATTTTTGAAATTTTTGATACTTCTCCTCAAAACAAACGTTCATTATATGGCGGAGGGAGGTATGATAATTTAATTGGTCTATTTTCTAACGAAGAACTTTCTGGCATTGGATTTGGGCTTGGTGATGTGACACTTCAGAACTTTTTGACTGCACATAATTTATTACCTAGTTTTGCAAATGATGCAACGGTTTATATTCCACTTCTTGACGAAGCTTCTTTTGCAGAAAATCATAACTTCGCTCGGGAATTACGAAAAGAAAAGATTGCTACAGAAGTCTCTTTGGTTTCTCAAAAGATGGGAAAACAACTTTCGTATGCTGAAAAAAAAGGATACCGTTGGATTTTACTTCGTGGCGAAGATGAAATCAAAGCAGGAACTGTAACATTAAAAGATATGGTTACACGTAACCAATGGACTTCTTCTTTTTCTGAAGCACTTCAAAAGATAAAAGAAGAGCTTTCTAAATGAATTTGATTTCTGCTATCGACTTAAAGTTTTCGATTTGGATTCAAAAAAACTTACACCACCCAAAACTAAGTTGGGTATTGTCAAGAGTGAATCGTGGAGAAATGTTCGCTCTTGTTTTGTTGCCACTTATGTTTTTAAGTGATCTTTACAAACCTGTTTACTTTAGTTTACCGTTTGTTCTAGTATTTACATATTTAACAGACCGATTGGTTTTGGTTTTGAAAAAATACTTCGCTAGAAAACGTCCCCTAGTCAGTGTTATGGGAAAAGTGGATTCCAATCCTGATATGAAACATTCCTTTCCTTCTGCACATAGTGCCAATTCGATTGTTGTATCGACAATTTTGGTTTTTGCGTTTCATGAAAGTCCATATTTCTTTTTTTTCAGTTTGTTTGCTGGTGTGGGTAGGCTTCTTACTTTACATCATTTTGTAAGTGATATTGTGGGAGGATGGATCATTGGTTTTGGAATTGGACTCATTGCAGTTTTCATTCATTATTATCTTTGGCCTTATTTTTTAATATTATGAAACATATTGGATATTTTATTTCATTTTTAATCGTTTATTTGTTCTATTTTCCGTTTAAGGTTCTTCCATATAAATGGTGTTTGGCGTATGGAATTTTTTTAACCAAACTCATTTATCCTTTAGATAAAAAACATAGAAAGGTTGCAGCGGATAATATTCGTTTTGCTTTCCCTGCATATTCGGAAGATCAGATTCTAAACTTGGTAAAGGCTCATTATCGTCATTTGGGTATCCTTCTTGCTCATACACTTTGGGCACCAAGAATGACTCGAAAATGGTTGGATGAAAACCTAGTTGTTGATGCTGAAAGTTTAAATATCGAAGAAGAAACTAAAAAACAAGGAGTGGGAGTGATTTTGATTTCAGGTCACTTTGGTACTTGGGAAATTTTAGTTCAATTTTTAGGAATCAGAATGAAGGGTGGGGGAATCTACAAAAAAGTTAGAAATCCTTTTGTAGATCAGTTACTCCGTCGGATGCGATCCAAAAACGGTGTTGTCCTTGTCCCCGTACAAGAATCCACACAGGTCATTAAACTTCTCAAACAAGGGTATTGGATTGGTTTTGGTGCTGATCAGAACGCTGGGAAAGCTGGAATTTTTGTTCCCTTTATGAACAGACAAGCATCTACCTTTGTAGGGCCGGCACTGATGGCCTATTTAACCGGGGCAAAGATGTTATACTATTCAGTGTTAGCTGGCGAGGGTGGGAAGGTAATCGTTCGAGTTAAAGATTTAGGTTTTGTGGATAAAAAACTTTATCCTTCAAAAGATGATGTGATCAGACATTATACTGAACTTTGGACAAAAACTTTGGAAGAAGAAGTGAAATTGTTTCCGGAGCAGTATTTTTGGGTCCACCGTCGTTGGAGAACCCAACCTCAACTGCAAGAAACCGGAAACAATTAATCGTTGTGAAAGGATTGGGAATTTAGAAATCCAATCCTTTCCAATTTTTACAAATCTCGGAGTTACTCTCCGAGAAGTGCTAGTGTTGGTTTGTGACGGACTACTCCATTTTCAGCAATCATACATGCATTGATGATTTCATCTTCTAAGTTAATGTTGAATTGTTTTTCTTTATTCACAAAAAGTTTTAGAAAGTTCACGATATTCTTTGCATACATTTTACTTGCATCCATTGGCTGTGTACTTTGAAGGTTTGAATTTCCGATCACAGTGATTCCTTTATAAACAATGGTTTTATCGTTTTCTGTGACTTCACAGTTACCACCGTTTACAGCCGCTAAGTCTACAATCACTGAACCTTGTCGCATAGTATCAACCATGGCTTTAGTGATGAGAACAGGAGCTTTTTTTCCTGGAATGAGAGCTGTTGTGATGATGATATCAGCTTTTTCAGCATACTTTGCAATGGCTTCTTTTTGTCTGCGTTGGTAGTCTTCTGTTTGTTCAACCGCATAACCACCAGTATTTGATGCATCAGCAGCACCTTCTACTTCCACAAATTTAGCACCAAGAGACATACACTGTTCTTTTACTTCCGGTCTTGTATCAAATACATCAACAACAGCACCTAATCGACGAGAAGTTGCAATGGCTTGGAGTCCAGCAACACCGGCACCTAGGATGAGAACTCTGGCTGGAGTGATCGTTCCGGCTGCAGTGGTTAACATTGGGAAAAAGCGACTGTAGTTAGACGCAGCAAGTAAAACGGCTTTGTATCCTGATACAGTTGCTTGGCTACTGAGAACATCCATAGATTGTGCACGAGTGATTCGTGGAATGGTATCCATAGAGAAAATTTTAAAAGAGGCACTTGCAACTTCTTTTACTTTTTTTGGGAAAGCGAGAGGGGAAAGAGTTGCGATGTAAATTTTATCTTTGCCAATTTTTTTGGCACTTGCTTCATCCAATGTATGAATAGAAACTACAATGTCTGATCCAGAAAGAATCGCATCTTTGGACTCCACCGTTGCACCAACATCTTTGTAATCTTGGTCGGAGAAAAACGCATTGTCCCCTGCAGTTGTTTCAACCGAAACAGTGAAACCTAACTTTTTTAGTGGATCAACAACATCAGGAGTGATTGCCACTCTGTTTTCATAAGATGGTTCTTTAATTACGCCTATTTTCATTTTATACTCTTTTACTAAAATATTCGATGGTTTTTTTTACGCCTTCTACGAGAGGGACGGTCGTTGAATAATTCAATTTTTCTTTCGCTAAACCGAGGTTTGGTTTTCTTCTTGTTGGGTCATCTTGTGGAAGTGGTAGGTAAATGATTTTTGATTTACTTCCTGTTTCTTTGATTACGAGTTCCGCTAATTCTTTTACAGTGAATTCGCCATCGTTTCCTAAGTTCACAGGTCCAATGAAACCGTCTTTGTTCATCATGGAAATGATCCCACGAACTAAATCATCAACATAACAGAAAGAACGTGTTTGGCTTCCGTCCCCATATATCGTAATGTCTTCACCGCGTAATGCTTGTACGATGAAGTTACTCACCACACGACCATCATCAGGGATCATTCTTGGGCCATAGGTATTAAAAATACGGATGACTCGGATGTCCACCCCGTGTTGGCGGTGGTAGTCGAAACATAATGTTTCAGCGACTCGTTTCCCTTCGTCATAACAGCTACGGATCCCAATGGTATTTACATTTCCCCAATAGGATTCTGTTTGTGGGTGTTCGAGTGGGTTTCCGTATACTTCCGAAGTACTGGCTTGGAGGATTCTCGCCTTCACCCGTTTGGCAAGCCCAAGCATATTGGTCATACCCAAAACATTGGTTTTGATGGTTTTGATGGGATTACTTTGGTAGTGAACGGGGGAGGCAGGGCATGCCATATTGTAGATCTCGTCTACTTCCAATTTGATTGGGTCCGTGATATCGTGTCGGATCAGCTCAAAATTTGGATTTGAGAGAAGGTGAGTTAGGTTTTCTTTTCGTCCGGTATGGAAATTATCCAAAACGATGATTTGGTTCCCTGCGTTGAGAAGAGTTTCTGCCAAATGAGAACCGATGAATCCGGCTCCACCTGTGATAAGGATTCTTTTTGCCATTGAGATTCTATATTTATGAAGTCGGTGTCCTCGGCAAATGAAAATTTGCGTGAGGCCTTAAGGACTATTGTCTTTGGGAGGGAAGTCTTGGAACAAATTTGGGGGCAAAACGATCCCACTTTCAGGATCCACACCTCGTTTTTCCAGCCAGAGTTTTGCCTCAGGGGAAAGGTCACCAGGGAACCTCTCAAAAGACTCTTCCATTTCCGGAATTTCATGAGATTCTTCATGGCTGAGCGAACTTCGTAGAGACATAAAAATAATTCCGATGCTAAGGAGTGACCAAAGGGTCGCGATCATATAACCAAGAATGACCACAACAGTCGGGACTTCCTGATTTTGCAAATCCTCGGGTCCAAGACCCGCCATCCAAAAAGCTAGGATTCCTGCATCGGTTTCTGTGAGTCTTTCCGCAAAGTCAGAGAGATCATACAAAGAATAGAGGGAAATACTTGTACCTAAAAAAACCAAGGAGAGGATGGATATCGTCTCACCTAACATTCCTGTAACGAGAATTCCCACACCCCAAAAGATACCCGTAAAGTAAGCGAGGTCTCCTAATTTGGAATACAATACACTGACGGAGATAAGAAACAATCCAAACAAAATCATTGTTTGGCGAGCATGGCGACCTTGAAATCCTAATCGGAGTAAAAATGCCCCGACAAGGGAGGAACCAATGTATCCTGCAGAAACTACCAAAATAAAGGAACCGCGAAAAGAAGCAGGAACCGCAATAGTTTCCCCACCTTCGTTTCCATGAAGCGCTATTCCTTTCACAACTCCGCCACTAAAGAGGGCGGCTGTGGCATGACAAATTTCGTGAATGAGTACAACAAATTCTTTGAGGTAAGATGTGAATTGGTGGTCCCAAAACGCCACCAAACTCAGAATCAAAGATAGAAAAATGACAAACTTAACCGGTTTTTCTGCCATCATCAGTTTCAGTATCGGCTAGTTTGGTGTAAAAGAAAGACCAATAAATGTAATATCATCCGATTGTTCTCGGTTCCCGCGAAAATTTGCCATTTTCGTTTCTAATAAGGGAGGGATTTCTTTTACGGTTTTTTGGGCGTTGAAATGCAAAAATTCAATTAATGTTTCTTCCCCGAAAATTTCATCTCGTTCACTAAAGGCTTCCGTGATTCCATCGGAATAAAGAAAGAGTTTGGTTCCCGGAAGTAGTTTTAATTCTTGGGCATGGTAATCGGTTTCTAAAATTCCAAGAACCCGTTGTGTTTTAGAATGTAATTTGATTTGTCCATCGGCTCTCATTTCAATGAGAGAAAGATGTCCAGCATTCACATATTTAAAAATATTTTCTTTCGAATCAAAAATTCCACCGAGTAAGGTCATAAACTCGTTTCCTTTGTAACGAGCTCGGAAAAACGAATTGATTTCACGGAATAATCCTTCGAGAGATGTACCATTACGAAGTTGTTCTCTAACAATTCCTTTAATAGCACTGACTAAAAATCCAGTTCCAAGTCCGTGACCTGCCACATCACCTAACAGTACAATCATTTTTGTTTGAGAAACGGGAATGATATCTAAGTAATCACCTGAAATTCCCACAGCGGGTTTAGAAATGTAACCATAATCAATCCCTTTAACCTCACTAGGTAAAATGAGTCGAAGTGTATTGTCTACGATAGATGCAGTTTGGATATCACGAACTATTTTACGTTTTTGAATTTCGTCTTCTAACAAACTATAATTTTCGAGTAACAGCCCTGAAATTTTAACAACTTCATTGATGAATTTTAATTCTCCAATGGAGAAATATTTTTTATCTAACTTCTCTCCAATGAGAATCATTGCCTGAATGTTTTTTCTGTTCGAAGAAGAATCATAAGAAGGAAATGCTAACTGAACGTTTAATCCTTTTAGGAAATTATATAATGTTTCGCGTAAACCAATTCCATATTCGAGATGTGAGGTGACGGTGACACGGTCAGTGCTTGTGAAATAATTCCAAATTTCCGATTGGGAGGAGATCCGAACAAAATCAATGTTTTTGAGATCAGTACTTGCGAACCGGTCTCCCGGAATTAAGATGATGATATTGGAAACACTTAAGGTTTCTCTCACGGTGCGAGTGATGGTCAGGATTGTCTTTCGCATCGAAAGCGGAGAAGATAAAAGAGCTGTGATTTTATTGATTCCTTCACTTAACTTTGGGTTTTGTTCAAAGAACCAATAATCAAAGAATTCTTTGACTCGTAATTTCAATGGAATGAGATAAGCGGTGACAAGGAATAAGTAAATAAGATTAAACACCCAACGGTCTTTTAGGTAACGAATGGGAAGAATAAAATCTAAAATAAAAATAGATCCAATATAGGTTCCAAGAATGATCGATACCAAAATTAAAGTGACAATACTTGGTGTAAAAATCACGAGAGAAGGAACAAAAGTATATCGGTATGTTCCGTAAAAGAAAGAAAGGATAAACAAAAGATAGGTTACAACAAAAAGAGATCTGTGTACAAAAAACCAAGGATATCCATCAAAGAATAGAATACTAATTGGAAGTGCCACATACAAAAAAATAGAAAATACTAAAACAATTCTTTTGAGAAGAGCCTCTTCTTGTGGTTTAGATTTAACAATTTCATAAATGTTTGCAACGATGTTAACAGAACCAAATAATACAGTGATTGCATGAGCAACTAAAACAATTCTTTCGATCAGTAACATGTCGTACTTTTCTTGAGATGCGATCATTGCCATGATAAAAGAAATTAATATTTGCGGTAATAGCCATTTGGAATTGATTTCTTTGCCGCGGAGCCTATTGATTAGGTGGTATTGTAAAAAACTTCCTAAATAAAGGGTTAGGATAAATAAAAATATGGAATTTTGGAAAGTAAGGACAAAAACATTGGAAAGGATGACAAGACCAAAGTTAAAGAAAAAACCAAATATCAAAGCATCTCTTGTAGAATAATAAAAATATACTGCGATTGCTAAACTAAAAAATGCTAAAAATAAATCAGAAAAAAATACTCCTAAAACATCTGTTTTGCGAATTGTTTTTAGTTTAAAGTTTTCTTCATAAATATTTCCTTTATTGTCTTTGATATGTAAAGGATAAGAATCGATGTTTGAGAAATCAGAGATGGATTCAAAATTTTCTAAATCTTCTTGAACAATAGTATTTCCCCAGTGGGCCCGATTTCCTTCGCCAATATTTACAATGAGACCTGAAGGGTAATGGTAAAAAGGCAGTCTTTTGGTATTGTTTTGAAATCCAATAAAAGCAAAAAGAAGGATCAAAAAAAATAAAAGAGAAGAGAGTATGGTAATCGTAAGTTCTCTCATTTGATTTCTGGCTCTTCGAAATTAAATTTGAGTAAGGGTTCTCCGCGTTGTTGGATGATGATAGGACCTTTATCCATATTGATCATATTTTTCCATCCCATACTTGCTACAACTTCCTCAGCATTTCTCGTAATTCGGAATTGTTTTCCCTCTTGAACAATATAAAGTTCAGAGTGTCCAATTTTTCCTATAATCAGCTCATAGTTTTCTTTCCAGTCTAACTTTTGAAAGGTGGATTGGATTAAGGATTTGATATCGGAAAAACCTTTTAAAATTCTGAGTCTGGATTGGGAATACACAACTCCTAGGATATAAGAAAGGATAATACCAATATGTTGGTAAGATTTTCCTGCGTTGAGGATAACAAAAAACCAACTGCCATCTTCTACTTGAAAGAATTCGATCAGATTTCTATTGGTTCTTTTGAAAGCTGTGATTTTCCAACCTAGGAGTTCAGGAATGGTTCCTGTTTCCAAAAGGTTTTGAACACGTACTGCATACTCAGCTTCTTTTTGGTATTTTTTATTTTCTGAAATATGATAAGAAAGAATATGATTATGGATGGTTAGGGCGGATTGACCTGCGAGTAATGACAAACTGTTCGCAGCTTCCGCATTGGGTATATTAGATACGGCAATAAACCCAAAAAGTTTTTCCCTAAAGATAAATGGATAAATGTAGTTCGCATGAAGTTCCATGAAGTCATTGTTTATGTTTTCATGTGAATAGGTTTCAGCAACGGATGCTCCATTTCTTTTGGTGAGTAAAAAGGATTGAAAACTTGTTTTTACAATAATGTCCTTTGTGGGACTTAATTTTTTTTGACGACCACGAAAGTAGGAGTGAAAGGCAAAGGTTCCATTTTGCGTGAGTACGGCCATCGTTCCCGAATGGCTTCCTGTAATTTTTACCATATCAGGAAAAACATTTTTAATTAAAGCGTCAAAGTTAAATCGTTTGATGGCTTGTCTGTAAGACTCTGCGTCTTCTGTTAGGTATTCCGAAAGAAACCTTGTCCTTATGTAACGGGTGAGTCTTTCGATAATGGGTAAATATAAAATCAAAGCGAAGGCACTGGTTAATAATAAAGCCAGTTCCAAATGATAAGACATTTGTTCTGGAATTTGTGAAAGTATCAAAAAATAAGAAAGATATACAAGTAGGATAAATAAAGTACGTGTGAAAATATTGGTTACCGAAAGTTTTAATTGATAACTAGAAGGTAAAAAATATTTTAACGAATTTTTGAACTTACCAGAATTCATGTTGTGTAGTAGGCGTTTTCCTGGATATATCCTTCTGTGAAATCGCAACTCCAAAATGTTTTTTGGAAGGATCCTGTATTTAATACAACAGAGATTTGAATTTCTTCATTCGATTTTAAATATTCGGCTAACTTTGTTTTGGTGTCATTATCGGCACCCTTAACTGCGATTCCACCTAATTGAATTTCTAAAGAGTCATAAGGAATTGGTTCATCAAAGACTTTTCCAATTGCCATCACAAATCTTCCCCAGTTGGGATCTCCACCATAAATGGCAGTTTTGACCAGTGGTGAATTGAGAATGGATTTTCCGATTTTAGTGACTTGTACATCATCTCTTCCATGAGAAACGGTAAGTTCTATCAGTTTGGATGCACCTTCTCCATCGCGGGCAATCATCTTGGAAAGGTCAGTGGCAATTTCTCTCAAATGAGATTCAAAGACGTCATCGGGAATGGTTCCGAGAACTCCAGAACACATTAGAACTACAGTATCGCTTGTGGATGTATCGGAGTCGATAGTTACACAGTTATATGTTACATCCACAACTCGTTTTAAAATTCCTTGTAAGTCTCCTGATTCAGGAATGTAATCGGAAAGGATATAGGACAACATGGTGGCCATATTTGGTTCAATCATTCCGGCCCCTTTTGCAATCCCAAACATTACACCTTCACTGGTTTGGTTTGTCATGGTTCGATAAGAAATTTTTTTGCGGGTGTCGGTAGTCATAATAGCTTCTGCTACTTCTTCTAAATTCCCCGGTTTTAAATCTGCTTTTGCCGTAGAACAAGCATTAAGGATTTTTTCTATGGGAAGGGGAACGCCAATCACTCCTGTGGAGGAAGGAAGGATGTCTTTGGCTGGGATTCCCAAGGATTTTCCGAGTTCTGTACAAATGGCATAGGAATTTTGAATTCCTTGTTCTCCCGTTGCCACATTGGAATTTTTGGAATTGATTACGATTGCTTGGAGATATCCGTCTTTGATATGGTCGCGGCCCACATAAATGGGAGCACCTGGGAAATTATTACGGGTGAATACAGCTGCCGCCTTACATCGATTTTCTGAATAAATGACCGCAAAATCTAAGCTCGAGTCTTTGATCCCTATGTTTTTGCCGAAGGAATAAAATCCCAATGGAAACTTCATAAATACCTACCGGATACCAATATTCTATCCGGTGACTTCCCTTACGAGAATCTATTTTTTGGGAAATTCAAAGGTAAAAATGGAACCCCCTCGGGGGTTCGGGGAAACAAAAACTTCTCCAGAGTGTAGTCTTGCGATGTGTTTGACTATGGAAAGACCAAGTCCTGTTCCACCTTCTTTTCGAGAACGGTTGGTATCGACACGGAAAAAACGTTCAAAAATACGGTCTGCATCTTCTGCAGAAATTCCAATTCCGTGATCAACTACCTGGATTTGGTTTTTGTTTTCTGTCGACGTAGCCCTTACAATCACACTGGAACCTTCTGGACTATAGGCGGAAGCGTTAGAAATCAAATTCACCAGTAGATCTTCGAGGAGGAGGCGATCCGCTTTCACCCGAAAGTCTAGTGGGATATCCAAAACCAGATTTTGTTTTTTTTGGGAATAGATCACACCCAAAGACTCAGATACATTTTTTACTAGTTCCGACAGAGAAAAATCAGTTAGGTTTAGTATTGTTTTATGACTTTCCAAACGCGATACCGTCAGCATGTCTTCAACAATTCGAATTAACCTTTCTGTATTTCTAAGGATGGCATCTAAAAATTTTCTTTCATTTGAATCTTCTGGAAGTTTGAGTTTGTATTCCAAAGTTTCTGCATAACCTTTAATTGATGTTATGGGAGTTTTTAATTCGTGAGAAGCATTTTGGAAAAATTGTTCTCGAATGAGTTGGTTTTGTCTATCTTCTGTAATGTCTGATAATACACCAATATACAATTGAATTACCGAGTCAGATTTAATTGGATAAATACGAGCGGTATAAAAGTGAATTCCGTCTTGAAACTCCGTTTTTCCTTCCACACCATGATGGATTTTTTCTTTAATAAAACTGAGGAGTTCTTTGTTTTTGATCGAAGGAATATAGTCTTTGAACTGAGAATTTTTTACAATTAAGGTATCAGAAATATTTCGATTCAGAAATAGAAATTTTTCATTTCCATCAATCGCAAAGACACCTTCTTTTAAATTCTGTAGTAGGTAGTTGAATTTTTCTTTTTCGACGGTAAGATCCAAAAATTGGACTTTAAGTCGTTTGGCCATTTCATTGATAGACAATGCAAGAGTTGCCAATTCACGGATATCAGGAGAAGATAACTCGACTCCGAAGTCACCAGCGTTGATTTCTTTGGTTTTTTTCTCTACGGCTGCCAGTGGATCTGTAATCCGCATTGCAATGTTAGTTGAGGTATAAAAAGTACCAAATATAGAAATCAAAACAAAAGCAAATAGGATGAGAGGGCGTACTGCGGGTACAACTAGATCATAAATGAAAAACACACCCAAAGCTAGGGTCAGTAAAAGAAGTAAAAGACCCCAGTTGAGTAAAAGTAATGTAGAAAAAAAACTACGCATCTCGGAATCGGTAACCGACCCCGCGTATTGTTTCTAATCTTTCTTTTTCAGAAAGTAATTTATCTCGGAGACGTTTGATGTTTACGTCAACGGTTCTGTCGGTGACAAATACATCCTTTCCCCAAATCCGATCGAGTAGTTTGTCTCTGGAGAAAGCAACGCCGGGGTTTCCAGCAAATAGTTGTAAGAGTTTAAATTCGATTAGAGTTAAATCAATTTCAGTTCCTTCTACAAAAACTTTGTGAGCTGTTGGATTGATTTGGATTTTCCCAGTAGAAATGGTTCCTTGGACTTCCCCGGTTGGATCTGTAGTTCTTCGCGTAACGGTTCTTACTCGGGCAACTAATTCCCTGATGTTAAATGGTTTACGAATGTAATCATCAGCACCGAGTTCCAGCCCAAGTACAACATCGGTTTCCCCGGTTTTTGCGGTTACCATCAAAATGGGAATATGAGGGTATTTTTCTTTAATGCGTTTGCAAAGATCCATCCCACCAATTCCCGGTAACATCAAATCTAATATGATTCCATCCGGGAGGTGTTTTTCTAAACGGGGGAGAACTTCCATCCCATTGTGACAAACTTCAGTCTGAAATCCTTCTTCCTCTAAATGGAACTGGATGAGTCCTGCAATGTCTTCTTCGTCATCTACAATTAGTATTTTCATGAATTATTCCAAAAGTAACAGGGATTCATTACAAAGAGAATACAAAATGATTACAATGGAACGATATCTATCTATTTGCCAAGCATTTGGTTGATGTCTCGGATGGCTTGTCTTTGGCGGAGTAATAAAAACCCAAGAAATCCAAAAAATAAAAAGAAGGCAAGTCCATACACCCAAAGTAAGGAACGTAGACGTGCCTGTTCTTTTTCAATAGCTTGGATTTCTTCCAAGTGGGAGATGAGGAAATAGAAATGGTCAGCTTTTGCGTAGGATTTTTTGACCTCAGTTCGGAGTTCCGAGACGAGAATTTTAGAATCCTCTTTGGAAAGGGATTCGATCAAAGGGAGTGCCTTGTCTAAATCCATTTTTAAAAACTCTTCTCCTGACGGCAAAGCCTCGGCAGAAAGGGAAACGGTAAAACTAAGAACTAGGAGAACAAATAGACCTTTCACGAATTACTTTAAACCTCTTCAAATCCAAGTTTCTCTTTCCATTCATTCAGAAAAGGAATTCTTGTGTTGAGAAGTAAAAAGCCAAGCGCGAGAGAGTAAAAACAGAAAAACAAACTGGAACTTATCAAAAGAGGCAAAAGTAATCCCGTATTTTCCTGATAAATTACAGAGACAAACATTGTCCCGATCGGAATGAGAAATAATAGGATCGAAAGACCTAAAGAGGAAAACAAAAACTTCAAAGGCAAAATTTGCCCTAACACTCGCAAGCGGATGACAGCAGGCGCTCCCGAATGTTTTAAAAAAGGATCTGGGTGGTCAAATGTGTTCACAACATTTTTAGATTTAGAATTAACCTTCGATTTCATGTGACCACCATTTCCTCAAAAGATCTTTCCCTCTGGAGATATGACTTTTAATCGTACCTAGTTTGATATTTAGATCGGAAGCAATTTCTTTCAAAGGTTTGTTTTCAAAGTAATGCAAGAGAATGGGCATTTGGTATGATTTCGGTAATTTGGAAATCAAAGATCGTAAAGTATTACTTGTTTCTTCTTTATCCAAAATTTCCGCAACGGAAGGTTTTGACTGGTCGGCCACAGAAGAGATATCTTCTTTCCAATCGGTAATGGGTAATTTTTTCTTTTTAAAAACTTTTGTTAGGCGAAACCTTGCGATTTGAAACAACCAAGTAGAAAACTGAGATTCTCCTCGGAACTGACTGAGAGATTCGTATGCTTTTAAAAAAACTTCTTGGGTGAAATCTTCTGCTTCTTCGTCTGTGAGGAAGGCTTTTTTTGCCTGGGAAAATACCATCCCTTGGTATCGTTTCATTAGGACTTCGAATTGGGACACATCTCCCCGTAAGACAGATTGGATAGAGTTCCAATCTTCTTCATTACAGATGCGTTTTGTCGATTCTACCGACTCATTTTGTAGAAGGTCAAGAGACCGAGTCCAATTGCGAATGGGATTAACCCTCCTAACATCGCCATAGAACGACCTAAGACGAGTATAAATACAAACGATAAGGCAAAACCAGTGAATGTCAACAAAAGACCCAGGAAAAATGAATACAATCTGATGTCAAAACTCCAAGGTTTGTACTGGCCTGATTGGATGAGGGCCATTTTTTGTTTATGCCACCACTGAAACAAAAAAAACAAAAGTGTGGTTCCAAAGATGATCCCTATATTGGGAACTAAATACAAAACCAAACGATAAGGATCAGAACCCCCGGTTTTTTGAATTTCTGATAATAATTTTATAATTGTTTCATATTGTTCTGGAGTCATACACAGCCTCTCCAATTAAATTTGATGCATACGTACTCAGTAGAGACATCCCTTCTGATTTGTCACATTGGAAAATCTGTATTCCTATATTTGTTGTGTCGGATTCCCCTTTTTTTAGACTCCTGAGACTTCCATAAAAAGTATAAGGGGAAGAGTTAATCACCATTTGAAAGGACACAGGAGATCCTAATGTTCTGTTTTCAATACTAGTGCCAGCGGGTAAGGCCATACTAATTCCACGTCCGTCTTGGCTAATGTCTCTAACGGGTGTTGTGCGAATAATAGTTTCCCAATCTTTTGCGTAAACAAACTCTAATTGGAATACAAATTCCTCCGCTTTTTGTTCTAAAAAAGTAAGTAAGGGTCCAATCCCTTCTGGTCCTTCAATATCCGATTGTAAGATTGGATTTCCTAAGTCTGGTAAATTACTAATAATTTCAAAATATCCGAGTAATACTTTTCCATTAGAGAAAAATGGAAAAATTAAAGTAGATTTTGTATTGTTTAAAAGTAGGGAATCTAAGTAAGATCGGATATAAATTTCGGTCAATTTTTTGGGGCTGTAAAAACTTCTATCTGTATAAAAAATTCTACGATTCGCATCACGCACATAATACGGTGCTTTCGAAATAGCAAGGGCCTCCATCAGTTGTGTATCTACAGCATAATAAAATCCAATTTGTACTTTTTTGATAAAGTAACCATAATTTGTTAGTGTTTGTTCCAAGTGGACTTGCCACTGGTTTAAGGTTTGGTTGATGATAGATGTTTTACCATAAATAGAAATAACGGTTCCTAAATCTGCTGTTTGTGCCATTTTGATTTCATAAGCTGAGATATCTTCTATCGTAGCTCGTTTAGCAGAACGTTCTAATGGTTCAATGAGAATTTCATATACTTGGAGAAGGTCATCTTGGTAGGGATTGACTGGTTTGACACGGAGTTCCACTCGATTTTCTTTGAGAACACAAACGAGTGATTTGGGTTTGGTGAGTAGGGGTTCTGATGCAACGATTGTAAAATGAACGGACTTCATGATATCGTTGACTGCCACAGGATTCTGGAGAGTAAATTTTTGTTTAGAATCTCGCTCTTGCAGGACAGTTGCTGTCAATTTGGAAACAATCCCTAAAAGTGTCCTTTGGTCAGTCAGTCTGTATTTTTTCATGTCTAAGCTGTATGATACGTAAAATCCTATTTTTTGCCATAGTTTTTCCATCTTTTTTACCACTTTTGGCTGAAAAACCAAGATACCAGTATTTTGGTAAGGCGTATGATCTAAACACAGGAAAGTATATATACTCGGACAATCATAAAGAATATTATAATAATGGAAAACACGTTCATTCAGATATCCAATACAAAGACTCTGAAGGAAAAGTTTTTGGCACCAAACATATCGAATTCGATAAAAATTCAGAGGTTCCCACTTTCAAAACAGAAGACTTTCGGGATGGTTATATGGAAGGAGCGGATGTTAAGGGTAAATCTGTTCGTTTATTTTCCAAACGTAAAAAAGAAGATCCATTGGCAGAAAGAACTTATACACCCAGGACCCCTGCCGTGATGGATGGGGGATTTGATTATTTTGTAAGAAACAATTGGGAACCACTTGCTCGGGGAGAACGAATGTCTTTTCATTTTCTTGCACCCATTCAGTTGGATGATTATAAGTTTGCTTGTGAAAAAATTCGAGACGGAGAATGGAAAGGAAGACCTGCTTTGTATTTACGATTGGAAGTGGATAATTTTCTTTTGAAACAAGTGGTGAAACCTTTTCTTTTGGTATATGATGTGCAAACGAGAAGGATTTTACAGTTTGAGGGCCTTTCCAATATCAATGATGAAAATGGAAAAAGTTTAAAAGTGAAAATTGTTTATGATTATCCAAAGGAAGTACTAACACCTTGACACAAAGGAGTTTTGAACAATTTTTTAAAAATCCAAGAACTTGGAAAGAAGATCTAGTTGCTGTGGGTGGAGATTTCTCCGTCGATCGTTTGTTATATGCCTACAAACACGGAATTTTTCCTTGGTCGGAAGATCCTGTTCGATGGTATTGTTTGGATCCTCGGGCCATTTTTGATTTAAAACGAGTTCATTTTTCAAAAACCGTACTTCGCAAAGTAAAACAAAATAAATTTCGTATTTCTTTCAATGAAGCATTTCCCATTGTTATGCAAGGTTGTTCGTACCGTGAAAAAGATAATACTTGGATCACTCCCGGATTTATCCAAGGTTATGCTGAATTACATAGATTAGGTTGGGCTCATTCTGTTGAGGTTTGGAATCTGGAGAATGTTTTGGTGGGTGGGGTGTATGGAGTTGCCATCGGCAAATTCTTTGCTGGGGAAAGTATGTTTTCTTTTGAGTCAGATGCAGGAAAAATAGGACTCTATCATTTATTCGATAAATTAAAACAGTCGGGCTTTACACTTTTTGACACCCAACAACTCAATCATGTAACTTGGCAGTTGGGTGCTTACGAAATTCCTAAACTATCTTATTTGGATCGTTTAGAACGTGCATTAGGCGATGGAAGGCCCTGGGTCATTCCAACTTCACTCGGCTGAATTCATCTAGTTCCACTTTCCATAATTTCTGAATCTCTGTTGTCACAGTTTCCCATTCTTTTTCACCGATTTTTGGGGCTTTGTATGGGTCGAAGTTAGGATGGCTTTCCCAAAACTGATCTAGTTCTGGTTTAGAAATGGTGGTTCTATAAATCTCTGCTTCCTGAATTTCCGTATCAGGATTGTTTTCTCCCTGAATGAAAAAAGGTTTTGTGAGACTGAGAGAAAGTCTATGGAAATGATGGAGGGCAAGGGAATAACCAACTCTAAGTAGAACCAAACTATGATATTCTGTTCCCGTTTTTCGGTAATCAGATGCATCATTGAAGGTGAGAGCTGAGTTACTACCATAGGTGATGTTTATTTCGCTCTTTTGGTCTTTGTCGACACCAGATTCAAAGCGTTTGAACTCTTGTCCTAGAATTTTTGGCAAAACTATGTTTGCATAACTAGCGAGACTTTCATGATTCCCATCCCGAAGGGAAGTGATGTCCTCTTTGGTGATTTCTTTCGGCTGGCAACCAAAGAGTAAAACAGTAGTTACAAGGAAGTTGAGAACAAGTTTCATCTTAACCTTTATTTGACTTAATTTTGGCAAATTCTACATCAATGCGACCGGTTAACATTTTAAAATACATGATCCAGTCGGAGATAAAAGAATAAAATGGATAGGTAAAGGTTGCGGGTCGGTTCTTTTCTACGAAAAAATGTCCAATCCAAGCAAAGAAATACCCACTAACAAGGGCAAAAGCTAAGATATAGAACTTACCAGTAGATAAAAATCCAAGGATACATCCCAAGGCAAGACTTGATCCAATAAAATGAAGAGCGCGGTTGAAGGGATGGCTATGTTCCTCTAAATAAAAAGGGAAAAAATCTTTGAGTGTTTTGTATTTCTTTTCCATACATGGCTCCTTGTGTTTGATCTTAATAGATATTTTAACTCCTGCCAACACAAAAATGATTCTAAATATTAGAGTTTATCCCTAGTTTTTTTGTCTATATTCGATAAATCGGATATGATTTCAAAATTGTGTTGCGCGTTAGTGGGTACTGACTAATGTGCATTAACATTTAGAATCTAACAGAGAGTTAAATTTAGCAAGAAAGCAGGAGAATGTATGAAACCTAAATCGATCAAACCGGATGAGCTGAGTAAGATTTTTACCGAACTAAAAAAAGGTGAAGAGTCTGCCATCGGAAGCTATTTGGTAAAAGGGGTTCGACTCCAAATCAGTAAATACAATCTTTCCGGTGCAGAACGAGTTCAGTTGTTATACAAACGAAGAAGAGCCCAAGGAATGTGTATCGTATGCGGAAAAAAAGTCACAAAGAAAAATCCATCTACAGACCAACTCTATAGATTGTGCGAAGAACACCGCAATAAGATCGATAAAGGTTCTAAATAACCAATTTATCCGAGAGAGTTTCCCGCCTTTCTTTGCGGGAGCTCACTCCAAACTTTTTCCCTCTCTTCCTCGGTCATTACCGACCATCTCCCAATCTCTTCAATCGTGCGAAAACAGCCCGCACAGAGTCCTGAATCTGGGTCCATCATACAGACTTTGGTACAAGGCGATTTTAGTGACATAGGCCTGAAAATAGTAAATTTTTATAAATTTTCCTAAGCTAGTTTGGGAATCCGTCGATCCTTCCCATAAGGGAAAAGGAATTCGCATGTTGGATTGGGTAGAATCACTTAGAAGTTTATTTACTAATGAAATAGACTGTTACAAGCGCCTTCTGGAATTGGAAGGCAAAAAAAGAGCTGCGATCCATTCTGCGGACGGAAAATCCCTAGAGTCTTTCGTGAAAGAAAGTTATCATATTATGGTGGAAGCCTCCGAATTGGAACGAATTCGTATGAAGGCGATTGAAGATGTCTACGAAAAAGAAAAATTCACGAAAGACGAATCTTCCATTACGCTCACTAGTTTTTTAAACCAAATGGACCGTGAGTCTAATTTTAAATTAAAAACTTTTGCTTTAGAATTAAAGAAGGTAGTGGCGGATTTAAAAGATGCCATCATCACAAACGACAAACTCTTAAAAACAAGAAAAGAGTTTTTGCAAGCAACTGTTGACTCTTTGCAAGAGTTATCCAAAGAAAAAGTTTATACCTCACACAAACAACCGACAAGGCGTGGGCAGGGCCAAAAAGGCGCGATCATTTTGAACGCGACTGCCTAGGAGAATCGTATGGGATCAACATTCCAAGGAATTGAAATCGGAAAACGAGGACTTTCGGTCCACCAACAAGCGATCCAAACCACAGGTCATAACATATCCAATGCGGATAACAAACATTATGCTCGCCAACGAGTAGTAATGAACAGTATGGATCCCCTTTATGAGCCTGCATTCAATCGGGCAGAAGTTCCCGGCCAAATTGGACAAGGGGTGAAAATTTCCGAAATCGAAAGAGTTCGAGATAATTTTATTGATGATCGAATCATTGATTCTTCTTCTCTTAAGGAATATTGGGGGAAAAAGAACGACTACTTATACCAAGTAGAAACTGTTTTTAACGAACCTACTGGAACCACACTTCGATCGATGATGGATCAGTTTTGGTCTTCTTGGGAAGATCTTTCGAACTATCCAGAAGAAACAGCCCATAGAGCCGTGGTCCAAGAAAAAGCAGAAGCTCTTGGATCGAGAATGGAAGATGTTTATCGTAAACTTTCCCTTCTTCGGGACCAGTCCAATCGTGAAATTGAATCGAAAGTAAACCATTTAAATACGGTTGCAGAGAATATCAAATCTCTAAATGAAAAGATTACAAAATCACAAGCATTAGGTGATAATCCAAACGACCTTCTCGACAGAAGAGACGAACTTTTGCAAGAACTTGCGGGAATGGCAGACATTACCATTGGGCGCAGCGATGAAGATGAACTGATGGTTTTTATTGGCCAACAAATTCTTGTCCAAGGACAAAAAGTTCATAAGATCGACCTTGTAGGAAATCCGAATAATGATGGACTTCTTGATCTCAAATGGTCACAGACGGGAGATACAGTTTTACTTCGTAAAGGAAGCATTCAGGCTCTCTATGAAATTCGAGATAAGATCCTCGTAGAGAAAATCAATGCTGTTGATGCCCTTGCGATCAATGCGATGGATGTCATCAACGAAATCCACAAAGATGGATTTGGTCTCAATGGAAAAACCAATCTTAATTTTTTTGAAAGTAGAGTCCTGGCCACAAATACCTTCGGTGAAATTGATACGGATGGAGATGGACTAAACGATAAAACGGCTGTCTTCCGTGTGACAGGTCGCACCTCCATTGATGCCGATCGTCCGATTGGAATTTCAGGAACGATGCGTTTTCTAAAAGCAAGTCCTGGTGGGGAAACAGAAATCCTGGTTCCTTATTCCAAAGATGATACTTTGAATGCAGTCATCAAACGAATCAATCGTTCAGAAACCGGTGTTGTGGCTTACATGTCGCATGACAATCAGTTGGCGCTGAAAGCAACGACAAACCCGTTAGATAAAAAAGAAAACTTTATGATTCGTCACTTAGAAGATTCTGGGGAACTTCTTGTGGGTCTTACGGGGATTCTAACGGCAACAGGAGTGGCGGGATCTTTTGATTATCGAAAAATAGGTGAGATCAATAAATTCCAAGCCAATGCCCAGGACATCACTCTCACTCCTATGTATCATCCTTCTTCTTTCTTTAAAATGTCAGAAGATGTCAGAAACAATCCGGCAAATATTGCAGCGGCTCGTGGAAAGGATGTGAATGGATCAGGGGATTACAATTCACCTAACGGTCAAAAAGACGGATCCAATGCGCTTCTGATTGCCGCGGCCCTCCGAGAAAAGCCGGTGATGTTTGATTATTCCAAAACAACGGATGATTTTTACAACTCACTGATTTCCAGACTCGGAACGGAAGCAAGAGAAGCAAAACAAGAGTATACAACTCAAAATGAACTCATGGTGGAACTTGAGAACATGCGTCAGTCTGTAATGGGTGTGAACTTGGATGAGGAGATGGCCAATATGGTTCAGTTCCAACAGTCCTATAACGCATCCGCACGAATGATCTCAACTCTCAACGAAATGTTAGATACCATCATCAATAGGTTAGGTGCATAATCATGATCAGAATCACTAACATGATGCAAAACAATTCCTTGGTGCGGAATTTAAACCGCCACCAAGTGGCTATGGACGAAACCCAAACACAACTAGGAACAGGATTAAAAATCCGTAAACCTTCTGATGATCCAGGTGCGGCCACAAACCAAATGTACTTTCGTTCTCGTCTGAATGAACTTTCTCAATACGAAGAAAACATTGGCGATGGATACCAAAGGTTACAACAGATTGATGGTGTCC
Organism: Leptospira brenneri; assembly: GCF_002812125.1. Lineage (NCBI taxonomy): Bacteria > Pseudomonadati > Spirochaetota > Leptospiria > Leptospirales > Leptospiraceae > Leptospira > Leptospira brenneri. The sequence goes on from NZ_NPDQ01000001.1 coordinate 383,984, forward strand.
TAGACAAAATGGGAGAAATTTTCCAAAGGGCTCGTGTTCTCACCGTTCAAGCCGGAAACGGAATTTACCAAGGGGACAAGGGTTTTGAATTGGAAGTGGCTATCGGTAAAGAGATAGACCAACATTTACGCGCGATTGTGGATCTTGCCAATGCTCGGGATGCGACCGGACAACCTTTGTTTGGTGGCCATGTGATTGAACGTCCTCCTTTCGAACCAATTGAATCAAAAATTAAGGGTCTCCAAGGCCTTGAACTCAAAAACCAATATGTAGGTGTTGAGTATCGGGGTGATATTGGAGAACAACTTCGTGAAATTGAAAAGGGAGAATACATCCCAATCACCATTCCTGGGAATAAAGTGTTTTGGGGAACAAACGTCAGTGTCACTTCTAAAGTAGATAACTCAGCTTACCAAGCCACTTCCGACCAAAAGTTTAAAATTGATGGAGTGGAGATCCATATCTCTGTCGGTGATACCATTGATGATGTGATTGATAAAATCAACAATGCACCTCTCGAAGTCAAAGCAAGTAAACTTGCCCAAGATAACATTTCGATTTCTTCTACAGCACCTCACCAAATTTGGTTGGAGGATGTGGATGGGGGAACAGTGCTCCGTGACATCGGACTCATCGAACCAAGTGCCAGTGAACCACCAAATAACTATTCGAAATCAGCAACAGTGACTGGACTTTCTGTATTTGATGTTCTCATCCAACTCAGAAATGACCTCATCCAAAAAGACCAAGAACGCATTGGTGGAAGGGATTTAGGTGATTTAGATTTGGCTTTGGAAAATATCCTTCGCCACAGATCAACCATTGGTGCTCGTATGAATCGTTTGGAACAACATGAAGATCGTGTTTCTTATGATAAAATGTATATGACCGAACTTCTTGCTAAAAATGAAGGAATCGATTTTCCAGAAACCATCATGAACATGAAGTGGTTGGAAACAATTCATAGTTATGCGCTGAACGTCGGTTCTAAAATTATTAAACCAACTCTTATGGATTTCCTTCGGTAAGGGAAACTAAATGACGGTCATATTAGAAAGAAAAGAAAGTATAGGAACTAGAATGTCGGTAACGATTCACACAAAACCTTTCGGAACCATCCAAGTGGACTCCAAACAAATCCTAAAATTCCCGCAAGGGTTACTTGGATTTGAAGAATTTGATGAGTATGCACTGATTGAAGAAAGTGCAGAAAGTCCTTTCAAATGGTTACAATCCACAAAAGAATCGGGACTGGCATTTATTGTCATCCAACCGGAACTGTTTATGAACGATTATAAACCAGCGGTTTCTGATGAAGAACTACACGATATCGGGCTTAACGGTTGGAAGGAAGGGTTAATCTTTCTGATTGTTACCATTCCTCATGACAATCCTAAGGGGATGACTGCAAACTTACAAGGTCCTATCATATTAAATGCGAAAGATGGTAAGGGAAAACAATGTATTTCGCGTGATGAAAATCATCCCATTCGTAAAAATATCATCGAATCTATGGAAGAGATGTCTTCCGAAAAGGTTTAATCCGTGTTAGTTTTAGCAAGGAGGAGTAACCAATCCATTATGATCGGTGACGATATTGAAATTGTCATTGTAGATATTAAAGGAGACCAAGTAAAGATTGGTGTCAAAGCTCCTAAAAATGTTTCTGTCCACCGGGCGGAAGTGTACAAAGAAATTCAGGAAGAAAACAAAAAAGCAGCCGGTACCAATATCAAACCAGAAGATTTGGGTAAACTCGGAGATTTGTTCAAAAAGAAAACTTAACTTGATCTTTCTTTTGACCGGCGTTTCCCTTGAGTTATCTCTTGGGAGTGCATTTATATTTGAAACGTAAATTTTTAGTTTGGTTGTTGCCACTCATTGCCGTTTGGTTCCAACGTTTGATTGGCCTTAGCTCTCGGTTTCGTTTTCTCACAAACGAACGATACGAAGAATTATTCAAAAACAAAAAACCATTTATCTATTCGATTTGGCATACGAACGTTTTGTACTCTCCGTATTTGCACCGGGGAAAAAATGTAGCTGTATTGATTTCGGAATCCAAAGACGGAGACTTTATCAACCAAGTGGTTCACCGTTTTGGAAACACAAGTATCCGTGGAAGTAGTTCCAAAGGTGGTTCGAAAGCCTTAAAGGCAATGATCCAACATTTAAAAAAAGGATTACCTGCTGCCTTCACACCCGATGGTCCAAGAGGCCCGGCTTTCATCGTCCAACCGGGGATCATCGCCGCTGCCCAAGTCACACAGGTTCCCATCATTCCTTTCCATTATGAATGCAGTAGGCAATGGATTTTGGAAAGAGCTTGGGACAAACATAGAGTTCCCAAACCTTTTACAACCTTTGTTGTTTCTTATGGAGAACCCATTTCTGTTCCTCGGGAACTAAACGAAGAAGAATTTGAAAGAATACGTTTGCAAGTAGAAGAAGCCATGATCAATAATCGTAATCGCGCCATTCTGGAAGCCGAACGAATTCATAAAGGAGAATCTAAATGACAGCAGTTTTTGAAGATAAGGTAGTGGTCTCCACTGCCAAAACAAAATACGAAACAAAAATTTCATCAGGAAAACACAGTTGGTTGGCTGATGAACCAGCTTCGAAAGAAGGAACGGATCTTGGGCCATCACCTCACGAGTTACTGGCTTCGTCTTTGGGTGCTTGTACATCCATTACTGTAAGGATGTATGCCGATAAAAAAGGATATCCATTGGATTCTGTTGAAGTTCATGTAACGATCGATAAACGGTCTCCAGACGATAACCAATTTACCCGAATTGTCAATCTTTCTGGAAACTTAACAGAGGAACAAAGAGAAAGGTTGCTGACTGTAGCAAATGCATGTCCGGTGCATAAACTTCTTTCGGGAAAAATTGAAATCGAAACCAAACTCGGTTGATTTAGAAACTTTAAACCCAAAGAGGAATGACGGTAGCAGACCCTCCGTCCCATTCGATTTTTGTATGGAAATGTTTTCCTTCTCGAATCCTTGGGACTTTGGCTCCGTTCACATAGAACGTTCCGCCCGTATATTCATGTGTTTCGCGTTCTCTCTTTTTACTAATCGAATGGTGCATATGACCTGAAAGAACCAAAGGAACTTTTTTTCCAATCGACTTAGCATAACTAATGGCTTCTGTGAGATCGAAGTCTCCCCAATCCCCACCTTCTTTTTTGAATTCTGCTCCATATATGGAATTTTTGGCTGCACCCAGACCAAAAGGTCCGTTATGCGAAAGAAAAAATAAATTTTTTTCTTTGGTTCCATCAATCAGACGTTTGTATTTTTCAATGGAAGCCTCCATACTTGAAACCAGATAATTTTTTTTCATGGTCGGGGCAAAACTAAGTCCTCCACCCATAGCATGAGGACGACCTACGATGAGACTTAAATCCATTTCTTGTGATAAAACTAAAGAACTATAACCCAGTAGTGAGATGGGTTTTACAAGTTCCGAAAGTTTACGCATCCTTCGATTTTGGCCAATTTGTCCCGAATGAATTAGGATTTTGGATTGGATCACTTCCCCAATGATGGAGGCAAAACTCATTCCATCCCAATTTCCTGGAATCATATACGCCCGTTTGGTGAGACCTTGGAACGAAAGTTTGCCTAGTTTCGGATTGCCACGAAGGTCTCCTGTAAAAAACAAACAGTCGTAATCCGATGCATTGAAATACTCGATATCAGTTTGGTTCCAATAACCGTGAATGTCACCTATCAATGCAAATTTCATTTCTCTACTTCCTTAAGAGTTAATCTTTGTTACGAATGCTACTGATGGAAGAACGAATGAGAGCTTCCGATTTTCCTCCAATGCGAATGAAAGCGGGCGGTTTTCCAATTGGTGCCGGAACTTGAACCTTTCTGTAACCATCATAAGTGGTTCCTGTCCAAAGATGTTGCCATCTTCCACGAGGAAGATACACGTTTTGAACAATTTCCCCACTTTCCACTATCGGAGCCACGAGAAGATCATCTCCTAAGAAAAACTGGTATTTGTATTTTAATAAGTTTTTGTCCTCGGGTTCAACGATGGCATTGTGTCGTACCACAGGAATTCCTGTTAGGGAAGCTTCTTCCACCAAACCTTGAATATATGGTTTTAGGGCAAAATGGATTCTTGCAATTTTTGCAAAGAGTGCCACTGTGTCTTCGTCACCAAGAGATTTGGTTCCATCTGGTTTGGTATATGTGTATGCTTGCCAGTTTTTGAGGGGCCTATTTCCTTCGTGAGTTCGAAAGACTGGTGTAAAAGCCGAAACCTCTGCCCAACGCAATAGAAGTTCTTTGGACCTATGGTAGTTGCGGAGTGGATTGCTGATAGTGGTGTATCCACCGATATCACTATGATTTAACGCATAACCGCTGATTCCTGAACTAGTAAGGCCAATGATTGAAGAAGGAAGTCCATCATTGATCCCATAACTTACCATCTGGTCACCTGCCCAAAAAAGAGTGGAGTAAGTATTGGAATAGCTGTATCCGGCTCTTGTGAAAAAAACAACTTTTCCTTCCATACCTGCTTCTTTGATCGCTTCTCGATTGATCCTTGCCCAATCGACCGGATAACGGTTGTGATAGATTTTGGCATCCACTCCAGAAGCAAGTTTAGCATCATACGGCAAACCCTCTCCAAAGTCAGCCATCCATCCAGAGAGTCCGACTCCGATCATATTTTTTTTGATCAGATCTTTGATCCAACGGACTGCGGTAGGATTTGTCAGGTCAATGAGGTAAGCCGGAAAACCTACGTTTTGGATGAGATAGTCTTCCCCGTTTTGATTTTTGACGAGATACCCTTTTGTTTTTGCTTCTGTTAAGAGTGGATTTGTAAAATCATCATCAACTTTTTTGGGATCGGTAGCTCCTAAAAAGGGGTTCACATAACCTAATACCTGTACGTTTTGATCATTCATCGACTTTACAAATTTTTTAAAGTCAGGGTAGAGGGTTTCGTCTGCATACCAACGCCATTTGAGTTGGTCTCCAAAATTAGTCACACGACGACCACACCAGTCTTGGATCCAAAGGCCAGTAACCGGATTCCCTGCATCTTTTGCTTGTTTGATGATAGTGGAAACTTTTTCTGTTCCGCCTTGGACACCAAGTAAGGTTCCGTAAGCCCAATCTGGAAGTTTTGGAAATCTACCGGTTTTTTTAGTGTAAGCTTCGATGAGTGATTTGGCAGAAGTTCCAAGCCAAATGGTTCCCGTGAGAGATTTTTCTGATTGGAAATCCCAAAACTCAACCTTTGTTTTTTTTGAATCGCTAAAATCAAAATTCGCATAACCACTGTTTTCAAAAAAAACGGAACGATTGTCGGATGTGATGTAGTGGGGGATGGGTGCGTAAGTTGTGTAAACATTTCCACCCGCATCTGCAACTAAGTTGGCTCCTGCAGTGATGGGTTGGTCTCCCCGGCCAATTCCTTGTTCTTCAGCGAAAACAAATGGAGTTTTTCCTTTGAGTTCATCATAGGTGAACTGTTCTCCGAGACCGAAGATTTTTTCTTCTGGATGAGAACCGTATTGGAACTGGATTCTGTTGAGTTCTGGATTTGAGAGGGTAATTTTAAATTCGATCTCTGTTTCCGATTTGGTTTGGATTAGGAGTTGGTAGTCTGAGGAACAATCTTTTCCACTTAACTTTCCTTTGATGGTGATCCTACCGTTTTCTTTTTTGATCTCGTCTATGGATTGTTCCGTGCAGGAATTTTTCAGAGTTTCTTTGAACTTAAAAGAAGCCATTCGGTATTTGGAGATGGTTTCTTTTGTAAAGGCTTGGAGAAAGGGTTCGTTTAAAGAAAGTTTGATAAAGTCCTTTCCAAGAGACTCATTTCTTAAGGTAAATTCATTTGCCGATTGAATCCATTGGATTTGTTTACTTACGAGAAATGATTCTTCTGTTGCAGGTAGGTTGGAAACAACGCGAGAAGCGCATTCCAAAAAGAATAAAGAGAGAGATAAAAAAAATAAACGAAATACCATCGACCCCTCCAGGAGCAGGAGTAAGTAGATCGATGGGTCTAGGTTTCGTAAATCCTTTTTTAAACTTTCTTGCGATCCACGCCACCAACTCTCGGAGCAGCGGCAGCACCTTGTTTGACACCAAAAACAGAAACTGCTTGTTTGGGTAGGTTCGACTTTCTCCATTCAAACCAAGAACCTTGGTAAGTTGTGATGTCGATATATCCTGCTTCGCGAAGCATTAGTGCGAGCAAACAAGAACGAGCCCCATTGTAATCATAGATGACAGTGGGTCTTTCTGGCATAAAAGGAAATCCGTTCAGACGTTTTTTGAAAAGAGAACGTTCGATGAGGTTTGCTTCCCCATCATATAAATTTCTCCAATCCCAGAGGAAAGCTCCTGGCAAACGTCCACAAAGGGTTCCCTCTTCGGGAGCAGTGAGGCGTGGCAATCGGCCTTCGTATTCTTCCATGGTTCTTGCATCGAAGATTTGGAGTTTTGTAAGATTTCGTTCCATAAAGGCTTTGTCCACGACACCTTCAATGGGTTTCACTTTATCAGCGATCGGTGGTTCCATTTTGAACTCACCTTTGGATTTTTTCCCATCGACTGGCCATTTTTGACCTAGAACATAGGCATCTTTGATTCCCATTCCTCGAAGTAAGTAAACCATACGAGTGGAAAACATTCCCATCCCCTCATCGAAAACGATGATTCGAGTCTTTTTTGATTTTTGAAAATCTTGAACAACGGCCGTCATCGGTCCGTATAATTTCTTTTGGGATTCTGGATCAGATCCGAATGCTTTTTTGATAAATGGATAATAATATGCACCTTCTAATGTTTCTTCTTCATATGCTGATTGGGAACGACAATCGATGAGGAAGTCACCAGGTTCTATTTCGGTTTTAAGAAAGTTCCAGTTCAAAAAAGTATTCTCCTATTTCTTACATTACTTTTCCACCCCTCGAATTTTTGAAAGTCTGAAAACCAAAAAAAAAGTTCATCTCTGGTTCGAGACATAATGAGAAAAGAAATCAATGGGATGCCAGTTGATTCTACTGGGTAGTTAAGCCGATAATCACTATAATCGGTATTCCATGATTAGGCAGTTATTTATATACTTCGGATTGATTTTATTTCTTTTAGGGACTGAATTTGTTTTTGCAGAGCACACAATGACAAAATCTTCCTTACAATTGCTAAAAGAAGAGGTCAGTGCATGGAAAGAAAGAAAACCATCTTCTGTAGTCAAAAAACAGATTCGAACTCACCAAAGTTTTCCTATTGATGATGGGAATTGTCGATTGGAACCTGCCTCTCGAATTTCTTCTGTTACCTATTTTCGATTCAGTTGTCAAAATGAACCGGAACCTATGCTGATTCGGTTCCAATCCAATCAAAAAAGAAAATTAGTGCCTGGAACTTTCCAGTTAAGGGCTGTTCATCGCATCGGGAAAAAGCAATATTTAGAAATTGAAACTGGTCTTAGTGTAGGAGAAACCAAGGCAGAGCCAAGGTTGAATACAGATGATACGGAATTGGATTATCCTTCTAAAAAACAAACCCCTGTCACTTTAGAGGAAAAAAGGCCAGTCAATTCTTATAAACCCATTCAAAATCCAAATTTATTCTATTTTAGATCCATCGCTGAAAATCCAAAAAGAAGAAAAGAAGTCCCTTCCAATATAGAAGTGTTTTTTGATTCATCGTGTCCCTTAGAATACATTCAAAAAGATGAAAGTTTTTATTGGGACCAAACAGTGTCTTATGTTTTTCGAATCACCTGCATTCGTGATTCTGCATTTAGTTTGATCCGAGTCCCTTCCACTTCTTCCGGTGATTTGGTATCATCCAATACAATCTGGAAAGATCCAAAACCTGGTGATCGAGTTTTAGGAAATGCGGTTTTAAAAAAAATCACCGAAACACAAACCTTTTGGGAGAAAATCGTTTTATATTATGAATAAATTATTAAACTTTAGTTTTTTCTTTTTTCTAATGAGTTTTTCTCTACTGGCACAAGGTGAACCTGGACCAGCTGTAGATTCAATTTTCCGTTCTGTTGTTCTCATTCGGAATGAAGGGTTTAATACAGAAAACAAAACACAACCATGGATGAAAAAGAATTTATATACGGGATTTGGATCTGGTTTCGTTTTACCAGGCCAAACCATTTTAACCAATGCTCATGTCGTACGTGATGCTAAAAGAATTCTGGTTAAAAGTAGTTTTACAAAAAAAGAATATTTAGCAGATGTTAAGTTCATCGGATATGATTGTGATTTGGCTCTTTTACAGGTGAACGATCCAGATTTTTCGGAACAAACAAACAGCCTTTCCTTTTTGGAAGGAGTCCCAAATTTAGGATCGGATGTTTTACTTCTCGGTTTTCCAAATGGAAATGATAGTTTGTCTGTTGAAAAAGGATCTGTCCTTCGGTTTGAAAAAAATCGTTACACCTATTCCGGGTTAGATTATCGTAATGTATTAAAAATCAATGCCAATATCCAACCGGGAAATTCTGGTGGTCCTGCAGTCCAAAACGGTATGGTTGTGGGTCTAGTGTTCCAAATAAGTACTTTGGAACAGGGGATTGCCTATTTGATTTCGAATGATATCATTCGTCACTTTTTGGAAGATATCTCTGACGGAAAGTATGATGGGTTTCCAAATTTAGGTTTTACCTTCCAAAATGGGAATCCAAAAAGTTTAAAACAAGCGATGAAGGTTCCTTCCAATCAATCTGGAATCTTTGTGAATCGGATTTATCCTTCTTCTACATTTTCCAAAGTTTTAAAAGAAAAAGATTTTGTGACTGCCGTGGATGGTTTACCGCTTTCCAATGATGGAGAACTCACTCAAGCCAACAAAAAAGAATTTATTATCGATTGGATCGAAAACAAACAACTGAATACGAAAGTGACTGTGAGTTATTACCGAGCCGGAAAAAGTTATGATGCAGAAGTAAATCTTCAAAAAAACTATGCTTTGGATTTATATCGAGATTCAACTGAGGATTATTTTTTGCAGGCTGGGTTTGTTTTCCAACCGATCACAAGGTCTTTTTTCCATTCGGAAGATGGGGACTTGGATAGTTCTTTAAAATATCATTATAGTTATTTCATTCAAGATTTGTTGTATCGATATACAGTTCGGGATATAGTGCTTAGTTATACTTTTAATGATCCTGAAACTTCCAAATATAAAAAATATAAGTACAAAGTTGTAGAATCAATTAATGGACGAATTCCGAAGGATTTGAATGAATTTAAAACTATTTGGAAGGATGGAAAAAAAGGATTTATCGTTCTTAAATTCCGAGGAATGGACTTACCGATTGTGCTGAGACCAGAGTCTGTTTACCAAATGAACCAACGTGTGAAAAAAAGATACGGTGCCAATTATGAAGAGTTTTAAGTTAATTTTTGTATTTTTAACAATTTTTACCACCTTACTTCCCATTGGTGCAGAGGAATTCGAAGACAAACGTGTCGTCGAATCTCGGATCACATTTCAAAAAACAAGCCATCAGAATCCTTGGCTTGTGGGAGAACCCTTTTCCAGAAAATTGAATTTAATTTATTTAGGAAAAGGTCTTTTTTTTGGAGTCACACTTCCTAAACAAAATCCAGTTTTTGCTGAATTCGAATCTTTTGATTATTCTATCCCAAAACTTGGAATCAAATCCTATGATGAAGAAACAGGATTTTTACTTTTGGAAACAAAAGACATTCCTAAACTTCCAAAACCTGTTGCTTTAGATTTTAAAACTACAAACAAACTTTGTCCTAGTGGCAAGTCTCGTTATGTATTCCTTCCTTTTTCGAAAACCCCAATCAAAGTTTTGTTACTTGAAAACAAAACATCAGAAGAACCTAATTTTTTCTTCAAAAATCAAACCTTGTGTGGGATTACAATTTCGGAATATTTGATACCAACAGAATATGTAGAAACTTTCTATCGAACCGAAGGGAAACCTTTCCCACATCCAGGATTTGTTTTTGATGTAAACTTAACACCTTCGGAACGCGAATACTATTCTAAGACAATCGCCAACCCTCTTTTAATCACAGAAGTAATTCCAGGTGTTGGCCCCGCTTACAATTTGTTTCCAGGAGATTTGGTTACAGAAATTGGTTCTGTTTCTCTTTCGAAGATTGATGATTGGGATAGGGCAGATAAAGTTTATGATTTGATTTTAAGAAAACCAAGTGGCGTTTTGCGTTCATTAGGTGAAACGATTCAATTAAAACTCCATCGAAACTTTCAAAATCAAAATGTGAGTTATGATTTGCGGGCTTATGATTCGAATGATTTTTTAATTCCTGAAGAAGCAAAAAAAAGAAAACCTTTGTATTTGATTGCTGGTGGATTTTTCTTTACGGAACTTACCAATGCGTATTTAAAAGAATTTGGTTCTGAATACCGAGTGAAATCGGAAAAAAAACTAGTCTACCTTTCTGATTATTATCAAAAAAAGGTCCACCCTGTTCGTGAAAAAATAGTAATCCTGAGCCGTGTTTTTCCCCTAGAAGGGAACCTGGGGTACCAGGATTTCCAAGATTTAGTTTTGGAGAAGGTAAACGGAATCAGAATTACATCGCTTAGTCAATTAAAAACCCTACTTCAGGCGGATGACACCACCTATTATGCGTTTGAGCTTTCTGGTGGAAAAATAGCGTTTTTTACCCGTAAGGAAATTTTGGACTTACAACAAGAGTTGCAGCTGACTTATAAATTAGGTCGAGCCTACAACTTAGAAGATTAAATTCCAAAAATAGATTTACATTTGTTATAGATTGAAGTTCTCTTTACTCAAAGACTTTATCCTATGAAAATCCTTTTTGTTGATGACGAAGATACAATCCGTGAGTTGTTCTGGGAATACTTTAAGGATGAATTTGATGTAACCCTTGCCTCTGACGGGTTAGAGGCACTTACGATTTCGAATCAAACTATTTTTGATTTGATTATTTCTGATATCAGCTTACCGAAATTAAATGGAATTCAATTCATTCAAAAACTGAGAGCGGATGGTAACCAAACTCCGTTTTTAGTCATCACAGGTGATAGTGACATTCAAATCGCCATTGATGTTTTTAGAATGGGTGCTGTTGATTTTTTTCTAAAACCATTCCGAATGGAAGCCCTTCGGTCTCGGATTAAAAAGTTTGAAAACGCTGATGTTGATTTAACACTTTTATTCAATAGCGGCGAAATCATTCAGTTCAGTGATGATTGTAAAATCAAACTTCGTCCTCAAATCAAAAAACTGAATTCATATATTGCATTCATCGTAAAACAGATTTTAAATTCACCACTGGCTACTCACGAGGATTTGATTTCCATTAAAATTGTATTGTATGAACTACTGGCAAATGCAATTGAACATGGTGTTGCCGGTGTAAGTTATGCAGAAAAACAACAATGTTTAGAAGCAAATGAGGACTATTTTAAACTAGTTGATTCCCGTTGTGCAGAAACTAAATGTTCTGTTTTTGTAGAGATCTCAATGGATGATGTGGGAGTCACAATTGTCATTCGAGATGAGGGGAATGGATTTGCTGTTAGCAAAATTCCGAACCCAGTGGTCAATCCCGCTGCCAACTTAGTGAGTGGGAGAGGAATTTTCCTCGCGAAGATGAATATTGATTCTATCGTTTATAATGAAAAAGGGAATGAGGTTCGGTTTTTCAAAACTTGGCACAAGTTGATGTAATCATAAATTACTTTGTTTTTCCCTTCTCATTAGTTTTTTCACCATTCACTTTCCCTAAATTAAAACTGAGTTCCTAAAGACACATAGAATCTTACGTATTCTTTTTTGGGTTCTTCTTCCGTAAATGGTTCTGTAATCAAAACACGCGTTTTTTGAGGATCCATCACTGTATAAGAAGCACTCACTTGGGCAAATAATTTACCATAGTCATTCGATAGAAAACTGAGTTTTCCAATGACCTCTGTTCCTTTTCCTAAAAGGGAATCTGATCGATTTAGAAAAATATCCGTACGAACCCAGGAATACCAATCGAAACCCAATTGTACTCCGTAAATACGATTCCCTTTGTTTTCAAAGTTTGGATTTTCTTTTGTGGGTACATCTCGAAACTGAGAAGGTTGGATGAAATCCAAAGATTGGTAGAGTAAAAAGGAAGAGTAACCCCCGAGGACACGCGGTTCCGCGAAATTCGACGCATAACCATTGCTATTTGAATCTAACCGATCCTTCTCATCTTTTTTGGTCACAAGACCCGCGAAAGCAAAACTAAGTTTTTCTCCTTTGGAATGGAGAGCAAAATATCCTAAATACGAGTTGGTTGCGATTTGTTTTTCAGACCAGGGAGAGTGGGAAGATTTGGATTCTCCCAGCAGCCGAATTCCAACAAGATCGATCGCCCAGGTTTCCCAAAATTTTTTAGACTGAAACTCCATTCCACTATAAGAGTAACGTCCGGAGACTCTTTGGCCGGATAGAACTTGCCCGTTGGTATTATGGTTCGGATCAGAGTAAACGTAATGGAAAAATCGAAATTCTTCCCAGAACAAAGTTTTTTCAGAACTTAAAAAACCGCCATAGATCTCTCGGCGATAACCTGTCCAGGGAGGCGCAAACCAATTTTCCCATTCTGGTTTGGCATTCAATTGAATCCCTGTTATGCGAAAACCGGAAGAATGAAAAATGGATACAGAGCCGTAATTGGCCATTCCCACAAAAAAGAATCCAAACCTGTCTAACCGGTTGAATCCTCGCCCTACTTCTAAAGATAATTGAATTCCAGAAATTTCCTTTGTGGCAAGGGCTGTGATTTCGGAATCATAAATCGTTCGCACTTCCTTTTCAACCACCCGCCCTTCCGAAAGACCCACTCGCGGTGCCAGAAGGATTCCTAAATTCCATCCTTGTCCTGCATAATAAACCAATGTGGGTGTTGTGAAGACCCCTTGCGCGTAATAACGATTTGCCTTTTCGGAATCTAATCCCCCTCTTTGGGATTGGAATTTACCCCCAGAGATGAGTTCTGTTTGGAACCCAAAACCCGGTTTTTCGGATCCATCGGGAATCTTTTGGTTCCGTTCTTTCACAACCACTCGTCCGAAGTTGCGGTTGGCCCTGTCATCATCCATAACAGAGTCTGAGTAAGATTCTGCGGAAAGTTTGGAAAAAAAAGAAAGTAAGAGAAGGGAAACTATCCCGATACTTTTAGGGATGAAGAAAATACTTTTGAAATACAGACATGGATTTCTTCTCATTTTCCCTCTTCTGTTGGTTATTTTTTCTTATAGGGAAGCTGACACTCGTTTTTCTCATGATTTGAATCGGTTTTTTGAAAAGGCCGACCATAGCAAAGAAGAGGCCGTGATCTTTACTTATTTGACAGAAGAAGAAACAACAGAATTTTCGGTTCGTCGAAGGAAAGAATTATCAAGAGCTATTGTTCGATTTTCTCAAAAATTACAATTTCCCGATGGCACTTTGTTAGGTGGATATCCACCCAATTCATCTTTATTTTTACTCGCCTGGGCAAAAACTAAATCGGAGTTTCGGAATACAAACGCGGGTGGATACGGAATTTTAGGTTTATCGGAACTATTTGTTCGTGAATTTGAATTATCATCTGGAACTAAAATCAATCGAGATTACGACATTCAAAATGATTCCATCCAATTGAAGATGGTCATTTTAAAACTAAAAGAATTTTTGGCAGAAGGAAAATCTGTAAAAGAAGCCTATTCGAAATTATATGGTAACAACATTTCTGCTAAAGAGTGGGATACTTTGGAAACAAACTATAAAAAAATATATGAGTTTGTTACTTCCGGAAGTAAGCCATAAAATAACCAGTCAAAAGTAACCAAGAAACGATCTGACCGAGAAATAGTGAGATCGCAGCTCCATTGGCACCCCAATCAGGAATGATCCAATAATCAAAAATTGCTCCGAATAGAAGGCGAAGTAAGGCAAGTCCTGCTAGGAGTCTTGGAAGTCCTAGTGCAAATAACGCGGTCCCTAATGGAGCAAAAACCAATTGGAGTAAAAAGTTAGGATATAGAATTTTAAATACTGAAATAGAATTTGTATATTTTGTTCCAAATAACAAGGTTAAGATGGGTTCTGCGAGTAAAATTCCTGGTGAAAGGATGATTGCGATCATTCCACCTAAAAAAACAGATTTTTTGAGAACGGTAGGGAACTCTTCTGTTTCCGCAAGCCTTGCTAGTTTAGGAAAGATAATCGAATTAAAAGTAGCAAGAATGATCACAAATCCACTAAACAACTGCAAGGCGGTTCCGTAGTCTGCAACAATTTCTGGCGGATGGAATTGGTTTAAAAAGAATATTTCCAAACGATCCGATAAGATTGCAAAGATAGAGGCTGCAAACGCCCAAAGATTAAAGAGTAATAGTTTTTTTTCGTTTGTTCGGATTTCTGTAGGTTCAGCCGTAAAAGTGATTTCTTCCTTTCCAAAAAAGAAAAAGAACAAAAACAAAACAAAGATAGGTGCAATACAAAAAATGGAAAGTATATCCATATAAGTAAGTGGATGTGCACTTGATTCAGAAAAATAAATTAAAAGTAAAAGTCGAATAACGTTTGGTAATGGATTCCAAAGTGATAAAGCTTTGTATTTACGGTAAGAAACAAAAAGACTTTCGAAATAAGAAATAAACGAAATGATGATCCCACCGAATAACAAAAGTAATAAAACGAAATAGTTTTCATCGCTGGAAATATAGGCAACAAAACAGACTAAAGATAAAAATATAAAGGAATAAAATTTAATACGTAGAGATGCATTTAGTATTGCACCCGGGTTTTCTTTTTTTTCTGCAATGGGTGAGATGTATTTGATGAGAGCGTTCGGGAGTCCAAACTCTGCTACTGCCAGGACCACAGGCAAAAAACCTAAGAAGTATTGGAGTTTTCCATTTTCCGCTTTGCTTAACAAATTCACGGAATAAATCATAAACACCAAGTTGGTGATGGCAGAGAGAGCCTTAGAACTACTAACAAAGAAAGAGTTTTTGAGAACTCCTTCCTTTAATAGTTCTAATTTTAGAATCTGAAAGATCTTTTTTAATTTTTGCATGTACTAGTTTTGCAAAAACTTTCCTTTTTGGATTTTTTGTAGAACCAAAGGGACAAGGAAAACAAGAGCAAATCCAACAACCAAATAACGGATGTATCGGAGAAACAAATCATCTTTCCAAATTGTTTTTTTGATCACCATTTCAGGAATCACATAAAGTAAAAAGATTACTATGGCTAATACTAACAATCGAACTAGAACGGTATTCCAAAAAATACGGAATTCTTTGGTGCCAAAGGAGAAAGTCAAATTAGGAAGTGACCAATCTAAAAATTCTGGCTTGCTAAATCTTGGATAAAAAAGAAGACCAAGCCAAAAACCAGCGAGAGCCCCACTTGCTGTTAAGACTCCCGACAAACTATGGTGATGTTCTACAGAAAGAAAGGGCGAGTCTAGAGCAATTGGGGATAAAGTCAGAACGATTCCCAAAAGACTTAAGGTTCGATAGTTCTTGGTAGAAAGGAAAGCCGGGACAGAATCTTTTTTGTAAAATCGATCGAGCAAAAACAAAATGATGAGTAAATGAATCACCCCCAATCCAAATCCTAAACTGACATCACCAAGATAATGAACCTTCAGATACATTCTGGAAAATGGCATAAGAATGATGATGAGAATGGATAAAATTCGAAACCAAAGTTTGGGAATCCTATAAGCTAACAATCCCCAGACGACAACGGCAGAATAGGCGTGGCCTGATGGCAAACCAAATGCCTTTTCATCGAATTCCTCTGGATAGGGAAAGGGTCTTGGGCTTTCTAAATAAAACTTTAAAATAGAAATCACGACTGCGGAAGTGAGGAGTCCCAGCGAAAGTTCAAAAGCAAGTTTTGGTCTGTGGTAAATGTAAACAAAGGAAATGAGACCAAGGAAAAAACTGCTTCCCCCCAATAAATGGCAGATGGTAGAAAGGGTGAGGAAAATTCCTCCGAGGCTGGGATCCCAAACATGAAGGGAATCTAGGGGGATGGGGGAAAACCAAAGGGAGCTCTGTGCCAGGAGGAGTTCTTTCATAGGAATTTCCATCTAAGATGAAAATCCAACTTGATTTCATAAAGTTTTATTTTGAAATATGTGATGTTTCTATGGATTCTAACCAAAACCCAGCTGATATTTTAGAAAGTCTCTTTGTCATCCCCAGGGAAGTTCCCAAAACCATCCTCCGTAACCTTCTCGAGCTCATTTATGATGTCAAAGTGGCTGGATCGGAAAACATTCCCGAATCTGGGGGAGCCCTCATCATTTCCAACCATACGGATTATTTGGACATTCCTGTCCAAGGTGCCTTTGCGGATCGAAAAATCGTCTATTTGGGGAAATATGAGCTCTTCCACCCGCAAGAAGAGATTATGGCCATCATCAATCACAAGAACTCTCCTTTTAATTATCCTCCTTTGAGCCTAACCAAACCAGTCGTTGAGGTTTTGGTGAACTCTCTCGGGAGTGTCGTGAAAAAAAACCTGATCAATTGGGGAAGTATGCCCATCATTCGGAATGCCGCCAAGGAGTCGGAAATGGACAAACGTGCGGCCATGGACTATTACGAAAAATTAGAAACCTATATGGTGGATCTGATGAAAGAGGGGGAACTTCTTTCGATTTACCCAGAAGGCTCTCGCTCCGAGACAGGGGAATTACAGTCTTTCCGAGCGATGGCGGCAAAACTTGCCATTCGTGCGGGGGTTCCGATCATTCCTTCTGGGATTGTGGGGGCGACCAATATGTCCAAACCCAAGGCCTTCCTAACGGGAGATGCTTTCAAAACCAAAATTCGTTACCTGATTGGCAAACCCATCCTTCCTTCTGAGTTTCCTGCGGGCCCTGAGAAAAAAGCCTCCAAAGAACTGACAGAAATCTTGGAAAATCGCGTTAGGGAGCTCATGAAACAGGCGGAGTCTATACTTTAGTCTCGACCTTTCGGGAAATTTATGACATAGTTTCCAAAGCTATGTCATTCCCGTCACATTTTGCAATTGAATCCGTAGCAATCTTTTTAGAACGTTGTTCTCTATGACCTCCGAAATTCTGACCTACACCCCCCAAAACAAAATTCGCTTCGTGACGGCGGCTTCTCTTTTTGATGGCCACGACGCCTCGATCAATATCATGCGGAGGATTTTGCAACAAAGTGGGGTGGAAGTGATCCACTTGGGACACAATAGGAGTGTCCAAGAGATCGTCCAATGTGCCATCCAAGAAGATGTACAAGGGATTGCGATCACAAGTTACCAAGGTGGTCATGTGGAATACTTCCAATACATGATTGATCTCTTAAAAAAAGAAGGGGCAGGTCATATTCGTGTGTTTGGTGGTGGTGGTGGGACCATCTTACCTTCCGAAATTGAAATTCTTCATAAATACGGTGTGGCTCATATTTATTCTCCCGATGAAGGGAGGACTCTTGGTTTGCAAGGGATGATCAACGATGTAGTTCAAAAGTCCGATTTTGCTACTCCACTTTCATTTAACGGTGATTTGGCGTCTCAGATCCAAAAGAAAAATTATTTAGCACTTGGACAAGCCATCACTCAGATGGAATTTTCTCTTTTGCAAGAAAAAACCAATTATTCGATCAATTTAGAATTTCCACCTCCCAAGAAAACCATTCCTGTTCTTGGGATTACGGGGACTGGTGGGGCCGGAAAATCTTCGTTAACTGATGAACTTGTACGTCGTTATTTACATGATTTTCCTAACCAAACCATTGCCATTCTTTCTGTAGATCCTTCGAAACGAAAAACTGGTGGAGCACTTCTTGGGGATCGGATTCGGATGAATTCGATTTTTAATGAAAGAGTGTATATGCGATCCTTTGCAACGAGAGAAGCAAATATTGCACTCAATAGAAGTGTCAAAGGTGCCATCCAAATTTTAAAATCTGCGGGTTACGACCTTATCATTGTGGAAACTGCGGGGATTGGACAAAGTGATTCCGAAATTACAGAAGTCGCGGATGTATCCTTATACGTGATGACACCTGAATACGGTGCTGCTACTCAGTTAGAAAAAATCGATATGATCGATTATGCAGATGTGATTTCGATCAACAAATTTGATAAACGAGGAGCTCTTGATGCCCTTCGGGATGTTAAAAAACAATACCAAAGGTCTCGCAATTTATTTAACGATACTGTGGATTCTATGCCTGTATATGGAACGATTGCTTCCCAGTTTCAAGATGCAGGAACCGATGAACTGTATGCTCATTTGATTGGTGTTGTGATTGGTAAATGTCAGTTGGATTGGAAAACCAATTCCTTAAAAAACCAATCAGGAAGAGAGGCTTCTGTAGTGCTTCCCCCTGATCGGGTTCGGTATTTGACAGAAATCAAAGAAGAAATCGATCGGAATGCGGAATGGATTCAAAAAGAAGCAGAACTTGCGAGATCCGCCTATCAACTGAAAGGTGCCATCGGGGTTCTTTCCAAAAAGGGAAAACCAACGGCCGATTTAGAATCCGAATACCAGTTATTATGGGATTCATTATCAGTAGATTCAAAAAACATATTAGATACTTGGTCTGAAAAAATCGAATCCTTTCGGAAGGAACAGTACTCTTACTTTGTGCGTGGAAAAGAAATCAAAGTAGATAATTATACGGTATCTTTAAGCCATCTCAAAATTCCAAAAATCGCCACACCTCGTTTTGTAGATTGGGGTGATATTTTACAATGGTCTTACCAAGAAAATTTTCCCGGATTTTTTCCCTACACTGCAGGTGTGTATCCATACAAACGAAGTGGGGAAGACCCAACGCGTATGTTTGCGGGAGAAGGTGGACCTGAACGAACAAACCGCCGTTTCCATTATTTGAGTTCGGGAATGCCCGCCAAACGTCTGTCAACTGCCTTTGATTCGGTGACTTTATACGGGGAAGATCCTGATGTTCGCCCTGATATTTACGGTAAAATTGGAAATTCAGGAGTGAATGTTGCCACTCTGGATGATGCTAAAAAACTTTATTCTGGATTTGATTTATGTGATCCTTCTACATCCGTATCAATGACCATCAATGGACCTGCTCCCATGGTACTTGCATTTTTTCTGAATGCGGCCATTGACCAGGCTTGTGAAAAATACATTCGCGCGGAAGGAAAAACCGAAGAGGTTCAGGCCCAAATTAAAAAAATCTATGAAGTGAAAGGACAAGTGGTTCCAAATTTCGATGGAACCTTACCTGAAACGAACGATGGTTTGGGTTTACTTTTGTTAGGTGTTACTGGTGATGAAGTTCTTCCGAATGATGTTTATACAAAATTAAAAAAAGATGCCCTATCTCAAGTGCGAGGTACTGTGCAAGCGGACATCTTAAAGGAAGACCAAGCACAAAATACATGTATCTTCTCCACAGAATTTGCTTTAAAGATGATGGGAGATATTCAACACCATTTCATTCAAAATGGGGTACGAAATTTTTATTCTGTTTCCATTAGTGGTTATCATATTGCTGAGGCTGGTGCTAATCCCATCACACAAGTGGCGTTTACATTGGCCAATGGATTTACTTATGTAGAATACTACTTAAGTCGGGGAATGGATATCAATGATTTTGCTCCTAACCTTTCCTTCTTTTTTTCCAATGGAATTGATCCTGAGTATTCTGTGATTGGGCGAGTGGCACGTAGGATTTGGGCCAAAGCGATGAAGTTCAAATACCGTGCGAACGAAAGATCACAAATGTTAAAGTACCATATCCAAACATCAGGTAGATCTCTCCATTCACAAGAAATCGATTTTAATGATATTAGAACCACATTGCAGGCGTTATATGCAATTTATGATAATTGTAACTCACTTCATACCAATGCGTATGACGAGGCGATTACCACACCGACAGAAGAATCAGTTCGCCGCGCTGTGGCTATTCAACTCATCATCAATCGGGAGCTTGGTCTTGCTAAAAACGAAAATCCATTACAAGGTGCCTTTATCATTGAAGAACTCACAGATCTAGTGGAAGAGGCAATTTTGACTGAATTCAATCGCTTGACGGAGCGAGGTGGAGTGCTCGGTGCTATGGAGCGGATGTACCAAAGGAATAAAATCCAAGAAGAGTCCCTCCATTATGAAACTTTAAAACATACGGGTGAATATCCGATTATTGGTGTGAATACTTTTCTCAATCGAAATGGATCTCCTACCGTCATTCCTGGGGAAGTCATTCGTTCGACCGATGAGGAGAAAAGGCAACAAATTGGAAATTTGAAGGCATTTCAAAAACGAAATGGAAACAAAACCGTTGAAGCAATTACAAAATTAAAACAAGTCGCTCGTGCGAAAGAAAATATCTTTCAAGAGTTACTCGAAACAGTGAAAGTGGCTTCCTTAGGGCAGATCTCTCATGCCTTGTACGAAGTGGGAGGTCAGTACCGCCGCAATATGTAAACAAAGGAAAGGGCAGTGAGTCTGCCCTTGGTGATTTTATGATTTCTTGGGATTTGATTAAAAAACACAAACTCGGAATTCCATTACTCTGGGACATAACCATGGTCTTTGTTGTCCTCGGCAACTTAGCCCTAATCATTTTTGATTTGAGTTACTTGAGTTTACGGCCGTTTTATTTTCATAAATTCCCTGAGATATTGAAATTATATGATAAACCGATTTTGGGAATTGAATCCCACCGCACCACAACTGCTTACACTGATTTGGTGGATGATCTAAAATATTTAACCCAACTACGAGATGATGATTTTAGAGAGAACCAAAGAAAAATCACCAGAGAAGAAATTTATAAAATTCTTACTTCTTTAAAATCGCAAGTATCAAATGAAAAATTTGATTCTTTATATGCTAACTTTGAGTCAGCGATTCAAATTGAAGATGTCCAACTCCGTAGAAAAAAAGTAGAAGAGACTTTGGTCCAACTGAATGATTTTTTTAGTGTTTTGGAAGAGACCGATGAAATCACAACTCTTAGTGAACTTTCTGAAAAATATGCTTTTATCAATCGTTTGAGTATAGAAACAAACGAATCCAAAGAAATTTTATCCATTTTTCAAAAAATGGATAAACGGATGTTAGAGATTGTAGAAACCAATCCATTTGCGATGTCTGGGCAAACCAAATTTTTATCAGAAATCCAAACCAATATCAAAAACGAATACCAAACTCATAAAACAAAAGCAAGGGATATCAAACTCAGACAAGAATTGGATCCAGTGTTAAATCGTGATCGGATTCCTTCTACCGTTGTTGCTTTTGCTTGGTTTTGGAGAGATCAGAACAGATCCCTAGAAGAAAAAATAGATTTTTTTAATTCCAATTTTAGAGAGTATTTTGCTCTCAATTATTACAGAGCGATATCCTCTGATGGAAATCCAGTTAACAACTATTTATTGTTAGATGCACCATTTTTATTTTTCTTTTTGGCTGAATTTATCATTAGTTGGCTCATTGCCATTAGAAAAAAATCATACATTGCTTGGTTTTTGTATCCCATTTATCATTGGTATGATGTTCTAGGACTCATTCCAATTGCAACGTTCCGTTTTTTCCGTTTGGTCCGTGTTTATAAAATTTACCTTATGTTACAAACGAATCAATTCACACGTATTTTAGGGAATGATTTGATCAGTAAAACATTAAGATATTATTCTAATATCATCAAAGAAGAGATTTCTGATATTGTTACGATTCAAATTTTAACAGAAACACAAAACGAAGTGAAGTCAGGAAATTCTCTTGACCAGTTGGTGAATGCCATCGATCAAAATCGGGATGAATTAAAAAAAGTAGCAATTAAAAATATCGCGAAATCAGCACAAAATCCAAACTTACAGGCGTTGATTCAAAATTTAGTTACAGAAGTATCGGAACGTGTTTCTGCGAATATGAAACCTATATCACTTCTTCCGAAAGAGATGCAAGCCAATCTTACAAAACAAATTAGTTTAACTATTTATAACGCGATTTCACAAGCAACAGTGGCCATGGCGACAGACCCTTCCGGGATAAAATCCATTGAGAACTTAATCGATTATCTTATAGATGAAATGATTGTTTTTGCTCAAGATCCTGATATGGTAAAACTCAATACAAATATTACGGTTGCTCTCATTGAGAATACGAAGAAGTCTATCGGTGAGAAAAAATGGCTGAAAGCTGAAATTGGAAATAGCTAAAACCTTTGATTCAAAAATTCCTTATAAATTTGAATGTTATTTTTCTATCGAAAAAAGTCTTGTTTTCTTTTGGAAACAAGATGTGATCAATCCACTTTGATTTCATTTTCCAAGTTTCTAATTTTTGTTTCTTTGTTTGTGCTCCCAGGACTTATACTAGTCTCTCAGTCCAATCAAAACAAAGTCCAAAGTAAAGTCTCGAATCTGAAAGATACAGAGAGGAATTGGAAACCAGTGAAACTCGTTTGGGAAGAAAGCTCTGGTGCTGTTGCTCCTGAGTTTCGGTATGGAAAACAATACCAATTGGTTGCTGGGCAAAAAAAAATCCTACTCACTCGAAAAGTTTCTCGTGCAGGAAAACAAATACTCAACGAAACAAAAGAAATATCTCCCAGTTTATATGAGTCTTGGATGCAAAAACTTTTTAATATTGGAATCAAAACTTTAACTTTTGAATCTCCACCAACAGAAACAATGACTGGTGTCAGTTATAATTTTGTCTCTTTTCAAATGGGAACCACCAAATCCAGGTTTTATTATCGTTTAGAAGAACGTAAAGAACCAACCTGGAAACAAAAGAATAGTATCATACAAATCATAGAGAGGATGAAACCATGAAATTAAAACATTTTTGGAAAACCATAGGACTGTTCCTTTTATTTACGAGTGCAGTTTTCGCAGAAGAATTTGATCCGAGTAGCGTTCGTTCCCCTGGGTGTAAACCGGGAACATTCTCTTGTGGTTACATTCCTAGTTCCAAAGAAATTCAGGATAGTATTCCTCTCAAAAGGGATTTTAATTCTTTTGATGAGTTACCAAAATCGATAGATTTATCTTCGCAAATGCCACCGGTTGGTAACCAAGGCCAACAAAATAGTTGTGTAGCTTGGGCATCCGGTTATGCAATTAAATCTTATTTACTAAAAAACAAAGGGCAAGCTACCGATTATGATCCGCCCTTTGCCGGAGGAAAGGGAAATAATGTTTTTTCTCCAGCCTTTATTTATAACCAACAGAACGGAGGAGTAGATCAAGGTTTATACTATTATAAAACAATGGAATTTTTGAAATCCAACGGTGTAGCTCCTTGGAGTGCAATGCCATACTCGGATAAAGATTTCCGCAGCCAACCATCAGCAAATTCAAAAAAAGAAGCTCTTAAGTATAAAATTAAATCATTCTCTAGGCTAAATTTTAAAAAACCAGATGAGATCAAACGAGTATTAGCTGGAAAGAATGTTGTACTAGCGGGAATGATCATTGATGATGCCTTTTATAAATTAAAAGGTTCTGCCATTTATGATGAGAACGGTGGCCAAAGTTATGGCGGACATGCTATGACCATTGTTGGTTATGATGATAACAAAAAATCAAAATCAGGAAAAAAGGGAGCTTTCAAATTACAAAACTCCTGGGGAACCAGTTGGGGGGATAAAGGGTTTGGTTGGGTATCTTATTCTATGCTTGCAAAAGTAGGACAAGAAACCTATGCGATCATTGATGAACCAGCTCCGCAAAATACACCAACGCCAACAGTGGTTGTCCCTCCCCAAAAACAGATCATTCCACCAACAGATATCAAAGTTTCCAAAGGAGAATTTGATACAAAAGTTGTTTTAACATGGAACCACCAGGATTTGGCAGTTGCTTATTTGATCCAAAGAAAGGAAGAAGCAGATTTTTATGATTTAGGATATGCAGATAAACCGAGTTTTACTGATCTATATGTTTCACCTAATTCTACTTATGTGTATCGTATTCTTTCTATAGGTGCGGAAGAAGTTTCCGTGGCATCGGTAGAAGTAGAAGGTTTTACCGCAGCGGAACCACAGACAAATGGAAATATCGGTCAAGTTGTTGGTTTAACTGGGCTTGTATATGTGACAGGTAATTCTCCAAATGTAGATTTGAGTTGGTCGGAATTAGATGGGGTAACTAGTTATACGATTGCGCGTTCTGATTCGTCTTTCAAATGGAAAAATATTGGAATAAGTAAAACTCCAAGTTTTATCGATTCTTCTCCAAAAGTTGGGGAATCGAATTATTACCGAGTGAGTGCTCTTGTGCAGTCGAAACCGTCAGGCGATTGGAGTGAAACGGTTTCTGTAAATGTGGCAGACCAATCATTTTTACCTAATCAGGTTGGCCACTTAACAGCCACTAGTGGAGATTTTGCAAATAAAATTATTTTGAGTTGGGCTGCTGCTCCAGGTGCAAGCATTTATTATTTGTATCGATTTGACGAAAATGCAGAACCGTCTGGTCAGTTCGAAATTTCGGGAACTAGTTATACGGACACAGATCAATCCATTCAAAACGGAAGACAATTTTTATATACAGTCATTGCGGCAAATGATCTTGGTTATGCGGAGCCAAGTGATGTGGTTTTTGGAAAAACAGATCCGGGACTTACCAAAAGAGCAGGAGGTGTGACTCTTTCTCCACCAAAACAATTAACGACAAATCCTGTGGGTAAAGATAAACTCATTACTTTAAAATGGGATTCTGTGAAGGATAGTTTTGAATATTATATATATCGTAAGCAGGTGAAAGGAGTAGGGAAACCAGGAAAACTGGAATTTGTTTCTGCCGTTGAAGGTAAAAAAACTGCGTTTAGTGAAACCTTTCCAGGTAACTCAGGAGATTTATTTTTATATTCAGTTCGATCCAAATCAGAATTTGGTTCTGAGTCAAAGGATTCAAACTTTGTATCTGTGTTTTGGAATGAACCAAAATTACAAGTGAAAAAGAGAACTATGTCTTTAGAAGAGTTGCCTACTTCATTTGTGGGTACCTGGTCTTCCATGTATTGGAATCCAAAATCGGGCCCACAAACTGTTCTGGTTGAAATTCAAGGGAATGGTCAAGATTTTGTCGCAAAGTTAAAGTTAGATGGTAGGGATGTTCAACAATTTAAGGGAACATGGTCGCCAGGAAGTCATACTTTGAAGGCTAATGGATTTTTGTTCGAGTTATCTACATCATTAGAAGGGACTTCTTTGGCTCAGTTCCAATCCGTTAAAGATCTTGAGAATGGATCTGAACTGAGTTTCACCAAAGATAAATGATTTAGATTTTCGTTTTGTTAGGTTGAAAAATCAAATTGTTTGTAAATACATCCATAATGCTTTGAGTTCTGTGTCTGTTAGTTGACCCAAACTTTGCCAAGGCATTGGATATTTCATTTTTGAACCATCGGGTCGTTTCCCTGATCTGATGGTTTGGATGAAATTAGATTCTGTATAATTTGTTAAACCATTTTTGCTGATGTCCTGTGCCTGTGGCCATTCTGGTGGTGCACCTTGAATCGGCCCTCCTTTTAAATTAAATCCATGACAACCTGTACAAGTGGATGCAATATATTTTCCATACTCCAAAGAAACAGAAGGTTTAATATTTGTTAAGTGAACTATATCATGATTTATGATTTCAGCAGAAACAAACACCGGAATTTCTCCAATCAAATATAAAAATCTTCCTAAGGGGCCTGGTTTGATATCTCCTTGTGGTTTTTCTATGGCCGGTGTGGAACGTAAATAGGAAATTAGTTTTCCAATGTCTTCATTTGTCATTCCTTGAAAATCTGTGGAAGGCATAAAGATTAAGGCCTTACCATTTTTACCTACACCGTGTCGGATGGCTACGGCAAGTTCTTCATCGGATCTTTCTGATAAAACTCCTCCTTTACCCAATGTTAGGTTAGATCCGGATAAAGTGCCGATTGCAGGATCATCAATAAATGTTTTTCCACTTCCATCTACGTCATGGCAATCACCACAACCTCGGGATTGGTAAAGGCGTTTTCCTTCTGATATGTCAGCGGGTTTCGAGAATTTGGGAATTGGAACAGTTTTTATTGCATATGTTTTGTTCATTCGTATGGAGCTGATCGTATAGATGGCTGTGGCCATGAGAACGAGAAAGCCCACTAAGGAAAGAAAGGTGATCAATAGAATGCGGGAAATTTTTTTCATAAGTGGGGGAATTGGAATTGAATTGAGAATTTGGTCAAGTGGGATTTCGGGACGTTAGGCGTGGCGTTTGGTACAGGATTGGATATTAGTATCCCCGCCCGATTTGAGGGAGGGGAACTAGACCCGCCTCCCAATGAGTTCCAAATACCATAACTTTCCCAAAAAGAAAATTTCTATTGGGAATCCAAAAAAAATAATTTTTGAATGTTCGTATTTTTATCTCGTTCGTTCAGGTTTACGTTAATTTGGGTTTTGATTTTTTTTTCCTGCCACCGATCGCAGTGGAAATCCTTTCCCATCGGGAAAGATTGGAACGGAGAGCGGGATCGCCTTGCCGATGATCGTTTTGTTTTCGAACCAATTGCGAGGCGCCCAAATCTTCATTTAAATATTGTTAGGGTAAGGCATGGTTACAAAACCTTTGAATCCATCTTGGTATACAGCCAGGTATAACTTTTCTTTTCCAGGAACAACGACAATGATATAAGAAAATAAACTTCCATCATGGACTGCGTAATATAAAGGTATATCTCCGTTAGGTGACAGTGCTATGATTGCCGTTTTTTTGGATACGGGTTGTAGGCTTTCCGGAATGTAGAGAACTAGGCGTTTCCAAAATGGATGTTTGTGTAACCAAGTAATGAGTTTAGATCTTTCTACAGGAATGGCGATCCATATACGGCCTTTTGCGTCTCTATCCATACCATCAGGAAATCCAGGAAGGCCTTCGATTACCAATTCGTCTTTTCCTGATTTATCACCGGTTAGGTGTAGTCGAATGAGCCTCGATTTAGAAAGTTCGTTAAGTAGAATAGATGATTCTTGTTCACCTTGAGTGTATTCTAACAAAATTCCATCTAAGTAAGTGTATTGATGAGCGACTAAACTTGCTGTGTTATCTTTGAGATCATATTTCCAAAGATGTCCATTACGTCCTAAAGTTAATACTTCATCCTTTGATTGAGAACTAACACCCAAAATTGAGTTTGGATGGTCATAAGGTTCGGTGAAATAGATTCTTTCTCCGTCTTTGCTAATTGCTAAATCATCTGCTTTTTCCACATTACGGCTATTAGTTTCATTTAGCTGAGAGATTGGTATTTTGGTTTCTTTGCCAAGAGGATAAAAAACTCCAATTTGATCATTTGATGGTTCTTTTGTTTTGTCTGCAATGGGGACACGAGTTCCAATTTTACGAATCAGTTTGGTTGAAATGGTTAATTCATATATCCCTGGACCATCAGACAAACTTGTATTATGTTGTTTTCCACGAGATAAACACATATAAATGATGTCTTGATTTTTAGGATGAAAGACCATGCCACCGGGTAATAGTGGTGTTTTTACAAACGGTTCTGCTTGGTTGTTTGTCAGGTCTACTTTCCAAATCCATCCATCAATAGACGCTACAAAGGCTCTTCCTAAATCTTCTTGAAGAAGGATTTCATCTTGGGCTGGCAAAAGTGATCCGTCGATACTTATGTTTTGTTTAATTACATCTTCTTTAGATTTGATGGATTCGATTGCCTGATTGTAAGGTAACTCGACTGGTTCTTTGATTTGGTTCTTAAAATACTCTTCTGGAGTTTTACACGAAAATAAAACCAAAACTGCAGTGAGTGCATACAAAGGAATGTTAATCCAATTGCATTTTATAGATAGGTAGTTTGTTTTTCTCATTTTTCTATTCACCTAACTTTAAATTATCGATATGAACTGAATATAAACCTTTTGATGATGTATCAAAAGAAGGGAAGTAAATAGAATCTAAATTGGGTACTGCTACCGATATATCCTTAATTTTAGAACCATCATGCATAGAATAATAAAGTGCTTTTGATCCAGAAGGATTGATCACTAAAATTCCTGTTTTTTTTGCGATTGGTAAAATTCTTTGTGGAAGAGATAGTAAAAAAGGTTTGATCCAGGGATTATTATGTACCAAATTCATAAGCCCAGAACGTGGTTTAATGATACCAACCCAAATCCTACCTTTTGCATCTCTTTCTAAACCATCAGCAAGGCCTGGAAGATTTTCAAATAGAACTTCAAACTTTCCTTCTTGTTTGCCACTGATGTTTGCTTTGATGATTCTAAACTTCGTTGTTTCCGTGATGATGACAGATTCTTCTTTTGTTGTGGAATGATCTGCGATAATGATACCGTCTACAAAAGTAAAACCAGTCATGATGAGAGAGATTGTATTTTGTTTACGATCATACATCCATAGTTTGCCATGAGGATAGAGTCCGATGGCCTCGGGTACTGCTCCACTTCCCATCGCTGCATCAGGGCGTTCAAATGGTTCTGATATATAAATACGATTGCCGTCATTAGAAACAGCAAGATCATTACATAAAGCAAAAGGCCTTGAGTTTGATTCATTCAAATTTTTGAGTGAAAAGGTTGGTCTTTTGGACTCAGGATATACTGTTTCAAAATCTGATTTTTCTAATTTGGGTAAGTTCAGTAACAAGGGAACTACCGATTTTGTTTTTATATTGATTTCATATAAACCAACTCGATTGCTTTCATCATAACTTACACCACCAAGTCTTGAGGCACAGGTAAGTATCGATTCATTGGATTTGTTTGAAAATTGTAATCCTGCTGGGTTTACTGGTGGTTTTACCCAAGCCTCTGCTGAATTTGTTTTAAAATCCAATTTCCAAATCCATCCATCCATTCCTGAAGCATAAGCGATCTTATTTTTATTATCAAAAATAAGATCATCGTGACCAGGTAAGTCTGGAAAGCTGATATTTAAATGATTTAAAAATGGATCTGGTTGGGTTACTTCTGTTATTGAACTTGGAACACTATCTAGTTTATAGGCTTCTCCAATTTTAATATTTCCACTATTACATCCAATAGTTACTAATAAGACTGATAATAAATTAATAGTAGTTTTGATTTTCATTTTGTTTCCTGTGATTTTTATATTCTAGTTTTGGTATTTTTTTACATGAGGAACTTCGTCGTCGAGCCAGTAAGCTTTGTCTTTTTCGACAACAAGGATTTCTTCAAACTTAAATCCAGTTTTCCCTCTACCTAGATGTGGTTCCACGGCCCATAAACCAACCTTATCTCCTTCATGGTCAGGTGTGAGTAACTCTGGTAAAATTTTATGTGTCAAAAATTCATAAGAGCCTTGTAAACTAAACCAACTTGCAAAACTAATTGGTAGAATGGGAAGAGGTAGTTTGGGAAGGTTTACTTTATATACTCGATGACCGAGCACTGCAAATGGATACAAAGAGTGTACATTATCATATCCTGCTTTTTTAGAATCGGCATCAATTTTCCACCAAATCTCAGAAGCTGTCATCGATGAATTAAAGTATTTAGGGATTTCTTTTCGAAGTTGTAATAAATATTCCATCCCTTGGTCAAGTTCGGAGTTTTTGATTAGTGAAGAGGAGTAACCTATATCTCCAATATAACCATCTAACACTGGCGATACATCTAGAATAAATGATTCTTCTTCTTTTAGTATTTTTTTACCTGGATGGAATTGAGTAAAACGTTTGTATCCATCAAACCTTGCATGTTCACCAAACCAGGCGAAAGGCCTATGTAAAAAAATCTTTACACCATGGTCTCGTAAATATTCATCCATACGTTTTGCCGTTTGTTTTTCTGTCCAACCAGGTCGCATTTCTTTTTCTATTGTAGTAACACAATCGTATGCAAGTCTTTGAGCTTTTAAAAATCCTGATTTTTGTTCTGCAGTGGGAATTCGAATGGATTCAGAACTAAGTTTCGAAAATTTGGCAGATAGTTTTGATAACAATCCTCTTTCGTTTGTTAAGGGCATAGACTCTCCTTCTCGTGGTAGAGGAAAATGGTAACAAATTCTTAAAATCTATGCTTGAATGATTCCGGTATTTTTAGGATTTATTGAGGACTTTCATCTGGTTCGCAAAATCGAACTTCTGCTGTTTTGAGATGCCCAAAGAATAAAGAAGGAATGAATCCAAAATTTTCTTTAAAGGTTCTGGAAAAATGGGCCGAGTCGGAAAATCCAGCAGCATGTGCAGCTTCCGTAAGATTGTTACCTGCTTTTAATTCTTTGACTGCACGTAAAATTCTCACCCATAACAAATATCTTCGTAATGGGATCCCTAGCTTTTCCTTAAACAAACGAATCAATCTGTCTTCTGAAATGGAAAAATCTTTTCCAATTTCATTCATCCGGATGCTATCGGGAACTTCCATTCTAATTTTTTGTGCAATTTTTTGAATTCTTGGATCTATATTGGTTTCCAACCTTTCAAATGGGTAAACCGTACGAAGTAAATCTAATTGAAGTTTGGTGGCTTCATCGTTATTTAGATCACCGTAATAAAGAGACCAAAGGGAATTGATTAAAGGTAAAAAATTTTGGATGTCGAGTCGTTTGACTTCACCCGAAGCAATGTATTTAGAGATAGATCCAAATTCATAAGTTTCTGGATCAATGAGTAGAGCTATCATCTCCACTCCTGGAGAAATGGTTCTATGATGAGTATTGGATCCGACTAAAGCAACTCGGTAGTTTTCTCTCCCTAATTCAGTTTCTATTGTGATATCTTTTTCTAATGAAATGGCGAGTGTAGCAGCATAATGTGCATGAAAATCAGTTTGCATTTGGTTCGTTGCAAACATCACACGACTGTTCCATAAATAAAGTATGCTTTTGTTTTCAAACTCCATTTAAGATCCTAGTATTTAGAAAAGAAAGTAGTAATAACGTAAAATTAATAACTCATCTTTCATGATTTTTTCGAGATTTTTTTTGGGGTATGTGTAGTCTTTTTTTTTTGAACTTTTTTCTTTGTTTTTTCTAAATTTTCCGCAATTCGAAATTTAACAATTTTTTTGATTAAAACATAGGGAATCGGTTCGTTTAAAGGAAATTGAATGGAACCTTTTCCAAATTTATATTTTGAAATTTCTTTTTGGAAGGCAATGTTTCCAGAAGGAAGAGCATAAAAACCGATATGTTTTGCGTATGCTGCAAAATGTACTAAACTTCCATTTTGCACAAATGTAGGAATTCCATAACTTATTGTTTCTGTTGCGTCTGGTGCTTCTTTTTGAATCGTATTTCGAATTTTCTGAAGGATGGTTTGAACATCCTTTGGAAAGTTTTCTATATACTCATCCATTGAATTCGGAGTTTTTGTCGATTTCATAGTTGGTCAGTCTTAAACCTTTGCTTGTTTCCAACTTCCTTTTGTAAATAACCAAAGTGTAAAAACACCTACAGAGGACTCAGAAATCATGATTGCCCAAAAAACTCCACTGGGTCCAAATGCTAAGTATTTTCCTAATACATAAGCTAGTGGAATTTGAATGATCCAAAAGAAAACCACATTGATTTTTGTAGGGGTGATTGTATCGCCAGCTCCATTAAAGGCCTGACCTGCCGCCATCCACCAAGCATAGATAAAATAAGAATAAGATACAATTTGTAACCATTCTCCACCGATCCGAATGACTTCTTTATCTTCGCTAAAGATTGCAATTAAGTTTTCGCCATAGAAATAGTAAACAATGGCAACGAAGATCAAATAACCCATGTTACAGAAGCCAGTAAACCATACAGATTGTTCTGCACGTTCTGGTTTTCCCGCTCCCAGGTTTTGACCGACTAAAGTGGCAACGGCATTCGACATTCCCCAAGAAGGCATCAAGGTAAACATCATGGTTCTCATTGCTATGGTGGCACCGGCCACAGTTTGACTACCGAATTCAGAAAGGATTCTCATGATAAAAATCCAAGATGTCATTCCCACAATCATTTGGCCGATTCCACCAAGAGAAGTTTTTAATAAACCTTGAATCGTTTCCCATTCAATTTTCAAATGTGATTTAAGGATTTTTATGTGTTTTCCGCCCTGGAAAAGTAACCATAATTGAAACAATACACCGATTCCACGTCCTAGGTTTGTTGCAATCGCTGCACCTGTGATTCCATAAGCAGGAATTGGTCCCCATCCAAAAATGAAAATAGGATCTAAAATGATGTTTAATCCATTTGAAATCCACAATACTCTCATGGAAATCGCAGCATCTCCCGCACCTCTGAACACTGCATTGATTAGGAAAAGAAGAACAATTACTATGTTACCACCTAACATCCATTGCATATAATGGTATCCTTCGGTGATCACCCATTCGTCTCCACCCATAAGGATCAAAAGTTCCTTGGAGAAAAATATTCCAGCAATGGCAAAAGGAATGGAAGCAAAGATAGCGATCCAAATGGATTGAACCGCTGCAATTCCTGCTTTATCTTTTTCTTTTTCTCCGATCCTTCTGGCAACTATGGCAGTTACCGAAAAAGATAAACCCATCGCGACCGAATAAAGAAGAAATAAATAAGTTTCTGTAAGACCCACGGTGGCAACGGCAGAAGCACCTAAAGCACTTACAAAATAAATATCCACAACGGCAAAAACAGACTCTAAAACAAGTTCCAATACCATCGGAACAGAGAGTAGGAATAATGCCTTACGAATACTGACTTCTGTGTAATCTTCCTCTGAACCAGCGAGAGCTTTTTTTAAATCATTCCACAAACTAGCACCTGTCATTTTGAGTTTTCCTGCCATAGATAAATTTTACCACCTAGATAAGCAATCGGTAGTGTGAGAAACACGAGAGACCAAGAATACCACCAAGGTCCTAAATGGCCAGCAAAGATAACGCCCGTAATACTAAGTATCAATCCGATTCCACCTAAGATAAAAGAATGTTTCATTGGGTTTTTGGGTGCTAATTTTGCGGTTAAGTAACATCCAAAAATACTAAAAACAATTCGATAACTTAATACAAATAAAACCAATGAAGCGGATATGTGTAGATGGTCATAAGGAATGATTCCTAAAATTTTTAATATTGTATCGAAGAGAATAGATAGGATCACATTGGATAATAATCCTGCAATGACTGCAATAGAACTTTTTAGCATATTGATAATTTTCCTTTAAAGTCGGTTTCTTAGCCCAACAAAATTGATTTATTAAGTCACATACAAGATGATAAAAAAATATTTATCTAAATCTTTTGTAAATTGAGTGATTTACTAAGATTTATTCTTCTTATCTAGATATAGATTGAGTCTTGAAAGTGTTTCTTTGCCACCTTCTATGGCTCCAATACCCAACTTTGCATTTCGAACGTTTGTATCAGAAAAAGTCATTTGCATCTTAATGATTGTCCGGTTCGTTTCGAGGGCTATTAGAAACACCTTCACTAAAAAATCATCTTTTTTATTTTTGTCACCCGATCCATGTGAGTATTCCATATAATCGAATTTTCTGATTTCTTTGTATTCTATGAGGTTTGGATAATTTGTACCATCTGGCCCGAGCATATTAAAAATCCATTTTCCACCAACTCGAAAGTCTTTTGATTGTGTAGTTGTTTTGAATCCGTTGGGTCCCCACCACTCTCCAATGGAGTCTGAATCTGCAAATGCGTTGAAAACTAATTCTTGTGGGTGGTTTAAGATTTTTTCTATATAAATTTCGTTAGGTTTGGGAAGAGCATTCTCATCTAATTTTTCAAAACTTTCTGACCAACTTTCTTTCATTCCTGATTTTGCGAAACCATCACGAATTTGATTGTTTGCAAATTCAGTTATGAGAATTACTTTTGTTTTCCCATCAATTTCTTCAAATAATACTCTCAATTTTGAATTTAAGAGTTCTCGACTACTGATAGGCCCTGTTAGTTTTTGAATTTCATTTACCCATTCGTCAGGATGTTCATCAACTAAATCACTGATTACAAAACTTTGCAAAGGGGTGATTTCTAAAAATTTTCCAATGACTGGATAGTTTACTCCTTCAGGAGATCGCATAACAATTCTGTACGATCCTCCTACTTTAAAATCAAATTCAACAGTAGGATTTGTGAATCCGTTGGGTCCCCACCATTTTGAAATATGCAAAGGGTTTGTCCATACTTCCCAAACGAGTTGAATGGGAGCATCAAACATCCGTTCAATACGAACTATTTTTTCTTCTAATGTAAGAACTGATTCTGATTTAAACATTTTAGTTTTTCCCTTTTGATTTTTGTAATTCTATTAAATAAGCATCTAAACGATCTAATCGTTCTTCCCAAATTTTTTTGTATTGTTCCAACCATTCATTGGCTTCTTGAAGAGCTTCTACTTTCAATCGACAAGGTCGAAATTGAGCTGACTTCCCTTTTTCGATTAATCCGGCTTTTTCCAGCACCTTCAAGTGTTTGGAGATTCCTGGTAAACTCATCTGGAAGGGTTCGGCTAATTCTAGAACTGTTGCTTCCCCAGATACTAATTGCATTAGGATCTTTCGGCGTGTTGGATCCGCCAGCGCCTGGAATGTCGCATTCAGGGTTTCTTCTGGATCTTTTAGTTTAACCATTTAGCTAATTAACCTTTTGGTTAATTAAAGGAAAGAAGGAAATTCTGTCAAGGGAAATTGGTGGGATTTGGCGGGTACAGTATCCCCGCCCGAATGAGGGAGGGGAACTAGACCCGCCTCCCAATGTGTTCCTTCTATCACACTTTCTCAAGTTTCACCAGCACATCCGCCTTTCCCTAAAAAATTCACACCGAAAGTTCGTAGTTTCACAAAGGAATGAAGTTTAAAGACTAAGTAATTATTTGATTCTTAACCCTGTCATGGTGAGCCTAATTCGTTAGTTGCGCCACCGGTCAGAAATTTGTTCTACAAGGAAATATGGAATTTAAAACATTTGATGTTACCGGTAAATCATCCTAGAACGACAGATTATGCTAAAAAATATGGTCAAGTTTTTATTAATCCTTCTGTTTCTATCTTCTGGATGCACATTACAGAAAAAAAGTAAAACTATTCAAGTTGAATTACTAACTAATGCAGCCGATCTCGGAAATATTGAAATCTTAAAAAATGAACTACGCCTTGATCCCGATATCATAGATATGAAAAATGAATTTGGATTCACTGCTCTGATGGTTGCTGCACAAACAGGAAATCTTGAAATAGCAAAGGAGCTCATTCAAAGAAAAGCTAATTTGAATTTAGTTTCCAATAATAATTTAAATTCGCTTTTATATGCTGCACTTTATGGACACAAAGACATTTTGAATCTCCTTATTGAAAATAATGCGATTGATAACTTAAAAGTGAACGAACGAAATGCTCTAAGCTTATATACGTATCTATACGAAACTGATTCAGATTCTACAAATGATAATTACGAAGATTATGTCATAGCAGATACACCACCAATCCCCGTTATTGAAATTAACGTTAAAAAATTTCATCCTGAAGTGGGAAAATGGCCAAGAACTAATAAGGTTGTTGTTCTTTATGTGGAAATTAATGAAAAAGGAATTCTAAAGTCGGCGAAAGTTGTCTCTGGATCTGATCCAATTTATAACAATCCTGCCTTAGAAATTATAAAGAGAATCAGATTTCTACCTGCATACAATAATGGTGTTGCCGTAAAAGCAAGGTATAGATTTCCAATTCTATTTGATTGATTTTCTCTGTAAAGAAGATTTGTATAACAGCTGTTAGTCCGATGATTCTTGGCGGGTAGTTATTCTTCTTCTTCTTCTGCTACTGCATCATCTGCAACAACTAAGTGACTGTATTTTTCTGGTTGGTTCGATTTTAAATAAAATTCTAAAATGGTTTCCACATCGGCTTCGGTTTTCATGGCAAACCATTTCCCCTCGGGGTAAGATACTTGGATGGGACCAAGTTCACAACGATCCAAACAACCAGATTTTTGGACTCTGAATTTATATTGGATTCCGGCCTTTGCTGCTTTTTGTTTGAGAAGTTTTAGAAGTTCGATAGAACCTTGATTCCCGCAAGACACCCGTTCGCCGGGTGCCCTTTGGTTTTCGCAGACAAAAACATGTTTTTCGTAAAACATTTGTTTTTCTTTTCCTTAAATTTTCTAAACGGCGTAGTCTTCCATGGGAATACAAGAACAAACTAGGTTACGATCTCCGTACACATTGTCCACGCGACCTACACTTGGCCAGAACTTACGTGTGCGTAACCAAGGAAGAGGGTAAGCTGCTCGTTCTCTTGGATAAGAATGGTTCCAAGAGTCGCTGATGACCATGTCTGCCGTGTGCGGAGAATTTTTAAGAGGATTGTCTTCTTTGGAAAGAACTCCCGACTCGATATCTTTGATTTCACCGGCAATGGCTAACATGGAATCAATGAATCTGTCGAGTTCTTCTTTCGATTCAGATTCTGTTGGTTCGACCATTAGAGTTCCTGGAACAGGAAAAGACATGGTGGGTGAATGGAAACCGTAGTCAATCAGACGTTTGGCGATATCTTCCACTTCCACAGCGCTACCTTTTTTGAATCCACGCATATCCAAAATACATTCGTGAGCCACAAGGCCTTTGTTACCGCGATATAAAACCGGAAATGAAGATTCTAATTTTTTAGCGATATAGTTGGCATTGAGGATTGCAATCTTAGTTGCAAATTGTAATCCTTCAAATCCAAGCATTGCAATGTAAGCCCAAGAGATCACAATGATAGATGCGGATCCCCAAGGAGCAGCAGATACCGCCCATTGGCTGTTATTCGATCCATTTTCCACAAGGCTATGTCCTGGAAGGAAAGGTGCTAAGTGTTCGGCAACTCCAATTGGCCCAACACCAGGCCCACCACCACCGTGAGGGATACAAAAAGTTTTATGAAGGTTTAAATGGCAAACATCTGCACCAATATCACCAGGTCTAGTGAGTCCGACCTGTGCGTTCATATTGGCTCCATCCATATACACTTGCCCACCATTATCATGAATGGTTTGGCAAATTTCTTTGATGGATGCTTCGAACACACCGTGAGTGGAAGGATAGGTTACCATAAGGGCACCTAAACTACTTTTGTATTCGATTGCTTTTTTCTTAAGATCATCTACATCAATGTTACCATTGGAATCACAATTCACAGGAACCACTTTGAATCCAGCCATCACTGCGGATGCAGGATTGGTTCCGTGTGCAGAAATAGGAATGAGACAAATGTCTCTATGCATATCGTTACGACTTTGGTGGTAGTTACGAATTGCAAGTAAACCTGCATACTCGCCTTGCGAACCAGCGTTAGGTTGGAGAGATACTTCCGCAAATCCAGTGATTTCACAAAGCCATTTTTCTAATTGGCTAAAAAGAGTTCTGTATCCTTCCGTTTGATTTTCTGGAACAAATGGATGGATATTCGATAATTCCGGCCAAGTCACAGGATACATTTCCGTAGACGCATTGAGTTTCATGGTACAAGACCCAAGAGCAATCATAGAAGTGGTAAGTGATAAATCTTTGGATTCGAGTCTACGAATGTATCGTAACATCTCTGTTTCTGTATGGAAACTATTAAAGACAGGATGAGTTAGATATTGGGATTTTCTTTCCAACAATTCAGGGATTTTCCATTCCTCTTTTTTGGTTAGATCTTCTAATTCAAAATGGAGGGATTTGTTTTCGTTAAATATTTCCAAAAGGTCTTTGATATCTTTTAGATTTGTTGTTTCATCTAAAGAGATGCTGATCACGTGACCAGAAACCTGTCTGATATTGATTTCTCTTTCTTCCGCATAGTGGATGATCTCTGCAGAAGAAATTTTAGAAAGTTCCACACGAATGGTATCAAAGTAGGGATTGGAAATGATTTTGTATCCAAGTTTTTCAAGACCAGTGGCAAGGATCGTTGTCATACGATGGACTCGTGATGCAATTTGTTTTAAACCTTTAGGCCCGTGGTAAACGGCATACATAGAAGATAATACAGCAAGTAAAACTTGTGCTGTACAAATGTTAGAAGTCGCTTTGTCTCGACGGATGTGTTGTTCTCGTGTTTGGAGGCTTAGGCGGTAACCAGGTTTTCCTTGAGAGTCTTTTGAAACTCCAATGAGACGACCAGGCATATTTCGTTTGTATTCTTCTTTGGTGGCAAAGTATCCTGCATGGGGCCCACCAAATCCGAGTGGCAATCCAAATCGTTGTGTACTTCCTACAACAACATCTGCATTCATTTCACCAGGAGCTTTCAAAATGGTAAGTGCTAAAAGATCAGCAGCGACAACAGTTTTCGCGCCCACCTTGTGCAAACTTTCAATAAATTCACTGAAGTCGTAAATGGTTCCATCAGTAGACGGGTATTGGACAATGGCTCCAAAAAAATCATTAGAAGGAACCATCTTTTTAAAAGATCCAACAACAATGTTGATCCCAAGTGGAATCGCACGAGTGCGGATCACATCTAAAGTTTGTGGATGCACCGATTGAGATACGAAAAATGATTTTCCTTGTGTATCCTCTTTTAAAGAGAAAAGCATATTCATCGCTTCCGCGGCTGCTGTTCCTTCATCAAGTAGAGAAGCGTTGGCAATCTCCATCCCAGTGAGATCAGTGATCATGGTTTGGAAGTTGATGAGAGCTTCCATTCGGCCTTGTGCAATTTCTGCTTGGTATGGAGTGTAAGCAGTGTACCAACCTGGATTTTCTAAAATATTTCTTTGGATCACAGCGGGAGTGATACAAGAGTAATAACCTAAACCTAAGTACGACCTGTAGATTTTATTTTTAGAAACTATTTTCTTTAGTTCTTTCTGTAAAACAAATTCACCAACGGGACTTGGTAAATTGAGTTCCTTTCTTAAACGAATGTTTTCCGGAACTGCATCATTAATCAGATCATCCAATTCCTTATAGCCAATTGTGCTAAGCATCGAAGAAACTGTTTCATCTGTCACACCGACATGGCGACGGAGGAAGGTATCACTTGGTTCTAATGTTTCTTCGTAAGGGGAATGGAGAGGTGATGTAGGTTTTACAGAACTCACTTTAGAAAAACTCCTATTAATCTAATTTAGATACGTATTCTTTATATTGTGCTGCTGACAGTAGGCTTCCGAGTTCGGAAGTTTGGATGTTTTTTAATTTTACCATCCAAGTATCAAACGGTTCTGCATTCACTGCTCCGGGATTAGAACCAAGGTTTGCATTTGTTTCTACTACTTCGCCAGAAATGGGAGAATATAAATCTTCTGCCGCTTTTACTGATTCAATGGTTCCCAGACTGTCTTTGGCTTTGATTTGTTTTCCTGGTTTTGGTAAGTCGATGAAAACGATATCACCAAGTGCATTTTGTGCAAAGTCAGTGATTCCAATGAGAGCCACATCACCTTCTACTTTGACCCATTCATGTTTTTCGGTATAATAATATCCTTCTTTTGCTTGTGTATCTGCCATGATTTTTCCTCTTCGATTCTACTCTCGGTTTAACGATTGTTTCGGACACTGCCCTTTACGAAGGCTCCAGTCTCTACTTTTGCCAATTTCTTCTGCCCACGAATCTCCACAAATACTTCCGTTTGGTTTTTGGTGAAATCGGTGTCGAGAATGGCAAGTCCCAGGGATTCTTTGCGACTGGGGGAGTGGGTTCCTGAGGTGGATTTGCCAATTTCTTTCCCATCGCTAGAAAAAATTGGGAAATTTTCTCGCAAAACACCCGGTTCCATAAGGCGGATTCCTACAATTTTACGTTTCGAACCATTCTTTTTGTCCGCAATGATTCGCGAGTAACCCAAATAAGGTGAAGGTTTTTCTTTGACGATAAAATTGATTCCCGATTCTACAGGTGTCCATTCTGCATTCAGTTCATGGCCGTAAAGAGGGTATTTTGCCTCGAGCCGGAGTGTGTCACGGGCTCCAAGGCCTACGGGAACCAGACCAAAATCCTTTCCGATTTCTAATAAATCTTTCCAAAGAGTGAGTCCGAGTGTATTGGAAGTATAAATTTCAAATCCATCCTCTCCCGTATAACCAGTACGAGACACGATGATGGTTTCTCCTTTCCAATTCATTTCTTCAAAATGATAATAAAGGATAGAACTTAGATCTTTCCCAAGGTATTTTGCAAAGATTTCGTCTGCTTTGGGGCCTTGTAATGCAATTTGGTGCCAGTTTTTACTATCATCAACGACAGTTACGTTCCCTTTTTTATATGTTTCTAAATGTTTCGCAACAGCAGGGTAATTGGATGCATTGGAACAAATCATATACTTCGAATCATTAAATTTATAAACAGTGATGTCATCGACTAGTCCACCGGCCTCGTTCACCACTGCATTGTA
This sequence comes from Leptospira brenneri, assembly GCF_002812125.1. Classification (NCBI taxonomy): domain Bacteria; kingdom Pseudomonadati; phylum Spirochaetota; class Leptospiria; order Leptospirales; family Leptospiraceae; genus Leptospira; species Leptospira brenneri. The sequence goes on from NZ_NPDQ01000001.1 coordinate 424,305, forward strand.
CTGCACTTGGCCCGGTTTCATACCAGTAATGGTATTACATGTCACTGATTCTAAAAACGAAAGAACATCTTCTTCTTTTCCTGTGACAAAGATTTCACCCATATGAGAAACATCAAAGAGTCCAGCTGTGGCTCTTGTAGCTAAATGTTCTTGGATGATTCCCGTATATTGTACGGGCATGTCCCATCCGCCGAAAGGAACCATCTTGGCTCCCATTTCTTTATGGATTGTATGTAAAGGTGTTTGTTTTAGTTCCACGGCACTCTCTCGTTCAGACTCTGGAACCATGGAAAAATGGTTTCATCGTTATGGAATAGAATTTTTTTTAAGATATTATGTTAAGAGAAGTCTATCGCATCGAAAAAACGGGATCTATCGATCAACTGCAAAGAAAATCAGAACCATTATCTGAACCAGAGGGTGATGAAGTGACCATTGAAGTGAAAGCCATTGGTCTTAACTTTGCTGATATATTTTCGATTTATGGTTTGTATTCCGCAACTCCTAAGGAAAGTTTCATTCCTGGTCTGGAATTTGCGGGAAAAATCGTAAAAATAGGCCAAAAAGTTAAGGATTTTCAAGTCGGCGACTCAGTGTTTGGTGTGACTCGGTTCGGGGCATACGCAACTCATCTTAACATCTCGGAAAAAACTGTGTTTCCACTTCCGAAGGGTTGGTCCATGCAAGATGGTGCTGCTTTTGTTGTGCAAGCACTCACTGCATACTATGCTCTTGTTCCACTTGGACAAGTGAAAGAAGGAGATCATGTTCTGATTCATAGTGCTGCCGGTGGAGTGGGAATCATGGCAGGTCATATCGCAAAGAAAAAAAAAGCAATCATCATCGGTCTTGTAGGTGATTCCGTTAAGTTTTCTATCTTAAAAGAGGTTGGTTATGATTATTTTCTCATTAGATCTCCTAAGTTTAAACAAGAGATGAGGAAAATTTTATCAGGACATCCCTTAAAAATAGTTTTAGAATGTTTAGGTGGTCGTTATTTTTACGACAGTTATGATCTCTTAGCACCTATGGGAAGGCTTGTTACCTATGGTAGTGCGAACTTCACACCATCACATTCATTCCGAAATTGGTTTTCTATCGCGTATTCTTACCTCAGAAGACCAAAAATTGATCCATTATCGATGATTTCAGACAATAAATCGGTGATGGGATTCAATTTAATATGGTTGTGGAATGAAATTGATGAATTAAGAAAACATTTTTCCGATTTAATGATCTTATCACTACCAAAACAAACGATTGGGCATGAGTTTACGTTTGATTCGATGCATGATGCACTCCGTACATTTCAATCGGGACAAACAATTGGTAAGATCGTCATCACAGTTCCGTAGAATGTGTATTAGTCTGTTTTTTAATTTGAATAAAAATTCATGCAAAAAATAAAATTTCTTTACATTAAAATTGATATGATTTAATTATGTCGTATCAATTCACTCTCTGTTTGCCAAGGACAGCCGTGTTTTGAAATCAAAAGATAAGGACGATCACAATGGTTGCTAAAAAGAAAGCCGCAAAAAAGAAAGCAGCGAAGAAAAAAGCTGCAAAGAAAAAATCTAAGAAATAACTTAGATTCGATTCTTCCTTCGAAACTCTCGAAGTAAGATTGTGTGAACCCGCAAAACCTGCGGGTTTTTTCATTTATAGAGGGTTTTGTTCGATCAAAATTAGGCAATTGCCCTTGTAAAACCCCTTCTACTCATCAAAAATCCTGATTTTTTATCTGAATTGGCTCTTTCCATACCAATAAATTGGAAATGATCCTTCTTATTGATCGAATCAAAGAGTGCTTTCATGAGCGATTCGATGTTCGGATGGATCACATTTTTATAACTTTTACGAGTATGATCCTTACCCCAAATTTCTAAATGGTCTGTATCGGGCATCTTGAGGATAAGAGAAGGGAGATCATAACGTTTCATCAGCACATTGCAGACTTCTTCGAAACCATACTCTGTGATGGAATTAAAATCAAAAAATACAAGTAGGTAGAGGATATTGGTTGGTTCCAATCGCCCGTTCTCATCAGAAATTTTCTGAATCCCATCTAAAACAACGTAGCGTAAATTCTTTGTTTGGATCCAAAGTTTTTGATCTTCGTGGCGTTTGAGGTTCACTTCTTCTGAAAACCGCTTCTGAAATACGGTAGAGAGGAAAAAACCGGAAGAATCTTGTCTTTCTTCAAGGATTCGTTCTAAAGAAAAGGGTTCAAACTCTAAATTGAAGTACTTTGTATACGTCTCTGCCATATCACTTAGAGTAACGGACAGATTTTAGAGTTTGAATCGGATTTTTTTAAAATTAAAACTTAGAAAATTAGAATTCTAACATCCTTCGTTCGCTGTCGTGAGAAAAACTATATCCTTCTTTCTTCCAAGTTTCCCAAAATTTTGCAGAACCTTCTCGCATAAAACAAATTCTTTCTTCAGTTGCGATAGGAGTTAATAATAGAAAATTGGCTCGTTTTCCATTCTCTGTGATGAGGCCAGAGAGTTGTGGTAAAGATTCACTAGAACCTTGTTCTAATTCCTCTGTAACGTTGCGTAGAACGAACCAGTTGAAGTCTAGATAGAGTTGGTCAGGATCTTTTCTTGGATTTTGAATCGTATGAGAATGACCAAACCAAATTCCTGTATTCCAAGGAAATTTTACCATCTCACCGAGAACATGTTGGATCCAAGTTTCTGATTTATCTTCTGCATCTTTTAAAAGTTGGATGGCAAAAACAAGTTCAATGCGAGAAAAGTTTTCGTATTCTTTGTGATAGAGTTCAATCGAAGGTTGGTTTTGAACACTCATCCCAATGGTGGAAAAGATTTTAATCCCAGGAAATTCTTTGGGTAAAAAAGAGGCAATTCCAAGGGAAGGATACTTCCCTCCATCAGCAGACCAATACTTCTCATGTTTCCCAAGTTTTGATTCTAAAAAATCCAATCGAAGTTTCTGTGCTTTCTTCCAATGATCTTTTTCGGCAACAGATTCCCAAAATTTACGATTGGCTTTCACTCGTTCGGCAATCACTCCATTTTCTGGATCACCAAGGGGAGAAGCTGTGGGAGCTTCTTCTTTTGCAAACTTTGCATATCCGTGGATCCCTTTGATCCCAGACCAAGAAGGAAGATAGGCTTGCAACTCTTCATCAACAAACAATGCCACTCCATCACCTTCTTCAGACCAAATAAAATGAATTTGGTCTTCTGTGAGTGAACTTTGTGCTTTTGTATCTGTAATTTCTGATTTGGTAAGAACCGGTGCAAATCCTGCATCAAAATCTTCATCCACTCGTGCATCGGGAGCATCGATCAAGTTTCTTACCCAAAGTGTTTTCATGGGCCACTCAGGGTTGTTATGTGATTGTAAGTAAAGGTAAATGGTTCTTCCATCATCTTCTAAAAATGCAGTAAAAGAACCGTAAGGATTTGCTTCTTGGTATAAAACTTTAGGGGTAATGGGATTCATTAAAATTTATGGGGAACCACTTTCTCTTTAAATTTTGCAAGTAGTTTGGCAATGGTTTCATCCATTCCGATTTCGAAATAAATATCTGGATAATAACCGGATGCATTTCTCAGACCGATGAGTTCTGGTTCGTTCCACTTCCGGTAGCCTTTCAAAGAGTTCCAAACTTCTTCCGAAGGAGAACGGTTTTCCTTTTTAGCGTCGATGAAAGATTGAATCGTGCGAGTTGGGGTCATACTATCGTATAGATTCTCTGGTCTGGAAGGGAAACCAACTAAAATTTTAGACTGTTACGTCAGTCTGTGTGGAATTTCATTGGATTTCTTTGGTGAGTGGGTGGAAAATTACAGTGACTTACTTTTTTCAGGCGACTTATCTCGAAATCCATGCACTTATTCCCAAGGTCTGAATCAGAAAACCTTTTACCTTATGACGGGGTTTTGTTGTATATTCCCCAATTTCTCCCCGCCAAGGAAGCAGATAGGTTTTTTACTGTTTTGATGGATGAGATAGAATGGAAGTCCGATGAAGCCATCCTCTATGGAAAACACATCACAACCAAAAGAAGTGTCGCCTGGTATGCGGAAAAAGGATTTTCCTACCGGTATTCGGGAACCACAAAAACAGCCCTACCTTGGTCCTCGTTACTTTTGGAATTAAAAACAAAAGTGGAGCAGACATCGAAAGAAAAATTCAATTCCTGTCTCTTAAATTTATACCATGATGGAAGTGAAGGGATGGCTTGGCATAGTGATGACGAAACCTCCTTACGTCCCAATTCAACCATTGCTTCTCTGAGTTTTGGTGCAGAACGATTCTTTCGTTATAAACATAAAAAAACAGGAGAGCAGGTTGAGTTACAATTAGAACACGGAAGTTTGTTACTAATGAAAGATGTGATCCAAAGGCATTGGTTGCATTCCCTTCCCAAGGCTATGAAAGTCAAACGACCAAGGATTAATTTAACCTTTCGTCAATTTGGATTGGTTTAAAAACCGTTTTTGGAAAGTAAATCCTTTAGTTGTTCATCGGATTTTTGATTCCATTGAACTAAAATTTTGTACGGATCTCCTTTTAAGTCCAATAATTTACAAAATGCAGGTTCTGTTTTGATACCCTCCTGTTTGAGGTTTCGAATCCTTTCGCGAAATGTTGGATTTGCTAATGTTAACAATCGGTTTTCTACCATCATGTGGATCCAACCATATTGTTCTGTTGGTTCTAAGGATTGTCCAAAAATCTCATATTGAAATTTTTTAGTTTTAAATCGGCAAATTAAAGTTACACGAAGATCTACCGTTTTCTCAACAAAAGAATATTCAGGTAGGTTCCGAAACTTTGCATAACAAATTTTTTGTAAATGAGCGGGGATATTAAATTTTACTAAAATATCAACATCGCTAGTTTCTGTATCGATATCCAATGGAATTGTTCCTGCAATCACAGGTTTAAATCCATTTAAACTCTTTAGAATTTTCCAATTTTCTAAATCGTCCGCTAATTCCTTTTGTTTTGCAGTTCCCGTTTGTAAGTAATCAACTTGAAGGAACGGATTGGTTAGCGCGGATTGCATATTATGTCTCTTGCACTCGGTCTCGGCCCCCACCCTGAATGGGTGGTGGAGGCGGGCTTGTGGGAGTTCATTCCCGGCCCAACTCCTACCATAAAATTTCACACTTGTCTCCTGGGAACCGAATCTCGATAAAAATTTTAAAGAAAACTTCACAGTTCCCCTGGGCAAAGGGCAGGTTTTTGCAATCGGATTATATGAGTCCTGAAGTTTGCATTTGGTTCACATGATCTACGAAAGTTTCGTTTAACGATCGATAGGTTAATCCTAAATCAGATTTGCTATACTCATTGTTCAAGTTCAATGGTTGCCCAATGTTATTTTTTGTATAACTCCAAGACAATCCAAAGAACGGCCCAATCACATACACAAGTGCTTTTGGTAGATTTCCAGTAGGAACAGAATATTTTTTTCCAAAATTTTCTTTTACGATCTTTGCGACGCCTAACATTGGTATTACTTCGGCAGAAGTAATATGTCTTCCTTTGGCATTCGGTGTGAACCCTGCAAGAATGTGAGCTCTTGCCACATCCCTTACATCAACAAATCCCATTTTTGTATCGGGAACACCTGTACGAAAAACCCCCGTAAGCATATTTTTCATAAACTCAACACTAGTTCCGTCGAGTCGTTTCGAAAGTGAAGGACCCATCACAAAAGAAGGATTGATCACAACTAAATCCCAACGTGTTTGCTTTTTTTGAATTTCCCAAGCTTCTTTTTCTGCCAATGTTTTGGAGTAAGCATAAGGTTGGTGAGTGAGATTGCTTGTTGTATTCCAGTGTTCTTCGGTGAAGGTATTGTTGGGAACTTGTAATGAATCAATATTATCACTGTGAATGGCTGCCACACTTGATGTTAAAACAACTCGTTTTACAGAAGAAACACGGTTACAAGACTCCAGAACGTTCCTCGTTCCTTGTAATGCGGGGTCAACGAGTTGTTTCTGTGCATTTTTAATCCCTGCTACAAAAAACGGAGATGCTGTATGGATTACAAGTTCAGTTCCTTCGATTGTTTGATCAAAACTCCCATCTTGCAAAAGATCAGCTTCTAATAACGTAAGTTTATCTTTAAACTGATCCTTTAATTCCAACAGATGTGCAATCTTTTTGTTGTCCTTTAAACTGCGAACGGTGGCTCTTACCGACTTTCCTTCTTCTAACAAGTATTTAACGATCCAGGACGCAATGTATCCTGATCCCCCTGTTACAACAACGGGTAATTCTGAATTGATAGATTTCATATTGATCCTTAGACTAAATTCCATCCTCTGGAGCATACAAATCCCTTCGATTCTGGCAAAACATAAAACAAATCTCCAATCATTTCTACTAATACAAAAATTCTATGTTGTTCTTTTTTTGGGCGAGGCCCAAGGGCCCGGGCTTTTCCGGGGTCCGCGTTCGCTCCCGTCTCCGATGCCGCTTCCAGCGTCTTTCGGAGACCAAGCCCTCCAAATCCCTCTCGCAAAGAGGATTGAAATTAAAACCAGGAACGGAAAGGGTTTGCCATAAAAAAATCTTCCTATCATTTTTGTTTGTTATGCCAACTCTGAACACCATCCAAACGAAACAGAAATTTTATCAGTTCATTATGTATCTATTGATTTTTCTTTTTTCTTCTAGTTGTGCCTTTCGATCTTCGGGAGATTTACATCTTTATGATTCTTATTTTCCCCATGAAACTGGGCTGATTCCAATTCCCAAAGGAAAGGTAAGAGCCACTTTTTTAGGAACCGCATCAATTTTGTTAGATGATGGAGAAACTCAAATTCTAACGGATGGTTTTTTTACCAGACCATCCTTATGGAAAACAGCATTTTCCAAAATAGAATCCGATCCTGTCACCATTCAATCTGTGATCGAAAAAGCAAAAATTGATCACCTGAAAGCAATTTTTGTCTGTCATTCTCATTACGATCATGTAATGGATTCTCCCTTTGTCGCTAAACAAACAAAGGCGAAACTCTATGGATCTTCATCGACTCTAAACGTGGGGCTTGGAGCAGGTTTATCTAACGAACAAATGGTTTTATTCCAACCGGGAACGCCTATTGTCATCGGAAAATTTACGATTACTGTTTTGGAATCCAAACACACACCTCCTTTTCGAATTTTGGGAAAAACAAATGCTACCGATCCCAATCATCCCAATATAGATTCCCCACTGGCTGGACCGGTCAAAGCAACAGATTATATTGAAGGTGGGACTTTTGATTTTCTCATCCAACATGGAAAAAATAAAATCTTAATCAAAAGTAGTACAAATTTTGTCGAAGGAGCGTTTGATAAGATACACGCAGATGTTTTATTTTTAGGGATTGCTCAACTTTCCTTACAACCAATTTTGTTTCAGGAACAATTCTATAAAGAAACCATACAAACATTAAAACCAAAACTTCTTATCCCCATCCACTGGGATAATTTTTTCAAACCACTCTCCGTACCTTTAGAACCAAATCTCAAACTAGGAGATGATTTTGACGGTAACCTGAAATTTATTTTGAAACGGACTTCGGAAGAAAAGATCCAAGTCCAGTTACTGCAAGGATTCGAAACCATTGATTTGTTTTAAAAGTTAGTTCGAAAACACAATAAAGTGTTCATCATCGTATTTTTGATGCTATGTGAAGAAAAGATTTAATAAAAGTATTTGGACCTATGATTTAGGACAGGTCAATTTTTTACTTGTCTAAGTCAAAAGAGGTTCGGATTCTTTGTAACTGTCGAGGTAAAATCTCTTGAAAAAAATGATCCTAACTCTTTTGGCTTTTGTCGTTCTATTTTGTAAAAATAGTCCGATCGAAAACTCTATCGTCATTGAACGAATCCAAGCAGCATCTTCTGCTGATGGCACAAGCCCCATCAATGTATTCAAACCGGGCAAATATTGGAAACCGGAGACTAATTTGGATGGGATTACCATTTTTTTCTCTAATGGTGTTAAGTGGAACCAACCGGGGAAAACAGACGGACGAGCCTTTTTTAATGAAATTTCTATTGAGTGCCAAGAGAAAAAAGGATATGTAGCATTTTATAAAGATGGAAGTTATGCGACTAATTTTAACTGCGCTAAGGAAACACCGCAAAAAATAAGATCCAATGGAGTTCATGTAATTTATTTATTACCAGAATCAGGGAATGGAATTCAAACGGTTTCATTTTATCAAAATGGCAAAAAATTGGATGTCGCCTATCCTGAACCAATTGTTGGCCAAGTCACTGCGAGTAGTACACTCCCTAATTATCCCGCTTATAGTTTGTTTGATGGAAGTATTGATTTTGCTTGGGTGGAAGGTGCCAAAGCCAATGGGGAAGGTGAGTCTTTTCAAATCGAATTAGAAGATAATATCGATTTATCTGGGTTTGAAATTTTTAACGGATATCAAAGATTAGATGCTTTATTTTATAAAAATGGTTCTGTCACCGAGTTACTTGTGTCCGATGGTTCTGAATCTTTTCCGATCAAAATTGAAGACAGACAAGGAGGACAAAGGATATTTTTTCCAAAAACACTTTCAGGAAAAAAATTCACATTCACCATTCAAAAAGTTCGGCCAGGAAAAACTTGGACAGATACAGTCATTGCTGAAATCATTTTACTTGGGGAAAAAGGTAAAAGATACACAGTCCTAGATAAAGATGCGGATGAATTCAAAAGTTCCGTTCTTTCTAAAACAAAAAATACCATTCTTTCTGGAGTAGTCAACAAAGCTGTATTCAGAGATGTTTCGGATGGTAGTTTCCGATTGGATTATGTATTTCGCTCCAATGGTTCCTTTGTCATTTGGAAAGATGATGAATCTGAAAAACGAGTGTTAGATGGAAATTGGGTTTTGTTAGAAGCATCTCCTACAGAAGCCAAAATTAAAATTTTTGGCCGAGACCACAAAGTTGTAACACAAAGTTTAGATTCGAATAGCCCTTATGCCGAAACTACCAGTGCAGTATCCACTCTTATTTTTGGTGATACACTTACCGTTAAAAAGTCAGGCAATACATTGCAGATGATTGGTAAAAAAGTCCAAATCGCTAAATAAATATTTTGTTCGGTAAGGATATCTATTGGTATGGTGTCCAGGCAGTTTCCCTGATTGAAACGGGGAAATTGCATTCACCAGACCATTCTCCCGTTTTTCATATTGTAGCATTTTTGTTTCGATTCTTCGGAACGAGTGACGAGTCCCTATTTGCTTTCCAAATTTTAACTTCCGTTTGGTTGTTTCTATCTATCATAATCGCAAGAAAATTGGTTTTGAATTCCTTTGGACTTCCTAGTGTGATCTTCTTTGTTTTGAGTTTTTTATATCCAAAACAAAGTTGGGCATTGGGATTTCTGATTTTGTCGATTGGATTTTATTTTTCCACAAATCTTCGGTGGAAATGGATCTATCTAGGAATCAGTTTTGTTTTTGCCTTATGGTTTCACTCAATGGTCGGAATTTTAGGACTTGGACTTTTTGTTTTATACAAGATACCAAGAAAATTTGATCTCATACTTTTCCTTTTTGTGGCTTTCCTTCCTTTGATACTTCCCAAAGAACTCGGAGAGCGAATTACATTTGAAACACATGGATTTCCTATCTTACTTGCCTTTGGAATCGCTGGTGTCGGATTTTTATGGGATTGGTTCTTTATGGTGTTTGAAAAGAATGTTTCTCATACGGTTCTCCTCTTTAGAAGGACAATTGCGTTTATGGGATTTTTACTCGTTTTACCTTTGTTTCATTTTGCCGACATCCAATACCGCATCCTTCTTTCCCTCATCCTTCTCTCTCAAATTTTTACGATCATAAATTGGAAACAATACCTCATTACGGGCGTCAGTTTTATTTTATGGGCCTATACCGTTTTCAATTCCCCGAATTTATTTCGTTATCCCTATGAACAAATGTGGGATCCAGGAGAAAAGGCTGCCACTTTTTCTAATAATGGTTTGCTTGTGGCTCATCACGGGTTTTGTGAATTTTATCATTTTCAATTTCGAAAAGATTGTTTATCCTGGGAGCCAGATGAAAAGGCAATCTCGGAACTTCCTTCTGGTACAAAGATCTACCGACTTGTGTATGGAATTCGTTTTGAAAACCTTCGTGCCAGTAAAGAAGATCCGAACACTCCGATTTTTACTTTGATTGAGCCTTTGGGAGAATACCAAATGGTATTGGAAGAGGATTGGAAACGTTACCGTTTGTGGTTAGAGAAACGTAACTCGAAACTTCTTTCGGTGGCAAAGTCTTGGAAGAATCCATATCGAAAACGACCTAGTTTTTTAAAGAGAAAACAATCGTATGGGATTTAGTTTCAAAAAAAAATCCATTCCCGGTATGCATCAAAGGGTCAATCGTGGAAACCTTCGTTTGTTTCTCGGTAAAATCTATTTTCAATGGAAACGGTATTTGGTTTGGTTTCTCGAAAGAAAATCCTTTGCGAGCACAAAAATATCTTTCAATGAGTTATCTCATCTCTTTCCTATTTCTGTTTTCAAACATTCCTCACCCATTTATCGCAAACTGAAAGATGTACCCATGTATCTTCAAGAAAACAAAAGGGTTAATTTAAGTATCGCCATTCTAAAGTTAGATGGTTTAGTTTTAAATCCTGGAGAAGTGTTTTCCTTTTGGTATCTTGTTGGAAAACCAACAAAACGAAAAGGGTATTTGCCCGGGATGCAATTACGAAACGGGAGTTTTATCGAACGCACCGGTGGTGGCCTTTGTCAAATGGCAAATCTTATCTATTGGATGAGTTTACATACTCCGTTAACAATCAAAGAACGATGGCGCCATAGCTTTGATATCTTTCCTGATTCCGAAAGGACATTACCTTTTGGGTCTGGTGCCACTTTGTCTTATAATTATATTGATTTACAGATCAAAAATACAACCAAACAGACATTTGTATTGCATCTCTGGATTGAGGATGATTTCTTAAAAGGAGAATGGTATTCCGATGTGGAAATTCCTTTTTCCTATCAAGTTTATGAATCCTATCATGGATTTCATGCGGAACCTTGGGGGGGATATACCAGAAGGAATGCCATCCGAAAGAAAAAGATTTCGAAAAGTACAAAAGAAATTTTGGATGATGAACTAGTAACAGAAAACGTCGCTTGGATGATGTACGAGCCACTTTTGGAAGAGGGAAGACAAGGTTCTGGTTCTCGTGATTCTAATTTAACATAGATCACATACAAATGTTATGCGAACTTGAAAAAATGGTTATAGGATTGGTAAAAACGATATGAAACTAATTATAATCGCAGTTTGTTTGGGAATTCCTTTTTTATCTCTAGTTTCCGAATCCACGGAAAACAAACCAAGTGTCTTGGATCGTCCGACTTACCAACTATCGGTTCAAAAAAATCAAAACAAGGAACTCATTAACTTAGAAAAGAAAATTCCGAGTTTAGTTTTGGATATCAAATATGCTACTGCGAATAACTTTACCAAACAGGTGATTTACAAAGAGGCAAAAGCATTTGCGAGAAAACCTGTGGCCGAGGCTTTAGGATTTGCACAAAAAGATTTTTTGCAACTTGGATATTCTATCAAAATTTATGATGCTTATAGGCCCTATGCAGCAACTGTCAAATTTTTTGAAATCGTTGGAGATACAAGATATGTAGCATCCCCAAAAACGGGTTCTAGGCATAACAAAGGTTGTGCGATTGATTTGACTCTTGTGGATTCAAAAACCAAAAAAGAACTTTCTATGCCCACAGAATATGATTCCTTTCGAAAAGAGGCGTGGGCAGAGGCCCCCGTTGCAGATCCCGAAATTTTAAAAAACCGAACCACTCTCATTCGTGTGCTCAGTGAACATGGGTTTCGCGTGAACAAAACAGAGTGGTGGCATTATGACTTTGTGGGTTGTTCCGGATTTGAAGTTTTAGACATTCCTTTTGAGGAATTGGAGTAGGAGAGGATTAGGAAGATTATACATCCACCCAGATCACATCTGTCGGTTTATGAAAACATGATCCCCCTTCACAACCCTTTCACAAAAAACTCATAATCCTTCTTTCCAATCTGTAACATCTCAATTGTATCCTCTTCTGTTTCCCATTGGATCTTTCCAAAAAACCAACCCATCTTTGTGGTTATCTTTTTTACCTTTGTCCGCTCTAAGGAAATGGAATCAAAACCAGATTTGAATAAAAGTTTTCGAACAAAATGAAATCCATTGCCCGTTTGAATCACAAGCCATTTACCTGCACCCAGTTTTTTGTTTTTGCCTTCCAAAAGTCCCATACAATAGCCTTGGATCTTTTCCCCATCTTCTAAAATTTCAGGCAAACAAAGAAAACCTGGATGGTAGGCTATCAGTATGTCAATATTGATATGTGGATGATTGACCAGTAAAGATTGAATTTGAGTTTTGATTTGTTCGATGGTTTGCATTGGGTTTGTTCTCTTGGCCCAGAATGAAATCGTTTATTATAGGTTTGTAAATAAATTATTGTTATGGTTTTTTGAATTGTAATCAAATGCAACCAATCCAGTACAGAGGAAACTTATCCTTTTGTCCGAAAGAGTATTTTGATTCCTAGGTCAATTTTCTATCTATCAATCTCCCTCGCGCAAGGGATCGAAGGGCTTGGTCTGAGTGGGAGAATGCCACGAGGACGGGAGCGAACGCACACCCCGAAGAGCCCGCTCGTGCGCCCAAACAAAAAAACAAATAGGCGGTTACAATAAAAAAGCACCGAAGTTTCCTCCGATGCTCTCTAAAAGTTTGATTCTTTTATGATCTTGTATTAGAAAATCATAAAGATATAAAAGCTTTTCACTTATACTGCGTTGACAACTAAATCTCCACCAGCTTTCACTTCGCCAGCTTCGTTTTTCGCTTCTACAAGCACAGTAACTGTTTTTTTACCATCTTTTTCAAATTTCTTTTTGATGGTTCCCACAACAGTGAGTTTTTCGCCGAGTTTGGTCATGGCTTTGAAAGTCACACCAAAGTACGCGATGTCTTTTTGTTCCGCCCAAGAAGTACAAAGTCTTCCCACTTGTGCCATCACATACATACCGTGAGAGATGGTTCCATCAAGACCTGCTTTTCTTGCGAAATCAGGATCGTTGTGGATCGGGTTAAAATCTCCAGAGGCACCCGCATAACGAACTAAATTCGCATGTTCGATGACTGGGACGTCTAGTGGAGGAAGTGTCTGACCAACTTCTACTTTATCAAATTCGATTTTTGCCATTGTTAGCCTCCTGTATTAATCCTTACGAATGAAGATCGCCATCTCAGCAGAGAGGATAGGATCATTTTTTTCATCATAGATGGTTGTTTTGAAAGTTACGATCTCTGCTCTTCCCACTTTTACATCGGAAATTTCGGACTGTGCGTACACTTTGCCCGGATACAGAATTTTGTGATACGTATACTCTTCTTTTAAGTGAAGGATTTTGGAAAGGTCGATACCGAGTTCGGCCATATCATTCCAAATCTTAGGGTATCCCCAGAACATAATGACTGTAGGGAAAGTAGGGGGAGCAGGAACATCAGAGTATCCAGCTTTTTTTGCTTCTTCTACGTCAAAATAGATTGGGTTTTTTTCATTGATGGCGAGGCAGAATTCTTTGATCTTTCCTCGTTCCACTGTGAAATCAAAACGATCTAGTTTTTTTCCAACTATATCTTTGGTTACTGCCATTGGCATTTATCTCCTTAGTGTTTATCGATCCAAGAAACTAACTCTCCTAAGACGATGGCTCTGTCTTTAGGAAGTTCGTTCATGGTCTCGTGGTACAATCCGTCAAAAATTTTCAAGGTTTTGTCTTTAGAGCCTAGTTTTTCAAAGGCTTCCAATGTTCCGTCGACAAGGGCAATTTGGTCTTCCTTACCGTGGAACATATAAATAGGCACAGTAATTTTTGTAGCCGATTCTAATGCGAAAGTATAACAGTTGAGTAAATAATCTCCCAAGTAAGCACCTACGTTTCCATGTACTAATGGATCTTTTATGTAAGCCTCCACGACTGACTTGTCTCGGGAAATCATATTGACATCGAGACCTGTGGGAACTGTCAGAGTGGGAACCAGTTTTGCTAAAAACCCACCGGCACTTTTTTTAATGTCCATCACGATGTCTGTTTTGACTTTGATGGGAAGGGCACTACAAATGTAGGCATCTAAATCATTTTGGTAATTGTCAGTTGCCGTATAAAGGAAAGTGACAGCAGCCCCCATGGAGTGACCAAGTAAGGTTACCTTACTAACACCTTCGTTACGTTTGGCGATGTCGATGAGTTCTTTGAGATCAGCAAAAAAATCAGAGAAATGATTGATGACACCACGCCTACCATCGGATTTACCATGACCTCTCGCATCGATGAGGTAAATGGCGTAATTGCGTTCTGCCATGGCTTCCAATAAAAAATTGTAACGGCCACCGTGTTCTCCGATCCCATGATGGACAACGAGGACACGTTTGACTCCGGACTTTGGACGATAGACTTGGTAATAAATCGATCCGCCATCTTTATTTTGAAAGGTAGACTCCTCGCGGGAGTAAGCTTGTTCCCAATGACTCATAGATGTCAAAGGTGCACGATGGAAACCTAAAAAGAAAGAACTTTTCCTATTCGTCGGAAACCAGTTTCCCAAACTGGTTCCATATGCGAGCGATTCTTCCTTTCGCCCTTTCGATCTGTTTTTGTCTCTTTAGCTGTTTGAACAAATCGGAAAGACGTTTCCCCGTGGATTTGGTTTTGGAACTACGAAATGCCAAAGCAAAAATGGCAATCACAGAAGACCTCTTGCCCTATCATTGGAAAAAAAATCCCGGCCGCCAGAGTCGTCTCCCTCTTTCTCGCAAGTGGGAAAATACACAAATTACATTCAATACAGATAAAGAGATCTTTTTAAACCATTCACTGGATTCTCTTTTTTTTCCACCGGGTCAGGAGTATGAATTTAAAATTTTAAAAGGACAGTATGAATTTTCTTCCCTCATTGGATTGTTAGGTGGGACGGAGTTTCAATCCCAAGTTTCTGGACGGTTTAAAATTTATTCAGGGGAAACCGTTTTAAAGGAATGGGATCTTAGTGGATCTATAAAGGAAAGATGGAATCCTAAAAAAGATATTTTGGAGATTGGGGAATCGGGATCCCTTCGATTGGTTTGGGAGAGTGTGGACAGTTATCTTTTTGTCGGCGAACCTTTGTTATATCCAAAAAACGAAGGTTTTTCTGGGAATTCTGAATCTGGAAAACCGAAATCGGTGATTCTCATTGTGATTGATTCGGCAAGGAAAGATTTTTTTGGATCTTATGGGTATCCTTATTCCGTAACTCCAGTAATGGACAAAATAGCCATGGAATCGGTTTTTTTCGAAAATCCTTTTGCCAACGGAAACTGGACCAAACCTTCGATGATGTCTTTTTTTCATTCAGAATATTCATCTAACCTCGGTTTGGGGAATTCTTGGTTTTCGACAAAACCTTACCAACGAAAAGTTTATTATGGAAAAAATAGAGACAATTTAGCCAAAACCTTTCGCGAAGCCGGTTACTTTACCCAAACGATCATGAATAATGTTTTCTTTTTGGATTATACCACTGTGGGTTTGGATTTAGGATTCCATAATTCTTTCCAAGTGGGAATGGATATTGTGGATACGGAAGTTCTCACAAACCAAGCCATCCAATTTGTTGCGGAGTATAAAGAGAAACCATATTTTTTACATTTCAATTTGAATACCCCACATGCTTCTTATTCACCGCCACCAGAGGATATGGCAGTGGTGCGTTCCGTGGTTCCAACGGATGTTTTTTATCGGTATGAATCTCCTGTGCAGCGTTATTTAGGAGAGATGCATTATACCGATCGGGAGATAGGCAGACTTGTTGAGGCACTCAAAAAACAAGGAACCTATGACGAAACCATGATCATTGTGACCGGTGACCATGGGGAACTTTTTAGTCCTCATCACGATTATAGTTATCATTTCATTATGCAAACCAGGTTTGGTCATGGGGAAACGCATTATGATGAGGAGATTAATGTCCCTTACTTTATCAAACTTCCGAAGTCAGTTCTAGGTGGTTTGGAATCCGAAAAAGCTGAAAAAGCGAGCGGAGGGCAAATCCGAATTCCCGGCCAATCTTCTTTATTATCTTTGGCTCCCACAATTCTTGGTTTTTTAGATTTATTACCTAAAGAATCTACCTATAAAGGTGTCGATTATTCTTCTTGTATTCGCATAACAAGCGATTGTCCCAAGGAAAATTTTATTTATACCGAAGGAAGGATGTCGGAATCGGTTCGGACAGAAAATTACAAATACATTCGCCGGTATCCTGGGTTTACGACAGTTAGGCGAACTTCCGCAGGAGAACCTCATACCATGGCTGAAGAATTGTATGACTTAAAAAAAGACCCGGAAGAAAAAAATAATCTAAGTCCTCTCGCAGAAGGTGAAAACCTTTTACAGATCGCAAGGGCCGACTTTCGTCGGGAAAATTTTTTAAAACGAAATCATTTGCGGATTTTGATTCCTCCTTGTTCCGAGTCCCTTTGTCGTGATTTCCTATCCTTAAATGTCCAAGGATCGATTTACGATTGGGAAGTTTCCAATTCGGTCCAGATGAATTCTGGTTCTGCCAAAACCATCTCTTTGCAAAAGGAATCAACGGTTTCAGTGGCAAACCAGGGTGAGGAATTGGTATTCAAAACGGTAAATCCAGAACTGGGGGCAAACTTTAGTTTCTCTCGGAATGGAAAAACGATTCCTGTTCGTTTTGGAAGGTATGGGTTAGAGTACCAAAGATCGATGAACCATCTAGAAGATTTAATTGTTTCCGAAAGGCAACCGCAAGGATTTTCAACTTCTCCTTTCCCTTGGGTGTATAATGACGGTGCCTTTAGTGGAACCAGAGAATCGGAAGTGCAACGTGAGATGGGTAAGGAAGTAAAAAAAATATTAGAAACTTGGGGATACATTCACGAATAATTGCTCGTATTGGCAAAGGGGTGTCGCTTAATCTAACTAGACAATTGTATGAAAGATTCGTTTATTCCTCCTCGTTTTGAATTTCCTTTTGCCTTGGGATTGGATTTAGGTTTTCCCATTCTTTCTAAACTCCTCTTTAATATTGATGGAGTTGAAATTTCAAAAGAAGATGAACTTCGTTTAAGAGAAATCAAAAACAAAAGGGTAATGTATTTATCCAACCAACCGAGCGAACTTGAACCCATCATTGCTTATTATGTTGCCAGTAAAATTGGAACTAGATTTCATTTTATGGCCTCACGTAGTATTTTTAATTGGGGTTTTGGTTTGGTGGGAGAATTCATCAAAAGGGTTGGTGCTTTTTCCGTAATTTCAGGAACTCTCAATCGGAATGCCATCAAAACCGCTAAACAGATATTAGCTGCAAGTGACGGAAAACTTGTAATGTATCCAGAAGGAATGGTATCTGGTGAAAATGATAACTTGGTTTCGTTTATGCCTGGTGTGGCTCAAGTTTCCTTTTGGGGACTAGAAGCAGCTTTAGAAAAAGATCCAAATGCGGAATTATGGATCCAACCAAGTTTTGTGAAATATAAAATTTCTGGATCTCGGGATTCAATCCTTGCCGAAATCGAATCTTCTCTTTCCAGGATCGAACGTAAACTCAAACTTTATCCTGGCGGAAGAACACTGCTACGTAGATTTTTAACTGTGGGTCGTGTGATGTTGGAAGAAACCGAATTTGAATTAGGGATACCTAAATCAGAAACCGCAGGAAAAGATTTTGATTACAGATTGGGCAGAGCAAGACATACTGCTCTGAATTTAGCAGCCTCCATTTTGAATGTGAAGTTCCATGATTCTGACAATGCCATTCAAAAAATTCGACTTCTTTTTATGTCTTTGGACAGTTTGGCTGCCGGTGCTCCCCTTTCTTCAACACCAAAAACCTTAACGGATCAAAATATACGTAGAGCCAAACAGTTAGTGGATACGGCTTATGCCTTTATCATCACACAACCAAAAAATTTAATCCAATGGCCGTCTGCGGAACATTTGATGGAATGGATTTGTAGTTTTGAAAAACATATCTTTGGAAAAACAGAATCAAGAGCTATGGTTGCCCATGTGGTTGCCGCACCCGCATTTTCAATTGCACCATACTATCAGATCTATAAATCAAAAAAGAAAGAAGCCATTCAAAACTTACTCGCAGACATGCGTTTAGAAATGGAAACTCTTTTGGAACGTGGAAAAAAAGAAAGTGAACCGATAGTCCCTCCGTATTCCGTGGGACTAGATTTACAAATTGGTTAGTCGTTAATCCAAAACTAAAGTAATTTCGACCCGGCGGTTTTTGTGGCGATTTTCTTCCGTATCGTTTGCTACAATTGGAATATCGTCGGCATAACCTTTAAAGGAAATATGTTTTTCGTCCATTTTGTGATTATCAACTAGCGAATGTAATACGGACTTGGCTCTTTCTTCCGAAAGTTTTTGGTTGTATTCTTTTTTTCCAATATTGTCTGTATGACCGGAAACACGGATTTCCCTATCCGGATATTTTTTTAAAATATCTGCAATTTTTGCCACTGCCGTTTCTGCATCCGGTTTGAGTTTGCTGTCATTAAAATCGAAAAGAATGGAATCCAAAGAAAACACAATTCCGTCATCGGAAGTTCGTACGGTTACGGGGAGTTTATCTGGATCTGTGGTTTTTTCAGGGCTAGGAATTTCTCCTGTATCGGTGATCCGTCCTAAGTTTTCTCCATTTAGATTTTTGTTTGGCAGAGTGATTGGTTTTGTCGTTTTTGGGTCGGTTGGTTTTCCGTTTGCCCATTCACCGGTTTGGTTTGGATTCCCCGTGTATCCAACAATTAAGTCTTCCAAGATATCTTCTTTGATGGCCTCTTTGTCTTTGGCATTCACTTGGTTGCGAAGAAAATAAACTCCCTTGATATGAAAGTTTGCTTCTTGGACGGTTCCATTCGGGTAAATGAATGTGTATGATAACTTAACTTCTTTGAATTCAGGAACACCTCGATTCGCATTGAAGAAAACGGTTCCGGAAGCAAAACCAAAAATTTTGTATGGTACATTTGGTACCATCTTTTCCCCTTCTGGTTTGTTATAAAAGATAGGATAAGTGTATGTTATTTTTTCACAATTCCCTTTATAGTTTCCTTCTGACCATGGGGCGATCCCTTGAAACGTGTATTCGGGAAGGACTTTGACTCGGATACGTTCTGCACTAAAATCAAAAGACTCTTCTGCGGGTAATTTCCAAACATCCGAAACAGAAACCGGTGTATCGGGAAAACTGGGAAAACTGCGAAGGTTAGGCATTATGAATTCGTTTGGAACTTCATAGCGACCATTGCGAAATAGGGTAAAGTCCGATAAAAATTCTTTGTCCTTCCAAAATGGACCAGATGTTTTTCCGTATCGAATATAAGTATCAAAAAAAGCATTCACCAAACAAGAATCAGATGAACATTTTTTTGGTTTCATCACCACTCTGTTTTTATCTTCTCTTTCTACCGTTTTTGTTCCCACCCGAAAGAATACGTCATGGTATTCATTTAGTTCTAAAACCTGGTTTTCTTTCCATTTCCACTGGAAGGTAGTTTTCTCCGTTGGGATGGGCGCTGAACCAAACAAAGGTAGAATTGTTACAAAACAGAATAAGATCAAAAGCCTGAGGGTCTTCACAAAACAAAGATCGGGGATTTTTTTGAAAAACTGATAGGGGATTTGGAAAAAACTAGCGGTTTTTACGATTGACGAAGGATGGATTTTTGGCTTTACCTGAATTACCATGAAAAACCTTTCTCTGCTTTTTTACATTTTGATTACAATTAATTTTGTCGCTTGTAAGGACAAACAAACCCTGAAAGTGGCAGGTTCCGAAACCATGAACAGTATGATGCGTTATTTAGGAGCCGAATACGAAAAGGTAAATTCCAATGCCCGTGTAACAGTAGAAGGTGGTGGATCGGAATCCGGAATTGACAGATTACGAAAGGGTGAGATTGATATGGCAGTTTCTTCTCGCGACTTAAACCAAGCAGAGTTTGATGACCTTCGTAAAACGGGTAACTTGGAAAAAGTAAGATTGGCTTACGATGGGGTTGCTCTTGTTGTGAATCAGAAAAATACAATTTCTAAACTGAACTTAATCCAAACGTCTGATATCTTTTCTGGAAAAATCAAAAACTGGAAAGAAGTGGGTGGGATCGATGCACCAATCTCTATCGTGATTCGTAATGATAAATCAGGAACCCAAGACTACTTTCAAAATCATATTCTCAAAAGAAAAGATTTGGGTTTAGATGAGTTCAACAAATATAAATCGAATGTTTTTTCCAAAGATACTAAAATTGTAAAAGACAATGCGGAAATGGCAAAATACATTCAAGAAAATCCAAATAGCATTGGTTATATGGGTATGGGATCTGCTCTTGTCGATAACAAAGATAAAATCAAAGCTTTGGATTATGCAAGAACGGATAAAGATCCTTATGTGGCACCTTCTGTAAGAAATGTTTATGACCGTAAATATAGACTAGCACGTGAGTTATTTATCATTTATAAAACCGACCAAGGTGATAAAATTGATGCGTTTGTTACCTACCTCACTAGCGAACAAGGACAAGTTGCCGTCTTACAA
This sequence comes from Leptospira brenneri, assembly GCF_002812125.1. Taxonomy (NCBI): domain Bacteria; kingdom Pseudomonadati; phylum Spirochaetota; class Leptospiria; order Leptospirales; family Leptospiraceae; genus Leptospira; species Leptospira brenneri. The sequence goes on from NZ_NPDQ01000001.1 coordinate 444,990, forward strand.
TCGGGATACTTAAGAGCTTCTCTTCCGGAAGTCGAAGTATCTGCGGAACCTGTGAAGTAAAAAACTATATTTAAATTTTAGTAAACTAACACTCTATTATTGGTTCGGTCAGCGATGTAAAGTTGACCGAATTGATTGAAAAAAATTCCAGTAGGGGAATATAGACTTTTAGGACCAAGTGCTGATCCAGAGCAGCTTCCATTATTATTGTTCAAAGTACAATTAAGATCATCAAACTGACCTAATACTGCAACCGCCGCAATTCCTGCATTTTGAGTGGTTTTGGGATACATCACCACACGGTTGTTACCTGTATCAGCTACAAAAAGATTTTCATTTTGATCAAGTGCAATCCCCGTTGGGCCAGAAAGCCCAAGAGGGCCACCCCCACCTCCACTTGTATTAAAGTCAGGTTGTCCATATACGCGAGTTGCAGTTGTAGAATTTTGAGGAAAATAAAGGACTCGACTGTTTCCGTTATCGGAAACATACAAGCCGCCATCTTTATCCAAGATCATTCCGTTCGGACTACTCATTTTTTCATTAGAAAGACCGGATGTATTTCCAGAAAAACCAGTTTGGCCATACACACGACTCGCTGTAGTGGAACCTGGTGGAAAGTAAAGGATACGGTGGTAAGCAGATTCTGAAACATAAACACCCCCGGCAGAATCGATCCCAACGGCAAGTGGTGTACTTAAAGAAGTCGCACTCGCGGCTCCAGCTGCTGAAGTGGAAAATCCGGATTGGCCATAGACTACAGAAGGAACATTCGATTGATTAGGAAAATGCAAAACTCGATTATTACCCATATCAACTGCGTACAATTCACCAGATTGACTGATTCCGATCCCACGAACATTATTTAAAGAATTTGCACTCACCGTAGTACCAAAACATGTCCCACCAGAGTCCACATTTGCTAAATCACAATTATAGAAGCCCGATTGACCATACACTCGAGTTGATATCATTGAGTTAGGTGGATAATATTGGAGACGGTTGATTCCTGAAATATAAACTCCGCCAGTAGTATCAGCAGCAACTCCGTAGGGAGAACTTAGATTTTGGTTATTAGGAGAGCTTGACGCACAGGAACCTGTGTTATATGCAGAGCTACAAGAATAAGATCCATATTGTCCATATACAAAAATGGGACTTGTGTCAACCACTTGGAGAGAGATTGTCTTTACCGCATAACCTGGGCTATTTCGAATGACTGTGATTGGAGTTGGACTCGTTACCGTTGTACTCGTTCCTTTGATTTCTCCGGTCATCGAATCAAAAGTTAGTCCCGCTGGTAAAACACCTTGTATTGAATAATTCGAATTGATTTGATACTTCGGGCCGATGGAAACAGGAAAATTGATAAATAATCTATAGTTTGATGAGTTAAATTCTAGAGGAGGGACATTGACTAAATGAAAACCGCAGTAATTTGATTTGTCCGAAGTTGCCGATTGAAACACTAGAGAAGATAAGAATGAATCAGATTTAGGATCACAATGGTGATTGAGTGAATTTTGTTGGCAAAACATTGAAATGGAAATGTTGAAAAGCAAAAGAAGAAGTTTGAATTTTTTTAGGGATTTCGATGGGTTTCGTTTCATAAAAAGTGATATGGATCATTAGTATATTTTATAATATAATGATTAACAATCGGTGAATTTATAAATTATTTATCAATTAGATTTTATTGGATGATACATTAACAGTCATTTTGCTAAAAAAGAAATTAATTGTAATGCAAATCGTGACTTTAAATGGAAAGTAAAATTTCTTTTAACGGTTTTGTTTCGGGTTATCCTTAAATGAATGAAGGCGAGAAATCGCTATCTGTTCGCTCGTCACAAAAAGAAATGTTTATTATTTTTTTAAATCGTGTAGACCAACTGGACTACAAATTTTAGTTGCAAAGGGGTGGACAGTCTTAGTAATGAAACTGCAACCAGGAAGGGACATATTTGTTTGTGGTCCAAGTTTGATTGTTTCTTTGACAAAACTTGGTTTAATCGACAAATATTGGTTATGTGTTCGTCCCTTGATTGCTGGTGGTGGTTTGCAACTTATTTCTAAAAAACCAATATCCTGTTATTTCCTTGGTCAGCAACATGAAGTTGGCCTAGTTGATTGAAATAAATACCTGCTGGGCCGGAGAGGTTCTTTGGTCCGACGGCCGGTCCACCGCAACTCCCATTGTTGTTGGCAACTCCGCAGCTGAAATCACCGAACTGTCCAAATACACCCACTGCAACAATACCAGTCGATTGGGTAGTTCTGGGGTACATCACGACTCGATTGTTTCCTGTATCAGAAACATATAGGTTATCACTTTGGTCCAGAGCCACCTTAGTAGGTCCTGAAAGTGTAGAGGCGCTAGTGGCACCGGCTATACCTGTAGTAAACGATGGTTGGCCATAAACTCTTGTGGCAGTTGTGGAACCAACGGGAAAGTAAAGAACTCGATTGTGATTTGTATCCACAACATAGAGGCCACCATCAGAATCTAGAGTGATTCCCATTGGCCCATAAAGATTGACGTTTGTTGTATTTGTAACTGTTGTTGAGAAACTCGTTTGTCCATAAACACGGGTTGCTGTGGTAGAACCTGGAGGGAAATAGAGAACTCGGTGGGTAGCTGATTCTGAAATGTAAAGTCCTCCTTCTGGGGAAGTGGCAATACTTTGCGGATTATTTAAAGACACTTCACTTGTCGATCCTGGTGCGCTAGTAGTAAACCCAGGTTGTCCATAAACCATGGATGCAGTCGTTGTATTTTTTGGGTAATACAAGGCGCGTTGGTTTGCTGTGTCTACCGCATACAATCCATCTTGGCCATCCAAAGCAATTTCTCTGACTCCATTTAAGGTATGTTCAGATGGACTGGAATTCGTGCAAGATCCTGCGGAAATATTATTGGCTATGTCGCAAGAAAAACTTCCGAACTGGCCATAAACCTTTGTCGAAGCAGTTGTGTTCGGTGGAAAGTATTGGATGCGATTGACCCCAGATATATAAACTCCACCTGAAGAATCTCCAGTGACTCCAAAAGGAAAACCTAAGTTTTGATTGGTTACTGGTCCCCCAGGTGCACAAGAACCATTATTGTAATTATTTGCACAGTTATAAAATCCATATTGCCCATACACCATTGTCGCACTTGTATCCACTACCTGTAAGGTGATGGTCACAATTCCAAATCCGGGGCTATTTTTGGTGATGGTAAGATTCGTTGCGGTGGTGATCGCAGTAGCTGTTCCTTTGATTTCCCCGGTTGTGTGATCGAACGTTAAACCAGTTGGTAACACCCCTTGGATCGAATAACTCGAGTTCATTGGATGACGAGGAATGATGGATACGGGAAAGTTAAGATACAATCTGTAATTTGAATATCGATAACCGAAGGGGGGAATGTTGACGAGATTAAACCCACAATGATAGGATACTGCTGTTGTTACCGCTTGGACGATGAGATTGGGGAAAAAGGAATCGGACTTGGAATCACATTGGTTGTTTAAAGATTCCGGTTTGCAAGCGGTTACTAAAAAAATTAGAGATAATGCCGTTAAAATCTGGATTTTGGATAGGGTTTTCATAAAGGACAGTTTCATACAATAGAATCGCAAGTCATGAAGTAGTGGATCACGAGTGTCTGGCTATTTAGAAATTTAAAAATAATTTATCAACTAAAAATGGGTAGGTTTTGGGTAAAACAGTTCGTTCTCCTTTCTGTCAGAATTGATCATATCTTAAATAAGTGCGGTAAAGGTTCCTGCATCTATCGATTCTGCCTCTAGCATATCTGAAAATTTCGACTATCATCTCTCGGAAATTTTTCCAAACCGCTAAAAACGGTTTTTCGTCCATTTTAGAACGTTCTGAACGGTAATTTTTGAGATTTCTTACGATCTAAGCAATTTTAGTTGCTCACCATTGAGAAAAAAGCAGTTTCGTTTTCAAAACTTAATTTGGATTCAAAGAACTTTACAAACCAACCATTGTAAATGATTCGAGGAAATCTCATTTCTGTAAAAAATCTCAATTTAGAACATTCAATTAAGTTAAAATAGGAAAATTTTATATGAAAAAGAGCCTCTGGATTTTATTTACAACAATTTACTTTTGGAACTGTATTGCATTCTTAGATTTCAATCGAAATAAAAATGAATTTTCTAAGGATTTATTAATACTTCTTTTAGGTTCCAATGATGTGGGTGTTCCTGCAGGTGGAGGAACCGCAGATCCATCGGGAACTCGCATCCAATCCAGTGATGAACTTTTTACTATCTTAATTCCAGAAGGTGCGATGGATGAAACTGTAGATTTTAAAATCACAAAATACAATTCTACGCAAGCACCGTTACCTTCAGGTTTTGTACCCACAAGTTCCATTTATCAAGTTACACCCTCGTATAAATTCAAAAAAGAGGTCGTTGTGACCATCACTCTGGACCGAGCCAAGGCTCAATCGATGAATCTAAACTTTGGAAAAAGTCGTGGATTTCATGTTTCCAACACGAATACAGAACCAGATGGACTCAGAATGCCTGGCTGGGCAGGAGTCAGTACAACTCTTGAATCGGAAAGTATCGTCTTTCATACAAAAAGTTTTTCTATGTTTGGTGGAGGAACGCCTCCCCCTGGGAATCTACCACCTGTTATCAATGGTGCCTATTATTATTTAAAACCGGGAACATTACATATACCTTATCAGTTAAGAGCAGACGTATTGGAACCAGATGGGGATCCAATGAATGTGTATTTGGTTGTGGGATCTGCCGGTGGTCCGACGAATTATTTCTCTATGGCAAGAGAAGGAACAACCAATTGGTACGAATCCAAAATCCCTTACGAGGCAATGAGTCCTGGCGGAGTTCTAATCCAAGTCATTGCAGTGGACATCCATGGTCAAAAAACTGCAAGGCCATCAACGGGGACTTTTTTATTTCCCACTGATTCTGGTAATCCTACTTACATAAGTCAATACAACCCAGATCGGGATGGGGACGGATACAATGATGTTTGGGAACTTGACAACGGATTCAATCCGAATAATGCAAGTAGTCCAACTGGGGGAACTCCATACCCACCAGGTTTACCTGCAGTAGTTGACAGTCTGGAAATTTTACCAACCCAAGTTTGGGTTCAAGTGAATGAACCCATTAACTTTGCCGCCAGGGGGTTTCTCGCAGGTGTTCAAAAATTTGTCCAAGTCAATTTTCACACGACTGGAATCGGACTTAGTGGTTCTCCCATCGGTAATTTAAACTCATCTACCTTTACAGCGACGACTCCTGGTGTCGCAGGAGTGTTTGCCACCTATCAAAGTTTAGAAGCATCCGCTTCGGTCCATGTGGCAGATACGACTGCCCCCTCGAATATCACAGATTTGGTGGCAACGCCTATGTCCTCATCCAGAATCCAATTGCGATGGACTGCACCGGGAAGTGTTGGTGCTTTAGGCCAAGCTTCCGCATACGAAATCCGAAGATCTAGTTCTCCCATCACCAATAACTTGCAATGTGATGCAGCGACTGGGATTGCTCATACGATGATTCCCAAAACTTCGGGGTTACTCGAAATCAAGGAGATCGAAGGCCATCTCCCACAAACAACGTATTATTTTTGTGTTCGTGCCATTGATTCTTCTGGCCTTCGCAATTCCTGGAGTGGGACTGTATCAGCCACAACTTATGCACCTATAGATCTAGTTCCACCGGCAGACGTTACCACAGCCTCCGCCACTGTTGAGTCCTACCATCAAATCAAACTCATTTGGACTGCTGTTGGTGATAATGGAAACACTGGATCCGCCTCTTCTTATGAGATCAGAAGGCGTTCGATTCCGATCGTTACAGATGACGACTGTTCTGCGGGAATTTTTGTCCCGAATAGTGTTGTCGCAACATCCGCTGGTAATCCTTTAGAATTCACTGTCAGTGGTCTTTCCTCGGGAACCGTACATTATTTTTGTATCCGCGCTTTTGACCAGGGAGGGAATCGAAGCCTTTGGAGTGGGGTTCTCCAAGCAACCACACCATTTGCCAACCAATCCCCTGTGATTCAGCTAGCTTCCAATCTTATTATTGATTTAGGCACAGAAGCTACACTAGATGCATCACAATCATCTGATCCTGACGCAGCGTTTTGTGGGGCTCAAACAAATCAATATGAGTATAGCTGGAGAGTGGTTTCCAAACCACCTCTATCCAATTTAACAACTGGAGATATTCAAAACAGAACTACAAAGCTTGCAAAAGTTTTACCTGATAAGAATGGCGAGTATGTCTTTGAATTTTCCTTTAAAGACAATGCAGGTAGTTGTGCGGGAGGAAATCGAACTTCTGTTTCTTTGTTCACTGTACAAGCCAATTTGGTTCCGATTGATGCTCCTGCATTTGTAGAAGTCCAAGCTGGCGGAACCAGTGCGTTTGTTCAGTGGTGGCCAGTCACAGGGGCAACATCGTACACAGTGTATTATAGCACAAGTCCTGGTGTGACTACGGCATCGACAAGTTTTGGGCCAGTGACCAATCCGTATACGATGATTACGGGGTTAACAGGAAATACGTTGTATTACTTTAGAGTGGTGGCGAACAACTTTGGCGGGTATAGTGTAGTTTCAACAATGGAGCCAAGAGCATTTACAACGGCGACTCCACTGGGGACAAGTGTGACGGGGACTCATGTCGATATTTCGGCAGGGTTAGGTACATTCCAATCTCTATCCGCAAACAAATTACTCATAGACAACATTAATTCTAAACTAATTGCCGGGATCAAAAATGGATCAACAGGAGGTATGAATCTCACCGCCTTCCATTGTGACCTAAATGGAAACAATTGTTCGTATACGAATTATCCAGCAAACTTACCTCTCGATGGTTATCCTAATTTTGCCTTTGATTTTCTAAACTCCAAACTTCTGGCTATTTATGCAAATCACAGTTCGGGAGCTATTGATTTTCGGAGATGTAATGCCTTAGGTGCTGATTGTACTTACCAAAACATAAATGCTGGAAAAATAACTGCATGGAATGATTCGCATACACCTCTGACCGATTATTCGAATCAATTGTTATTGGAAATTACTTGCTTTAGCAGAAAACCTGCATTGTTTAAATGCAATTTAGATGGCACAAATTGTACATTCCATGATATATCAGCGGGAGCGGGTACAAATTCATGTTCGAACCCAAATTCCGTCATTGATTATAGGAATCAAAAGCTTCTAACGGTTACCTCTGATAATAGTATCGTTTCATCTAGAATCAGCTTATTCCGTTGTAATATCGACGGAACCAATTGCAACTATATTGATATATCAGCGGGGCAAGGATCTGGATCAGGGACAAATCCAATTATCTTAATCGATAATCAAAATTCAAAAATTCTAGCGATCTCGCAAAGTGTAACATTTAATAATAAACTTTCACTCTTTCGCTGTAATCTAGATGGAACAAATTGCACTTACGTTGACATTTCTGCTGGCCAACCTACTAATTCATCTATAAATCCAAGTGCCACGATCGATTATATCGAAGGTAAATTATTAGTTGCCACATTAAATTCTGCCAATAATGGAAAACCTAGTTTATACCGATGCAATTTAGATGGAACTGGATGTACTCATACTGATATATCTTCGGGGCAAGGTCAAAATTCTGGAGGAAGGCCGAATATAATTATCAATTCAATCACAGGTAAACTAATGATACTCACTTCAAACTCTGCCAACTCCAACAAACCCTCTCTCTTCATCTGGTAACCATCCCGCGCCAGGGATTCGAAGGGCCATGGTCTCACCCGACAAGGGTGAGACGGGAGCGAATGCGCACCCCGTAGGAGCCCGGTAGGTTAAAGGATCTTATGAATTTCGCCTAACCAATTCGAGGCGCCAAAAAGTATGACACTAATGCTCTAATATTGAGGTTTCAATTGTTTATCTAAAAAAAATACAATAGGACTATCTCTTTGTTTGTAAAACCAAACTGAAATTATGCGAATTTGTGAATGTATTTCTTCCTTTCTTGCGATGAGGAAAGAACCGTAATCAAACATAGATTACGATTCCTCTTTACAAACTAATAAACCAAAACTCGGTTATTTCCATAATCTGTAATGTACATCTTGCCTTGTTTGTCAAAATGAATGGCAGAAGGCCTGTATAAATTTTGAGCTGTGGGTGTTCCTATCGAACAAGAACCAGAGTTGTTATCTGCTTCACAATTAAGATCTCCAAATTGGCCGACAACGGCAGAGGCTGTCATACCAAAACTAAGATTCGTTGGTGGGTAGACTAGAACCCTATGATGAGTATAATCTGCCACAAATAAATTTTCACTCTGATCCAAAGCAACGGCTAAAGGATAATTTAGAGAATTACTCGATGCGCCACTAGGAGGTCCGCTATCTGTAAAATTAATTTGTCCATAGACTCTTGTTGCAATATTGGATCCTTTGGGATAGTACACCACTCGGTTGTTTCCTGTGTCTGCTATATAGATTCCGCCCGTAGAATCGGCAACAACACCTTGATTGGTACTGAGTCCACTATCTGAGGCTGTGGCTCCATTACTGGCAAAATTTGGTTGGCCGTAGACTTCCGAGGGAAGGCTTGCATCCTTAGGAAAATAGAGGACACGGCTATCACCAGAATCCGAGAGGTAGAAGCCACCATTACTATCTGGACTTAAATGGCTGGGAGTATAAAAGACCGATGACGAAGTGGCCCCACCCCCAGGTGTATTAAAGTTAGATACTCCCAATGCCCGGATAGGTAAAGTACTTTCATTGGGGTAAATTAAGATTCGTCTATTGACTCCTGTATCGGTTACAAAAAGATTATTTGTCACATCAATTAATAACCCCCTGGGTGCACTAAGAGTTGTTGCCGCTACACCACCTAACGGATTACATGTTTGATTTGTGTGAGCATTCGCCATATCGCAATTAAAAAGTCCGTGTTGTCCATAGACTCGAGTGGCTGTTGTTTGGCCTACAGGGTAATACAAGACTCGATTGCCACTGGCAATATAAACCCCACCTGAATTGTCCGTGATCACAGCATTTGGCCCTGATAAGTTATTGGCATTAGCAGCTGCGCTCGTTGTACATCCTGAAGAATTGTAGAGAGCACCACAAGTAAAACTACCAAACTGTCCATACACTTGAGTCGCCACCAAATCACGGATTTGAATGGTAATTTGTCCTTGCACCACACCCTTGCGATAAACCGTATAACTTTGTCTTTCTAAAACATTATTTGGCATCCCTGAAAGAGCACCGGTATTTGGATCAATATACAAACCTTCGGGAAGTTCTGGACGAACGCTGACCTCCCTTTTAGAGCCTAATCTTGGTAATACGGAAATGGGAATGGATTTGTAAAAAGTAAAATCGGTGTATCGGTACAAGTCACCCGTGTTGACCACTTGCATTTGGCAAAATCCACCTTCGATACTTGCCGATGCTATCAGTTGGGGAATAAAATCTTTGGATTCACTATCGCAAGGATTGGAAAGGGATGCCATTTGGCAGTTTCCGAAAAAAATAAAAGTTAAAAGTAAAAGAATCAAACGAGAAAACATCTATCTGATTAAAACTTGAGAAATGACTTTTTTGCCAATCTGTTTTTGGACGGCTTACGATTTTGAAAATTAATTGCTCTAGACTCAGGGAAAAACCGAAAAGACAATCTCTGCTTTTTTAATAGCACCTAATTTCTGATAGATGCCATGTAGTTCAGATCCTTACGAATTTTTTTAAAAGTCTTTCAATCGGTCACTTCTAATTTTGCCACATAAGGTAGGTTTCGAAACCGACCCTTGTAATCCAAACCATAACCCACAAGGAATTCATCTTCGATAATGAAACCAGGATAATCTACGGTGATATGAGGATTGGCTTTGTTCTGTTTCCAAAAAAGCGCTGCTACTTTTAAGTCTTTGGGATTTTGTTTTCCCACTTCTTCGAGTAGGTATTCTAAAGTTTTTCCTGTATCCACAATGTCCTCCACAAGAAGGACAGATTTATTTTGAACTGATCTTTTTAATTCTTTAGTGATCTTTAGATGGCCTGAAGTGGTTCCATCTTCGTAAGAAGAAGCGGCCATAAAATCCACTTCATGGGGGATGGCAATGCTACGGCAAAGATCTGCTGTAAAGATAAAACCACCGTTTAAAATTCCAATCACAACTAAGTCCTTACTTAGGAAATCGCGAGAGATTTCACGTGCGAGTTCATCTACACGTTGGTGGATTCGTTCTTCTGAATATAGAGGTTTCATTCTTTTCCTATTTGCCCAGGGATCCAGAATACTGCCAATTGGCAACTGCCCCAGCTAAGATCTTTCCATGAATCTTCGGAAAAACTCAAGCCGAGAAATGAGGCCGTTGGAAATTTCTGAAATTTTGTGGGGACCGTTTCCCCAAAGAGAAGGGAACTTCCCAAATCTTCTAACCCTGGATTGTGGCCCACAAGACAGACAGAACGTACGGATGGGGAAAGGCCATGGAGTAAAAAAAGGAGGTCTTCTTTTTCGGCATCATAAATGGCTTCGCGTAAATCTGGTTTGGGAAAACGAAGGATTTCCTTACGCAAGGAAGCGTAGGTTTTTTGTGTCCGCTCTGCCGGTGAAACGAGGCATTGGTCAAATTCAAATCGGCTTTCTTTTAAGTACTCTCTAAGCGCTTTGGATTGTTCTTTTCCACGTCGGGAAAGGCCGCGTTCCAAATCAGAATCATAAGGTTCATCCCATTCTGATTTGGCATGACGAAGTAAATAGATATGTTTCATACAAATACATTAGTCGAAACAAATGACTTTGAAATCACGAAACGGCTATTTTTGTATTTCTTTTTCGTATTTAGAAATGAGCTCGTTATTGTTCTTACAAGAAAATTTGGTTCTCATTTGGTTGAGATGGTATTCCACTGTTTTTCTTGATTTTTGAATTCGGTCCGCCACTTCGTTTTGAGAAAGCCCTTGTACAAGTAAGTTTAGGATTTCCATTTGGAAGGCAGAGAAAGGAAGTTGCACTTTACTCACTCCATCGGAAACAAAAGATCCACCTTTCATCACAAGTCCAATGACTTCAGGAAGTTGGGAGATAGGATCTGATTTTAACATATACCCATCGGCTTTGGCTTTGAGGGCATCCTCTACATAAACTCGACTTCCATGTAAGGAAAAGATGATGACTTTTGTGGGTTGGTGTTTTTCTTTAATTTCACGTAAAACATCGATCCCATTTCGATCTGGTAAATCGATGTCTAAAACCAAAAGATCCACAGGACTAGATTCTAAAAAGTGAAACAAATCAGCAGCAGTTCGAAATTCTCCGGCAAGAGAAAAGAAAGGATTGGATTTTAGGATAGATATGATTCCTTCTGTGACAACGGAATGATCTTCTAAGATGGCAATTTTAACGGATTCCACAGCCTCATGATTCTCAGCGTATTCTTCTCATCCATCCAAAAATCTTTCTGGGACTTAGTTATTTTTTGTAGATATCCCTTAATTTTGGTTCTTGTCATGGTAAGCACCACCTCCTGTCGGTTTGATGCCTACCCAACCTTACTGGCAAAAGATGGTGTCCTCGATGCGAGCACTGCTAACTTTTCAGGGGAAACCATAAACCTCACTGGGAAATGGGAATTCTATTGGAATGAATTTTTAGATCCGAAATTGGAATCCCCAAAACAGAAATCCTATTTGAAAGTAGGAGTTCCTTGGTTCTCACAAGAAAATGAAGATGGAGAAAACTATCCAAGTTTTGGATTTGCTACGTATCGCCTAACAGTGATTCTTCCTGATTCACCAAATACGGAAGGTGAACCTTTGGCAGTTTTAATTCCAGTATTACATAGCGCATATAAAATGTACGTGAATGGTGAGTTGGTTGCTGAAAACGGAACCATAGCAAAAACGGCCAAGGATCACAAACCATCCTTTCATATAAAAATCATTCCTCTGAGTAGGGTTTCCAAAAAATTAGATTTGGTCATTCATATATCCAACTTCTCACACAAGTATGCGGGGATTCATGGAATCATTCGTTTCGGTAAGTTGCAGAATATCATTCGTATTTGGAATGTAAATAACACAATTACCTGGGTCATTATGATCTTTATGTTGCTACTGGCAGCATATCACGCGTTAGTTTATTTTATCAATCGTTCGGAGCGAAATGCACTCCGAATGGCCTTCGTGTATTTAGGAATTCTGATTTTATCTTCTACCTTAATTGAAACAAAGATTTTGTTTAATCTTTTCCCAGATGAATATTGTGTTTCGTTGTTTCGACTCTCTCGACTGGGTTTTGTTTTGATTATGTATTTTGGCGCATACATCCTTCTCAGTTTGACTCAAATGAGATTTTTTAAACGTATGATCGTGGTTTTAAAAATCTATGCTCTCCTTTTTGCAGGAGTTGCTATTTTCACTCCGATTTCGCATCTGGCAGAAATCTCTTTTCATTTTGAATTTTTATCTACAATCTTTGTATTTTTGGGTTTATTCTCCGTTTCTTTGGCCATGTACTTTCAGAGAAAACAAAGTAGATTGTATTTCTTTAGTTTGTTATTAGCAATCATTGGTGGTGCCATTGATTTATTTTTAATTGTCAATCCAAACTTTGGATACAGGCCAATGGGTTTGGTATCTTTATACTTTTTTATTTTCCCTCAAACTTTAGGTGTTACTTTAGGGCTCGTTCGTGTTTATAAAAGATCTGAATCCTTATCAAAAGAATTGTACAAAAGAAAAGAAGCTCTAGAAAAAAAAGTCAAAGCACGGACTATGGAATTGGAGAAAGCAAATCGTTGGAAGGCAAACTTTGTTTCTCTCATTTCGCATGACTTACGTTCGCCGCTAAATAGTGTAAATCAAATTTTAGATGTCATCGACTTTAGTTTTGCTGAATCCACTGAAGTGGAAAAAAAGAAATTTTTAGAGATTTGTAAAACTGGGGTCACTCAGTCTCTGCGTATGTTGGAACAACTACTCGATGTGAGTCGGTTTGATGCCTTCGGAACCAAACTCATTCAAACTCGGTTTTCCGTGAATGATCTATTAAACGAAATCATTGAATCGGTAGAACCACTGGCAACCCTTAAGGGAATCCGCATCCAAAAAGACACTCCCATCCAAGCGGAGATCATTGCGGATCGCACCTTGATTGGGGAAGTTTTTAAAAATATTCTTACCAATTCCATCAAATACTCCTATCTGAATTCGGAAGTTTGGGTGGGTGTTTCTTATAAAGGGAAATGGCTTGCTGTGGAAATTCGAGACCGCGGATTGGGAATGAGCGAAGAACAAATCCACAAACTGACTGGGGAAGAAAATATCAAAAGTATGCCAGGAACTGCCGGAGAACGAGGGACAGGGCTTGGATTACAATTGTGTATGAATATTTTAGAAGCCCATTTCGGAAAACTAAGAATCAAATCGGTACTCGGTGTTGGATCGGCTTTTGAGATTTCTCTCTCGAAAAGTACAAAGTCTGTTCTTTTGGTGGATGATTCTGGAAATTTTCGAACTGACTTAGCGGAAGTTATGCGAAGAAATCAGTGGATTGTGATTGAGGCCGGAAATGGGGAAGAGGCTTTGTCTCACTTATCTCGGATCACCCCGTCTTTACTCATTACCGATTTACAAATGCCAGGTATGAATGGGATTTCTCTCATTCATGAATGGGAAGGTCGTCGTCACCAAAATCAAAAGATTCCAATTATTTTAGTGAGTTCCGATGCTCCTCTTTCTGGTGGTGAAAAATTTTTGGAAGAAGAAGGTCTAGAAACAATCGTTTCTGCTTATTTTTCAAAAATGTATAAGGCAGAAGATCTCTGCCAACAAATAGAATCCATTTTAGACTAACAATCGTTCCATGTGATTTTTGATGTGAAGGCTATGCGCCACATTATATTCTTCTTTGGTGAGCTCTCCATAGGCAAAATGAGGTCTTAAACTGGATTCTCTGGCTTTGGAAAAATCATCAATGGCTTGGATGAGTCTTCCTATCCCCACTTTGACTTCAGTGGCATTGGTGATGTCTTCAGCACCGGGAATGGGTTCTTCCAAACCATGACTCATTTTGTTTTTGAAAGCAAAAATAGAAAAGGCCACTTTCCCCACGGAACCTCGGAAGATAGCGGACTTCATTTCTGGATATCCATTGAGAGAGTATTCAATGCTTTGGGCACAATGGGCAAATACCTTTCCTGGACTCCAATTTCCTGATAGTTGAATTCCTTTTGGATCGGATTGTAACTTTACCAGAAGTTCGCGAAGGTCAGCAAGATCGTCTGCTTCTTCCCAAGGTGATTCACCAGATGTTTTTGATTTAGTTTCTTCGTTTGCAGTTCCTTCTGCCTTTAGAGGCAAATGAAGGATGCTATAAGACAAGGCTGCTTTTTGTAGGAACTCTTTTCGTTTCATGATGACTTTCCTTTATCGGTATTTTTTTTCAGGTTTGGAACGAAGTTTCATATTTAAAAATTCGACGATCACAGAGAAACACATCGCAAAGTAAATATATCCTTTTGGAATGTGTAACTCTAATCCTTCACCTAGAAGGGCCACACCAATCAAAATTAAAAAACTAAGAGCAAGGATTTTAATCGTAGGATTTCGATCAACAAAGTCGGAAATACTTCCACTGGATAACAACATAAATCCCACAGATAGGATCACCGCGGTAATCATCACACCCAATTGGTCTGTCATACCGACAGCGGTGATGACGGAATCCAAAGAAAATACAATATCCAGGATCATAATTTGGATGATGATTTTGGTAAAGGAAACTCGTTTTGTGGATTCTTCACCTAACTCTGGTTCTCCCTCGAATTTATGATGAATTTCTGTGGTCGATTTGGCAATGAGAAAGAGTCCTCCCAAAATCAAAATGATGTCACGGCCGCTGATGGAATGGTTGAGGATTGTAAATACGGGAGCGGTGAGCTTCATAATGAGAGATAGGGAAAATAACAAAAGAATTCTTGTGACCATCGCGAGCAACAGTCCAATTTGGCGTGCGGATTTTTGTTTGGTTTTTGGCAACCGAGAAGAAAGGATAGAGATAAAGATGATGTTGTCGATTCCCAGGACAATTTCCAAAGCAGTGAGTGTCAAAAGGGCAAGCCATACCGATGGGTCAGAAATAATTTCTATCATAACGTATCCTAAGGTTTTAAAAATGAAAAATGAATCAATCCAAATCTAAAGGCCTGGGTAGGGAAAGCTACCGTCTGTAAAAAAACCAACCTTCGCATTCTTTTGCTAACTCTGCTCCCTTCCACTTTACAACATCTTCTTTGGATTCTTGGATCCCCCAGGTAAAAGTCTCAAAAGATTTTTCCCCAAGGCCTTTGTCCCAAGTTCGATTCGAAATCCAAGGGTAATAAACCCCATCTTTTGTAAAAGGAACGAGAGCCCAATTTTTGTCCGAAAATGCGTAAATGTATTTGATCGGCCAGTACGTGGAGGCACCAGGAATTTTATCGTCGAACTCGGACAAACATTTTAATCGGTGCGTTCGTTTGGCCTCACCGTCCTGAATCGCAGTTGCCAAAAGTGGGTATTTCTCATGATAAAAGAAAACGATTCCCAAAAACAAAACTAAGGTGGCGATAGACCGAACCAGTGGTAACATAGCAACCAAACGAAAGATCAGAAAAAAAATACAAAATGGTAAAAAATATAGATAACGATAGTTAGGTTCAATTTGGAAAATATACAAAGCAATCACTGTAAAAAAAGGAGAAAGTAAAAATACCAAATCCAAAAATTGTTTTTTAAATTCCAATCGAAGGAATAAAAATAAAATATAAATGATACAAAGCACAATGTACCAGTAAAACCATTCAGAAAATAATGGATGTTTTGTGATAGAATCCACAAGTCCTGAAATCCAAGACTGGGAATCTTTGGAAATGGTATGGAAGGCAGAATGAATTCTATCGATCGTAGGAAGGTCTTTGGAAGTAAAAATTCCTATCTTTAAACTTTTAATCCCTTGTTGCCATAGTTTTCCCAAACCAAACCCAAGAGCCATCAAACCAATGGGAAAAATTGCTTTTTTTCGTAAATGAACAACTGTGTAAACCAATAGGAAAGGGGCAATGTTGACAAAGTACCAATATTCCGAAATCCAGAGGAGGGAACTTACCAAAAGAAACCGAAAGATTTGCACCCGATTTTTAAAATCCCATCTGTGGATTTCATAAAGGGTGTAGGCAGCAAAGAAAAAGATCATGGCATGAAAGCCCGGTAAAAAAAATTGACCGAGAGTACTTGGCATCACTCCCGCACATGCCAAAAATCCCAAGGAAACAAGATAGGATTTGTTCTTTTTCAAACCAAGTGCCTTTGCCAAATAAAACGGCATCACAAAGGATAAAAATCCGAAGGCAAAGTGAAACGAGTATACTGACTTTAAAACAGGATAAACAAGGATGGCAAGAACCACTTCTGGAAAAAGATAGGAAGACGGTGGCAGGTTCCACCCGCTCAAACCCCTCCACCCACTCACCCAAAAATCACGAGCAAATAGATAAGGGTAAAAAATATCACTGTTTGTCACTTCACCCAAATGATATTCATAAATGGCATCATAAAACAAATGAAAGGTGCCAAAGAGGATAAGTAGAATCAGAACTGGTTTAATATTTCTTAATTTCATTAGAAAATCAATGGTTCACAATTTTTTCACCGATCCAATTCGGAGTCAAAATTCCCTGTCGATTAATAACTGGGACATTTCCTTTCAAAAATTTTAAATCTTTCTGGAAATTCCAACTCCACTAAGATTCGTTTGTCGGGAATGAAGGGATGAGGGAATTCTAATTTTTTAGCAAAAAGAAGGAGTCCATATTGGGTATAATCTTTTGCGGAACGAGAATACAAAGTATCTCCTACTACAGGACATCCGATCTTAGACATATGAACGCGGATTTGGTGGGTACGACCCGTTTCTAACCCAAGTTTCATCAAACTAAACTTACGACCTGTTTGTGTTTGGACAATTTTTTCTGTTTTATAATGAGTGATGGCCATTCGCCCATCTTCACGCACACACATCTTCACTCGTTCTACGGGATGACGGCCAATGGGTAAATTCACTGTACCTTCTGATTCCACTGGCGCTTGCAAAACCCAAGCATAATATGTTTTATCCACAAGCCTGTCTTGGAACATTTTCGAAAGAGCAGCATGAGCTCTGTCGGTTTTGGCAATGATGAGAACACCTTCTGTGGGTTTGTCTAACCGATGCACAATCCCTGGACGACGTTCACCGCCTGTGGCGGATAGGTTTTTGAATTGGTGTAACAATCCATTCACAAGAGAAGGTTGGTCATCTCCCGGTCCACTGTGGCAAGCGATCCCCGCTTTCTTATGGATAACCATAAATTCGCCTTCGTCATAGAGGACAGGAATGTCCATGGGGATGGGTTCGAGTCGCGATGGTGGTCTTGCGATCACATTCACGACATATTCTTCGCCAAGAGTCACCTTATAGCCGTTTTTAGTGGCGACTTGCTCTTTGGTTTTGTTTGTCACAAACCCGGAATCGATCCACTTTTGAACGGTAGAACGGCTGAGATCGTCTCCGGCATTGTCTTTTAGAAAGACATCCAGGCGACTTTGGTCATAATCTTCGGAAACGGTTACAAATATTTGCATTTTCGGTTGTTATCTAATGAAAAGAACTAAACTATGGAAACATTAAGGTAGGTCAACTGATGAAAAAAGGATTTTTTTTAAGCCTCATCCTCCTCGCAGGTCTTTCGCTTTCATTAACGAATTGTTCGTCTTCTGAAGAAAAAGAAACTCCCAAAGACACAACGTCCACTACGGGAAACACATCCACTGTATCTTCCAGAGATCTCAATGCAGCTCTTTTGGACGAAATCAATGTGGCTCTGAAAGACTATCGTTATCCAGATGGCGTTCGTCGCAGAGGTTTTAGCTACAAACAAGCAGACATCCAAGCAGAAGATTTCAAAACTTGGGCAAAAGACAATGTTTCTTACATCAAAGATGCTCTTGCGAAACTTCCTGAAGGTTACGCTCTTGAAGTGACTGGTCACGCAGACGCTTCCGGTCCAGAAGAAGCAGAAGGTGCTAAAAAAGGAAACGGATACTATTCACAAATTCGTTCTGACGCTGTAAAGGACGCTCTGGTAAAACAAGGGATCCCTGCTGACCGAATTGTGACAAAAGCTTCTGGTTCTGCGAAACCAATTTCTGGTTTTGATGAAAAAGACGGAATCAACCGTCGTGTGACTTTCCAAGTGATTTCTAAATAAGAAAGTCCACAACTAAACTAGAGATCTTTCTCTAAAGGAAAACCCACCCCTTCGGTGGGTTTTTTTATGCCCAATGTAAGTTTTACAAATCAAATCGATCGGTTTGTTTTTTAGTTTGGGCGCCTCGAACTTGTTATGCGAATGGCAATTTTTTCTATACCGACCGCGCTTTCCGCTCCAATCTTTCGCGTTGCGAAAGGATTTCCGCTGCAATCGCTGGCGCACTTCGATGAACTCAGTGCAAGCAGTGGGGAGGGATAGTTAGAATCATTTCAATTTTTTTTGATTACCTGTATGATTTTAGTCTTGTTTACTGTTATGTGAAATGAGAATAACGACTGCTATTTTTTTAAATAATACTTTTTTTGCTTTATTTACGATTAAATGATAACTGTTTTTGATTTAACGGCTGTTTTTTAAAAAATCAGTTTAACAAGTTCTAAGTTTTCATGAAGTATTTATTAAAAAGGCAATTCCATTTTTATCTAATCACCGGACTATTGTTTGGTTCTGTTTTTTTGAATATTTATTTGGTGATAAGAACTAAATTACTTTCTAATGAGACAATAACTTCTTTGAATCCCAATTTAGTCCCTCCTGAATGCAGGCCTAACGAATCAGGAAAGATACCCTCTAAGAAAACTGACCTTCCAAAGGTATTTTCTATTTTTATTAAACCCCACCCACCTAACTTTTTGGAAGGAAGACAAATTGTTTTCAGCGATTATGAAATAAAAAAAGCAGATGAAACAACAATTGTTACTTTTTTGGAAATTAGGGACGGAACAGTTGTTAAAACAACTGTAGACAGTGAGGCCATTCTATGGAAATGAAGAATGGTCTAAAAATATGGATAATTTTTATGTTCTTATATTCCATTTTTCTAAATAATCCAATGTTTGCGTTTGAAAACCAAACCTCAGAATATGAAACCGGATATATTTTAGTTAGGTCGCGAGATGCATATTTTGGTGAATGGAAACGTTCGGCAAATGGAGATATTTTTTTAAGAACAAATACAAAAGGTAGATTATTTGTGAAGGAAACCATTGACGGTGTAGTTTCAAAGGAATACTTCGAAACAATTAGAAATTCTTCCTCAAATGCCAGTTTGTGGGAATCTCTACTCTTTTTAATGCATCCAGTCGCTTCCAATGGCATACACAAGAAAAAGATGCCATCTCTGAGGATTTGTACACTCGGGTGATCAAAATTTCCTTATTACTTTTTACTGGATATTCTTATTTTGAAGCCCAAAAGGCAAATGCTATTTTGAAAGATTCTTTTATGGGTTTTAATCAGGGAGCTGAATCAAAATTCCAAAGAGCGTATACTCAATACCAATTGGCTGCTTTAAGTACAGTTGCCTTTTTTGCTTATTCCGGTACCAAAGCGTATTTACGATTTGGAAGGGATGAAAATTTCAAATCATTAAATATACCAACAAGAGAAATTCGTAATTTAGAAGAATCAAATTCTGGGCTACAATTTCAAAATCGAAATCAAAGAATAGAATTCGTCGCAGAACAAAACTTTTAAGGAAATCCAATGAAAATGCAAAAAACGAATCCTGTCCTGAATTTGAAAAATGTAGTTTTGTTACTATTCATTGTCTTTTTTATTAATTGTATTGAATCTAACTCTGGTAAGGTTCCTCCACTAATTACTGCGAATGTAACACCATACACTCCTGGAGACCTTGGAATTCCAACCCCTCCCGCAGACTCGCCACTAGCAACTTTGCCAGCAATCTCCAATAACGAAAGGGCTGCTATCGAGGAAACTTTCCAGATGATGGCTGAAAATGGGCAACTGGATCAAAAGTTCGTAAAGGAATCGTCTGTGGCCTCACGTAATCTCCTCATGAACCGTCCTTTAACTGATGCTGAGTTAGAGGCAAGGGTAGAAGCTGAATTAAAAGGCCAATCTTATCCCGTTCCTACCTATGGTTCGGAACAGGCGGTTTTACAAAAAGAAAGCGAGGCCGCCGATGCCTTTTACGGACGAATTGCGAGTGACCTTCCTACTTTAACCGTGCCCGAATTAGTCAAAGTTCGTGAAAACTTTACCCTTAGCCTTGTCATGATTCGATTTATGATAGACTACGGCACGACAGACAATGGAATTCCCACTTCTTTTTTGATCATGGCTCGCGAAAAGGCAGTGGCCATTCGCCAAAAAGTCAATGAGGAATTAATCAAACGAGGAGTGACCACCTTATGAAAATCACTTACTTTCTTCTCATTTGCACATTCTCTCTGTTTGGTTGTATCCGTAACTCCGATCCTCGCACCTATGGGATTCCGAATGATGCAATGGCTCAGATTTTATTATTCTTTGTGGTTCCGAATTTAGACTTTAACCAGTATTGTCCACCGACAGACCAAATTCCCATCCTAGAACCAGGAACATATAACCGTTATATGGCGGAGGGAGATACTTATATTTTTGATAACCGTGCGAGGTTGAATGCTACTCGAACATGGACATCGCAGGAATACTTTACATTTGTGATACAGGAAAATCCTGGGCAGGATATCAAACTCACTAGTCCTCGTTGTGGGACAAGCCCTGGGGGATATCCTGCCAGAAATGATTCAAACCTTATCGGGCAATTGGAAACTGTAAGGATACCTTTAATGATTCCGCCATTGCCCGTTTTAAGATATGGTTTTTTCACTATACTAACTGCCACAACTGGATCTGGTATTGTTAGTTTTACAACACCAAGTCTACAGGATCCACCACAATGAATAGGAGTTGTTTTTATCAAAATGGAAAAGAAAATGAGTAGAAATATAACGGCTTTTTTTAGTCTTCTGGCAATATGGATTTCTCCTATCTTGGCTGATAAAAATGCATTTCGAACTTTTTTTCCAGAAGAACGTCAGGAAGTTGAGTATTTTATAAACGATACTGATTGCAATACTCAGTTCAGTGATTCGCATCCAGACTCCTTTGAACCAAACAAAACTTTCCTAACCTTTTATGGGGATAGTCTTGGAGACTTTGTCGAAGAGCCTTTGTATGGGTATTTTGGCTGGGATAAATACCTGACGATGATGAATTTCGGAGTCGAGTGGAATGTGCAGAATTTGGCAGTAGCAGGATATACGACGGAGGGTGTATATAATTTGGTTAGTCGTTGTGCTCTTTCAATAGAAAAGCGTATTAATTTCAAAACATCTCCTAACGTAGCACTAGAAATTGGGGGAAATGATTTTTGGGGTAATTCCCTTCTCCTTACCTTTATGCCTTGGAAATTTGGTTCGGTTGTGGATCGAGTGATATACAATACCAAAGCCATCCTTTACCAACTAAGGAATCCGCGTCGTAATAAAAATATATTGGTGATGGGAAACTTTCCCAATCTCTCTTATAGTCCAACCTTAGGGCACACAAATAAGTATTTTAAACCACTTTCTGTACATCCAGATGTCAATTTTTCATTGAATATGGATAAACTCAAAGAGGAACAAGCTAAGGCTTTTCGGGATGATGTCCAAAGGGGTTTCATTGCTTCTATGGGTTCCATGGGAGGATGGCTTGTGGCTTTTATTATGCCTGTTGATATCAACAAACTGAATGCAGAATTTTCACAAGCGATATTGGGAATCAAACAAGCGTACAATGAAGCCATTGCTAAATTAGTGGTTGTCTCAAACATCATGGAATTAGAGGCACTGCATTCTCAGATATTAAATTTAGGTTCTTCTCCCACAGGATTTGATGATTGGTATTGGCAATGGCTTCGGACCATTCGTAATAATCCAAGCATGGTAACTAGTCTCGGGATGCTTTTTTCCCAAGGTCCACTGGAACTTAGTGTCCAAGAAGTGAATCAGAAATATGGAAATGTGCATTTTTTACCCATGTATCATTTGTTCATTCGCCAACATGATTGTTTTATTTTTGGACAGTGTTGGGTTGCCAATCCCCTGTTGTACCAGGATCAAATCGGTCATTTAAATTTCCTTGGTTATACAATCTGGGCCAGCGCTCTATCAAATAAAGTCGTGGAACTCAATTGGCATAATTCATTGGTGAATGGACCTCCTAAATTTAACGGAGCCGTTTCCATTCCTGGAGATGATACTGTAGTCGTTCCTACAATTGATGAATACCCACCTGATTCAGTTGTGATTCATCCGGATCCTATTGATATATTTATTGTAATTTGTCTTTTTACAGGAAAATGTTGGTAAGTTGTCAGATTAAGATTCAATACAAACTCATCTGGTTTTTATTTATTTGTTTTGGTTGCATTCAGAAAAATGAATCGAATCCGAGTGTCATATTGACATTGGCCAGACAAAATCTTTTTACAAATCCTATCCAGGTTATTCCTTCACTAAGGGCTTGTTTGGTGACAAGGCAGATTCCAACTGGAAAAATTACCACTTGTTTTGAAACTACAATAGAGAACTGTAATCTAACGTTTTTTAATAATATCCCAACTAACCAAATTTTACAGAATAGAAAAGATGATTTAAACTTCATCAATATTAATTTTCCAAATTGTACTGCTGGTGCGACCCCTTTATCCATTCAATATTCAAATTTAGTTCCTCCAACAGGAATGTTTTTCAAAAAACTTTTGGATATCAATGGTCCAAATTTAGAAAACCAAATTCGTTTTACGAATCAAGAAAGTTGTAAGATTTTGGGGTTAGAGGTTTCGGAATTTGTTTCCGTTAATTTTGAAAGGATTGTGAATTCGGATGAATTGAAACAATTAGACAGTTTAGAAGCAGAACTTGCTTTAATCCCTACGACAACATCAAACTGTTTCACAGACCTAAACTATAATCAAAGTCTCATTACACTAACGAATAAAATTCGAACCGGAGTTTTGCAGACAGGAATTACCTGTGCCTATCAAACAGGAGTTGAATTTCCTTTATGTCCTTGGAGTCTATAATTTTGCAAGGTAAGATTTTTATTGGACTAAGTCTGATCTTTATATTTCAGTGTTCCAATCCGTTGGACAAAAAACCAATTCAAGAAAATTATTTTAATTATCTTGTACTGACTACTACAAGTTTGCCTTGTCATCCTCAAAGTTATGAAAGTCCATTTCAATTTAACGATACCGTCGGAGATGTAAAAGCAGGTTTTTTAAATTCTCCTTCGGATGTTGGATATCTAGACTTAGTTAACGGTTCGATCTATGATCAACTGGATAAGATTGAATTTCAGTTAAAGGTAGAGACAATACCTGATACACTAAATGCAAATTTATCATCGGTGAATGGATCACCAGAATACGAATGGTCTTTCACCTTTCGCAGTGACCATACTTATAAAATTGGTATTGTTCATTATTCTAATGGAGTTCCAGAGCGAATGAAGTTTCAAAATTTTCAAATTTTAGTTTGGAAAAACGAAATTTTTCTTGGTGGATGCGGGAACCTAGCCATTCAAGGAGACAAAATTCATTGGCTTTGTGATAAGAACACAATTCCTCAATTGGGGGAGATTTCTCAAACAAAATCAATATTCATCGAATCTAAACAGGTAAGCCAGGGACTAGTTTATTCTGATTGTCATTAAAATAAAATAGGCTAGGATCATTGACCACCTTATGAAAATCACTTACTTTCTTCTCATTTGCACATTTTCTCTGTTTGGTTGTATTCGTAACTCCGATCCTCGCACCTATGGAATTCCGAATGATGCAATGGCTCAGATTTTGTTATTCTTTGTGGTTCCCAATTTAGACTTCAACCAGTATTGTCCACCGACAGACCAAATTCCCATCCTAGAACCAGGAACATACAACCGTTATATGGCAGAGGGAGATACTTATATTTTTGATAACCGTGCGAGGTTTACACAAACAGCACCGGTAGGGGAGAGCAGATTTTTTACATTTACCATCCAAGAGAATCCAGGCCAAAATATAAAACTGACTTCACCTGCTTGTGGTAATAGTTCGTTCGAAGCACAAGCAAAAGGAGATTCTGGCCTCAATGGGCAATTGGAAACAGTTTACATTGATTTACTCACACCACCATTCCCTTCACGTAGAGCATGGTTTTTTGTAAAATTGACAGCAATTTCGGGAGTTGGAAGCGTTTCCATTACTACTCCAACTGCAGCAGATCCAAAAAATGCACACTAGTAAAAGAGAGAAACAATGCAAAAAATAAGTTTATTAAGTATTATTGTTATTCTTACTGTAGCACCAGTATATTCAGATAAAAATGCGTTTAGCTTTATTGTTAGTGATTCATTTTTTAATTACGAAAGCCTAGTTAAAAAGAGCGATTGTAATAATCAATTCGATAACTCTCATCCAGCCTCCTTTGAACCCAATAAAACTTTTTTAACTTTTTATGGAGATAGTTTGGGTGATTTTGTGGACGAACCTTTGTATGGGTATTTTGGCTGGGATAAATATCTGACGATGATGAATTTTGGAGTGGAGCCTTAATAACGACTATGCCAAACCCCGTAGAAGAATACATCCAATCGTTACCAGAAGAACGAAGAGAGCCTTTTCTCAAACTACGAAATACAATTAAAAAGAATCTTCCCGAAGGTTTTGAAGAAAGCATCCAATACAAGATGATCGGGTTTGTGGTACCTAAAAAAACATACCCTAATGGATATCATGTAACACCGGAACTAGCACTTCCCTTTATCCATATCGCTTCCCAAAAGAATGGCCTTGCTCTCTATCATATGGGGATTTATGCGGATCCAAAATTACTCAAATGGTTCCAAACCGAATACCCCAAACATTGTAAAACCAAATTGGATATGGGAAAAAGCTGTATTCGTTTTAAAAAGTTAGAAGAAATTCCTTGGAAACTTCTTGGAGAGTTAGCAACAAAAATGAGTGTGAAGGATTGGATTACTTTGTACGAGAAAAATATTTCCATCTCCTCATAAAAGATTCCTAGCGTTTCAAAATTGTATCCTTTATTATCGATTTATAAAATAGAAATCAGAAATCTTTTCTTTAAAGTTTTGACAATCTAGACAGAACAAAGACGATTATGATCATGAATTTCCTATTCAGGTCGGTTTTCCTAATATCATTTAGTTTTTTTATATCTTGTATTTCTTCTACAGAGAAGCCAGACAGTTATTCCAAAATTTCTCACTGGCAAAGATACCAACACTTTCTGCCAGAGGATCTACGATTTCGCAAACAGAACTTACCGACCGAGGAATTTCAAGAAATCAACGGATACAATGTACATATAGACCGGTATTCTAAAAAAGAAGCCGATTGTAAAATCCTACTCATTCATGGTGGAGGAGGGAACGGTCGAATTCTGGGAACCTTGGCAATTGGATTAGAGAAACTTGGTTGTGAATGGGTGGCACCCGATCTCCCTGGATTTGGTCTTACAAAAATTCCGTCAAACAAAAGGTATGTACCTTACGAAGATTGGGTTTTGGTATTAAATGACTTAATCCAAAAAGAAAAACAGAACCATCAAAAAATAATTTTGTTTGGACTAAGCATTGGAGGAATGCTTGCTTATCAAGTAGCAGCTTACAATGGTGAGGTGGATGGTCTGATTACAACTACTCTAGTGGATCCGAGAGAACCAGAAGTCCGTGATGCCATTGCTTCTAATCGATTTTTGAGCAGGGTGGGAATGCCTATCAATTCAGTTTTTTCGTTTTTGACAAATGGAATGTACTTTCCCATTAAGTGGTTTAGTAAAATGGAATACATTACCAATGATCCTAGTTTTTCAAAAGTTTTTGCAGAGGATCCTTATGCAGGTGGTTCCAAAGTGAGTTTGGGATTTTTAAATACATTTCTAAATTACAAACCAAAGTTAGAACCAGAATCCTTTCAGGTCTGTCCTGTTCTACTCGCACATCCAAGCATTGATCCATGGACTCCCACAAATTTAAGTAAAACTTTTTTTGATCGAATGAATGGAAAGAAAGAATTTGTGATACTCACTGGAGCAGGTCATTTTCCCTATGAAGAACCTGGTGTTTCCGAGTTAAAGGCTTCTATTACGAATTTTGTCAGTCAGCTAAGGCTGAAAAAATAAATTTTGACAACCGTATGGTAAATGAATTAGCTAAGAGTCCGATTTTAAACTCAAACATTAGGAAGTGACTCTTTCCTTTTGGAGATTTTTTTATGACTTATATCATTATCAAATACTTAGTCACTGCTGCACTAGTTGTCATCATATCAGAAATTGCAAGAAGGAATGACCGTATGGGAAGCCTCATCGCTTCTCTTCCGTTGGTGACAATACTTACATTACTCTGGCTAAAATTTGAAAATGCTGGTACAGAAAAAATTTCCAACCATGCCTATTTTACGTTTTGGTTTGTGATTCCTACATTACCAATGTTTTTACTGTTCCCCAAATTAAATCTTACTTATGGGTTTTGGATTGCACTCATGGGAAGTATTGGATTTACCATTGTGTTATTTTATCTCTATCATTTGGTGTTAAGTCGATTGGGGATCCGATTGTTTTAACATTGCCTCTGGCAAAGGTTATCTACTTAAAGAAAACTTTATTACTTTTCAGCGATTGCTAGAAACAGGGAAGCATCTTCATTCATAAAAATATTTTTACCATGGTGAAAGGTTTTCATTTCAAACTTTTTAAATCCAACTTCATTTAGTAAGGATTTTATTTCGACTTCGGAATCCATTGTGAACTTTTGGATGGTTAATCTTTTTATTTTTATCAAAATCAACAATCATTAGTTTTTCATTGGGATTTAAGATTTCATAAAAAAAATTCAAAATCTTTTTTGTATCAGGGATATGAAGGAGAACGAGCGAAACAAGTAAAATATCTGCTTTTTTATTTCTAGAACTCCCTAGAAAGTTAGAATGAATCACTTCCGCGTTTGTTAGATTTAAGTTTTTGATTTTTTCTCGGACGATGCCGAGCATTGGTGCCGAAGAATCAATGAACGATACATGACCCACTAAGGATGTTAAACTGAGACCGACAAGTCCAGTACCACATCCGTAATCAAACAAAGTTTTTGAATGGCTATTTCTACATTCCTTTTGGATTTCGCTCGCAATGATTTGGGCGAGTTCTTTTCGTTCCGGTGTATCGTAATGATTGGCAAGTTGGTCAAAAACATTTGGTTCCATTACTTCTCTCACAAATCGTCTGTTAATGTAAATTTGTCAAGAAAGATAGTAAATCTGGAGAAGGATTGCCAGTTAACTTATGTATAACGGATTTTCTAAAAATTCACCATCATACCTAAATAAATTCCTCGTAAACTATCGAAGTTTTCTGATTTTTTGGGAAGGTGCATTTCCCAGTTGCCAGTGATCGTTGGATTCGTAGAACCTAAATTTTCCGTGCTGCGACTGAGTTGGATTTCATTATAATGCAAATAAGAGAATTTGGAGAGAATCATATTGTAACCGATAAAGAACTTCATATTCGGATGAAAGGAATAGGAAAAGGAACTATCAAATTCATAACCTCGAAATATTCCTGCGGTACCTGCCGTGGAGAATGAATATTGAAACCTATCCTCCATAAGGTTTGGTTGTTTGAAAAACCGCGTGCCTTGTGTATAAAATACATCCATTGTTAGGTGGAATGCAAAATCTTGAGTGAGTTGGTAAATGGTTTGGATGGAGACTTGCGGGCCATAAGTGAAAAAGTATTCTTTGAAAGTGCCTTGTCCTAAATAATTTCCATACACATAGCGGTTGATATTACGAATCCCACCTCCTAAATAAAATTTCCAATCCCGACTTAGATCCAGAGTTTTATAAGCATTGAATTCAAATTCCGAACGAGCCATAGGGGAAAGATAGAACCTGGAAAGATTTGGGCCTTGTGGGGTTTGTTGGAAAAGTAGCGTGTTCGCGTTTACAATTTCGATCTCAAAATAGGAAAGTTCTAATTTGAAACCCTTTGCCAGGTTTTCATAACCAAACACAAAAGGGATGAGAACTTTTCCGTTCTCCTTCAGTGCCGTACTAGATCTTGTGGGAACAAAAGATTCATTTTTCTCAGTGAGGGAGGTGTATTCGTAAGGTAAATAGTTGTAGGTTTGTCTTTTTAAAAGTAAGGTCCATTTAGAATTTTTGGTTTTCTCCTCTGGAGTTTGTGGTTCAGTCCCCGGCCCTTCTGCAAAAATCCCCCAAGAGAAAAAAACCAGGAAAATATAAATGCGGTTCGGTTTCATTTTCCTTCGTTATATCCTGGATTTGAGAAAGAGAAACGATTTTTCCGGTTTGATTCTTATTTTCTCGTACGTTTCTTTGATCAGTGTTTCACGAAAGTTCTCCCAAAAATTCATTTACTGAAAAGAGAATTCCCTAAACATAGAAGTTATAAATAGAGGTTTCCATGCCAGAGTTTTTTTACGCCGATCCTTTTCCTTTAAACGGGGACACCACCGAATACAAATTATTGACAAAAGATTATGTAAGCACTGTCCCCTTTGGTGATAAAGAAATTCTCAAAGTAGAACCAGAAGGTCTTACCTTCCTTGCAGAAAAGGCAATGGAAGATGTATCTTTTTATCTTCGAACCGCTCACCTTACCAAAGTTCGTAAAATTTTAGATGATCCCGAAGCAACACCAAATGACCGTTTTGTGGCAATGGCTCTGCTTAAAAATGCTGTGATTGCTGCAGATAAACAACTTCCCTCTTGTCAAGATACTGGAACAGGGATTGTGATGGCAAAAAAAGGGGAGTATGTCATTACCGGTGGCAATGATTCAGAAGCCCTTTCTCGTGGAATTTATAATACTTATGTAAATCGAAACCTTCGTTATTCCCAAGTGGTTCCTCTCACTATGTACGACGAGGTAAACTCAGGTTCAAACTTACCGGCTCAAATTGATATTTACTCCACTCCTGGTGACAAATACAGTTTTCTCTTTTTAGCAAAAGGGGGTGGATCGGCTAACAAAACTTATCTTTTTCAAGAAACAAAGGCTTTGCTCAATCCAGCATCCCTTGAAAAATTTATTACGGAAAAAGTTTCCAACCTGGGAACTGCAGCCTGCCCTCCATACCATATCGCAGTTGTGATTGGTGGGACATCAGCAGAAGCAAACTTAAAGACAGTCAAACTAGCGTCAGCTGGTTATTTGGATCATTTGCCAACCAAAGGTGACAAATTTGGATCAGCCTTCCGTGATGTAGAACTAGAAGAGAAGATGCTCCTTGCCGCTCAAAAATCAGGAATCGGTGCCCAATTTGGCGGGAAGTATTTGGCTCATGATTTTAAAGTCATTCGCCTCCCTCGTCACGGTGCTTCTTGCCCTGTGGGGCTTGGTGTGAGTTGCAGTGCGGATCGTAATATCAAAGCAAAAATCACAAAAGATGGAATCTTTTTGGAAAAACTAGAATATGATCCTTCTAAGTTCCTTCCCACCATTGATGATGTGGATACAAACACAGAATCTGTACATATCAATCTCAACCAACCAATGCCAGAAATTTTAAAAGTTCTGACACAGTATCCTGTTAAAACACGTGTTATGTTGTCGGGACGCCTCGTTGTAGCACGTGATATTGCTCATGCTAAACTGAAAGAAAAATTAGATAAGGGCGAACCTCTTCCTGATTATTTCAAAAATCATCCGGTGTATTATGCAGGTCCTGCTAAAACCCCAGAAGGAATGCCATCTGGATCCTTTGGGCCTACTACGGCGGGTCGAATGGATAGTTACGTTCCTCTATTCCAAGAGAAAGGGTATTCCATGATCTCTCTGGCAAAAGGAAATCGTTCCAAAGTTGTGACTGACAGTTGCAAAAAAAATGGTGGGTTTTATCTTGGATCCATCGGTGGTCCTGCTGCCCTTCTTGCCAAAGAAAATATCAAAAAGGTAGAAGTCTTAGACTTTCCAGAGTTAGGGATGGAAGCCGTTTGGTCGATTGATGTAGAAAACTTTCCTGCCTTTATCGTGGTGGATGACAAAGGAAATGATTTTTTCCAAATGTTGAATTGATTCGTTTTAACACTTGCGTTAGTTGTTAAGTGGAATAACTTTCAACTAACTGGGCGAATTCATATCCAAACTTATGAGCATCTCCCGGCCATCGTGCAGAGATAAAATTCTGATCTCTCACTGTAAAACCGGCAGATGTATTGTTCGTTTTGTCTCGGAAAATACCTAAGTTACCACTTTGGAATTGGGAAGAATGTTTCAAAAAAGATTTCACTTCGTCTTCGACAGTTATATTGTATGTGAGATAATAATCGCCAAGCCAGAGTTTTGTTAAGTTATACGCTAGTAATTCCTGTTTTTTGAGAAGAGACGTTGTGCTTAGATTATATAAAACCGATTTATTTGTATTTGGATCGATGCTCCTTGCAACAAGTAATACACCATGGCAAATAGCACCAACTGGTTTTTTTTGATCGAAAAAGTTTACAATTATTGATTGCAGTATTTTTGATTCCAAATAAGGAATCATTCCTTTTGCATGTCCACCGGGTAATAGAATTCCATTGTATGCATTGGGTTCAATTTGTTCATATGAAATGGGTTTTAGAAAATTTTGATCTTTTTCCAAGAGATCAAAATCAGCACGGGCATCTCCACCTGCACGTAAAATTGGTTTTAAGATACCCAATCCATCACCAAATAACATGCGTTTATCAGCGTTGCCTTTTTTCCCCGAAGGAGTTGCAAACACAACTTTATGTCCTTTTGTGGTGAGGATTTTCCAAGGAATACTAACTTCACTTGGATCAAAATCATTTTCAGGAATAGGAATGAGTATCATATGTTTGTCTCGTAAATTGAGTTCACAGTAAAAAAAATCCATATTTTTAAAAGCGAATTAAAATCTTTATAGGGTGGGATAGAAAGAAATTGAATGGATTTTTAAGTAGACAGAAAACGAGATTCTTTGTTTAACTAAATGGTTAAATAATTGCACATGTCAACCTGGCGTAGATTGAGTCTAGGAATTGACAAAGCGTCCGAGTTAACCCAAACATCTGCTGGAAACAAAGATGTTCTGTTGGGTAGAGGTGAGTCTTTGTTATCGGGAA
Organism: Leptospira brenneri; assembly: GCF_002812125.1. NCBI lineage: Bacteria > Pseudomonadati > Spirochaetota > Leptospiria > Leptospirales > Leptospiraceae > Leptospira > Leptospira brenneri. Next base: position 476,298 of record NZ_NPDQ01000001.1, read on the forward strand.
TTGATTTTATTTCCCTTGGATACGAATTGACAATCCACAAAACAACTCCTAAAACTATGCATTTGATCATAATTTGTTTTCTATATTTTTGATGATTTTAAGCATTCAGCTAACATAAGTAAAATGATTATTTAAGGGAGCGGGAATTTTCATGTGTAAAACGATAAAACAGAAGGTAAAGTTTAAAGCCTCTCCATTAACAATTTACCAGCTTCTCTCGGATACAAAGAAAGTCACGGCACTGACTGGCGAAACTGCGATGATTAGTAATCGTATCGGTGGTAGCTTTTCTACTATGTCTGCAAAAGTTTCTGGGATCATTGTCGATCTGAAGCCTTCCAAACGAATTGTGTTAGCCTGGAGAAGATTCGATTTTCCCGAAGGAATTTTCTCTATGGCTACGTTTACATTAAAAGAAACATCCGTTGGAGGGACCGAGCTCGTACTCACACATCGCGGTGTGCCGAAAGAACTGATTCCTGATATAGAAGAAGGTTGGCGTCAAAATTATTGGGATAAAATTCGCAACGCGATCAAAACTTTAGATTAAGAGATACGAACCAAGGAAAGGAATGCTTCCCTTGGAACGAACCAACTTAGATTTCATATTTCGTTTGAGAAAAACCAAAGAAATGGATTCAACTCTTAAAAAATTTAAGTTCTTTTTTTACCCAAAATCAAATAGTTCTTTTTTAGAAATTCAAAGTCTTTCTCTGTGTTCCAATTTCTAACAAACAAATGATGGTTTGGATCAAAATGATCTTCATCTTTCCATTGTTTGAATAAACTTGAATCTCCTCCCAAACTGTTGATAATGGATACGGCGCCTTCTGAATCTGATTCCATAAAAATTTTGTTTAATGATTCGAGGCCTTTGTTTACGAATATTGCAACCGAACAATTCGAAGATTTAATGATCTTTTTAAGTGGACCTTTGTTAATTTCTTTCCACGATTCTACATTCGGTGATCCTAATATCAAAAGGTCTGGTTTGTATTCATTTAACTGTTCCCATAAGGCAGTTTCAAAATTTTCTGAAGAGGAAAATTGAAAGTCTACAGGGATTCCTTCGTTCGCAGATATAAACCTGATATTTTCGAAGAGGATGGACATTTCGTACTGAGATTGTTCAATATCGAAGTTATAGTTTTGATTTACGTGGAAGGTTCTGAATTTTGCGTTGGGAAAAATCTTGTAACAGAGTTTTAGTAAATCGATTCCTGTTTTAGGTTTTGCGAAAGCAATTAAAATCTTGGGATCAGAATTTTGTTCTGCATTTTCCAAACCAGAGTTAAGATCAATGGTTTCTTTTTTCTTAAAAACTTTCTGAACCAGATTGATCGCAGGGCCACTCATAGCAGTGGTGACTAATGCCATAATGACCATAATTGTAAATAATTCTGGCCCAATGATTCCCATCTCTAATCCAATATTCAATACAATGAGTTCCATGAGGCCTCGTGTATTCATAAGAATCCCGATGATGAGGGAATCCTTCCAGGATTCTCCGAGGAACTTTGCTGATATTGTGCTACCACCAAACTTACCAAGAATGGCAACAAACAGAATCAACAAACAAATGAGAAAAAGATTTGGATCGGATAAAAGTCCAACTTGTGTTTTTAATCCGGAGTATGCAAAAAATAAAGGAAGAAGAAAAATCACACTCACGTCTTGGAATTTGTTAATGATGATTTTTCTAATTTTATGATTTGCCGGAATTGTAGAACCCGCAATGAAAGCACCAAACAAAGAGTGAATCCCCATGGATTCAGTGAATAAAGATGAGACTGTCAGCCAAATGAAAAGAAAGAACACGATGTAGTTGGGAAGAAAATCTATATTTTCTAATTTCGAAAGACTACTCGCAAACCTGGTTCTTACATACTTGAAGGCCAGATACAGAAAGAGAACCACTCCGAAAAAACAAAGTAAAACTCCCGACATGGAATCGGAGGAGGTGAGCCCTAAAATCAAAGCTAAAATCAACCATGCGGTGACATCATCTGCAGCAGCACAGGTGATGGCGAGAACTCCCGATCTTTCTGTATTTAATTTTTTTTCCTGAATGATCCTTGCAAGTACCGGAAATGCGGTGATCGACATGGAGATTCCGAGGAAAAGACTAAAAGATAGAAAGGAAACTTTTTCAGGTGCCAATCTTTCAAATAAAAATAAGGAAGTAATCACACCCAGTAAAAAAGGAAACATGATCGAAACATGGCTGATGACAACAGCAGTGTGCAGACTTCCATGTAAATTTTTCCAATCGGTTTCAAGACCGATGAGGAACATAAAAAAGATTAAACCCACTTGGCTGAGTAACTTGAGTGAACCCATGGAAGAAGCTGGGAATATCATCTCGGAAAACTCTGGTGCCAACATCCCAAGTAGTGACGGCCCTAATACCAATCCTCCAGTGATTTCTCCGATCACACTGGGAATGCGAATTAAAGAAAATAAAAAAGAGAATAACTTACAGGTAACAAGGATTAGTAGAATTTGGAGTAACAATCGTCCAAAGGGAGACTGCAAGTGGGCTAAAAATCCAGTTAAAAAGTGTGAAAAGTTTAATTCCAAACTCAAAGGATTTAAACCATGATTGAGTGGGAATTGTATCTTACCGAGGTAAAAAACGAAAGCAAGTGCGCTAAAAAACAACGCAACCGCTAGAGAATAGAATACTGAGGACTTCATAATTAGCCTTCCTTACAAAAAATAATTTGTGGAAGGTGATTTAGATTTACCTTCCCTCAAAGTCTCCGAGGTTAGCTGTCGGGCTAGGATTGAGAGATATCCTCTGCAATTGCAGTACGCCCCCAAAATTGGGTCCCCCGTCTCTATATGAGCTAGACAAGGGCAAATAAAAAGTAAGCCATCGAAATGTCAAACAGAATATTGAACGGGTTTTTAAATGAAAGACTTCTTGATTCAAACATTATGATATTCTAAAGTAATTTTACCTAATCTAAAACCTTATTCTTTCGGGAAAATCATTTCTTCTGGTTTTACCCAAAGATCAAATTCTTCTGCTGTGAGGATTCCTAGTTTGATCCCCGCTTCTTTTAAAGTAGAATTTTCTTTATGAGCTGTTTTTGCAATCTTTGCTGCTTTGTCATAACCGATGTAAGGATTGAGTGCGGTCACAAGCATGAGAGAACGATTTAAGTTTTGGTTTATGGTTTCTTTGTTTGGTTCAATTCCTCGGGCACAATGTTCTTCAAATGACAAAGTTACATCCGCTAACAATCGTATGGAATTGAGTACATTAAAGATGATGAGTGGTTTGAAAACATTTAGTTCAAAGTTACCAGAAGATCCACCTACATTCACTGCCACATCGTTTCCAATGACCTGTGCGGCTACCATAGTCATGGCTTCGGATTGAGTCGGATTGACTTTGCCTGGCATAATGGAGGATCCTGGTTCGTTTTCTGGAATGGAAATCTCTCCAATTCCAGAGCGTGGACCCGATGCCAACCAACGGATATCATTTGCTATTTTCATGAGGGAAGAGGCGATGGTTTTTAAAACTCCACTCACTTCCACGAGAGAATCATGTGCTGCAAGAGCTTCAAATTTGTTTTCTGCGGTGATAAAGGGAAGTCCTGTTTCTTTCGCAATCATCTCTGCCGCTTTTTTTGCAAATTCTGGATGGGTATTGAGTCCAGTTCCGACAGCGGTTCCTCCGAGGGCCAACCGGTAAACGGAAGGTAACACTCGTTTGATCCTATCAATGGAATAGGAAAGTTGTTGTACATAACCTGAAAACTCCTGTCCTAAGGTGAGAGGAGTTGCATCTTGCAAATGAGTGCGACCAATTTTTATGATGTTTTCAAATTCTTTTGATTTTTTGTTTAATGTATCATGAAGTATTTGTAAGGCGGGAGTCAGTTTGTGAACCAATTGTTCGGCAGTGGCAATGTGCATGGCTGTCGGAAAAGTATCATTGGAACTCTGTGCTTTGTTCACATCGTCGTTGGGATGGATGGGCTTTTTGGAACCTATCACACCACCGGTCATTTCGATGGCACGATTGGAGATGACTTCATTCACATTCATATTGGTTTGGGTTCCGGATCCGGTTTGCCACACGGCAAGGGGAAAGTGGTCATCTAAAGACCCAACGATCACTTCTTCGGCTGCCTTCACAATGAGGTCTGTTTTTTCAGCGGATAAAATTCCTAATTCTTTGTTTGTGAGTGCTGCTGATTTTTTTAGAATCCCCAGAGCCCGAATCATTTCTCGGGGAAATTTGTCCGTACCAATGTGAAAATGGTGGAGGGATCGTTCCGTTTGAGCGCCCCAATAACGAGAAGCTTCTACTTCGATCTCTCCCATGGAGTCGGTTTCGATTCTTGTTTTCATATTCCCTCGAGATTCAATTCATAAAAATTGGATTCTTTATGTAGACTAGGTTGGTTCTCTGAATCGAAGAAGAAAAACTGTGAGTGAAAAATAGAAACCCTCTCGGAGAAAAAAACACGAGAGGGGAAATGTTTAAAAGTTAAAACGGTTGGTAGAAGGCAAGATAAGCGGAACAAAGCCCAAGTATAGGGAAAACAAACCAAAGGATTTTGGCAAGTTTAGGACTTTTGTATGCAGGGGCCATCAGTCCACCAAACAGAAGCCAGATGACGATTTTTAAAATGACCCAAACTGGAAGTGCTGAGTGAGAGATCCCTCGAAATTTCATGAGACCAAATCCAGCGATGATGATGAGTAGGAGACCTACACCGTGAGTGATGGCGACTACAGTTTTGAACTTATTTTCGGACTTTTTTCCTCCATTGATGGTGAAAAGAGCGATTCCACCAAGCGATAAGAATAACAGATACATTCCGAAAATATGGATGAGTTTATAAGCTTCGTACGACACAAAAGTCTCCTTGTTTCTGCTCTATTCTTTCAGATAGAACCTTTCCTTGCGAGATTTTTCTCTTTTCTTTAGAGGAAAAAGAATTAGGGTTTGGGAAATGGCACCAAAGCAATCACAAGGCCTGAGACCAATTCTCACTTCCATCGAACCAACAAAAACATTACTGGCTTTAAGAGGAATTCCTGGTTCCGGAAAAACAAGTTTAGCAAAAGCTATATCCATCACAAATGGTGCCCCTATATTTTCTATCGATTCCTATTTTGAAAATGAAACTGGCGAGTATAATTTTGATTATCAAAAAAACCATTTAGCTTACAAAGAGTGTGAATCCAAAACAAAGGAAGCTCTAGAACTTGGTGTTCCCTTTGTCATCGTGGACAATACTTTTACTTTGAAATGGGAATTGGAACCTTACATTCGTTTAGCGAATGAATTTGAGTATTTGTTTTTTGTTGTGACTGTGGAAAATAGGCATGGTGGAAAAAATATTCATCAGATTTCGGAAGAACAAATAGAAAAGATGAAGGCAAAATACCGAGTAGTTTTGTAAGGAAAAATCATCCTAATTAAAAACATATTGTTATGGTTTATTTTTCTATCTTTCGAAAAACCAAAAAGGCAAAAAAAAACCGCCACTTAAACAGAGTTAAGTGACGGTTTTAGAACAAACTAGATTATCTCCAGTTGTTAGTTTTTGGTTTTGCGATGTTTACTTTCATCTCACGGTTAAGAATGTTCTTTCCGTTAAGTTCTTTGATTGCGTTATCAGCTTCTTTTCCATCTTTCATTTCGATGAATCCGAAACCTTTAGAACGGCCAGAATACTGGTCAGTGATGATTTTTGCAGAAGTTACTGCTCCGTGTGCTGAGAAAAGCTCACTGAGTTTACCTTCAGTCATATCGTAAGAGAGGTTGCCAACGTAAATGTTTACTGACATAGTTTTTGTCCTGTTTGTTAAAGTTGACTCGGGAATTCTAGATTTACAATCGTCGGGACCCTAAAAGGGATTTTTTGGTAAGAACTCCAGAAAAATGCAGGGAAAAACTTGGGAAAGCTACCAGCGTGCAAGCTTGAAAGGACTACTTCGGCGGTGAAAATCAACAATACTCTGAATCTTCTGTCAGTGTAATTACCCTTTCTAAAAAAAGCAATCTGAAAGAAGACCCAGAGCGAAAATTACGAAGCAAGAAATTTTTAATGGTGGTGGTGTCCGCCTGGACCGTGTACGTGACCATGTTGTTTTTCTTCTTCTGTAGCCTCACGAATGGACTTGATGGTCACAGCAAAGTGAAGAGTTTCTCCAGCTAACGGATGATTGCCGTTCAGAATGACATCTGCATCACGAACTTCTTGTAAGTACAGAACCATTCTACCTTCAGGAGTGTCCGTTTGGAATTCCATTCCGACTTCTAACTCCGCTTCCGCTGGTAGTTCTGATTTTGGAACTTGAAAAATCAATGCTTCGTTATATGTCCCATAACCATCTTCAGGTGGTACTGTTACATTTTTTGAATCTCCGTTCACTAATCCTTCTAGTTCTTTTTCCAAGCCGGGAATGATATTTTGCCAGCCATGGAGGTATAATAACGGTTCGTCTGATTGGTCCAGAGTTTCTCCCTGGGCGTTCTTTAGGTGATAGGAAAATCCTACAACCATTCCTTTGCTGATGGTTTTTGACATATTCATTACATTGTACCAATGGAAAAAAATACTGCAACCGAATAAAAGGTTGGTACCAAATTGTAATCAAAGAAATTGAACCTTGGAAATATTACATCTATGAATTGGTCACTACTCATTCAGGTTTTAGGCGGACTCGGGGTTTTCATCTACGGGATGAAATTACTCAGTGAGTCCTTACAACGTGTGGCGGGAGATCGGCTTCGGTCTTTTCTTTCGTCTATGACGAGAAATAGAGTTTCTGCTGTGTTCAGCGGACTTTTTATTACATCTACAATACAATCTAGTTCGGCAACTACCGTTCTTGTCGTTGGATTTGTAAATGCCGGTCTACTTTCACTCGCTCAAGCTATCGGTGTGATCATGGGTGCCAATATTGGAACCACGGTTACGGCTTGGATTGTTTCTTTTTTAGGATTTAAGTTTAACATCGCCTCATTCGCTTTACCAGCCGTTGCCGCGGGTGTGGTTTTATGTTTTTCTAAAAAAGAAAGCAGATCTGGTTGGGGAAGTTTTCTCATCGGATTTGGATTTTTATTTTTAGGACTAGATTATCTAAAATCATCTGTACCTGACAGTGCAAAGGATCCTGAGAGTTTTCAGTTTTTACAACAATACACTAATATGGGATTCAACACCATATTGTTGTTTGTTTTGATTGGAGCTTTGCTCACTATTGTCATCCAATCTTCTTCTGCTTCTACTACGATTACGATTACTTTGGCATTTTCTGGTTTTATCCCGATTGATGCAGCTTATGGAATGATCCTTGGTGAAAACATAGGAACCACCATTACGGCAAACCTTGCCGCCATTCCAGGAAATCGAAATGCTAAAAAGGCAGCTCTCGCTCATACTTTATTCAATGTATTTGGAGTAGTTTGGGCCTTACTTTTCTTTAAGTTTTTTACAGGCATTATCGATGATTTGATTCCTGGTGATCCATTAACAGATAAAGAATCCACAAGATTCCATATCTCTCTTTTTCATACCTTGTTCAACATTACAAACACTTTGATTCTTATTTGGTTTGTGAATACAATCTCCAAAGTAGTCAGTGCCATTGTAGACGGACTTGCTTCTAAAACAGGAAAAGACAAAGATTCGATTCGTCTTTTACAAGCTGGCGCAGTCAAAACGACTGAACTTGCGATGGTAGAGCTTGTAGAGTTCACTAAAAAAATCATTCGAGATACTTATGATTTCCTTCGTTTGACAGAGCAGATTTTACTGCAGCCATATGACGCCACCCGTGTCCTCCAGGTCTTAAAGAAAGAAGAGGAGTTAGATCAAATCCGAACAGAGGTTTTGACTTACTTAAATCAAATTCAAGAGACTGGTGTTACTGGGAACTACGCGAAGGATGTTTTGGGAATCATGGAAAGAGTGAAGGCTGTGGAAGAAATGGGTGATAATTTTGCATCCATCGCTAGAAAGATGAGAAAATCACATCGCCAAAAAGTATCTCTGGACAAAACGTTCGGTCATACTGTAAAGGATCAGATTGATTTACTCAAACACCACTACGACATTTTACTTGTTAACTTGGACCAAAGTGAAACTTTTGATATCCTTGGTAACCCACAAATTCGTAACCAAAGTCGCGAGTATCGTTTTCAAATGATTCGTTCCGTGAAAAAGAATGATTCCAAAGTGAAGAAGAAAAAATATCAGAAAAAGGATAACTTACTGCCTGCACTTTTGTATCGTGATATTTCTCGTAACTTAGATAATATTTCCAGATTACTCAACGCTGCTATTTATGCGGATGTTTGATAAATAACTTTTAAACCATTGTTACTTTTGAAAACCACTGTCTGTGAGAGGCAGTGGTTTTTTTATAGAAAGGCCACAATCATCGTTGCATTTTTGTTAGCTGATCTCAATTAACAAAAATGTGATATCATCATCAGCAGATGTGGTTTGCATCCGCCTGCGGATATGGGTTTCTATTTTTTCAAATAGGGTTTCAAAACTTGTATGTTTGTGGTCACTCAACCACTCTAAAAAAACATCTTCCCCACTTCCGTCATTCGTAAACTTATTTCCATTTTTGTCCTTTTCCCACATATCCCAAAGACCATCGGTAAAAAGCAAAAGGCGGTCACTCGCAATGAGGGGGTGAGTTTCTTCTTCGTAGGTTACATCTTTCGAAAATCCAATGAGTTTGCCTTTGGGTCGGATGATTTGGATCTCTGAACCATCTTCCCGGAATTTATAAAAAGCAGGGTGGCCTGCGTTTGCTACTGTTAGTTCCATTGCATCCAAATTGATATGAGCGGCTGCTGCGGTCAGGAGTTGGTTTTTGTAAATTCCCACGAGAGAACGATTGATGGTTTCGAGAATTTTACCTGGACCGTTGGCAAAAGCTAAGGTATGGGTGTGGGCAATTTTGAGCATCGCTGCTTCAATGGCTGCCGGCACTCCATGACCTGTCACATCAGCCATAAGACATACAATTTGATTTTTGCTAACTTCAGTTACATCGTAGAAATCACCGCCCACTAAAGATTGGGGGATATAACCAGCTTTGATTTTTAACCCTGGAATTTTTGGCAGGACTTGCGGAAGGGTGGATTCTTGTAATTTTTGAGCAAGAACAAGTTCTTTTTGGTAAGCGATTAACTTTTGTTTGTTGATTTCTGCTTTGAGTTGGATTCTATCTTTTTCTTTCCTGACCACGGAAATTCTGTCACCAAGTCCAAAGGCCATTAGGAGCACTTCAAAAGCCATACCCACCTGGAAAGAATTTTCTGTGAAGGCATTCACAGGCAAAACACCCATGTATTTGAGAACAGTTGCAAGACCACCTATAATCACCATAAAGTAACCATAAAAATAAAATCGGGCAGGTGGGAATTTTTTGATAAAGGCTACGTAATAAGAAACAAACAAAGCAAAGAAGGCGAGTAAAAATGAAAAAATATCCCCAGCCTGGTTCATGAAACGATAAGATAAAAAAGGTAAAAGACAAATGCAGATGATGGAAATGACCATCAGTCCTAAAAAACAGATCCTAATATAAGGTGCGTTTTCCTTTAAGTTCATAAAGGTGATACTCATAGGAAAACAAGTGAGTAAAAATAAGAAGTAAAGAAGGTTATGTGAATTATATACGAGTTCGGGAGAATTAGGAAAAAATAAAACCGGCAACAAACCCTGTAAAGAAAGTTGGAATAAAATGGCAGAAATACAAAGGTATAAAACGTAAAAAATGTATGCTTTGTCTCTGACCATAAAGTATACAAATAGATTGTAAATACTCATGACCCCAACGATTCCAAAATAAATTCCTTGGAGTAAGGTGTCCCAAGAAGTAAAACTATAAAAATTCTTTTCCTCTGCAATCATCAGGGGAACGGACATGGAACTATCGGTTTTGACTCCTACAAAGTAAGTGACTGTTTCACTTGGTAACAAATCGGTAGCAAAACTAAATCCTCTATAATCTCTATCTCTATTTTCAAAAGGGAAACGTCTTCCTTGCCTGTTTTCTAAGATTTCACCTGATTCTCGTAATGCGAAAAAAATAACATCATCCAGTAAGGGGTATTTTATATAGGTGATGGTTCGTTTGTAATCGTTTTCATCGTTATGAACAACAAAACAAAACCAGTATTGTTTGTCGGTGTTTCCAAAATTGGGGATAACACCTTTCGAATTTTGTAAGGGTAATGTTTGGAAAAGGTTCGAAACTTCAGTTACCGAATGAACGGAAGGAGTTTGGGTAAAATAAACTAGATGGTCAGAGAGATCATAAGGGTTGCCCCGGGTAGAGGAGAGAGGAACTATGCTTGTATTGGGACAAGGATTTGAGTCAGCGGATAAGTTTGTATAAAAGAGACATAACAGAATGAAGGTGAAAGTCTGTTTCATACAGGAAGGTCACAAGTATAAGACGAAGACCTTCCTTTGTAAATCTGTTTGTTTTAGAAAAAAAATGGATTAAGCTGTGACAGCAGGAATTCCTGCAAGGATACGAAGTGCGTCGTAAGCTTTTTCTTTTTGTTCTACTTTGGTTTTATTCACTGCTTTTCGGATGATCACATCCCATTGTTTTTCTGGATGTTCCATTTTCATGTTTTCCAGAAGTTCTAAAATGTTTTCATCATCGGATGCGTTAAAAATCTCATCCGAATCATAGCGAAACATTCCAAAAAGGGCGTCGATGTAATCCCCTACACTCATGGCTTCTTTTTGACCAGGTAGGATTTTTTTCTTTTCTGCCTTTCGCAGTTCTCTTTCCCTGCGTTCTAGTTCCGTGCGTTTCATCTGATGGCCTCTAGCTCGTTTGCATTGGTTCCAAGACCATGTTTTCAAAGGGCGAGTGGGACGACACCAAATTTGTCCAAAAATTGGCTCGATTTTTGGGTCGGGTGAGCGAACATGGGGGAGATGCTCTGCAAACGGTGGATTGCCGGTAGTCTGGCCTTATTCCTTTGCACCCAATTCCTTTTTTTAGGAAGTGGGCTACTGGGGTTTTGTGTGGAATCCGCTTCAAAAATCTGCCAGTGCAACCATGGATCCAAAAAGGAAAAACATGGAAATGCAGAAGACCAACTTTTTTCAGAAGATAAGGAGTCATCCGTATCCTTAACTTCTTCACACGATCACCGAAATCAATCCGAAGAAACTCTGAAACCCAGTTGCCATGATGCAAAATCGGGGGAGGTCCATCTTTGTTCTTGTAAAAAACAAAAAAAAGATGCCCTCAGTTTACGTTCACACCACCAAACTATGGATAAACCGAATTTAACATTTGGTTTAGTAACACCTGTTCTTTTTTCTTATACAATCTATGAATCTACATCGACTCTTCTTGATGGTCAGGTTCCTTCTCTCTTACGACCACCGCGTACTTAAGATTCTCACAAACTATATTCCGAATACTGGAAGGTGTTTAATATATCTTCCAGTTCCAAGTAAAAATAGTATTTTAGAATATTAGGTATTTATGAACATATTTAAAACTTTTTATATTTCTTTTTTGATTTTTGGATTCGTCTCCTGTAATCCGAATTCTAAGTCTGATGACAATCAAACTTTAGCACTTTTAGCTTTAGCGATTCCACAAAATGTAACTCTTGATTTTGAGGCTCTCGCTAATGGACAAAACTTAGTTACTGGTTCGAATATTACGGCAGATGGTAGAACGGTGCAGTTTCGAGATTTCCGTTTGTACATTTCTGAAGTAAAACTCATTAAAGCAGATGGAAGTACGGCAGATGTCACTTTGTCTACTGATAATGTTTGGCAATCGAATGGAGTTGCTCTTGTGGATTTGGAAACAACACGAACAACGGAGACGAATAGTAAAGTAACAGGTACCGCTCCGATGGGAAGTTATACTGGTGTTCAGTACACTGTAGGAGTTCCCGAATCAATAAATCATTTGGATAGTACAAACCAAAAGTCTCCTTTGAATATTGGCCTTATGTATTGGTCTTGGACAGGTGGATACAAACACGCTAATATTGAATTCACTTACGACGGTACAAATTGGACTAGTTTGCATCTGGGTTCTACTACTTGTAGTGGGGCACCGAACTATGGGAATTGTACAAAAAAATTCCGAGCTTCCATTCAACTAAGTGGTCAGTTGAATGCTGGGAGCCAAAAGATATCTCTTGATGTAGATAAATTATTAAACGGACATACATACGGAGCCATGGGTATGTGTATGCCTGGTGATGCTTCTGCCGCCTGCCAACCGTTGATTCGTGCATTTGGATTGAATGAATCCAACGGAGCTGCTGATGGAACTTACACTCAAAGGATCTTTAGTTTAAAATAATATTTTGCAGGTTGGTGTTATTCAATATCAACCTGTAAAACTATTAAGGATATAGATTATGAAATTTTACCTTCCATCCATATTTCTTTCTTTTAGTTTTCTATTGAACTTGAATTGTATACTGATCCCGTTCCAGAAAGAAGAAAAAAACCAAGACATGTTACTTGTAGCGCTTGGAATTTTAGCAAATGCTTCTGACTGGGTTTGGGATCTTCCTCCTGGATTTCCAGTACCAAATGTTCCTTCAGACAACCCTATGTCCAAGGCAAAGGTGGAACTCGGAAGGCATTTGTTTTATGAAAAAAAATTGTCAGGAAACGGGACGATGGCTTGTAGCGGCTGTCATTTTCAAGCCTTAGCTTTTGCCGACGGTAAAGATTTTCCAAGTGGAATTACAAGCGAAGCCCATCCGAGAAATGCCCAACATCTTTCAAATGTGGCCTATATGCCCAGACTTACTTGGAGTAATCCCAAAATGACAAGTTTGGAAATCCAGGCTCGCGCTCCCATGTTTGGAGAAACACCCATTGAGTTAGGTTTGCAGAACAATAATTTTTTAAATGAATTATCAGCAAATGCAATTTATCCTCCCATGTTTGAGCGGGCCTTTGGTGGTTCTGGAATCAACGAACAGAACGTACGGTATGCACTTGCTAGTTTCCAAAGGTCGATGATTTCTGGAAATTCTAAATTTGACCAATACAATTATAGAAATAATAAATCTGCTCTTACGGCTTCTGAGATACGAGGACTTAATTTATTTAACGGTGAAGTGGCAGAATGTTTTCATTGTCATGGTGGTTTTAATTTCACTGATACTTCATTTCATGGAGGAGCCAAGGAAGAATTCTTTTATCATAGCAATGGAATTCATGATGATGCATACTATGCTGGTGTTCCTAGTAATAAACGAGGGTTATTTGATTTAACTGGTGTTGCCTCTGATACCGGAAAATTTCGAGCCCCCTCTTTGCGTAATATTGGAGTCACCTATCCATACATGCATGATGGGATTTTTATGTGTGCGGATTCTAACAATCCCGACAAACCTGCTGGCGCAGGAAAAACAAAGGTCGATTGTGCAAGAGATGCATTGACCCAAGTTGTAGACCATTACCGTTCGGGTGGTCAAGCTCATACAGCAAAAGATTCGACTCTTATTCGTGCTTTTACAATTACAAATTCTCAAAGGGACGATATGGTGAATTTCCTTTTGGCTTTGACTGACGAAGAATTTTTAACCAATCCTAAGTTTGCGAGTCCCTTTTGATGAAACAATTGACCGCTAAACAAATTTCGTTTTTCATTCTAGGTTTACTTTTTACCCACTGTACCTTTGGTTCTGTGGGGGATAGTAACAAAGAAAAAGAGACCATTCTACAAAATTTGATTTTTTTCAATAACACCCAGCTAATCCCGGTGGGAACCAATCTTCGTAGTTATGATGACCAGGCGGATGACAATCTCAATCAGTTTAGTTTGACTAGTAATAGTGTGAACTACAACATCACCATCCAAAGTAGTTCTTATATCAATTGGGAAATGGGAACTTACCGAATCAATCCACCAAACCAAGTATTAGGTGTATCTACGTCTAGTTCGGAAAAAAATTCCACTGCCACAGCAAAAACTCATACCCCATATACGGTACCACTCGATTTGCCAGCGGATGATTTGTATGGGAAATCCTACCCATTTTTATCTGCAGGGACTGTATCCAACATCGCGGAATACAATAGTACGATGGAAACGGGTGCTAGTTTTCTTTATCCAAATACAAGGACATCGAATATGCCTCTAGGTGTGGTGGCTGTTGCCAATGTGAGTTGGGAAGAGATTTATATCAGAATGACAGTGAATGGAAATGACATCACAATCCTTCTGCCCCAAGGAAATAAATCAATCACCCCTAAATGTAAAATTCCCATAAAGCTGGGTCGTTCTGGAAATATAGAGATCTTAATGTCACCATCTTCTATGTTTCAAGATAGAACCGTATCAGGAACTCCCGTTCGGTTTTTACAGCAACTGTCATTATTACTTCCAGGGACGATTGTGATATCGAAAGTTTCCAATATTTCTTTATACAATATCTTACTTCAGAATCTCCAAGCAGAAGATATCGTTTTTAGTTTCCCTGGATGTTTTCCTGGAGTGGAACGATGAAACAAATGACAAACATAACAAAACCGCGAAACGTAACTTTTTCATTTTTATTATTATTTGTATTCTTTGGTAACTTTTCTTTATATTCGCATCATACTGGTTCGTCGGATAGCCCGAATGCAACTGCCAGATTTGTGGATCCTTTTACCGGAAAACGAGAGAAACCTACTAACTATTTGGTAATGACCCAAGATTATTACCAATCCACTCGAGAGAATAGTCATCTCTTTACAACTACAGCCTTTGCGGAGATGAATTTTTTTGATGGAAGATTTGCTCTCAATGCTTCGGTTCCTTGGAACTACTACCAACAAAGGGGAAGAGAAGATGCCGCAAGGATTGGAAAAACTTATCTTGGTTTTAAATACCAACCATTTTTTGATTTGGACAAACCGTACTTTTTTGTGATTGAGGGTTCTGTTGGTTTTCCTAGTGGTCCTGATACTGACCGGTTCACAGGTGGAAATTATTATACGGGTTCTGGATTTATCAAACTTGGTTATTTGTATGAGAAGTGGTCTTTTGTGACTAAAATCGGAGGATTAAATCCACTTTCGAGACCACAACCAAACAACTTACAAGACAATGATGGAATTCCATATTACGCACGTAAACCTTCGGCATCTCCACCAGAACCAGAATATGAATTCAAAAAAACCACACTCATTTCTGCTTATGTGACGTATTATTTGATGCCTGAGATTTCTCTCTTTACAGGACTCTTATATCGTAATCCTTACAATGGTGTTGATTATTCGAAAGAAAAGGATAAAGCCAATCCTTCTTATTTTACGGAAGCCAGTGCGGGATTTTCTTGGAATTTTTCTGAAAAATACAATATGAGTTTAGCCTATAGATACCCCTTACAAAGGGATCGTGAGTATAGGCTCTATCAATCGGCGTGGACATTTGCCTTCTCTATGGAGTGGGGAAGCGATTGACAACTGATGCCTTTTTTAAAACGTTCTAAGAAACTCTATAAATTTGATTCGTAAAAGGTAATCTATGAGCAACGTAGAAATCGTACCAGTAGGGGAACTCCCTCCTATTGGAGTTGTGCCCAAAAAAATGCACGCGCAGGTCATTCGCCCGGAACGTTACGGCGAACCGAAAACTTCTTTCCAATCAGAAGTCATTGATGTTCCGGAGATCGGTCCGAACGAAGTTCTCGTAGCCACTATGGCTGCTGGAGTTAACTATAATAACGTTTGGGCAGCCCTTGGGTATCCAGTGGATGTGATCGCTGCTCGTAATAAAAAAGGCGAACCAGAAAAATTCCACATCGGTGGATCTGATGCATCCGGTATTGTCTATAAAGTTGGAGCCGAAGTTAAAAATGTGAAAGTGGGTGACGAGGTTGTTGTCCATTGTGCGATGTGGGATCCAAAAGATCCATGGGTTCTTTCTGGAAAAGATCCAATGTATGCACCTTCTCAAATCATTTGGGGATATGAATCCAATTGGGGATCTTTTGCACAGTTTTGCAAAGTACAAGACCACCAATGCCTTCCACGTCCTCAACACCTAACATGGGAAGCTTCTGCGGCTTATATGTTGGTAGCTGCAACCGCCTACAGAATGTTACACCACTGGAAACCAAACGATGTAAAACCTGGTGATGTTGCTTTGATTTGGGGTGGAGCTGGTGGACTTGGTGCCATGGCAATCCAAATCGTAAAAGCAGCTGGTGGAATTCCAATCGCTGTTGTTTCTTCTGATGACAAAATTGATTTCTGTAAAAACTTAGGTGCTGCTGGTGTGATCAACCGTAACAAGTTCAAACATTGGGGTGGCCTAACTTCTGACATCAACAAACCAGAAGCATTTGTTGAGTGGACCAAACAAGCTCGTGAATTTGGAAAAGCGATTTGGGACATTGCCGGTAAAGGTAAAAACCCACAAATCGTATTTGAACATCCGGGTGAAACAACACTCCCTACTTCCGTATTTGTTTGTGAAACAGGTGGTATGGTTGTGATTTGCGCGGGAACTACTGGTTTTAACGCAACAGCTGACCTACGTTATCTGTGGATGAGACAAAAACGTCTGCAAGGTTCACACTTCGCAAACGACGACAACTGTCGTGACCTCAACCAACTCGTGATCGATAAAAAAGTGGATCCAGTTTTGGCTGAAACTTATAGTTTCGAACAAACTGGTGAGTGCCACCAATTGATGCGCGAAAACAAACACCCATCAGGAAACATGTCAATCCTCGTTGGTGCAAAAACTACAGGTCTTGGGAAGAAGTAATTCTTTCCAGGTGTGTATTTAGAGTACATGTCCCCGCCCAACTCGAACTGGGTGGGGTTATCCACCCGCCACCCAATGGCTCCATCTACCATGAAACCTTCGTTTTGTGAATCTCATTTCCTTTATCATATTTTTTATTTTTCAAAAGTTCGTATTTTTACAAAGGAAGTTCGTATATGTATCCAAGAATTAATTTAATCACACTCGGAGTTTCCGACTTACAGAGATCCGTAGACTTTTATGAAAAGGGACTCGGTTGGAAACGATCGGAAGAAAGTAATGATAATGTTGCTTTTTTTCAGATAGGAGCAGTCGTATTTGGTTTGTTTGGTGAAAAATCTTTGGCAGAGGATATTGGAATCCCTTTCCAAAACCGCCAGGAATTTTCCGGTATCACTTTGGCTCAAAATCAAACGAGTGAAGCTGAAGTTGACGCCGTATTCGAAAAAGTGCGCGCGTTAGGTGCAAAAATTCTCAAAGAACCTCAGAAGGTTTTTTGGGGGGGATATAGTGGATATTTTAAAGACTTCGATGGTCATATTTTTGAAGTAGCTTACAATCCCTTCTTCCCTTTGAATGAAAAAGGCGAAATTGTACTGAATAAGTAATCTCTTTCTATTATTGTTATGTTTTATTGTTTTGGTATCAATTAAGGAAAAATATGAAACAAGCACAAATCCATAATTTTGGTTTGGATCATTTAGAAATCATAAACGTTCCTGAACCCACAAGTCCAGGCCCTACAGAAGTAATGGTTCGATTGCGAGCCGCTTCGTTAAATTACAGAGACTCACTTGTTGTGGAAGGAAAATACAATCCAAAATTTCCCCTCCCCTTGGTCCCTTGCAGCGATGGTGCAGGAGAAATTGTCAGTATTGGCTCTGCAGTCACAGAATGGAAAGTGGGGGACCGAGTTCTTTTAACCTTTGCACCGAAGTGGATCGCAAAAGAAGCAACCCATGCCGAAATGCGCCATACCATTGGGGGCCCACTACCTGGCACTTTACGTGAGTTAGCTCTAGTCCCGGAAACAGGGCTTGTTCGAATTCCTTCACATTTATCCTATGAAGAGGCTGCTACCTTACCCTGTGCGGCACTCACTGCTTGGTCTGGTTTATTCCAATTCAGTCAATTGAAACCAGGTGAATTTGTCGTTGTACAAGGAACAGGTGGTGTTTCTATCTTTGCTTTGCAGTTCGCAAAATTAGTAGGAGCTAAGGTGATTCTTACATCTTCCAGTACTGAAAAGTTAGAACGAGGAAAAGAGTTGGGAGCCGACTATCTTATCAATTACAAAGAAACACCTGATTGGGGAAAAGAAGTTCGTCGGATCACAGAGAAAGTAGGAGCCGATCATATCATCGAAGTGGGTGGGGCCGGTACTTTGGAACAATCCATTGCCGCCTGTCGTCCGTTTGGTGTGATTCACTTGATCGGAATCCTTGCTGGTAAATCGGGAGAATTAAATTTACTTCCTGCGGTGATGAACAATTTGAAAATTCAAGGCCTTGTTGTCGGCGGAAGAAAAGCATTTGTTGAAATGAACGGGGCCATTGAGGCTTCTGGACTACGACCCGTTGTAGATAAGGTGTTTTCTTTAGAAGAATCTGCCGATGCAATCCGATACTTGCGATCTGGTTCTCATTTCGGAAAAATTGTGATTCGTATTTAGAAATTTAAGACTCTAGTTTATTTCTAAAGTAATATTCAGTATAGATAAACCGAATATTACAATGCCGGCGAAAACAAATTCGTCGGTTTTTTTCTATCTAACCTTTTCAATTTCTATTTAGAGATCGAATTCAATATCGAATTTCTTTCAATGTCTAGTGCAATGACAGATAAATGAATTTCTATCAGTGCCAAAACTAAGGAAACCACCATGAAAAACAGGGATGAGGCAAATAGTACCCAAGCAACTATGTTATAAAATGGAATCATACCCATGGAGCAGGTGCATAAGATAAGGCTTAAAATTCCGGCACTTTGAGAATACAAAATGAGAGAAATACGAAATCTCAGATTATGGATTTGTTTGACTAAGATTTCTGATTTAGAATTTTCGTATTCTGTTAGTAGTTGTCTGGATAGTTTTGCTAGTCCAAAAAAACGATTGGTATAAGCAAGCATCAGTAATGAGATTGCTGGGAATAATAAGCCTGGTATACTATATGTTAGGTTGTCCAATGAAGTTAACCTTGTTTAATTTGGAGAACTTGTTCCCCCAAATCCAAACGTTTATCTGCAGTTCGAATCGTTGCTTTGATCTCATCTCCTGGCTGCAAATACTCAGTTCGTTTCTTTTGACCTTTGATAAAAAGATCCCATTTTTTATGTTCAGCGAGAATACTAACAAAGATTTGTTTTATTTTTCCAGGAGCTTGGAGAGCACAACCAGAAGGGGTTCCTGTCAGTAACACGTCACCGATTTGGATACTGCTAAATAATGAAAGTTCGGCGATGGTTTCTTTTGGTGGAAAAACCATTTGATTTGCTTTAGCCGATTGCCTTAACTTTCCATTTACTGTAAGGTTGAGTTCTAAAGAATTGATCAGTTCGTAGTCACCAGGTTCTAATACGACAAGTATGGGGCCTGCTGGGAAAAAAGTTCTGTAAGACTTTCCTTTATACCACTGCAATTGTGGTAATTGGATGTCTCTAGCCGATATATCATTTGCGATAAAGATAGCAGCAACATAATCACTCGGATTGTAGGAGTTAAGGTCCAGTGGAGAATCAATGGGTTTACCAAATACAATTCCCAATTCGATTTCATAATCCAAAAGTTCTACATGGCTGGGACGTATTACATCTCCAATGGCAGACGTAATGGAAACATCCGACTTAGTAAAAAATAAATTATATGTTTTTGATTTGGGGTTTAGACCAGATTCCAAAGTATGTTTTTTGTAATTGGCCCCTTGGCAAATGATTTGGCAGGGCGAGGTGACGGGTGATAAAATCGTAATCAGACTTTTATCAATAGTTTTTGTAGACTTAAGATTGGGTTTGACCCTTCTTTTTTGAAGATCAACTAGCAAATCTTTGGTGGTTTTGTCACCAATTTCTAATGGAAGGATTTTTTCTTCTGTTACAAGCCCCCAATCAATTTTATTTTTATACTGAAAACGTACAAACTGTTTGGCCATCGTGAACCTATGAAATTATAACTGGGCTGTGGGAAAAAACACGAGGGCCAACAATGAGGCCCGGTGGTAGGAAGGGGATTTTTGTCTGTCTATTCTTCCGCGAAAAGATTGTTTAGGGAATCGATAAGAGTGTCTACCTCTACCCCGTAACCCATACAAACTTGTTCAATTGTTTCGACTTCATTGATAGAACAGTGAGAACATCCACCTAGGTGGTAACTAGAGAAAACTAGACCTGCTTCCGGGTGGATGGCAATTGCTTCTCCGACTGTCATTTCTTTGAAAAAGCGTGGTTTTGTTGTTTCGGTCATCTTAAAAGCCCTCAGAAAGGAAATTACTATACAAATATTGGACTATGCCCTATTCGTCAATGGAATGTTTACCCAGGAAAAAGGGAAATTTTACGTCCGCATCGAGGGAAGGTTCGAATCCGCCCATTTCCTCTACCAGTACTTTGCCGATGGGTCGGATGAACCCATTCATGGCCATTCCTGGAAAGTGGAGGTGTTTTTAGAGGGGAATACGAACATTCGTCCCGATGGAATTTCTTACGATTTTTTAACCGCCAGAACGAAGCTAATGGATCTTGTTCATTCCATCGACCATATTCTCATCAATGACCATCCTGACTTTAAGGGAGTCAATCCCACATCAGAAAATGTGGCTCGTTGGTTTTATTCAGGTTTGAAAGCGGATGTAAAATCCTCCGCAGGCAAAATCCGAAGAATCGTGATTCATGAAGGACCAGAAAATCTCGCTTTCTTTGAACCAGAGAATTGAATCTTTCGAGTCATTTGTAACACTAGTTAGGTACTAATCCTTAAAATTTTCACCCCAGAGATCGTGATCCGCCAATCCGTTAAAGTGAATCCGGAATAAGATCAGTTTGAATTTCGAAAAAAGAACAAGTGTATAAAAACAACTCGTAGTTTGGTTTCTGACGTAAAATTTATGTCAGCAAACATTCGTTTGTGATAAAAAAAATCAATCCATTCTTTATCTCGGTCAGTCTAAAGACGGCGAAATATAAATCGTTAAACATATATGTTTTATTTTTATTGCACAGGTTTTTGATTTTTTTCATAAAAAAATCTCACCTTAATCGATTGCTTTTCTACCAGCTAATTATGAAAATCGGTAGAACAACTCCATGCCTTTTACAGAGCTCAGACATAGTTTAGGTCACATTCTACTTGTGGAAGATGAAGCCATCTTGGCTATCTCACAATCAGAATTCTTGAAAGCCAAAGGGTATTCAGTACAATATGTATCTAACTCAACAGATGCTTATGATTATATTACTTCAGGTGAGAAAGTTGATTTAATCCTTATGGACATTAATCTTTCTGATGGTATGGATGGAATCCAACTTGCAGAGAAAATTCTTTCCTATCGCGAGATTCCAGTTCTTTTTGTAAGCGGTTACTCTGATAATAAAATCTTGGATCGTGTTTGTAAAATAAAACACTATGGATATGTTCCCAAGATTTCAAGTCCAGAGATAGTCGAGTGTATGATTAAGTCAGCTCTGCAGTTGTACCATGCAGAACAATCGCTCGCTTTTCGTGAAAAAGAACTTCGGATTACTTTTGAAGCTATGGGTGATGGAGTGATTGTCGTTACACCCGAAGGACTCATCCGAGAAATCAACCATAATGCATTGGATATGTTGGGATATCAAAAAGCAGAAGTATTAGAAAAAGAACTCACTTCTTTTTTGTATTTAGTCCAAGCAGACTCTAGAAATAGGATATCCTATCCTTTTTTAAGCTCAGATCAAAAACTCGTTCATACAGAACGAAGAAATGATTTAATTATAGTTTCTCGCAGTGGTCGTGAAACAAATGTTACAGAAACAATATCTCCCATTTTAGATGATGAAAAAAAGCTAAACGGTATTGTGATCATCTTTAGAGAAGCTCCAAACTCTCCAGTCCTTGTACCACCCAAAGACAGTGAAAGTGTATATGCGAAAGTATTTCAACTTAGCCCCATTCCTATGGCGATATCCACTGTCAAAGATGGAACCTATTTGGATGTAAACTCTTCTATGGAAACTCTTTTCCAATTAGAGAAATCAAAAGTCATCGGTAAAAAAACGGAAGAGTTTAAAGCGTGGAGTGATCCAGAAGAAATTTTACGACTGAATAAGGCCTACCAGGACAATGGAAAGATGTCTGGAGAAAAGATGACTGTAAAACATGCGGACGGAAGTAAGTTCGATGTTCTTGTTTTCAGCCAAGCCTTTGAAATCGCTGGGGAACGTTTTATTCTTTGGATCAATCTCGATGTAACAAAAATTTTAGATATGGAGGGTAAACTCGCAAAGTCGGTAGAAGAAAAAGATGTCCTATTAAAAGAATTACAACACCGCGTAAAAAATACCCTCGCGATCATTTCTGGACTATTAAACTTAGAATCCTTTAAAGTTGAAAATGAAGTCGCAAAACAATCATTTTTAAATGCTCAATCTAGAATCATGTCCATGTCCAAAGTTTACGAAAATCTATACCAATCAGAGGATTTAGAATCTGTAGACCTTCGTAAGTACATTGAAGATTTAGTATTTAGTTTGCATGATATCTTTGTCCTCAATCCGACAAAAGTTAAGTTTGATGTAAAGTTAGAAGCAATCCGCTTGGATTTAAAACGAACTCTACCTTTGGGACTCATTTTGAATGAACTACTTACCAATGCTTTGAAATATGCTTATCCTAGTGAAAAAGGTGGCGATGTAAGAATCCAGTTATCTCGTTCGAATGAAAATATCATTCTTTCTGTAGGTGATGATGGAGAAGGATTACCTGATTCTGTGAATATTGAAAAAGGAAACCACTTCGGTTATGAGTTGATTCGAAGTTTAACATCTCAGTTAAAGGGAGTGTTTTCTTCTGTTTCTAAAAAAGGAGAGGGACTCAATATTATGATTTCTTTTCCCGTTCATTCGGATGAAAAAAAGAACTGAGCCAAATCAGGTTTTCCTTTATCTTCGTTTTCTTCCTCGAATGGTTCCGATAAAAACCAAACGAACTTGTTTGATGGTTTGTAGTTTTAACTTTCTCATTTCTAAATGAGCGTTGGTGGAAAGATCTAAAAAATCGGAAGCCATTAGAAAACAAATACTCACAATGAGTTCGGAAGCAAAATGGATGTCTGTCACAGGGATCATTTTTGGCATTCGCATATCTTTTGCTAGTTCTGTGGCAATAGAAGTCATGGATTCGCGAATTTTTTCTCGGATCTTTCTGTTTCCTCCCGTTCGTTCTCTGGAGATAAACCGAAATAGGGAGCGGTTATTGGCAACGTAATCAAAAAAGAAACCTATGGTCAATTGTAAGGCCGATTTATAAGCACCTTTATTCCGAGCATCTCCAACGATGGTTTGGATTCGTCCCCCACATTCATCCACCAAGGCAAGGCCCAATTCCTCCATGTTTTTGAAATGCCTATAGAAGGCCGCTGGGACAATCCCGGCCTCTCCAGCCACTTCTCGTAGGCTTAGATCACTGAGGCCTTTCTCCTCTCCCATGAGTTTTAGCGTACTTTCCAGCAGATTGTCATGCGTACGGAGTTTTTGGGCGTATCGTTTGTTGATCTTCATGATCTGAATTCAGTAAACGGTCGTTCACTTTTTTTTAAAAGGCAAGTAGAAAAAGCCCAATTTCCGGTTGACTTATTTAACAATGTAAATTAACACTATTAAATATCTTTGTGAACAAGTGTTCACTGAAATGCGAAATACGAGGCGAAAATGAAAACATTTCCTTTCATCTACAATGAACCCCGAGAATTCTTAAAATCCCTCCAGCCGAAAGAGTGGGCCGATTTTCTTTTAGGGGAAATCAATCCAAGATTTTCTACTACAGCCATCAAAGCCAAGGTGGTTGCTGTTCGAGAAGAAACGGCAGATACAAAGACAATTGTTTTGAAACCCAATTGGCTGTGGAAAGGGTTTCGTTCGGGCCAACATGTTCCTGTCACTGTTGAGATTGCAGGGAGAAGGGTGACTCGATTTTATTCTCTGTCTTCACATCCAAAAGACAAACATTTAAGTATCACCGTAAAACGCCAGAAAGGTGGACTTGTCTCCAACTTTATCAATCAAAATATTAAAAAAGGGGATTTGTTAGAATTAGGTGAGGCATCCGGAGAATTTGTCCTTCCGAAAATGATACCATCTAAGTTGTTGTTTTTGGCAGGTGGGAGTGGGATCACTCCGATCCATTCCATTCTCAAACAATTACAATCATCGAAGTACGATGGAAAAGCGACTCTCCTATACTTTGTTAGGTCATATGAAGATGTGATTTTACGTTCCTCATTGGAAGAAATCGCAAAAACAACTGGTTGGTTAAACATTCGATATATTTTTTCAGATGTTCCCAAAGAAGGTTATGATTCTGGATTTTTAACGAAGGAAATCTTAAAAAAATATACAGATGATTTAAAATCGTATTCGGTTTATGTTTGCGGTCCTGCCCCAATGCAAACCAAGGCTCTTTCTCTTTTGGAAGGCAACGAAGTAAAATCAGAACTCTTTTTACTACCTGGCCAAACGTCTTTGAAGGTAAAAAAATCGGGAACCGTGGATGTATTTTTATCTTTAAGTCATAAAACCATTCAAGTGAAGGGGGAACGTTCCCTTTTAGAAGAACTCGAAGACCAAGGAATTTATCCGCAAAGTGGATGTCGTATGGGAATTTGCCATACTTGTGTTTGTAAAAAAGCAGTAGGTTCTGTTACCGATTTATCTAATGGCGAAGTGTCAGAGTTAGGTGAAGAAAATATCCAGATTTGTGTTTCTAGGGCTGAATCCAATTTGGAATTAGAACTCTAAGACTCTGGATTTAAAGAAGAGAATTTGAACGAAGGAATCATAGGAAAATAAAATGAGAACAATTAGCAAAAAATTAAATAACGAAGAAGTGGAAGCATTTGGAAAAGAAGTGGAAGCACTTCGTGAAGAAATGATGGCTAAGGTGGGAAAAGAAGATGCATATCATATCCGATTCATCTATAAAACTTACCGGTACACAGAAATACTTGGGCGTGGACTCATCCATTTTAGTTTCGAACCGATTTCGTTTGTGGCAGGTTCTTTGTTACTCGCTACATCCAAAATTTTAAATAATATGGAACTTGGTCATAATGTTCTTCATGGTCAATATGATTGGATGAATGATCCAAGATTTAACTCTCGTACTTTCGAATGGGACATTGTGAGTGATGCCCACCAATGGAAATTTTATCATAATTATATGCACCATACATTTACCAATGTTCTTAACAAAGATCATGATTATGGATATAATTTTACCCGTTTAACAGAGGGTCAGAAATGGAAACCGACTCACCTCACACAACCTTTCACGAATCTATTTTTGGCTATGAACTTTCAATGGGGTGTTGGTGCTCATGGTTATCGTGTGGAGTATATGGAAATTCCTAAAAAACAAAGAAAGAAAAAAACCTTAAAAGACTATAAAGCAGTATTCTTTAAAAAAATTGAACTACAACTAGTTAAGGATTACCTTTTCTTTCCACTTCTTGCTGGTTTGAATTTTCCAAAGATCATTTTAGGGAATTTGATTGCAAACTTGATTCGAAATCTTTGGACTTATGCCGTGATCTTCTGCGGTCATTTTACTGAAAATGCTGAATCTTTTTCTGTGGATGATATTGTTGGAGAAACAAAAGCGCAGTGGTACTTGAGACAACTCAAAGGTTCTTCTAACTTAGATGGAAGTAATTTTTTCTATACAATGACTGGTCACTTGAGTCATCAAATAGAACACCATATGTTTCCAGGCATGCCAGCAAAACGTTATCGTGAAGTGGCTCCTCGTTTAAAAGAAATTTGTGCAAAGTATGGACAACACTATAACACGGGAAGTTTCGTAAAACAGTTTGCTTCCGTATGGAAACGAATTATTGCTTATTCTTTTCCTGATTCTATCGCTGGAAAATTAATGGGAACTAAAAAGAAATATTTGGAACCAAAGGTTGTACTTTCGCAACCAAGTTTTCAAATCTCCCTTCCAGGAGAAGAAAAATCGGCTTCGCTCACATAACCTGAATTATCTTAGATCTCTCACTTTCGCATAGTGGGAGATCTTTCCCTTTCCTTTCTTACGGGTCCTCAGAATCGAGGACCCTTTTTTTTAATTCACTAAATGTTTTAGTTTGATTTGATTTGCCGAGAGAATTGCCAAACTATCCAAATGGAATCCTTTACACCAAGTAGTGCGTAGTTCTTTTCTACTAATGGATTTGTTTTTTGCCCTCTCCATTAAGTAACCAACCACAACTCTTGCTGCTGATTCCACGACTTCAAAACTATGAGCCTCTTTGGTTTCCTGTTTTTCAATGGATTTATAAGTATCTACAATGGATTCAAAAAGAGATCGAATTTCTGTGAGTTGGGAATTGGATTCTGATCCTTTTGCCAAATGATCTAAATAACTTCGAAAAGTTCCTGTTGGACTCATTCCTGAAGTGATCCCACCAATGGCTGCATTTACCTGAATTTGTGTAGTTCCGTCATAAATATTGGTGATTCTTGCATCACGATAGAGTCTAGAAAGATCATAATCTTCCGTATATCCTGCGCCACCTAATACTTGCAATCCGTCATAAACCAAATCATTACACATTTCTGAATTATAATACTTTGAAATAGGAGTGAGGGTATTTGCTACTTTTTCCCAAAATTTTCCTAATTTCGATTCTTCTGGCGTTACCGTTCGCCCATCTTCATACCAATAGTATTTATCTACTGAATATGCTGCTTCTACCATAAGGCAACGCATTCCAGCAAGTTCTCTTTCCATACGATCTAACATACGACGTACGGCTGGAATTTCATAGATTGGTTTTCCGAATTGAATCCTTTCTTTGGCGTATTTGAGAGCTTCTTCGTAGGCAGCGGTCACAATTCCTGTACCTTGTGATGAAACACTGAGGCGAGCTCCGTTGAGCATTCCCATAACATACTTTACGAGACCAAAACCTTCTTTTCCAACAAGATAACCTTCGCTATTTTCAAAAACAGTTTCACATGTAGCCGATGCTTTGATTCCTAATTTTTTTTCGATTCCTTGTACGACGTAATCTTTATTTTCAACGATAAAAAAGGAAAGGCCTCTTGCTCCACTTTCTTGTGTTCCAGTTCTGGCAAGAGTGAGTGTGATCCCTGGAATTCCATTGACACCGCAAGCAACGGTTTGAAATCTTTTGGTTCCAGTTAGATACCATTTTTCATCTTTCTTGATTGCTTTGGTAGTAATATTGGGTAAATCAGATCCGAAGTCTGGTTCGGAAAGACCCATGGTGACAGTATAATTTCCTGAGATTAATTTCGGAATCCACTCTTCTTTCATTTCATCAGATGCGCAAACTTCCAAGATAGCAGCAAGACCCATACTTCCCACAGCAATTGTAATTGAACTATCGGATCTATACATTAACTCTGCAATCATCGCCTTAATCATGCTTGGTGCTCCGAGTCCACCATACCTTCTTTTGAAGGCAACAGGACCAAGTCCTGCATCATGATACATCTTGATGACATCCACCATCTCTTGTGGATGGATTACGTTTCCATTGTCAAATTTTAAACCTTTGGAATCTACTACGGAAGCAACTTGGGAAACATAGATTCCGCTGATTTCTCCACATGATTTAAGAATTTCTTCATAGAACGATTTCGCCTCATCTAAATTAGATGGTGCATATTCTAATCTTGGATTGTTGTTTTCTAAGTAAAGTTTGGAATCAGAATAGTTATTTTCATAAATGGGAACAATTTCATTCCAATCAATGAGTTCGTAAAAATGTTCTTTTAAGTCTTCGTTGGTTTGAAAGTAGTTACTTTGGATCATAAAAATTCCTTTTGAGTTAGAAGATAAATTTTATGGATGTGAGGCGATTAAAAAAAATCATATAACAAAAAAAATTGGAACTTTATTTTTAGTGAACCGATCGGTTTCTTTTTTTCCCCTCACTTTTTTATTCGACAAAAACGAACATAGGAATTGTTTTTTCTTTTGGGAAATCTTACTAGATTTATGGGAAATTAAGGTTTCTTTTTTTAGGCTCCCCGTTAGAATTCAAAGTCTATCTCTGCCAAAGGGATTTTTTCCTATTTTTTGGCAGAACAGGAGATGTATGAAACAACTGATTTCCGTTCTTGTTTTCGCATTTGCTATGCAATGTGCGAGTGTGCCAACCGCAAAACTTCCAGTAAAATCAACCGTTACGGGAACTGCAGTAGAATATAAATTGGATGGGAAAACCTATGAAGGTTTCCTTGCTACCGATACTTCGGTTACTGGAAAACGACCAGGCATTCTTGTGATCCATGAATGGTGGGGTCTTAATGATTATCCGAAACAAAGAGCCAAACAATTGGCGGACTTAGGATATGTTGCTTTCGTGATGGATGTTTATGGAAAAGGAATTATTGCGAAAGATCATGTCGAAGCAGGAAAACTTTCGGGAGCCAACGGGGATCCAAAGATCATTCTTAAAAAAATATACAAAGCACTCGAAATTTTAAAATCCAATCCAAATGTTGATGGAAATAAAATTGGTGCCATTGGATATTGTTTTGGCGGTGGTGGTGTCATTGAACTGGCATTAGATGGTGCTGATTTAAAAGGTGGAGTTGTTTCTTTTCACGGTATGTTAGGTAGCAAAAATCTAACTGCTGGCGCAAAAAAGATTAAATCTAAAGTTTTAGTACATCATGGTGCGGATGATCCTTTTATTCCTAAAACAGCGGTAGATACATTTATCAAAACAGTAACAGAAGCAAAAGCTCCCGTTACTTTTATCTCTCATCCAGGTGCCGTTCATGGATTCACAAGACCTGGTTCCGAAGATCACGGACTTCCAGGCCTTGCGTACAATGAAAAAGCTGACTATGCATCTTTCGAGAGTATGAAAGATTTTTTTGCAGCAAACTTTAAATAAACGAGAGGAAGAACAAAGAGTGTAAGAGCACTTGCTGAAACTAATCCTCCAATCACTACGGTTGCGAGAGGTCTTTGGACTTCCGCACCGGGTGATGTGCTGATTGCCATTGGAATGAATCCAATCGATGCGAGAAGAGCTGTTGTGAGTACAGGACGAAGTCTTGAAATCGCTGCCTCTCTTACTGCATCTTCTTTTCTTTTTCCTGATTGTTCCAAACTGCGGATGAAACTGATGAGTACAAGTCCATTGAGTACGGCAATTCCAAAGAGCGCTATAAACCCCACACCGGCAGAAATACTAAATGGTAAATTGCGTATATAAAGTGCTAAGATCCCACCAGTAATCGCAAATGGAACATTTAAAAAAATAATAGCCGCTGCCAAAATTTCGTTAAATGCAAAGTATAAGATTAGAAAAATAATGAGTAATGTGACTGGCACAACAACATAAAGTGTTTTTGTAGCTGATTCGAATTTTTCAAATTCACCACCTGTGGAATAATGATATCCGGCAGGAAAACTAATTTCTTTTTCTAGAACTGATTTAACTAAGTTTACTGTACTCACCATATCTTTCCCGCGAATGTTAAATTGAACCAGTGCGTAACGATTTTGGTTTTGGTGATAAATTTGGACAGGCCCGTCTTCAATATGAATTTCAGAAAGTTCATGTAATGGAGCAAAACTGTTTTTTCCTACTTTCACTGGTATGTTTTTGATTTGTTCGGGGTTTGGTCCAACCTCTGTTTTTACAACTATTTCAAAACGTTTCATTCCTTCGTAAACAATCCCTGCAGGTACTCCTGAAGAAATTGATCCAGTCACTCGGTTTAAATCCAAAATAGATTGGTCGTATCTTGCCAACTTTTCTCTGTTAGGTTTTATTTTGAGATATTCAAGTCCATATAATTGTTCAATTCGAAGATCTACAACACCCGGAATGTTTTTAATTTTTGTAGATATTTCTTCCGCCAAAGATTTTAGTTTTGGTAAATCGTCTCCAAATATTTTGATTCCAACATCGGCCCGGATACCAGCCATAATTTCATTATTTCGCATTTCAATTGGTTGTGAAAGACCATACGCAACTTGTGGAGCCACTCTTTCAATGATCTCTTGTAATTTGGATTCAATTTCTGCTTTTGTTAGATTCCATTCGGATCTTGGTTTCATGTCCAGATACATATCAGTTTTTTCTACACCCATAGGTTCAATGGCTAAATCGGGAGATCCAGTTCTCGAAACTACTTCTGTAATCTCTGGTATTTCTTTTAGAATAGTTTTTTCAATTTTCATTGAAGACTGCAATGATTCGGTTAGAGTTGTTGAAGGATATCGACTAATTTCGATTAGTAGATTTCCTTCGTCCAACTTTGGTAAAAATTCACCACCTAATCTAAAGAATAACAGAATCGAAAGTGCAAAGATTCCCAATGTAGTATAAGCAACTTTTTTTGGTTTTTTGATGCAATAATCTAACTTCGGAGTATACCAATGATGAATTTTTTGAAAAAATTTAGTTTCTCCTTCTGCGATATGACCGCCCTTTAAAAAATAAGAAGCTAAAACTGGAATGAATGTTAAAGTCAAAAAGAATGCGCCGAGTAAAGCAAACAAAACAGTTGTAGCCATGGGGATAAACATTTTTCCTTCTGTGCCACTTAAGGTAAGAATGGGAATATAAACGATCCCTATAATGATTTCACCATAAATTGTAGCTTTTCTAACTTCGATTGTTGCACTTAGGATTGTTTCTTTTTGTTCTGCATCAGTAAGATCTCTTTTTAATTCCTTTCGTTTTAATCCTAAACGTCTGTGTGAGTTTTCAATGAGGATAACCGCTCCATCTACGATAAGACCAAAGTCAATCGCACCCATCGACATTAGATTTGCAGGTAGGTCTCGTAAAAACATAAGTGAAATGGCAAATAACATTGCCAGTGGAATGATTGATGCAATGACTAAACCGGATCTAAAATCACCAATCATAAGAAATAAGATGATAATGACTAGAATCGCACCTTCAGAAAGATTCCAAACGATGGTACTCAATGTACTTTTAACCATAATGGAACGATCGTAATAGGGTTTAATTTTCATCCCTTGGGGAAGAGTTTTTTCGATTTGAGTGATTTTTTCTTTTACAGCAGTTGTTACTTCTAAAGAATTTTCTCCAAGCAACATAAGAGTGACGGCCCCAGCTACTTCAGTTTTGCCGCTAGCAGTTGCTGCTCCTTTTCGAAGTCTTGGTCCTTCAATTACTTTTCCAATGCTGCTTAAATAAATGGGAAATCCATCTCCCATTTTTCCCACTTGGATTTTTTCAAAATCGGAGGTTGATTTTAAAAGGCCATCGCTACC
Organism: Leptospira brenneri; assembly: GCF_002812125.1. NCBI lineage: Bacteria > Pseudomonadati > Spirochaetota > Leptospiria > Leptospirales > Leptospiraceae > Leptospira > Leptospira brenneri. The sequence continues at coordinate 507,556 of NZ_NPDQ01000001.1, forward strand.
AACTATCAATTGTTCACCGGATTTTTCAATGTATCCAGATCCCGTTGAGAGATTATTTGATTCAACTGCAGTTACAATTTGATTTAATGAGACACCCAGTGAAGCTGCTTTAAATGGGTCAACAATGACTTGGTATTGTTTTGTTTTTCCTCCAAAACTATTCACTTCCACGATCCCAGGAACTGTTTTGAGTGTTGGATTGATGTACCAATTCAAATAGGTCGTGAGTTCCATTTGAGTGTGAAACTCGCTTTCCAAAGTAAATTGAAACACTTCGCCGAGCCCCGTTGTGATTGGACCAATGGTTGGTTTTCCAAAAATACTTGGAATGTTTTCGGATGCTTCGTTTAACCTTTCGCTGACTAGTTGCCTACTTTTCCATAGATCAGTGTCATCGGCAAAAACTGCAGTCACAAGGGAAAATCCATATCGTGAAACTGACCTTACTTCGATTAAGTTAGGAATTCCTGTGATGGCCCTTTCTACAGGTAAGGTGATGTATTGTTCTATTTCGAGGGTGGATAATGCTTGCGAAGTTGTTATTACTTGTACTTGGACATTTGTAATATCAGGGACTGCATCAACCTTCAAATGGTTTAATGAATAAATACCACCAAACACGAGTAAAAGAGTCAATATGATTACTAATAATCGATTCTGGAGTGAGAACTGAACGATTTTTGTTAAAAATTCCATTTCACTCACCACCAAATGTTGATTTGAATAAAATGGCTTTTAGTTCGAAGGCAGCTTTTGTTACAACAAGATCTCCTGGTTGTGTACCTGAAAGAACTTCTACTTTGCCGTCGTTAGTACTTCCTGTTTTGATTTCTATCCAATGAAATTCGTTTGGTTTGGATTCTAAAAATATAAATTTTCGATCTTGGTAAGATTGAATCGACTCTTCTGGAATTTGAATTCCATTTCTTTTGTTTACCATTAGAATCGCTTTTCCAAAGAGTCCAATTTTTGCTTTACGATTTTTATTTTTAAAAACAACCCTTGCATGGACTGTTCTAGATTCAGGGTCTACCTTTTCACCAATATGTTCCAGTGTTCCGTCAAATTCCAAGTCAGGATAGGCATTCAAAATAATTTTGCCAGAATCACCTTCCGAAAGATATTTTAAATCGTTTTCAAAAATTTTGGCTTGGAACCAGAGTTCAGATAGTTCGGCAATAGTTGTAAGGATTTGATTACCCAAAACCATAGAACCTGGAACTGCATTTCTGGAAAGAGCAAGACCTGATCTAGGAGCAATCACGGTGTATACACCAGATGCGGAATTATCTATACCAAGTCCATTTGCTCGTAAATTTTCTTCAGCGGCATTTTTTTCAGATTCAACTACTTTAAAATTTGCTTCAGCATCAATAAACTCTTGTTTTGCTGCTAGATTCATTTTTACTAAAGATTGAATTCTAACTAAGTTTTGTTCTGCTGCGGTAAATTTTGATTTTGCAACAAGATAGGATGACCTAAGTTTTGCAAGTTCAGGAGAATCAATTGTTGCCAATTTCTGCCCTTTTTTTATATAATCGCCTTCAACAAAAAAAACAGAAGTGATGCGACCTGAAATTCTGGTAGGAACATCGATGATTGCATCGGGAACTGCTTCCGTTTCTCCAATCAATTCTATTTTAGTTTGAATCGATTCAGTTTGGATCACTTCTGTTTCTAAGTTTAAATTTTTTCGATTTTCTAAAGACAGTTTAACAATCTCTTTCGATTCTGGTGATGATTCAACATTGTCTTTCGATTGATTCAATTTCCAAAAGTATATGGCAATGGAAATGAATAAGATGGATGTAAGTAGGATAAGGTTTTGTTTTTTCATGGTTTGGTTTCCAATGTGTCGCTAGGTAAGCCGAGAACACGAACCAGCTCAATTTGAGATAATTCAAACTCTGTTTTTGTGTTCAGGTAATTTAATTTTGTTTGTAAAAGAATTCTCTGTTGGTTGATTGCATCTATGATTTTAATTTTTCCAAAACGAATTGCTTCTTGCAGATTTTTTAAATCTAATTCAGCTCGTTCCATTCTAACCTTATCATAGAGTTTTATTTCTTCCGAAAGTGTTAGGTAGTTGGTCACGGCAAACAATACTTCTTGTTTGATGTTTCTTGAAACGGATTCTTTTAGTTCTTTTGAGTTATCAATTTTTGCAGAAGCAATTATTGTTTCCCCTTCGTAATCTCTCCAAATGGTCATGGGGAAACTTACCATCCCTCCAACAACTTTCTCGTTAAATCCATCATTCTGTGCAAAAGCACCTAAGGTCACGTTGGGAATTTTCTGTCGTCTTACTTCATTTTGACGGAGAAGGGCTAATTCTATTTCCTTTTCCGATAACATTAGCTCTGGACGTAATCGCATCGCCATTTGAATTAATTCCGTTTTTTCTTTAGGAAGATCCTTTGGTAAAATCCAGTTTTGTATTTGAATCGTTTCTTTATCTAGTGTAAAGCCGAGTAACACTTCTAATTCTGATTTTGAATTTTCCAAAAGTCGATGGATTTGATTCCAGATTCTAAAGATTCGTATTTCTTCAGATTCTGATAAGGATTCATCGATTCCTGGTGAGAGCCCTTCGTTTACCCTTGCTTTTGAAATGATTTTGAGTTCTTTGACAAGATTTAAACTGCTAAGATTATTTTCTTCTTCTAGTTGGAGGTATCGAAGTCGTGTAATTTTTTTTACAGCTTCGAATTCCAATGACCGCCTAACGGATTCTAATCGAAATACTTGTGCCTTAAATTCTTCGTCAGCAATTTGAACTGCAATTTCTCTTTTACCATTAGTAAAAATCTCTTGATTGACCATCACTTGGAAGTTATGTGCAGAATTAGGCTCTGCTTGGAAAACCGAACCTGAAGATTCTCCTTTTCTGGTGGCAAGATAACTATTAAAAACTGGATTGGCAGGGAAATAGTAAGAGGCTATTTTTTTCCTTCCCGAAATTTCTTTTAGTTTGATTTCCTCGATTCGGTAATCGGGGTGTTTGTTTACAATACATCGACTGAGTTCGAGTATAGAATGATCTTTCTGACAAACATTTGCAGAAAGATTACTGGACTCTCCATGAATTGGTAAAACATGGATATAGATAGAAACCAAACAAAATAGAAGTACATTCCACTGTTTGGGAAAAAAAGTAAAATTCATAAAACCTCCAAAGTGGTTTCGCAAATAATTGCGAATCAGCTAAGTAAGGTTATGTTTAGGTGGTCGAAAAAAGACGTTTATCGTAACTAGTTTTGGAATCAAAAGTTCAGGTTGATAAATATAAACTTTGTGAAGTTGGATGAGTATATGGGAGAGGTATAAATCCCAAGAACAAGATACAATTAAATTACAAGGACAAGAAAAACAAACATGGTCTGTATGTTCGCCATCTTCGTCTAACTCATGCCCTGGATTGATGTCTGATGCGTGGTCTAAAAATGCATAGGGACAACCACTTTCAGGGGAGCCAATAAGTCCACAATTGACTTCATTGTCCACAATGCGTTGGTACATAAAATTGGTAGAAAATAGAAATAGAAAGCTAAATAGAAAAAATTTCCTCCATATATTGGTTTTTTTCTGGTTTAACTTCATAAGATTATTTAAAGTTTGGAATTTCCTTTGCCGTTTGCAATAACTTATCTGCAATTTCTGGAACACAAATTGGGGAAACATGGCTACAATCAACGTAGGTCTGGCAGTTTGTATTTCCTTCATTTAGACTGATGTACCGGATATTTTTGGAATTTGGATCAATAAACTTTTGAATATTTTTTTGATAAAGTTCTCCACCTGTGATTTTTCGTCTTATGTCTTGGAAGTAAGGGTGGATTTGAGGTTCCCAAATGACCATAGGAATATTATGTTTTTCTGCGTGGTCGATGATTTTGCGAAAGAAATTAACTTCTGGATTTGAAAGCTGATAATGATTTAAAAAGAGTTCTCTTCGTGATTCCGCATAACCCACAATTCTTGCTTGGTATTCATTTTCTGGAAAATTATCGGAATGAAACCCAATACGATCTGGTGTAAAAGGTCGTTTTGCATTCATCACGGAAGATAATCCAATGAAATAATTGTCGTTTGCAACACGTTTACCCGAGATAAGATTTTTGACTGCAAGGATTGGATTAAAGTGATAGTTATAACCTAAAAAAAGAAGGCGAGCGATAATATCTCTTTTAAATTGTGGGTTCATTGCATCATATATGTCCAAGAGTTCATCTTCGTGTAACATAAGTTCGGCCCACTTTGTTTTATATGTGTACACATTGTTTTCGTTAAACATTTCTTCCGAAAATTCTAAAAATACAACGTCTGGTTTGAATCCTGAGTCCGTCATAGATTTTATAATCAAGTAATACAAAAGAAATTCTGATGCTTTCACTGCTGTTCTTGTTTCAAAATAAATTGGTTCTTTTAAAATTGATTTTGTTACTGGTATTTCTGCCCATTCATGAAAAAGTTCCGAACGAGACGTTCCTGTAACAACCGCAACTCGGTTGCCTTTTTTTTGAGTTGTTTTGTTTTCCTCCCAAATTTCAGGCATACCCAAAATCAAGTTCTGTCCGGCTTTGTAACTTCGCCGACCACTTTCTCTTACATCAGGAATACAAATTAACTTATCCACTAATATAACGAGGAGTAAAAGTAAGAAGGGAATCAAAATAATGCGAATATTTTTCATAAGTTCTCTTTAAAATTGGAAGTAAATAAAAGTTTCTACAGGTGATTCGATTTTGATGACTGCAAAATAAACTAAAAAAACAAGGATAGGAATGATCCAATTCACATAAGGCATCAGTTTGTTTGAAAAATAATTTTTGAATTCTAAAGCTTGCAATAAATAACTGACAACTAACAATCCCCAAAAATCAGGACGATAAATAAATTTACCTGTTGTATTCAGTGCGGAAGTCCAAAATATATAAATTTTATTCAAAGAATCAATTCGGAAAAAAGTAGCAAGGATAGAAAAAATTACAAAAACCCAGATAACGGCCAAAATCTTTTTTCCAAAACCCATTGACTTTCTGTCTGGTTTTCCGAAAGCAATTCGTTCTACTGATAAAAATATTCCATGAAAAAATCCCCATAAAAAAAATGTATAAGTATTCCCATGCCATAAACCAGATAAAGACATAACAATGATCGTGTTGATATTATACCTTATTTCTGAAACCCTATTTCCACCTAACGGAATGTACAGATAATCGCGAATCCATGTGGATAGGGTGTAATGCCATCTAGACCACAATTCGCTGAAACTTATTGATAAAAATGGAGATCTGAAGTTTTCAGGAATTTCATAACCTAACAGAAATGCAGAACCTCTTGCTAGGTCTGTATATCCAGAAAAATCTCCATACACTTGGAAAGAAAAAGCAATCGTTGTTAGTAAAATAGAAATCCCATCATACTCGCTTGGATTCATATAAACTGGGTTGATGATTTTTGCAAGTTGATCGGCAATTAGAACTTTTTTTACAAGTCCTGAGATGATATGAAGGATGCCTCTTTGTACAAAATCCAAATTAAGTTTTGCATTATCAATTTGCCCATAAAAATCATCATGGCGCATGATTGGGCCCGCAATGAGTTGTGGAAAAAATAAAATGAATAAAAGGAAATTCATAAACGGAGATTCGGTGAATTTCCCGCGCCATGCATCTACAATGTATGCAATCATCTGAAATGTATAAAAACTAATCGCAAGTGGTAAAACAAATTCGGATAGAGATTGTAAGATAGGTATTGTTAATTCACCTTCCTTAGTTAAGTATTGAAGGTAGGTCAAAATATACTTAAAAAAACAGAGGTTAAGGAGGTTGAGACCAACACCAAGGTATAAGTATATTTTTTTTCTAGTTTTTAAAATTCCTAAAACACAAAAATGGGAGAGAACAATAAAGAAAACAAAATGAATTAAGAACGATCCACTCCAATATCCGTAGAATAAAAGTGAAAAAATGATTAGAACGTATTTGCGAAACCGAGAAGGTAGAATCCAATAAATAGAATAACAAGCGATAAAAAAGTAAAGATAGTCAATGGAATTGAACAGCATTTTCCCTAGAATTTCTTCGATATTTTTTTCTACCAGCCATTTTACATAATCATACTTGCCTCTAAAATCAAATCCTGGAAGATCAGTCCTCATGGCGACTCAAAATAAACTTTGGACACCTCAAACAAAAGATACAAACTTATCCCGTTTTTTAGGACATCTAGAATCTAAGTTTACAAAATCATTTTCTGATTATGTTTCTTTGCATGAATTTTCAGTCGTCGAGTATCAATCCTTTTGGAAAGAATGGTTGTCTTATTCTGGATTTAAGTTACACAGTGAACCAGAAAGAACCTTAGATCGTGGAACCCATTTTTCAAAGACTCATTGGTTCCCTGGTGCTTTGTATAATTTTGCTGAAAATTTACTCGAAGTCGGAAATCCAGATAACTTCGCTTTGGTCTTTTATTCGGAAGATGGGCAAATTCAAAGGTTAAAATATTCGGAACTCAAAGCGGAAGTTTTAAAATTACAAAAACATCTAATCTCACTTGGTGTAAAAAAAGGAGATCGTGTTGTTGGTCTCGTTCCGAATGCTCCCATAGCAACGATAGGAATGTTGGCAACAACTTCGTTAGGTGCTATTTGGTCGAGTGCTTCTCCCGACTTTGGAGTTAGAGGAATTCTTGATCGTTTTGAACAAATCCAGCCGAAAGTTTTAATTTCTGTTGAGTCTTACTTGTTTAAAGGGAAAAAAATTTCGATTACAGATAAATTGGAAGAAGTATCGAATCAACTGAAGAATGCAGAAAAATCAGAATTCAAACAAACTTTAATTTATGATTTTGTAGAACCTATTAAAGATTTTGGTAATATCCAATTTCCATTTCGTTATAATGAAATTCCTTTACCAGATCCTTCTGATAATCTCTCTTATACTTCCATACGTTTTTCTGATCCAGTGTATATTATGTTTTCCTCGGGAACTACGGGTCTACCTAAATGCATTGTGCAAGGTGGAGGAGTTTTGCTCAATCATACCAAAGAGCTTGCCTTACATTGTAATTTGTCTAAAGGAGACAGGTTTTTTTATTACACAACTTGTGGTTGGATGATGTGGAACTGGTCACAATCTGCTTTGGCTTTGGGAGTTACATTGTATCAGTTCGATGGAAATCCGTTTCATCCATCTTGGGAAACATTATGGTCTATGGCCGAAAAAGAATCCATTCAAGTTTTTGGAACCAGTGCAAAATATCTTTCTGTTTTAGAAGAAGAAAAGGTTCAGGTCAAATCAAAGTATCCGTTATCTGATTTGAAGGTGATTCTTTCGACAGGTTCTCCTCTTCCCAACTCTGGATTTCGTTATGTATATGAAAATATAAAAACAGATGTTCAATTGTCATCCATTTCTGGTGGAACTGATTTGAATGGATGTTTTGCTTTGGGTAATCCCAACTTACCTGTGTTCGAAGGTCAAATTCAGTGTAAAGGTTTGGGAATGGATGTACAAGTATTTAATGATATGGGTAAGTCTGTGAAAAACGAGAAAGGCGAACTCGTTTGTCCTACACCGTTTCCATCAATGCCTCTTTTCTTTTGGAATGATGATTCTGGGAGTAAATATAAATCCGCTTATTTTGAAACTTATGACAATATTTGGTGTCATGGTGATTTTGCATCCATCACACTTGAGGATGGTTTGGTGATTTATGGCCGTTCTGACGCCACCTTAAATCCTGGTGGTGTTCGTATTGGAACCGCTGACATCTACTCTGTGGTATCTACCATCCCAGAAATCAAAGATAGTGTGATCATTGGCCAAGAATATAAGGATGATGTTCGCGTGGTTTTGTTTGTTGTTACTGCGGATGGTATAACTCTTGATGAAAGTTTAATTAAAAAAATTAAAGAAAAAATAAAAACAGAAACTTCTCCAAGACATGTTCCTTCTCTTGTTCTTTCGGTTCCAGAAATTCCTTATACTGTGAATGGTAAAAAAGTAGAAATTGCCGTAAAACAAACGGTAGCTGGTTTAGAAGTGAAAAATAAAAACGCATTAGCAAATCCAAATTCATTAGATTTTTTTAAAAACAGAAAGGAACTGTCTGAATGAAATTCTGCTGGACTCCGTTTGTGTTTTTGGTAGTTTATTTTTTTGTTTCCAGAAGTCTAGTTGCAGATTCCAATAAGATTCATTGGAGTTCTTGTTTTCGTACCAATTGTATTTCCTTTGATCTTCCTTCGCGGTGGTATCTAACCGAACGTAGATCCAATGGATTTACTACGAAGTTTGATCATTTCAAAACACCGCCAATCAAAGAAGAATCGGGAAAAGAAATCATCCCGGCCCTTGTGATTCTGTTTAAAGAATCAGAAAACAAACTTCCTCTTCATCCTGTTCTTTTCCATGGTGGGTCTCGGAAATTAAGTTTAATCACAAATGTTCGAAAATCTTTCACCTTACAAAAAATTCCCAATACGGAAAATCATTTTAAGTTTTTAGGAATCTTTGGAAGTTTTAAAGATATGGAAGATTCAATTCTTCAACACTACATCACGGCTACGGAAGAAGAGTTTGGATTTACGATTTTGATTACTTGTTACGAGTCGGTGTATCCTCAAATCGAAAAAGATATTAGTTTATTTTTAAATAGTTTATCTCACGAAAAAAGATCTTCACCTTGGCAAATGAAAAGTCCAGAAGACCAAGTGACCCAGGCGAAGGAATTGGAAACAACTGCACTTGATCGATTGAAAACTAAAAAATCGGAAGAGATTGAAACTGCATTAGGTGAACTAAGCGATTCTTGCGAATTAGGTTCTGTGACAGCTTGTGAAATGTTTACTACATTGATGAATTTAGGAAGATGATGTTTTCAATTTATTTTTGCATTTTTTGAATGTAATTTGCCACCGCATCAATTTCTTTTTTTCGCATATGTGAATATGCTTTCATATAAGTTCCAGGAATTCCATTTTGGATGGTCTTGGCAATGGCTTCTTTACTAGAACCGTAAATATAAGTCGATTTGTCTTGGAAATTGGGAACTCGTGAATTGGATAATAGACTCGACCTAGTTCCCCGTCCATTTCCTTCCCTCCCATGACAAGAAGCACAGCCATTTTGGACATACATGGCTTCCGGGAAGGGAATTGTCACTGCAGGAGGAGGAGGGGGTTCTTTTATGGGCACTTCATTTTCAGGAGAACAAGAAATCAAGATTTGAACTAGAATGAATAAAAAGAAAATGTAAAAAATTCGAAAAGGATTTTCAGGGAAGTTTTGTAACAGAATCATGTATTGTTTTTTTAAGAGTAACTGTAATCTTCTATCTCAATCGCAAAGGTTTCCAGATCCAGCTAAACTGATATTGTATTTTTGAGATAAATAACAATGTACGATGGTTCTTCCCGCAAGTGTCATACTTGTATTGTAATAGAGAACTTCACTGATATGTCCTGAAAAGAAATTGGAAGAACCAGTAGCATTCGAACCTAAATAAATATTATTTGGTGTAAAGGTTTGGTTTGTATTTAAAGTAACCGTATACTGGATGCCATTGAGAAAAATTCCAAATAAGGAGTTTGAGACATGTTCTGCCGTCATCAAATAAGGTATGAGCGTTCCATTAAAAACTGGATTACTATAACCAATATCCGTTCCGAGTGGTTTTGTCATATGGACTCGATTGCTTTGGATATTATAAGAAACTCCGTCAGCTGCTGATTCAAATAATGTACCATCGGTCAGCGAAGTTCTACTGAAAGCCATAAAGAAAGTGGAATTATTGGAAGGAATGTCTAAGGCCGTAACTCGGTAAAGGTATTGTGTACTTGCCCCATTAAAGGAAACAGAAGGTTTGCCATTAAAACCTGTCATATTATAAGTTGGTGCTGAGATTCCGTTAAAGAAGGAAGCGGCATTTCCACTGCGATCATGCCAAGTAGTTATGGCTGTTCCGTTTCCTTGGTTTGATAAACTATCGGCACTTAAATAAAGCCGTAAACTACTGGAGGCTAAAGTAGGAGACCAAGAGGCCACTTGTCTTGGATCATAACCGGAAAGTGATTGGATTTCATTTGAACTCAGAGCACGGTTGTAGACCAAAACATCATCAATCAAACCAGAAAAACTAGTACTGAGATCTGTTCTAGTTCCGATGGTAAAACCAGTAATATTAGTATTCCAAGTGTTTTTGATCTCTGTTTTTAATAACACTCCATTATGGTACAACATCGCCAAATTACCATTATCTGGTCCGTTGTAAACCCCACAAAGTTGGTGCCATACGTTTTCATGATTGTAGTAAAAACCTTCTACGTCATTTCCAAATCCGGAAAACAGATACCTGCTGCCGGTGTTTGCCGTTCCTAGAGAGATCAAACTATCGGTACTCGTTTGTCCATAACTCACCATTGTTCCTGGATCGGTGAGGTTTGATTTGTAATGAACACAAACAGTTCTTGGTTTGTTGGATTTTGGCAATTGGGTATTGGTAGTATAAACAGAAAGATAATTGGTTCCATTGGAACTAATGGCACTGGATGTATTTCCAAATCGATCGAAAGTAAGACCAACACCGGTATTCAGGAATTGGTTTCCGATCCCACTCACATCTTCTATTGTTTTATTAAAGTCAAAACGAGCGACTAGGCCTACCGGGATTTGCGCAGACATCAATCTCACTTCTTTTCTGGTTAAGGCTTTTGAATAAACACGAAGGTCAGTGATTTTTCCCGCAAAGTATTGGCTTGGAGACGACATGATCCTCCCTACGTAAATACCAGTGCTTGGAGTTGTATTCACGTAAGAACCAATACCAAATGTGGTTGCAATATCTACACCATTCAAGTAGATATATCCGTCGTTTCCATCAAAGATTCCACAGAGGTGAGACCACCGATTGAGTGGGATGGAATAATATGTGTACACCTCTCCAGCACCTAACCCACCGTAACGAATCATATTGTCTCCAGTCCCACTTTTATAAATTGATAATATAAATTCAGATCCGGGAACTGGAGTTCCATAGGAAAATATGGGTGAATGTTCGTTTCCATTGACTGGATATCTTTCTGGATGGACCCAAACACAAACACTACGCGGGTGGTTTCCTGTTGGTAACCCAATTTCTGAACCATTCACATAACCATTGTCACCTGATAAAAATCGAACACTTGTATTTAAACTTCGGTCACGACCTGGTGCAAATGCCGAATAACTTCCATACAATCCAAGGGTTCCTCCCACTGGCCCCGTTGAATCTAAGTTAGCGTTCATTTCGTACTGTAAGAGAAGTTCAATCGGTCGAGAGGAATAAGAATTTCCTACGAGAGCAGAATTGGCACTGCGAGCTAGGTCACCTATTTCTGCTTCATTGAGAAGGCGCGAGTAATAACGGACGTCTGCAATACTACCAGGAAAGAAATTTGCAAGAGAGGATACCCCAATAGAAAAATCCCCTGTGGCTGCATTAGTTGTTAGTTGTTTTTGAAAAAATAAATTTCCATTGTGATAGATTCGATATACATTATTTGTATCAACCGTCATGGCCACATGAGTCCATAATCCAGGGATAATATTTATATTAGCGGGATCAGGAGGATACCCACCTCTCATAAGACCTAATTGACCTTCGGAATTGATAAAGAGTCCGTGTCCATTGGAAGCGGCGACTCCATTATAAGCGATGACTTTGGAAACCCCGGGACTAGTTCCATCCCAGTTGATCCAGGCAGAGATTGTGATATTGTTGATGGAACCTGTTGGCGAAGGTGCCGTCCCTGCATTTCCAGTGGATGTAGTAGCAGCACCAGAAGTTTCTCCAAATCGACCCAGGCCAAATCCAGGGCTTCCCACGGAGGTGATGGTTTGGTTTCCGACTTGGTTTTGAACAGATCCATTGAGAGGATAGTAAGCGATTAGTCCAGAAGGATTGATGGATCTAAGTTTAAAGAGCCCTCCGGTGACCAAAACATTTCCAATATTGGCAATATACATCGGTGCATTGAGTGAGGCATTGATTCCCTCTCCATCTCTAAACCCAAGAGTGGAGCTACCGGCAAAGATGGTTGTTGCTCCTGTCACCTTATGAGTTTTTAAGATATTATGCGCGCTGATATTGGCAGTGTAAATATAATCCCCGACAATTGTCAGTCCTTCTGGTTGATTGAAATCCCCTCCGCTAGTCAGGGTGGTGACTGCACGAGTACGTAAGTTGAACACGCGTATGGCGGCGTTATTACGATCAGCTAAATACAAATTTTCTCCGTCAACGCTGAGTCCTGCAGGAGAGGCAAATCTAGCAAGCGTTGGATCTGGAGAATCAACATTTGCGTTTGGTGGTGAAACTGTTGAATTATCACCTGCAATTGTTTCCGTATAACCTGTGCTAATCAAAACTCTTTTGATTCGGTTTCCAGTAAACTCGGTTACATAAAGATAAGTACCATCTGTGGCAATACCTCGTGGCAAATTAAAAGCACTGATCGCTCCTGACCCTGCCGTATTTCCAGCACTATTATTTCCCACAAGGGTTGTCACGGCACTTGTGGTAGGGTTAAAAATTCGAATTTTATGATTTCCTGAATCGACAATGTATCCTTTGGTTCCATCAAAAGTGATTCCACCGAGAGTTCCGAATGTGGCCGAAGTACCGGTTGCGTCTGTACTGCCACTGCTAGCCTGTCCTGCGGAAGTGGTGACTACTCCACGATAATAATGCATGTGTATCGGAGCTGGTTTTTTCGCCGATATGAGATTTCCATAACGATATCCTTGGATACAGTTCACGGCAACATTGGTAATGTTGGCTCCAAGTACGGTTCCTGAATAATTGGATTGGATCGCACAGACATAACCGGGAGGTTCTGCTGTGATACTGATATCATAATTAGATCCACTAGTTATGGGTGTAGTAAAGGAAATTGGAGTGGTTGTGGCACCATCAGGAACATTGATGGTATCGGTTCCATTGGTAACAGTCAGACCTGGTGGTAGGGCCACATTGCTTGTGATGTTCCCACTCATACTATATTGATTCACTGTGCAGGCGATGGCAATGTTTGTGATGGCAGCAGAACCTACGGTTCCCGTTCCATCGGTAATGTTACAAGTTTGCCAAGGGTTTTGTGGTCCCGAAAGTACAGTCACCGAATAATTGGTACCAGTGGGAATGGCAGTGTTGAAGGTAAAGGTTCCATTCCCAGCAATGGTCAAATCATCCCCTAAATTATTTTGTAAAACAAAAGTATTCACTCCAAAAGGAATGGTGAGGGTACTAATCGTTCCCCCCACAGTATACACATTCGGTTGGTAATTTAAAGTAAGGATATCACTATCAAGATAATCCACCTTACACATTTTCGCTTTTACATTTTGAGAAGAACCTGGAGTGGGAAATATATAATTCCCGGATGTTCCCGTAGAACAAGTATTTGCTGTGGCACCGCAAACTGGGTCTGTTGGTGTTCCTACAGCTCCATTCTGACAAACCCAAGTGGTTCCCGTTGTGGTTGTCGAAAAACTCACCGTTTGGCTCGAGTTGAGTAAAGATCCAGTCGCTAAACTAGGAGTAGGTGTTGCCACTTTCAAACTATATGTGGAAGTTGTGACGGTTGATGTTACCCAACCTGTTTTGCAATGGATGGCTTTGATGACTGCTTGGTTGTTACTCGTTAAGGAAACTGTGGATGTGGTTGAAGTTCCTGTGGAACAAGTGGGATCGGCCTGTCCGCCATTACCTAAAGTATAACGATACTCTGATCCCGGAATGAGAGTGGAGAGGGTGACCGTTCCATCATCATTAAAAACAGAACCTGTAGTTGGCGAAAAGGAAGCTGTAGTCAAACTACAATTGAGTACGGCAGTCCCTTGATTCGAATTGGTTCCCGCATGGGTTCCTCCTGTTGTCATCGTGCATACTTGGTTAGGTGCTGGTGTGGAAACAACAATTTCGTAATCGGAACCACCAGGAATGGTGGTAGGGAAAGAAAAATTTGTGACCCCTGCATTCACAGTGATTTGTTGGGTGGCAAAGGCTGTGCCTCCGGTATTGACCAAATCTAAGGTTACCGATCCACTCAGGATACTGGTTGTTGTTCCCCCAGGACTAGAGACGGTTCCACTGATTTGAAATGCATTGCTACAATTGACAGGAATGGTATAAGTTCCATTGGCAATTGTTATTGTACTGGAAGCTAAAGAACAAACTCCTGTAGTGATGGTCCCTCCAGGGTTATCAATGGCAATCGAAAAGGTTCCACCACTCAAAAAGGTTCCAGGAAAGGGAAAGGTTCCGTCCGTTGTAACGTTGATTGTGTTTGTTCCATCTAACGTAAGTTTTAGTTCGTTTCCAGCTGTGAGTGTTCCCAAAATCCCCGTTACTTGTGCGTTTACCACAAAGGAACTGGTAATACAATTGATCGCTACTGGTATGTGGGCTGCGGCCATAGTTCCAGAGGTAGCGGCTGGCGTTGTGATGGAGCAAGTTTGGCTTGGACTTGTGGGTTGGCTTACAATACTGAAATTATAAGTCTCGCCTGCTGGAATGGGTGGCAAAGAGAAATTTGCGGAATTGACATTGATGACATCCGTGCCGACTCCAGTTATATTTTGTATCTGTAGTCCGTTGCCTGAAAGTCCTGTTACGGTTCCAGAAATGAGATACAATGCATCTCCACAAACAATTTGAATCCCTTCGATATTACCGTTTAGAACTGTTCCAGATCCAGAGGAAACAATACATTTCTGGATGGGGGAAGAGGGGGCTGTTTTGACCGTTACATTGTAAGGAGAGCCAGATGAGACTTTTTTAGAAAAGGTATAAGTTCCACTAGTACTTACATCGACAACATCACCGTTGTTTTCAATCTGTAGTCCGGTTCCCATAAGACCTGATACGCGGAAAGAAATAGAATAGGAAAGGGTGTTAGCCTGTAAAAAACGAAATGTTGTGTATGTCTCCAAAAATGATCTACTGATGCTTGGAAATTGACAAGCAAACAGCGGCAATACGGCAAGGTATGTAACTACTTTTTGGACAAAGTTCATTTGGACTAACAATTTAAGAAAGGATTTTAACCTTTCTTTGGTGGTTCTTTCTACTTTCGAAAATTAAAATATTTGTTTCTACAAAGTCCAGATAATTTCTTTCTAAGATCGGAAGAGTTTCTCTTTATTATCGGAAAAGTCCGTACATTCCGTTACTTTTTGAGAGATGGTTTTAATTTCGAATCCAAATTGGCCAAACTTTTGTTTGGTTCAAACGAGACCTTTCGAAACTAGGAATTCATGGTTGAATATCTTCGATTGGTATTTTGCTCCACTGTCACATAACACGGTGACTATGGTGTGTCCAGGGCCTAAATCCTTGGCAATTTGGTAGGCAGAGGCCAAATTGATTCCCACACTTCCTCCCATAAACAATCCATCTTTTTTAAGAACTAAGTTCAGAATTCGAAGCGCTTCTTTGTCATGGATACGAATGGCATCATCGGCAGGCATCCCTTCCATGTTTTTGGTGATCCGCCCCTGTCCAATTCCTTCGGTGATGGAAGAACCTTCAATGGTGATTTGTCCTGTTTTGACAAAGGAGTAAATTCCAGATCCATAAGGGTCGGCCACGATACATTTGATCTTGGGATTTTTAGATTTAAAATAAAGTCCTGTTCCCGCATAGGTTCCACCCGTTCCGAGGGAGGCTGTCCATACATCGATTTTCCCTTGGGTTTGCTCCCAAATTTCTGGGCCTGTGGTTTCAAAATGCGCGTTCCGATTTGCTAGGTTATCGAATTGGTTGGCCCAAAGAGAGTTGGGAGTTTCGAGCGCAATTCGTTCAGAGACACGTACGTAATTTCCAGGATCAGCATAAGGAACTGCAGGGACAAGCGTCACATCAGCACCTAACGTGCGTAGCATTTCTATTTTTTCTTTGGATTGGGTTTCTGGAATTACTATCACCGATTTGTAACCCTTTGCGTTACAAATATGGGTGAGACCAATCCCCGTATTCCCTGCTGTACCTTCTACCACGGTTCCACCCGTTTTCAGGAGTCCTTTTTTTTCGGCGTCTTCAATGATATACAAAGCAGCTCTATCTTTGACAGAACCACCTGGATTTAAAAATTCAGCTTTGCCTAAAATTTCACATCCTGTTTCGTCACTGAGTGAATTGATGCGAATCAGTGGGGTGTTCCCTACAGTATCAATAAAACCATTTCTTATATTTGTTTTCATGAGAATCGACTTGACTCCTTCTCTATAGACTTCCATCTTCCTAGTCTATGTTACAAACCATTCGCCAGTGGTTCGCTCCTGCTCCATCCATCCCTTTAAAAACGGAATCAGAAATTCAATCTCTGTATCCGAAATTTCGTTTCCGAGTGTTAGAATCAACTTTTCTCGGTTATACGACCTATTACTTAACTCGAAATAACTTCTCTCCTGTTTCTAAAGAAATTGGTGAAGCGTTATCTTATTCTAAAACAGAAATAGGTGACATCCTCGCAGTAACTGCCATCACTTATGGGATTGGAAAATTTCTCATGGGAGCTCTTTCCGATCGTTCCAATCCGCGAAAGTTTATGGCGGTAGGTTTGTTTCTTACTGCCATTTTGAATTTTTCATTTGGATTTGCGAATCATTATTGGATTCATCTTTTTTTATGGGGAGCGAATGGTCTTGTGCAAGGAATGGGTTGGCCACCATGCGGGCGTTCACTTGGGCATTGGTATTCAGTAAGAGAACGTGGTACTACGTTTGCATTTTGGAATATTGCACATAATATTGGAGGCGGACTTGTGGGAGTGGTTGCTTCCCACTCGGCAGCGCAGTTAGGATGGCAATATGCCTTTTTTGTCCCAGGGGTCATTGCACTTATAGGATCTGTTTATTTATACATTCGGCTTGTGGACACACCGCAGTCAGAAGGGCTTCCTCCTGTTGAGGTCTACCGAAACGATTACCCACCAGAAGAAAAAGAAAATCACGAATCTGAACTAACCACCAAACAATTGATTGTTGATCAAGTTTTGTTTAATAAATATATTTGGTTATTCGCGATTATCAATTTTTTTGTTTATATCATTCGTTATAGTTTGATTGATTGGGGTCCAACGTACTTAAAAGAAACAAAAGGAGCTGACCTTTTGGGTGGAGGTTATTCCACACTCATTTTGGAATTTGGAGGAATTGGTTCTACCATTCTTATGGGATGGGTTTCTGATAAATTTGATGGAAGGAGGGGAATGGTAAGTTTACTTTGTATCATCCCTATTTTCTTTGCTTTTTTAGGAATCTTGTGGAACCCTCCAGGTTCCATATGGATTGATTATCTACTTTTTGGACTCATTGGACTTTTTATCTATCCACCTGTTATGTTGTTAGGTGTCGCTGGTATCGACTTTACTTCAAAAAAAGCGGTGGGTACTGCCGCTGGGTTTATTGGCCTTTTTGGATCTTTGGGTCGTACGGCCCAAGGCAAAGGTCTTGCCATTCTTGCCACAGAATATTCATGGGACGTTGCCTTAGGTGCTATCCTTGTTTCCACTTTGATTGCAATCTTCCTTCTTGTTTTCAGTTGGAATTTGCGACCACGTGGGTAAATAAATTGACTAAATCGGAAAACGACCTTAGGATATTTTACTTATGACACTCGGCAGAAAAATTTCTATAGGACTCATTGGCCTCGTCGCCATTCCTCTCATCGTGGCTCTCTTTTTACCAACCCAATACCAGGTAGAACGTACCATCGATATCAATAAACCAGCCTCGGAGGTATTTGATTTTATTCGAATGTTAAAGAACCAAGATAAATACAGTGTTTGGGCGAAAAAAGACCCTAATATGAAAAGAATATTTACAGGCCAAGATGGTAACATCGGTTTTATTTCTCGTTGGGAAAGTTCGGACCAAGAAGTGGGAACTGGGGAACAAGAAATCAAAATGGTGAATGCGGATGCTTTGGAGATGCAAACGGAACTTCGATTTATAGAACCAATGGAAGCTACAGAACGTAGTTATATGAAAGTTTCTTCACTAGACCAAAAAAAATCCAAAGTCATTTGGGGATTTGATGGTTCCATACCTTATCCTTCCAATTTGATTTGTCTTTTTATGAATTTTGACGAATTAATCGGAAAAGACTTTGAAGAGGGGCTATCCAACCTTAAAGTTGTTTTAGAACGATAAGGAAATTCATTTCGATTGAACAAACAAAATATCTATTGGCAACTCTACCAAGATGATCCCATTTTAAAACCCGGGTTCTTTTCTCCCATTCTTGCGGATCCGAGTTTTTTATTTCCTGAAAATTGTCCCGATGGCCTTTGGCATCTGTTTGCACACAATTTGTTTGGTGTGCAGGAGTTTCTTTCCGAAGATGGGATCCAGTGGAAAAAAAGAAAAACAGTTCTTTGGAATGCCATGCGTCCCTTTCTTTTTTTTGAAGAAGGAACTTATTATCTCTATTACGAAAAATATAAATTCCTTCATGTACTTATGTCCTGGTTTCCCTATAGAAAGTGGAAATCACGAATTGAAGTCAGAACTAGCAAAGATTTAAAAACTTGGTCTTCCCCGCAAACGGTCATCCAACCAAAATTCCCTTTCCATAAAGATGTTAAATATGGAGATTCTGTCAGTAATCCGTGTTTGGTGAAGTTCGGAAAAAAGTACAGAATGTACTTTTCTTCATCTCTAGTTTACATTCCCGATTGTGGATTTTGTGAACCAAAACATATCACCGTGGCCGAGTCGAGTTCTCCTCTTGGCCCTTTTTCTTATTTTTCGGATCCCATACTTTCTCCTAGTGAGATGGATCCATTTTGTAATTTAGCTGCAGGTTCCTTAAAGGTCATTGAATGGAAAGGTCGATACCTTGGATTTCAAAATGGAATTTTTTGGAATCCAGTGAGGAAAGAATCCTGTTCGGCCATTCTCTTTTTACAAAGTGAAGATGGTCTCAACTTTGAACGCATCAACCAAACTCCGATCCTCGGACCAACTGGCAAAGGATGGAAAGCAAGCCATGTCTATGCTTGTGATGTAAAGTATTCGGAAGCGGAGAAAATCTTTATCCTTTATTTTAATGCCAGAAACAAGGCACATTGGACTCAAGGGAAAGAAGCCATCGGTCTTTTTGTTGGAAAGGTAGAGGAATCAAAAACCGCTCCAAAGAAAACCACCAAACAGGTGCAAAAAAAGAAGGCCAGCCCGAAAAAGAAAATATCGAGTCCAAAAACTAAAACAGGTAAGTCTAAACGGAAATGACACGTTCTCTTCATGGACACTCCAAAGATTTAGGTGATAATTTTATCATCCGTCGCGTTCTTCCTGCTATGGAAAAACGCTCCATAGGCCCCTTTGTTTTTTTTGACCACTTTGGTCCGGTACCCGTAGTCACAGGTGAGGAGCTTGTAGTTCGGGCCCATCCGCATATTGGCCTTGCTACCATCACTTTTTTATATGATGGTGTGATCACACATCGTGATAGTTTGAAAGTGGAAATGGACATTCGGCCGAATGAAACCAATTGGATGGTTGCCGGATCTGGTATCGTACACAGTGAACGGTCAAAATTTGATCCCAAATATGAAATCTTAGAAGGTATACAAACTTGGATTGCTTTGCCAAAAGAGAAAGAAGAAATAGATCCTAGTTTTGAACATTTTTCGGAAGGGGAAATGCCGGTTCTTAAAAAAGATGGTTTAGTATTCCGTTTGTTAGGTGGTAGTTTTCTAGGATTACACTCACCAGCCACGGTTCATTCCCCTTTGTTTTATGCAGATATAGAAGTGAATCCTTCGGTAGGGGAAGTGGATTGGATCCTTTCAGATAAAGAAGAGGCGGGGCTTTATATTTCTCGTGGTTCGATTGAGTCAGGGGACGAATCCTATGGGACAGGATCTATGGTTCTTTTTGAAAAAGGAAGTTCTGTAAAATTCAAAGCTAAACAAAACAGCCGTTTGATGTTGCTCGGTGGGGAACCGCTCACTGAAAAAAGAAATCTGTTTTGGAATTTTGTTTCTACAAGGCAAGAGGCAATTGAAAGAGCAAAGGAAAGATGGGCAAAAGATGAATTTCCAAAAGTCCCAGGGGAAACCGATCGAATTCCTTTGCCCAAATAAAGGTTAAGATTAGAATTTTATTTTAAATCATCAGCAGCTTTTTTATATTCCTCTGCTTCTGCTCGGAATTCTTTAGCAAGGGTTAGGCAATGTTCTTTAAACTTTGCTTGGGAAACTGCTTTTCCACCTGTAGTGACCGCCATTTTTTCGTGTCTTTTTGCGTTGGCTTCCTTCTCTTTTGCCATCGCACTTAAGTAGGACCGCGCCGCTTGTTTACTCTCTGGAGAATTTGCTTCTTTAATCATCAAGTTTTCAAGTTCAGACAAAGCAAATACGGATGTAGATGCTAACACGAGTAATAGGGAAATAAATTTTTTCATAGAAACCTCTCTGTCATCATTATACCCTTTCTATTGGTTTGTCAATAGGGTAGGTTATTGATATTTTACAGTATCAGAACCGGCTGACATAAAAGCCAATTTGGTGCCCGTTTCTGCGAAGGCAGGAATGGTTTCCGAAAACCCTGAAGCTGTAACCATGAATGTTTCGTTCGGGCCAACCAGTTTTTGTAATTCAGGAAAGTAAATAGACCCAGAGATGGTATAAAAAATGCCAAAACTAACAGGTTCACATAACTTTGAAAAAGTGAAATTTTGCGCTTGGTTAAATTCCCAAGATTCCAAATGGAATTTATCGTTGGAAGTGAACTTGTAACGAGGGAATGGGTGATAAGTGATGAGTTCTTTGGTTTTTTTTTCAGAACTATCGGACTTTTGAAAGTTTAAAACTGCTAAGGCTTTTTCTAAATGGAGTTCTCTTGGATTTCCATCATCCCCTAAACGACCATAATCATACACCCGGTAGGTAGAGTCAGAAGATTGTTGTACTTCTAAAAGGAGAACTCCTCCACCAATGGCATGTATTGTACCCGGATTTAATAAAAATACATCCCCTGGTTTTACTTTCCATTTTCTGAGGATCGTTTCCCCTAAGTTTTGTTTTACTAGAGACTCGTATTCTTCTCGGCTTGTGTTAGTATCAAATCCAACAACGAGTTCTGCCCCTGGATCAGCGGACAAAACGTACCAACATTCTTTTTTGCCATTCGACTTAGGATCGTATTTGAGTGCATATTCATCGTCGGGATGTACTTGGACAGAAAGTTTTTCTTTAGCATCAATAACTTTGACAAGTAAAGGGAGTCCTGACTGGGCAAACGGTTTTCCTAATACATCGTTTGGGGCCTTTCGTATAAGATCTGTTAAAGAAAGATTTTGAAATTCAGAATTTTGAATGCGGGAAATTTCAGTTCCGTAAACGGAGACTTCCCAAGACTCACCAATTTGTCCCTCTGGAATGTTCCGACCAAGTTTTGTTTCGAATTTTCGCCCACCCCAAATTTTTTCCTTATACTGGGGGTTCAAAAATAGAACTTTGGGAATCTTTTCCATCGATTTCCTTTTTAGACAGCACTCCTAGGCCGTAAAGGGATATTTTTGTGAACCAAGAGTTTCACCGTTAAGTATTTTTTCTTAAAATGAGTAAACGAATCAGGCCGGAATTTAGAGAGATCAAATTCAAAAACCTTTCCGTGAATGAGAGCTGATTTTGGAAACTCTACCTTTAGATTTCGATAACCTTTGTAACTTCCCCGTCCACTGCAAGCGGGGCAATGTGGGTCACCACCCATACAATCTCGGCAAACAATTCTTACGGTGAGTGGAATGACGGCAATCACCGATCTAATGACTTCTGATTCTTTTAAATCAATGATTAGGTCATAATTGATTCCTGTGACTTTTCTGCGGTCTTTGTTACGGAATCCTTTTCTCATTAACCCTCGTTTGGCGAGTTCTAAAATTCCGGTGGTAAACCGAACACGAGCGACGGGTAGAATCACGGGATGTTCTTCTAGTTTGCGTTTTAAAAATTCACGAGCATAATTCTTTTTGAATTCTTCATCATATAACTTTCGTCCTTCTCCGGTTAGGGTTTGGTATGCGAAATAGATACTTTGGAATTTAGAATAGGAGCCAGTGAATGGGTTATCTGGATGGAATTGTTTTACCAGATGACGGAAAGAGGATTTAATCTCTTCCGTCGTGGCTCCAAAAGGAATCTCTAGGACTTCGTAGAGGTGTGGCATGGTAGGACTCATTCCACCCTCGATGTTTTAAGGTTCTTGAAAGTCCCCGCTGACAGAAACTTCCAAAATGGAATCAGAAACCATTCTAGTTTCTAAACTTCCTTTGGCTTGGATGTACCTGTCAATGGTTCTTGCAACTTCACGGAGTCTATCTCTGTAGGCTGTTGCCAAACGAAGTCTTTCCCATGGGCTTTGGATTTTTTCCAACTCGAAGTTCAGTGTATTGTCATCTGCATTGGTCACAGTGCGAACGGAAAGAGTCAGTCCCTTCACTCCCCCGGCAGTATTATTTTTTAATTCACGGTAAGTGGTAACAGGGTCTTTGCCTTTTTCTGTGAGTGATTTTCTCGACCAAAAGGAAATTTCATCTAATGAAAATCCGCCACCTTCGGCTCCGCCACCACCTTTCAATTTCATTACGAAACGACTGTGTAAAACATAACGTGGTTCAAATGGTAGGTGGATTTCCCTTGCATTTGTCACTTGGCCATAACGACTGTCTTTGATTTTCTTTTCAAAGCTTAGGAATTTCACCTTATCGTTGATGACTGCGTGGTAATCATCGACTTCTTTACCGATTCTTTCAATCTTCTGTTGTTGTTTTGCATTATAAGGGATAAGAGCAATGCTTCCATCCGGGTTTAGCTTTTTAGAATCTGCTTGGCTAACAGGTTCATTTTTTTCGTCGGCAGCAAAAAGACCAACGGTCAGTAGAAAAGATAAAATTAGGGCAAACGAGGTACGCATACGAACTCCCAGATAGTAGACTCTATATATATTTTCGACTTTTGAAATGAAATCATTAATTTGTTAAAAATAAGGTTGATAAAAAACGCAAAAACCCGATCCTTGCGGAAGGTCTCCCATGGAAATAAATCTAAAAAAAAATGCAGACGCTTATGTGATCAGCATTTCTGGAAGTTTGGACATTTATACTTCCCTGGATTTTAAAAACTTCCTAGAAACCAATGTTCCCACGCAACCCACGGACAATTTACATGTCATCATCAATTTAGAGAAACTCAATTATATTGATTCCTCTGGAATTGGAATGCTCATCAAACAGTTGAATTATGTCCAAGAACTGAAAGGAAAGTTCTCTATTGCCAATATGAAACCAGCAATTGAGAAGGTTTTTAAAGTGGCAGGACTCACTAGTTACTTCCAAACCATTGGGGAAGACGAATACCGCGAAAAGTACGCGGTTTGATCCTCTCTTTTTTAGTCTCTCGCTTCTAAACGATTTTCCAATACAAAGGCATCCCAAACCCCCCAAAAACGTCCCAGTGAGTTATTGCTGGGGACTAGATCCACATTGATTTTTCCATCCGGATATTCGGAAGGTTCTAATGGAATCTCAATGGGGTTTGGAAAACTTTGGTTTCTATCCGCGTAGATAGAGAGTTTAGGCCTTCCATTCACTAAAATGTTTAGTTTCCTCGGTTTGAATTTGGATCCTTTTAAAGGTCTATACCGAGTTATGTCTAAGTAGAGATACACTGTCGATTTAGAAACAATGGTTTTTTCTAAAAGAAAACGAAGTCCGGTTTCAGGAACCATCCGGCAAATATAATCCTGCAGGCCTAGGTGAGGAGCATCTGGCTCCAATTCATAGGACTGGTAAATCGCCCAGGTTTTTAATTCAGGGAAGGTGGCGATGTCTTCTGGGAGGAGTCCCTCTTCTAATCCAAATTCTTGTTTGGGAATGGTAGAGTCGGATGCAAACACAGAAACCAAGTTTGATAAAAAGATTGCCGTTAGGAGAAGGATTCGTAGTTTCAATGGAAGCACCTAGTACAAGTATCGGATTACGAGACAAGTCCCCCTTTGAAAATTATTCGCTCATTAGAATTGATCCAAAACGAGTTTCAAAATGGCTCATCTTTGACTCTCGGCAACTTTGATGGAATCCACGTAGGACACCAGACCTTACTATTGCGTACGGTCGAAAAGGCCAGGGAGTTGGGGCTTCCTTCGGTTGTGGTGACATACTTTCCGAACCCTTCCGTGGTTCTTGGCAAAAAACCCAATTTTAAATATTTATCTTCCGAAAAGGAAAAAGAAGAACTTGTTCGTGGGTTTGGGATCGATTATTTACTCGTTTTGGATTTTACATTGGAACTTTCTAAAATGTCTGCGGAAGACTTTTTAGAAAAAATTATGATCCAAACTTTAAACGCCAAACACATTGTCATTGGTTATAATCATTTTTTTGGAGCCGAACGTCGCGGTGACTTTAATCTTCTCGATTCGAACAAAACTAAATATGGTTATGCGGTCGAATTAAAAGAGGCTGTCCTCAAAAAAGAAAGTAAAATCTCTTCTTCTCTCATTCGTGGTTATTTGGAAAAAGGGGAAATGGAAGAGGCAAAAACCCTTTTGGGAAGGAATTACCATATCACAGGGATCGTCTTTGAAGGAGCCAAACGTGGCAGAACGATTGGATTTCCTACGGCAAATATCAAAGTTCCTGACGACAAACTCCTTCCTGCAATTGGCGTTTACGCTTGTTTTGCGAAGTTTGGAGGGAAAGATCATAAAGGAATGGTTAACATTGGTAACAATCCCACGTTCGATGGGCAAGGACTTCATGTGGAAGTGAATGTTTTTGATTTTGATGGGGACTTATATGGGAAAGAAGTTGAATTGGAGATTGTTCTCAAAATTCGAGATGAAAAAAAATTCAGTGGTTTGGAAGAGTTAAAGGACCAACTAACTAAAGATAGAAGTAGTGCGGTTCGTATTTTAAACTTTAATTAAATGGTATAATTTTCCTTTACGTTTGATTTTCCCCAAAATCTGTCCATTGGTAGAATCCTTTTCTAGTAATCCTTCTAAAGCTGTTTTGGAGACGGCCCAATCTTCTTTCAATTCATCAAAATAAAATCCAATTTCTTTTTTAGAAGAATCCTTCATAAGAAGAACACTCTTTTGTTTTTTTTCACCTTCTTCCATCAGAACAAAACCAGATCCTGGAAATAAAGGAATCGCTTTATCTCTGATTCGTAATTGTTTTTTGAAAGCAGGGATATTTCTGACGATACGATAACTTTTTTTTGGAATTAAAAAGTTCACACCTTCTAACACATAACAAATAAAAACTAACTTTCCTTTTAGGTTGTTTGTGGTTACTTGTGATTGTTTTTTATCTGCAATGTGGTTAGCAATACGAGAAATTCTATTCCTTAGGGCAGAATCTAAAAATTCAATTTTATCCTCTGATTTAATTTTATCTAAGATGTGAAATAAAGAATCGAATTCTTTTTGTTTGTATTCGTTTTTGATTTGGAACTTATGTATTTCTGTACTGAGACGTTTTGTTCTTTGTAAAAAATAAGGAGACTCGTTTTTCTCCGAAATTCGAACCAACTGTTCCGATAAACTAATGATTTGAGTGATTAATTGTCTAGACTCCCTATCGAGTTTCTCCAAACGAATCAATTCATTTTCTAATTTGATTTTGGTTTGGAAAAACTCTTCTGCCCCTAGTACCTTTTTGGTCGGTTTCATGGTTGTGATTAGTTTGCAAACTTACGTTTTTTAATGGAAAGGATAATTCCAACGGCAGTCATTGCCATTACCAAGTGGGATCCACCATAACTCATGAATGTAAGTGGAACACCTGTTACTGGAAGTAGTCCAATTACAATTCCCACATTGATGGCAATGTGGAAAAATATCATGGCAACAATTCCGGCCGCAAGAAGTGATCCGAATCTGTCCTTACTTTCAAAACTGATTTGTAAACCTCGAAGTGGAATCGACATTAAGAAAAATAATAGAAGGACACTTCCAAAAAATCCTGTCTGTTCGGCCCAGGAAGCAAAAATAAAATCTGTTCCCGATTCGGGAACATGCGGGATTCTTCCTTCTGTCATCTCTCCATGAAAAAGTCCTTTTCCAAAAACCTTGCCGGATCCAACGGCTGGTTTGGATGCCCTGAGTTGGTAACCGGCTCCTTGTTTGAACTGGTCAGGGTTTAGAAAGGCTGTGAGACGGATGACTTGGTTTTCTCGGAAAGGAATGGATTTATGAACCGCAATGGCTGAGAGGATAGAAAGCCCTAAAATTCCAATGGTGATGTAATAGTTTCGAAGGTTTTTGGAACCACGCGCAATTCTGATAAAAATCATCACTAGACTAATGAGAGCGAGTGTTCCACCGAGCCCAAACATAAAGGCTTCGTTGGATAAAATTTTATAGCCGACACTCGCATATTCGTCTTTCACGATTTCTGCGGTTTCTCGGATCATTTGAAGGTTCTTAGGATTCTCGATTCCTGGTAGGGTGAGTCCGGACACTTTTTTCCCATCTAAAATCAACCAGATTTTACCTTGGAGTTGGTTTACGATGGATACTAGTTCAACCTTATTATCTTTACGAAGTAAATCAACTAATGGTTGAATGAGTGTTAATTGAGAATAAGCAAGATACATCGGCACCATTAGTGAAATTCCACCAAAGGTGAGTAAGGACCCAATATGTAAAATGTCAGCTCCACCTAAGTATAACATAGTAAATAACATTGGTAAAAAAGAGACTGCAGTCCCAAAGTCAGGTTGCAAAATAATGAAAAGCATCGGCACCAAACAAATGATAAATGGTACAATGAGAACCGTAATTTTATGCATTTCCTTTTCTTTTAAAACCAAATATTGACCGAGAAGGATTACCGTTGCTAATTTAGAAAATTCTGACGCTTGGAGAGTGATGGGTCCAAGTTTTAACCAAGAACGAGCTCCACGACCAGAAGGAAGGTATCCAATTCCAGGAATCAGTGTGAGTACAAGTAAAACAATGGAAAAGATATAAATGAATAGGGCGTAAGAACCTATCAATTGGTAGTTGATCCTGGACATAAACCACATGGAGATGAGTCCGACAAAAACAAAGGTGAATTGTTTATACCAACGGCCAAGGCCATCTGCAGTATTGGCTTCTTGTGTGTATAAAGTGAGAACCCCTGCCATTGCGACGAGGACAACAGAGATGATGAGAAAAAAATCGAGTTTTTCTGTATTACGATCAGCCATTAAAATGCCTCTTGTTCAACTGGTGCTTCTTCTTCCATGGATTTTGCACGAGATCTATCTGTTCTTGGGAAAGATCCAGGTGGGAATGCAGCTTTAAATACTTCTCTTGCTGCAGGAGCAGCGGAAGCAGCACCACCGACACCATATTCTACGAAAGCAGCAACTAATATTTGTTTTTCGGGAGGAGCATTGACTGGTGCATATCCAATAAACCAAGCGTGGTTTGAGGAAGAAGCTCCTCTACGTCTTGTTTGTGCAGTTCCTGTTTTACCAGCAATTTCTGGTAGAGTTGGTGAGTTCAGAACACCTGAAGCCGTTCCTGAATACCCAACCAAATACAATCCTTCCTTAAGTGCTTCCACCGTAGACTTTTTTAGAGGGATGTCTCTTAAAATTGTTGGTTCCGTTTTTTGAATGAGGGAGTTATCCAGAGGACTTCTGATTTCGGAAACTACATAAGGTTTATAAATTTTTCCATTATTGATTACGGCCATATAAAATAATGCCATCTCAATCGGAGTGACTGAAATAAAACCTTGTCCGATGGAAAGGTTTACCGTATCTCCATCAAACCACTTGTTTCCATAAGTTCGTTTTTTCCAGTCAGAACTAGGAATGAATCCAGTAGCTTCTCCTGGTAAATCAATTCCGGTTTTTTTGTCTAATCCAAATAACCTTGAGTAGGCGAGTATTGGTTCTGCTCCGAGTTTGTAACCTAGTTGGTAAAAATAAACAGAGTTGGATTTTTCCAAAGCTTGGGCTAAGTTGAGTTCCCCATGATTCTTTTTGTCCCAGTTGTAAAATACTTGGTCAGGTACACCTTTGAAGGTTGATTTCAGTGTAAAGTTTGCAGGGCAAGAAAAAGTTTGTTTGGGATCAAAATTGATTTTATGTTCACTTTCCATGGCTGCAAGACCCACAAGTGTTTTAAAAGTGGATGCGGGTGGGAACCTAGATTGAATTGCTAAATTTAAAAAACCACCATTGTTGGTAACTCGGGTAAAGTGATTGGAACGATCTAATTTGTTTTTTCCAGATAGGATATTGGGATCATAAGCAGGATTGGATGCCATAGCCATAACTTCGCCGGTGGTTGCTTTGATAGCAAGAACTGTTCCCCTTACACCTTTTAATGCACGATAGGCGGCAATTTGCATATCGCGATCGATGGTTAAAATTAAATTATTCCCTGGAACCGAATGTTCGATGACACGTTCTTCTTCAATATTACCTTCGGTGTTTCTCTTTTGAATTCTGAACCCATCTTGTCCACGAAGAGTTGTGTCATAAAGAGATTCTATCCCACCTTTACCGATCAGTTGGTAGGTTTTGATTTCTTTTTCTTGTAAGTCACTGGTTGTCGGTTTTCCCACATAACCAGTTACATGTGAAAGGGCGGGTCCCATATGATAAACACGAGCCGGTGAAGAAACCAAATATACATATCTGTTGATATTATCTAAAACAAGGATTCGCTCTTGTTGTTCTCTTGAAATTCCTTCTAAAAGTACAAAAGGTTCACGGGAACGAATTTTTTTAATTAATCTTGAATCTTGTAATTCTTTTTCATAGTAAACGATAGGAATTGAAAGAGCTTCACAAAACTTGTAAATAAAATCCTTCACCTTTCTTGGATCATTCTTTAGTAAACTCGTATTAAGGATTACATCGAGAGATGCTGAATTGGAGACTAATGGTTGGCTTGTTTCTGGAGTGAGAAAGTTGCGATCAAAGATATTTCCACGATCTGCTGGTATGGATTCACTTCTGCGGACAAAACGTTCTGCTTTTAAGGAGTTTTCGCTTCCTTGAACAATTTGAAGGTTAAATAACTGGAGGATATAAGCTGTGAGCGTAAATACAACCATTCCCGTAAAAAAATACAATCGTTTACGGAAACTTGTTTCTAATCGAAACTCTGATGCCGACTGGCTCATTGTCTTACCTCATCAGAATCCAATCGAAATGCCCAAGAGAATAAAAAGAATAATGCAGGTCCGATAAAAGCGTTATATAGGGACACATACAAAAAGGAATAACTTTGGTTAGAATGAAAGAACATCAAAAACAATAAGTAAGTAATAATTCTTGAAACCAATGTAAAACCAAGGATATAAATGGTAATGGAAATATAGTTTTCAGTATAAGAACTTCTCATCACTTTTCCTACTATGTATCCAATGATAGCATAAGAAAAGGAATGAAGTCCTATTTTATAATAAACTATATCGTCTCCACCGATTTCTCCACCGAGTGCAGTATCTGTGAGTAGACCACCAAAAAATCCAAGCCATAGTCCATAGAGTGGTCCTTTTCTTAAAGCAAAGAAAACAACAAAGATGACCATAAAGTCTGGTCGCACTGCATTTCCTAATTCAAATAGATTGGATCCATTCAGAAAATGAGAGAGTAACAATCCTATGACGATAAAGAGTTTATCTAAAATCATGGTGCCACCTCTTTAGGTCCTTCTGGTGCAGAAGGAGTGGATGGGGTCGTTGGTGTGGAATCAGGTGTATTCGTATTCACAGATGGTTTTGTGTATTGTGGAGTTCCGAAAGTAGAAGGAAAGTTGCCTTGCCTTTTTTCTTGTTCTTTTCCTTTTTTATTATAATCTTTTTCTTTTGGAAAATCGATTTCACCAAAATAAGGGCCATCAATTTGAATTGTTTTTTCTGCGGGCCATTCTTCCCGCCACTTTTCAGGTTGTTTTTTGAGGACAATCACATGGAGAAGTTTATCAAATTCAACAAACGGACGTAAGATGGCAGTTTTAAAAGATCCGTTCCTTGGACCTTCTTCGATGATAGTTCCCACAGGAATTCCTTGCGGGAAAACTCCTGATCCACCGGAACTAAAAACAGCCTTTCCAATTTTACTAAACCCTTCGGTAAACATGGTATTTGCGGAAGTCGGCGGCGGGTTTGGTCCCATAGGAAAGTTACCGATGGCTTTTGGATCAATCACAATCCCTGCATCAATATAATCTAACAAAACATCGGTTCCGCGGCCACTATTTCCGTTGAGTGAGGCCCAGAGATTTGTTCCTGGAATCGATACTCCCATAGAAAAGTTGGAATTGATGATGGGTTGGATCACTGCCGACCCTTTGGAAACAGCGATGATTTTACCAACAAGGGCTTCTGTGAATTTACCTTTTTCATCGAGCGAACGCGCCACAACCGGCATATAAGGTTTGATTCCTTCTTCGGAACCTTTGTTGATGATGATGGTTCTATAAATCGCATTCAAACGAACGCTAAGAACTTCTGCTCTTACAGAAGGATAATCTAAATGGAGCGGGAAGTTTAACTCTTGTCTAAGGATGGCATTCTCTGCCTTCAATCTTTCTACATCTTTGGAAAGTTGGCGGTATTCTTCCATAACGTTCAAACAAGAGTCGCGCTCTTCTCTGACCCGTTCGAAAGACTCGAGTTTGTTATAACTACTTTTGACCAAGGTTCCGAAAGAATCGAAGGACCCCGAAAAAAAGTCGCCTACACCCTGAAAGCTGGCAATCCCTCTTACCATGAAGTTGCCGTTCCAAATTAGGGAAGTAAAGGAAAACAGGAATACGAAGAGTAGGGAAAACAATTCGTCATTTTGATTGATGCGATTCCACTTCATGGACTTATGTCACATTAATTTTATTGGAAAGAAAATTTCAAGCGCGAATCCATTTTGGTCAATTTTTGGGATCACTCGGGTCGGGGAGGAAGTAAACCGAGGTAGGAGTCTCCCACTTTGCCTCACCCCGAATCGTTTGGAGTCCTTTCGGGTTTCGAAAGACGGTCACTCGGACGCTCGTTCCTGAGGATAGGTTCGATGCATTTGACCCCAATTTGAGCCGGACTTCTCCAGGCCCAGGATCAACCACTTGTGCGAAATAAGTTTTTGGCCCCCATTGTAAGATGGTAAATTCCCGAATGGAGAAGAGTGGCCTTGGGTCACTCGCGGTTCCCAAAAATTTTGAAACCAGGGAAAGAAAGGCCGGGTAGTCTTTTGTATCCAAGGAAGTTACGTAGCTCAGCAAATGCCTACGGAGGTATTCTTTTGCGTGATTGTGTGCGAGTAATACACGATGACGACCATCCAATTGAGAGTAGAAGGACTGGAGGAGGTTCCTCTCTTCTTTGTTACAGCCAGCTCGGAAAGCCAAACGATCCAATCGTTTGCTATGCATTCGGATGAGTTCGATCCTATGGGTGAGGTAGGCACTGATCCGAAAGGAAAGGTAAAAGAATAGAACCAAAAGGACAAGTTGTACTAGGGCAAACTCGGGATCACCTTTCCAAATCCAAACAGGTCTTTCTGGAAACATTTGTGATTAGACGAGCAGAGTTTTAGTTTTGTGCTTTAAGTGTGGGAGAGGGATGAGGTAACTTGGAGTTAGATGAGAATAAATCATTTTATCAAAATATATGTATAGAATTATTCTGCTAGTTTTCTTGAATTTTATAAACTGTTTAGTCATTCTCAAAGGCCAAGATACGATTCGGAAAAGTGAGGCAGAAAGGGAAATCGCCAAAACAATTTTATTAAAAACCATCAGCTGCGGTTATAACGCAGGCCGAGCATATGCAATTTCTGAATTAGGTAACGAAGAAAAAGAACCTTATTCCTGGGTTCAGATTGGAGGTGATTCAAATGCAGAGAGAGTATTCTATGATAGAAAAGCATTAAATCATTGTTTGCGGTCACTGACACTAATGCCTTGTCCTACTAATGATATAAAAACGAACGATGGTGACCAGGAATATATTGCAACACTCATCTTAACCCGTTACCAATCTTGCACTTTTCACCCAATCGAAAATTGGAAAATATACGAACCGATTAAAAGTGAGTTATAATGAGAAATAGTGGATTGATTTCTGTAAAAATTCTTTCAACAAAGTGGTCTTTTTTGGCAGTAATCTTTTGGATCTTAAATGATTCATATTTCAAATATATATTTCATAACGATTTAACTGGAAAAATAAGTGATATAATTGGTTTGTTCTATACACCAATTTTATTCACAGCTCTGATTGTTACTTTTTTCCAACATAAAAAATACCAAATTAAGGAATCAAAAATTCTATTCGTTACCATGGCTTTTGTTGCCATTATGTTCATCTCTCTGAACTTAAACCAAGAAACCAACGATTTACTCGTTAAAAATCTATGGTTTTTTATACCTTCGAAAGGAACTGCTGATCAAACTGACTTATACTGCTTACTTATTTACATTCCGTTGGTTTTTATCTTTTACAATCTGCAAAAGAATCATTCGCAAAAACAATTCAAAGTATTAAAATATCTAACACCTTTATTTCTTAGTTTTGCTATTATCAACACTAGCTCTATAGGAAATTCGGAAACAGATTTAGAAAGAATTTCTTATTTTATGTTACTTGCAGACACAAGTGATAAAATAATTTCCATAAGTCCTGAAGATGGTGAAACATTTCAAAAATCGCAAAACATAAACTTTGAATGGTCGTATAAAAACTATTACGGTGTTACAGAACCATCGATTTATGACAAGGAAATGGAATGCGGAGTTACTGGGAATTTAAATGAGTTGAATGGGTATATTGCTGGAAAATTTCAAAACTATGTAGTTCAAATTGCGAATAATGAAACGTTTTCTCCAATTGGTATAGAATTTAATTCTAATGGAATAGAAAAAAGAACAAACGGATCAATCAATAGCTCTGGCTCTTATTATTACAGAATTGCATTGCATTATAAAAATAAGTCTGAATGTACGGATCCGAATTTTCTGATTTTTTTACCCCAACAAAATAAGAAAATTGTCATTCGTGATTAATCAATATTTATTAGAACAGAAAATGAAAAAAGAAATAGAAGATATCGCAACATCTACTGCACATAGACCTTGGAAAATACCAAACCAAAAGTGGTTTTGGTACCAAGAATGGAATGGTGTTATTTTTCTACATTACCAAGTGGAAGAAAAAAAATTAAGAGAATTGGTTCCATATTCTTTAGAGTTAGATTCCATTGATGGATCTTTTTGGATTTCTGTTGTTGCCTTTTCCATGAATGAAATCCATACCAGGAATACTTTCCCAATCCAATACCTTTCTAATTTTCATGAAGTGAATTTACGAACGTATGTAAAACACAAAGACAAACCTGGTGTGTATTTCTTAAGTATTGAAGCAGAAAAAATAATTCCCACCTTAATCGCAAATCTCCTTTCAGGATTGCCCTACAAACATTCCAAAATTAAAAGATCATCTAATTCGTATTCTTTACTTGGGAAACGAAGCAAAATAGATATTGAATTCAATATCGCAAACCAACAAAACAATCCGAGTAAAATAGATTTATGGTTAACAGAACGATATTGTTTATATAAAGGCGGAAATGATGATCCGATTCCATTGGAAATCCATCATAAACCTTGGGAATTATATAATTTAGACATTCGAAGTTTAAATATCCAATACAACCAATTTGATCGGATTGTAGACTTTCGTAATCCCGCTTTATGCCATTATTCACCAGGGGTCAAAGTAATTGCTTGGAATCTTTAATCAGTTAATTTTTTTCTTTCGGATCCATCGTTAAGAAAATCATTTGTGGTTGGCATAAAAAACGAATGCGAGGAGCGACATGCCCTTCCATTCCGAGTCCTCGATTCGAAACAAGATTGGTTCCTCTAAATGCAAACAATCCACCTTTTGCGATATAGTTTGGGATCTTTGAAACTGTTGTTAAAGCCCCTACCCAAGGTAGATTAAACTGCCCTCCATGTGTATGGCCAGTGAATACTAAATCAAAAATTTCGATATGATCTAAATAAACAATATCAGGTCTATGGCTCAGTAAGATATTAAATTGTTTGTCTTTTGTATTGGGGAGAAGGGAATCTAAGTTTTTTTGGTCTTTGAAAGATTTGTTTTTGATTCCAACAATGTTGATCAATTGGTTTTGAATCAATAGTTTCGTATTTTGATTCGATAACATTTTGACATGATCTAGTTTTGTTAAGGTCTGCCAGTTTAAGTGTGAATCATGGTCACCATCTACTAAGAATACACTGGCTGAGTAGTGGTTTTTGAAAAAATCGAGTATATAGTTTGTAAATCGATCGTCATTTAAAAAATCGCCAGTAATCAAAATCAGATCAGGTTGGAACGATTGAATTTCTTTGATGGATGTCGATAAGTTGCTATTTTCATCTAGATGTAGATCAGAGAGGTGAACAATTTTAATTTTCGAATTTATTTTATCGGAACGAAAATGAATAAAGCTAGTTTCTATATTTTTTGGTTCAATGACTTCTGCTTCGATTTTTATGAGTAGGATCAAAAAAATCGGTAGAACGATGAAGAGTTTTTTTGTTTTGAACGTTAGGTAAATTAAGTAGCTGGGTAAAGCTACTGTAAATAAGATCCAAGAATATCGTATAAATAAAAAACTCGAAAAGGTCGGCAAGCTACTGATCACAAAAATGATCAGTGAATAGATTCCTATGATTTTGAACCACTCTGGTAAACTGTCGAAAAAAGAATCAGTGTTGGGTTTAAATTTTAGTTTTAAAGAAAGATACAATCCTCCTAAGAATAAAAAATCTAAAAAAAGATTAATTACACTATCTTGGTTCCAATAGAAATTCATTAATCCATCAAATCAACTTCCTCAAAACTTTGTGTTTGATAACGAAACATCCAAAGTTTGTCACCGGAATAAAAATTGATAAAACCGTCTCGCATTTCAAATTGGTAGATGTCACGAAGGAGCAAGTTTTGTTCGAATTGAGCTTCGGATGGTAAGTCAATCACGATCATCCTGCGTGTAGTCGTGATGGCTACCTTGTCGTAGAGATTGGCAAAGGAACGAATGATTTCTTGTTCTAAACTAATGGTTTCCCAATGATTGGTATAACTATTAAATAAATACAATTTTCTGTCACTGATGACAAGTGCCGCCTTATGGCCCATGGCAACTTGGTAACGTTCTTCACCAAAATGATGTCCTTTTTCCCATTCGGAGCTGTAATTACTAACACCTAACAGATTTTTTTGTGTGACTAGAATACAAAGATCACCATAACATTGGGAATGCCATATATGTTCCCCGCGGGTGGAGTAGGAAATTTCCTGCCCATCGGATAAAAATGCCTTATAGGAGAGATGGCCTTCCACAAAATTGATAGTGGTTTGAATGTATGGATAGGCAGTGCGATTCGTAACACGACTTTGGAAAGTGGTTACATGTTGTGCGACTTCTGGCGGAGCATTGAGAATTCTGTTGGCTTCGGGGGAAAGGTGTTTGAGTGGTGTAAGACGAGTTTCCCTTTCGTTCCCTTGTCTTTGTCCATCATACCTTGGGTCAGAATTTATATCTCCAAAACTGATAGAAGCCAATCCCATGATTAGTAGAAAGT
Source organism: Leptospira brenneri (assembly GCF_002812125.1). Lineage (NCBI taxonomy): Bacteria > Pseudomonadati > Spirochaetota > Leptospiria > Leptospirales > Leptospiraceae > Leptospira > Leptospira brenneri. The sequence goes on from NZ_NPDQ01000001.1 coordinate 543,222, forward strand.
GTAAGGTAGAACGTTGGTCTCGCATATTGAATTGCCTATTGGTTATAGAATCTTAGACTGTGTCTTCGGACAACCATTTCTCCGTATTAGACGGTGAATAGTTTTGGAGGGTGGAAAGTAGGTCTTTCGAAGTTTCTAGAACTTGTAAGAGAGTTGCATTTTCTTTTTTCAAAAAACCGGAAGTGACCATCGTTTGGAGTAGGGTGATCAGGGGATCGTAAAATCCAAGCCAATTGAGGATGACGACGGGTTTGTTGTGAAGACCTAACTGAGACCATGTGATGATTTCAAAAAATTCTTCCATAGTTCCAAATCCGCCTGGTAAAACAATAAAAGCATCTGCTAAATCAAACATAATTCGTTTTCTTTCGTGCATTGTTTCTACAATGATGAGTTCACCAAGTCCATCGTGTTCGATTTCTTTCTTTTTTAAAAATTTTGGTAACACGCCAGTCACCGATCCTTTTTTTGCCAAGCAGCCGTTGGCAACAGCACCCATAAGGCCAACACTCGCTCCTCCATAAACCAAACCTATTTGATGAGATCCTAAGTATTCACCTAACTTAGATGCTTCTGTCATAAAACTAGGATCAAATCCAGGGGAAGAGCCACAATATACGGCAACATTTTTAATTACATTCATTTGTATTTTATCTTTATCGTAGCGGATATTTTAAAATCCATAAAATTCTTTTGCTGGAAATCTCCATTCTGGAGTTTGAAACCATTGGTGGTTGGGAATTTCAAACCATGGCGAATAGGGACTATCTGATTTCAGAATGTGCATTTCCTGAGAAGGCATATAACTTTGCGCTAAAAGAAATAAAGTTTGTCCCTCTTTTCCTTTTGCTTGGTCTACAACCATCACTACATGGCCAGGAGAACCTGCTTCAATCCATACATCACCTGGTACTAAATTTTCTGTTTGTTTTTTCCTTAATTCCGATTTTAAAGAAATAGTTCCTGCATAGATATAAATAAATCGTAAATACTCTTCGAACACTTCCCGTCCTGTTCCCTTTTTGAAGTTTCCTTTTTTCCATTTAGTTTTGTTCCCATTGACTTGGACTCGGTCGCCTGCAATGAATTTAGAAAATGGAACTTCCATTCCATTACTAATTTTAAATTGGATTTTATCGTATTGTTTTAAGGAATAAAAATATTCAGCTCTTAGTTTGATGACGGCATCTGCACATTGGATGAGATCCTCTCTTAAAAGGGGAAAATCTAAAACGGCCGCGTGGATTTGGTTGGTTTTGATCCTCCCATCATAAAGAGAAACAGAACTACTTTTTGGTTTTAAAGGAAAGTTTTGTAGGTAATTAGCAAAACTAGTTTTTACGTGGGTGATTCGTTGGAATCCACTGGGTGGTGAAAAACGTTCTACTATCGATTCTGCCTGTAAATTAAAAACAGGCAGAGAAAAAATACTAAAAACAAAACACACAACAACGGCATTGAAACTACCGAGTAACTGACAAACTCTTCTTGTTTGTTGTTTCATTTTGTAATCACTAGTTTGATTGATTCCTCTAACCAGGCTTCTTTGGCTTCATCAAAGGAAGCTGTTTTGGTTACAATCTTTTCGGGAGTGAAGGTTCCAGACAAAATATAAGGATAAAGAGCTTCCATCGAATCTTTGGATTCCACCCTACCAATATGAATTTCCACACCTTGGTTGTACATTTCTAAATAAGGAATATTCCATTGATTGGTCCAGAAGATAGAAGCAGAACTAAAAATCGCATTTCGCCCAAGGGAACGAATGGCAAAGTCCCAACCTTCTTTGTTTGCCGATGCGTCACAAACTAAATCATATTTATTTGTTGGTTTTGGAAAGTTCGTAAAAATTTCGACAGGGATTCCTAAAGATTCTGCTAATTGAATTCTGGTTTTGTCAGTATCAACATACAGCACTTCACCTTTTTTTGTTTGGTGGAGAAATAAAGCAGTATAAAGTCCTATACTTCCAGCATTACCACCCACAACGAGAACTTTAGGATCTTTTTTTGGTCTAAAAATCTCCCCGCAAGTTTCCAAACTTCAGAGATATTATCGCTAAAACTAGCAATGCCGACTGGATTTATTTTAGAATCTACTTCGAATAGCATTTGTTTTGCGAATGGGATGATGATTTCATCAGCTATGGCACCTCCAAAGGAATGAGCTCCTGGAGGCATTCCATACCCTGAAGTATAAGGGACTGATTCACAAGAATTGGCGTGATGATTTAGACAGGCGGGGCATGATCCGCAAGAAATTTGAAAAGGAGCCGCGACTGTCATTCCTACTTTGTATTGGTTTTCCAAATCTTCCGAAACCGATTTGATTCGACCAACGAACTCATGTCCTACGGGAAAGGGAGCACGGAATAAGGTTTCTCCTCGTAAGATCGGGAGGTCGAGATCACAACGTGCGATCGAAATCGGTTCCACTATGACTTGATTTCCATTTGAGATGGTGAGTGGTTTCACTTCTTCCCATTCCAGAATCCCTTTTTTACGAAACATCAATCGACGCATAACGTACCTCTAATATACCGATTGGTCTATTCATTATGATTTCAAAAAATAAAACAACTAGAATTGTCGAAACCATTCAGGAACTTTTGGAAGTTCAGATTCTTTCCAAGACCAATCTCCAAGTACGGTGGTTATGGGTTCGTTAGAGTTTAAGGCCAGTTCCAATCCTCGACTTAAATCTTTACGCTCTGTTGGGCGATATGGTGTTTTAAATTGGTTTTGAAATTCCTCTTTTTCATGTTCCCAGGCATAGGTAAGAAAAAAATCAATAAACTTTTGATCTGAGGCTTCAAATCGACTTTTTAATGTTAGGAGGTCTGGGTTATTTGTTTTTTTCATTGTACGTTGGAGGACAATAGAAATCCCACGAACACTTTTGGAAAAAAATGTACCCGCTCTGATGATTTTTCTTTTTTTAGGATTTTCTAAAGCCCAAAGGTCTGCTTTGTACTTGGCGACTCCCATCGAACCATAAAAAGCTAAAGTATGTTTGAGCCAATAAAATGCTGAATAAGCGATTGTAAGTTCTGGTTGCAAAGATTTTTCCAATGCCAAAAGAGGATCTAAACAAATAGCGAGTGTTTCTTTAATTTGTTGCGGGTTACTTTCTATAATGGGAAAACCCACTTCACCGAGTGCTGGTGTATAAATGAGAGCTTTGAATTCGGGAGATAAATTGTGAGTTTTTAGATCTGCTAGAATCTTTTCAGAGAGACCTGGTTCTGCCTTTTTATCAAAAAAAGTCAGATCTGCATTCGACACAGGTTCATTTGTTGTAGTTGATGTTATGATAAAGGCGGACGGATCCTTCTCTTTTAGACATGTAATGGCACTCCTGCCTGCCTCACCCGATCCCCCGACGACCAAATATTGATTTTGTCTCATGAAATCCCACCTGAATGTTAATAAGATATTAATTTTCGATTGATCCGTCAAAACTCTCCTGTTTTATATATCGGAACAAGCGAAATATGAAGACGATCTTATCCTGTTCTAATTGTTTTAGTGGCCATTCCGTTTCCACTTCCAAACTGGAAGGTAAAAAAGGGAAATACCGATGTAAAAAATGTTCTTCCTGGAACCATTTTGATTATCGCATAGAGTTTGGTTCGGAAAGTTCCGACTCACTCGTGTTATTCGATCTTAATTTTGAAGAACAAATTCCAGATCACAAATTACAAGGCCAAATTTTTGGAAGATACACAACAGATTTTGTTTCTGAATGGTCGAATGAGGAATTGGTTTTTTTAAAAGATGAAGAGGGAACTGAAGACGATATACGAATTTCTATTTCAGGATTACCGGAGCTTTTTAAATTAAAAAATTTACTTTTTGATCTTACAACAGAATCTCCCTCCAAATCTATAAATATCATTATCAATCAAAACGTAAATGTTTCCCCCATTCGGTTATCAATTACAGTTGAGTCTTTAAATGATCACTCTGTTTCGGGGAAATTATATTTAGCCATTGCTGATGAGTGGAATACTTTATTACACGGAAATTTTACAGCAACACATATCTATAAAATTAAGTTTGATGAACATGGTGATTCTGATAAAAAAATTCCTGAATTTGTTTCGAACGAATTAGCCGCTAAAATTTATGCACTATCAGGAAACATTCTAGCATTGCAGGAAAATTTTTTCCTTCTGAGCCAAGAAAATAAAGACGAATTATTAACGCTAGTGATGTATCACTGGCCAGAAAACCAATCTACGATTTCAGAAGTTCACTTCAGAGAGGAAAACTTACAGGTTGTTTTTCAATTAAGTCAGAAAAAACTAAATGAAACTTTAATTTTTCTTTTATCCAATCAAGTTGTTCCCAATGGAAAACATTGGAAACTCATCCATGATGTTGTTTGTCATGCGGAAGGGGAACCTTTATTCATCCCACTTCTCAAACATAAATTCCCAGAAGGTTATGAAAATCATTTAGGTTCAAGTTTGGAATCTACCAACGAGGACAAAACTTTGGACTGGTTGGATTCTGACGATGTTTATCTTCTCGATTCGTTTGTTCGTACGGTTGGTTCTCTTGATTATGTGATCAAAGATTCCATTCGGAATCCACTTGGTTTTTCTCTTTTACAAGAATCTTTTGTTCGTTCTAGGTACAAGTCTTGTATGCGTCTTTTAGAACGGGGAGCAGATCCGAACCAATTGGATGGCAACGGGGAAACTGCCATTTTTAAATTATGCCAAGATAGTACACTTCGATTACAAGAAAAAACAAGTCTTATGGATGAACTCATTCGAAGAGGTGCCAGAGTCAATCTTCAGTCTGTCAACGGGATGACCCCTTTGCATTGGTGTTCTGTGTTTGGAGAACCGAGTATGGCAAAAAGATTAATTCGTGCCGGTATTGACATTCATATCACAGACAATAGTGGAAGCACTGCTTTACACGAAGCTTGTAAATTTGGAAACTCTGCAGTCCTTGCTTTGTTATTAGAATCTGGAGCAAAATCCAATGCAAAAACATTGGATGAAAAAACGGGTAGAGACCTTGCCTTCGAAAATTTAGAGATTGCCGAGCTTGAAGATGATGAGGAGAAAAAGAACAGATGCCAACGAGTTCTTTCTCTCCTAGACGTTTACGGTGGCTAAGTTGTTTTCACTTTCCGATTAAACTTTTTTACTAAAAATCGAAGGATTAGATAAGACAATAAACCTCCCGGCCCGAAGTAAAATGTCAGAGCCAAAGAGGGAACAAGAAACCAACGGTTGATCCCTTCTTTGCTCCCATCTTCCACTTCCCAAGTTCCTAAGAATAAATCAAATGCAAGATAGTGAATCCATCCAGCAAGTAAAAAGGAATCACTGGCAAAAAGAGATCTTACCGATTCTAAACTAGAAAAGTTACCTTCTGCTTCCCCACTTCCAAAGATAACATAAACCACATAAACACCTCCGAACAAAAGCCCAGAAACAAAAACTCTTAAATATTTGATCACCTTAACTTGATTTGGCGAGAAAATTAAAATTAACCATGCAACAGCGGCAATACCATTCGCAATTTGGAAAATTAAAGATGGATTCATACGATTACCTGCTTTGAAATTTTTTCTGGTTGAGCGATTAGTTTAAAGAAACAAAATAAAATTAAAATTACAAAAAGTCCGTATAGGCTGGTATACAATGGATTTAGATGAAAAACAGATTCTCCGTTTAACGTTTGAATCACCATAAACACAGTGATGAGTAGGAATAAAATTCCAGTGAATCGGGTTGTGATTTGGTTTTGAACAGAATCGACTTTTTTCATTAGATAAGCCGAAAGAAAAACAAAAATTTGCATCACATGCATTCCAAAAAAATGAGGAACTCGCATATCACCGAGTTTTGTACTCCAACCAAAGAAAAATATTTCCTTACCTGGATCTCCCGTTCCAAAGTTATGTGAGCCACTGGTTTGAAAGATCCCTTGTTTCATAGATTCCAATTGTTCTGGTCTTGGTGAGGTCATAAAAAAGGCGATGATCATGGCAAAACCGGCAATCCCAAGTCCCCAAACAAGACTTTCTTTTACTGAATGTGGAATGGCTTTTTTTCTAAAAATTTGGTATCCAACCCATAGATGGAAAAGCCAAAAGATGGAGATACTTGTACCCATAACGGAAAAAACTATTTGGTTCCAAAGAGTTGATATATTGAAGTGACTGGCCTCGCCACGTGCTGCCTGTAAGGTGATAAAAACAATTTCAATAAAGGAAGTAATAGTCAGAATCATTTGGGTTCTATAACTATATTTCCAGTCATTTAGAAAGATAAACATGACCCAGGCCGTGGTGAAGGAGTACAAACCCACGGATAGGGTAAATTTCAGAGGTTTGATCCAAATCTGGGTCCCCAAAAGGGTTCTTGTGTCTAAAAACAAAAGGGGGAGGATGGCAATCGTAAGCCCTGCCATAAAGATCCCGTTCCAAAAAAGTGGTTGTTTTCTGTAGTTGGCAAATTCCATAATGTAGACAGTGTAAATATAAATGTATACTCTGTCAACATAGAAAGTATACATTGTAAACATTTTTGATATGAAACCTGCTAAAAAAAAATCACCACCTTTAAAATCAAATCTGCAAGCGGACTCCAAACCGAGCGGATACCATCACGGAAACCTTAGAGAAGAGGTTTTGGAGCATTCTAGAAAGGTATTAGAAACAAAGGGTGTTTCTTCTCTTAGTTTAAGAGATATTGCGGGTGATTTAGGTGTAAGTCATACGGCACCCTATCGCCATTTTCCCAAAAAAATGGATCTTCTCCAAGCTCTTGTCGCAGAAGGATTTCGAGAATTGACCGAGGCAATGCAAAGGGCCTGGGATCATTCTGAAGATCCATTTGAAAAAGTGAAAATGGCGGGAGTGGAATATATTTTCCTACTTTTAAAAAGTCCAAGAAGAACGGAACTTATGTTTGGTGGTGAAATCTATGTTTCGGGTGATACTTTGTCTGAGGAACTACGAGAATATGGAAAATTGGCTTATCTCGGAATGTTTAAAATAGTTGAGTTTGGTCAAAAGTCTCTGAAATTAAAAAACTCTGTTCCTACCGATACTCTTATGATGAGTTTCTGGAGTGGGGTTCATGGGTTTGCCGTACTCAATGAACGGAAATGGAAACAAATCAAATCCAAAGAGGAAGAAGGAATCTTTCGTAAAGAAGTAGATACAATTTTAGAGATTATGATTGAGGGAACCCGTCTGTAAAATAAATGACGTGGCTAGTAATGATGGCATCCTCACCTTGGGATTCGAAGGAAACTTCCATTTCTACTGGGTAATCTTTTAAAACCATAATAAGGCCAATCCCAGAACGGTGGGGATCATTTTCATTGGCTTCTAATTTTTGAATATACAAACGTTCTAAATTTTCTGCAGAAAATATTTCTTTTAAACTGGCTTCGTAAGCGTTTACATTTGATTCATTTGTTTTGTTTTGAACAAACATTTCAAAAGTTTTTCCTCTATGGATGAGAGAGATTTCAATATCTGCCTTTTTATCGTATGAATACTTGGCCGCATTTTCTAAAAGTTCGTTAAATACTGTAGAGATGGAATTAACAATTTCAGAATTTTTCATATCCATCGATTCGGAAGGGACATTCGGTAAAAATGAAAAACCGTAAAAATAACCGATAAAATCAGAGAGAATTCCAATCCGGCGCCAATAACGCATTAAATCCAAAGGTTTCAAATGGATTTGGATTTTGGATTCCGGTTCTTGGCCTATATGATTGGTAGATTTAAAATTGCCGTACTTTCGCATAGTCGTAGTTCAACTAAGGAATTTAGACTATTTATTTCAATGCCGCAAGCGCTTTTTCTAATGCGTGTTGCATTAATCGGCGTTCTTCGGGATTTGTGCTCAGTTTATCAAAATGCAGCGGTTTGAGAAGGAATCCTTCATTATCAAACTTGAGAAAGGGGTTTTCTTTTTTCTCATGATCGTTTTTTAAACCAACCACTTGAAATGTCTCAATAGGAGTGTGGACACCTTTCACAACGATTTCACCCTTAGGTTTGGTGTCAATGAACTCGTCTATCAGGGATTTGGTTGCGTTTGATATAAGGATTTCCCCAGCATCGGAAGCATGTTCCAACCGAGAAGCCACATTTACCGGCCCCCCAATGATGGTATAATCCATCCTTTCGTTGGTTCCAAAGTTTCCTACTGTCACATAGCCGGTATTAATGCCAATACGGCAAGTTAGGTTGTGATTGATTCCTGATTTTCTCCAATATTCATCAAGTGCAGGCAAACTATCTCGCATTTCAATGGCCATTTTGACACAATTTAAAGCATGGGTTTTATCATTTTCAAAACTAGGAGCACCAAAAAAAATCATAATGGCGTCCCCAATGAATTTGTCGATGGTTCCACCGTATTTGATGGCAATGCTAGACATTACATCCAAGTATTTATTTAAACAATCAGAAAGGATTTCTGGTTCTATGGAATCGGTGATGGTTGTAAATCCAACAATATCAGAAAAGAAAATGGTGAGTTTACGTCTTTGGTGTGATATGGACGTTTCTCCTTCCGTACCACCTGTAACCATTTCATAAAGTTGAGGAGATAAGTATCGACGCATACGATCCAAATACATTTGGATTGTTTTATTATTTTCAAGGAGTTCGTTTTCGATTTCTGTGGAATGGTCAATGATGTTTTGGTAAAGGACTTCTAGTTCTGCGTATTTAGCGCGTTCTTCCTCCAATATTGATTCATTGTCCATAAATATCCTCTAACCTCTTTTGCGCATAAGCATGATGGTAATGTCATCATAAACATCCATTCCATCAATGAAGACGTAAATATCCTGAAAGATTGCATCTAAGATTGCATCTGTTGTTCCGAGTTCTGCATGTTTTTCCAGAGATTCAATCAAACGATGAGAACCAAACTGTTCTCGTTTTGGATTTTCGGCTTCCGTTGCCCCATCGGTATACAAAAGGATGATATCCTTTGGTTGTAAGGGGATTGGTTTTTCATGAATGAATTCATCAATGGATTCTGTAAGACCAACTAACATACCATTGTCGACTGTATCAATGATTTCTGTTTTTTTTGTTGTATGACGATAAACCATAATGGTCTCGTGTTGGCCGGCAGTCGTAAACACTCCATTTTTATAGGAAAATAGTGATAAGGTAAGGTTACGAATATCATTCATTCGAACATGAATATTCGAAAACAATATTGAATTGATGGATCTGAGTGATTCACGTAATGAAATGACTTTGGAACGTAAAGTAGTGATAAACGCCGACTGGGTCATTAACATCACAACTCCAGAGGCAAGACCATGATCGGTGACATCACCAATTCCAATGTAAACCGTTCCATCTTCGTGGTGGACTACATCATAATAGTCTCCACCCACTTCATTGGCAGAGTCCATTCGTGCAGAAATTTCTAGTTCTTGGATCTCTTTTAATTCCTCATTACGGGGAAGTACCATGGCCTGGATCTGTCTTGCTACGTCCAATTCCATACCAAGTCGCATGTTCTCCTCGAGGATGGCTTGTTTTTCTGTATTAAAAATTAAGTCTGCTTGTTCTTGGGTAGTACGAGATGTATTGAGAATTGCATAAAGAATGAGACCACCAGTAACAATCATATACAGAAGGATGAGAAAAATTCCCATGGGAACAGCACTGACCAAAAAGAAAGTACTGTTTTCTTCTAAGAAAGTTGGTTTTAGATAGTCGGATAATTCAATGAGTTTTGTATTAAAACTCGTCATCTCAGGATAGAAGTAAATGGTTAAGGATGCATACTCAACGATGAGAACAATGACTGCAAAGATGATAGTCTTAGTATTATTACGTATGGATGCCAGTGCGATGAGAATAAAAAACACATAAATCATCGGAGCTGCATAAACAAGACTTGGATTTTTTTGAGAATATGCAGTATACCCTGTAACGAATGTAAGGAGAGTAATCTCTAAAAAAGAAGATAGAAACTTAAAGATGTTCAGGTACTTACCCGATTTCTTTAAGGAATAAAGTACAACGAAGTTATAACAAAGAAGAACTAAGATCGCAGAGATTTGGTAGTAGAACTCAATTGGGGGCCGACCTGACAAAAGTCCGAGGGTGGCAAATATGACCAAAAATCCCAGGAAGAAGAACCGAAACCGTGTCGCAAAGGTTTCTGCTCGGAATTCCCCCTGGTAGGCAATCTCTTTAAGTTGTTTCTTGTAATAGTCCGAAAGGACGAATCGATTTTCGTTGGAAGGAGATTGCGGCATAGAGTAAAGGTTTCTTTCTTTATATTTCGTGCAAGAGAATGCGGAAAATTAGCTTATAAAGTCATACATTTTGCATAAATTGCAAATGATTTTTCATTTTTTAAGGAGGAGGACTAGGATGAGTCAGATCAGAGTACATTTGGCAACAACGAAGGAAGATCGTGACAAAATCTACCACCTTCGTTATGACATATATGTTCAAGAAATGAACAGAGTCCAAGAATACGCTGACCATACCACAAAAATGATCAAAGAACCCTTTGATGACACGGGACATCTTTTCCTGGCGGAGACTGAAGAAGGGGAATGTATTGGAACGGTTCGCATCAATTTCCGAAAAGAAGGAATTTTAGAATGCGAAGAATTATACGAGATGGAACTTTTTCGTCCTTTTTATCCAGATCAAGTTTCGATGTCTACGAAACTTATGGTCAAACGGGAATACAGACATACGGCTGCAGCCAGTATGCTTTGTATGAAAATTTATGAACATGCCAGAGAGAATGGGATCGTCATCGATTTTATTGATACTAATCCTCATTTAGTTCGTTTGTACAACCAAGTTGGTTACAGAATGTACAAAAAGAACATCCATCATCCTGAATATGGGATTGTGATCCCTATGGTATTTTTACTGGATGATAATGAATATTTAAAACAAATTCATTCACCTTTTCTTCGTTTGGCGAAGCGTTTTTCAGCAGGAAAGGAACTCGCCCATTTGTTTGAAACACAGTTCCCCGAATACAAGGACATTCGCCCTCTCTTCTCAATGGATGGTGATGATGTTTGGCAAAATATTGTCCATGACATGATGTTACCTCCAAGTCAGTTTCTCTCTTTTCTCAGAGGGTTTACGGAAGAGGAATCGAAGAAGTTATTATCTATGTTGGATTTAATTGATTACGAAGATGGAGACATTGTATTCCACCAAAACCAAGAAAGCCAAGGGTTATTTTGTGTTTTGGAAGGGAGTGTGGAAGTGATTGTCAATCGTGAGGACGGTGTGAAGTCCACAATTTCCATTTTAAACCAAGGGGAGATTTTTGGTGAACTAGGATTTGTTTCTAAGTCCAACCGAAATGCGGACATCATTGTTCGGGATCATGCCAAGTTGTTGATTCTCACACCAAATGAATTTCAGAAACTAGAGATCCAAAGTCCAACTCTTGCCGTCAAACTTCTTACCAATTTATTTGTGATTTTAGCACAACGATTTAATGAAATGTCCCGCCGCATGCTCGAATTCAGAAGGTTGTACGAGATGGGCGGAAGATAGACTCAGTGTGAGAACTTGTGGTTAGGAGATTTCCAAAACCACTTGGTCCCAAAGTTTTTTAAAGTTAGAGAGCGATTTTGACTGCCAAGAAACATTCAGAGATCCCTGGATTTTGATTTGGTAAGCGGCACTTTTCCTGGAATCAATAATGAACATAGATAGGGTAGTGATCCCCGAACTGTTTACAAATTGTAATTCTCTAAAGTCCATAGTCAAGATAGCACCTTGACAAAGTTTCGCAACATCTCTTAAAAATAATTTGATCGGTTCATAAGCGGGTAAGTTCTGTAATCGGATGGAACCTGTGAATTTGACAGTCTTAGTGGCTTCGTCGTATTGAATATTATAATCTAAATCTTTGATTTCCATGAAGCTTCGCCTATTATATCTCTTCTACGTTGATAATTGCTCTTACCGTGATTTCATGAGTATCGGCATCGATCTCATGGAAACTATAACCAAAACGCACCGGGTAGTCTTTAAGCATCATGAGTAGACCTAAACCGGATTTGGTATCGCTATCTTCTTTGGTTTCGAGTGTAGAAAAATACATCTCCTCCACGTTCTCCGACAAGAGTTTATTTACAAAAAGCTCAAAACTATCTCGTAAGGTTTTTGACGCCACATTTAAAACATCAATCCTTAAAAGATTTCCATATTGTTTCAATTCTACATTGATTCTACCTTCTCTGGCTTTTGAGAATTTAGAAGCATTCTCCAAAAGTTCATTAATGATGGTAGAGAGAGAGTTGGCCTTCGTTTCACTGGCTTCGTAACAATACGAATAAAATCCGGCAACAAAGTTTGCAGTGAGTCCACACCGCCTCCAATAAGTAGTCATATCGATTGGTTGGAAGATCAATCGAAGTTGGCCGTCAGCAGGCAAATTTTCTGGAATGATGTGGTATTCCCCGATGATGATGGGTGTCTTTTGATTCAATTTTGCCTCCGTTTATTTTTGATACAAATGCGTTTCTAAATTGATCGAGAATTTCACACGATTGGACATATACTCGGACTGGAGTTTTGAATACAATTCTTGCATTCCGTCCGGATGGCCCATAAAAGACATCATAGACCAACCGGTCATCATCCCCAAATGAATTTTTGGATATTCCACAACAGGTTTGTCATCATTTCCGTCGTTGGAAGCAACAAAATCTGTCCTTGCTTTTGATTGAAATCCCAAACTCTCCATAATCCCTGGAACTTTTTCCATCACATACCGGTCTGCAGGGTGGATGGTTGCATGTTTGGCCACCATATCCAAAAGCACTTGTGGGCCAGTGAAAGATTTATCGTTGGGGCAATGGATGAGAATTTTTCCACCTGGTTTTAACACCCGATAGAATTCTTTTAAAGCCTTTTCTGGTTCTTTGATATGAATGAGAACCATAGAATTGAAGATAAAATCAAAATAGTTGTCTGGGTAATCAAGCGATCGGACATCGGAGATTTTCCAATCTACTTTTGGATGAGCTAATTTGCAGTACTGCACCATTTCTTCCGAGATGTCACAAGCGGACCAACGGAGATTGGGATTTTTTTTCATGAGAAAACTAGTGAGCACACCAGGTCCAGCACCAGCATCCAATGCCATTCCTGATTCCTTGTCAAAGGATATGGAATCCAAAAAAGGATCTAGAAGGAGTTTCAAAAGATTGGCTTGGGCAGACAATCTCGGCATCTCATCCTGGATGGATATTTTTTGTGTGTATAGGTTTTCGCTCAAAGTGGATACGCGCTAAGGAGTAGTTTTAAAAAAAGAAACCTTTTTTAAGGATTGGTCAACTGAAATACAGGTCGCTTTTTTAGCTTTTTTTTAGTAGAACCTCGAAGAGGGTACAGATCTGACATAATGGACAAATTGTCACTGGATTTCGCGTGCTACCACTCCATCAATATCACTTCCATTATAACTTCCTGGGGGCCAAGGAAATTTGGCACTAGTGTTGGGGTTCGTTACATCACTTGCAGAGGTAATTTTTAGAAATTTGAACCCATTTGTTTTGATATTGTTGGCAAGTGTTGGATCACAACCGATATCATTCGGGTCTGCGGGGTCTAAATCATCCAAATCAAACCCATCTCCCCCACCTAACAAAAAAGAACCGCCAGTATTAATGAAAAGATCCTCGTTGATGAAGGGTTTTGTGGTCATATTGTAGTGGACAGGCCGGAGTCCGGCAAATTTAGTCCAACTATCCATCAAATTGACATTACCACCCGAGTAACTGGGGTTAAATCCGCAAAAATTAGTTCCATCAATAGAAACTTGAATTACAGAAGGGTCCATCGCATAGGTGTTGGAATCATCAGAGATCCGAAAACTATTATCATAAACAATGAAGTCGATACTGTCCGAAACATTTTTAACTGTCCGTCCTCCCCAACTGAGAACAATCGTTGCACCAGCCCCAGTAATGTCTAAGGCGTAAACATCCAGCGAACCTACAAGTTCTCCAGCTCCGCAAACTCCATTGACTGCTTTTTTAGGATCCGAAAAACCAGAGATACTGGAACTTGCACTCACCACCGTTGTGGCAAGGTAGATATCTGTTGGAATTGTCGACTTCGGACAAACACTAGCATTTGCTGCTGCGCTAAGTAATGGAAGCAAGGCCAAGAGGTTTTCTTCCCCTGAGCTCGAAGGAGATTTTTTGCAAAAAGAGAAGGATACAAATAAGACCAAAAACAAATGACATAATTCGTTTGTTTTCGAAAATTTTTGCATCACATCTCCTAAGTTCAGAACCTATTTTTTAAAGTCCAGTCCAAGTTGAGTTTTCTGTTCTTGAAAGTGCTCTACTAAATGTGTAGCCACCACAACCGTTGGTCGCGTAATTTGTTGGGTTGCTTGTCACTGTACTTGCTTGTACTTCTGCGAGTGTAGCCTTTCCGGAAACGGCTTCACAAAAATAAAAACATCTTCCGGCTCCAAGTTCACAACCAGAAGTAGTTACTGCTGTGTAATCAATTCTTCCAAAAGTAGAATGTGCGAAGTTATTTCCCCCAGGAGTATTTTGGTAGTAGAGCCTTCTGGTAGCTTTGTCAAAAGAAAGAATTCGATAAGTGGTATCACCACCACCAAAATAGTTTGCATTGGAATTATATCCGGAAATGATACTTCCTGAGCCATCTGGATTAGTTGCGATGATGAGTCTTCCGTTCGGAGTTCCTGTCATTTGCCCATTAGAATCGTAAGTATAACCTGCGTTCCACTGTCCATTGTATTCCAATAAAAAGGAAGTAGAGAGTGTACTTCCTGCAAGTAGACCAGCAAGTAGTTTGTAATTTGCATCAGTTTCTGAAACTTGTTTCTCTGTATTGCAAGCAAACAGTGCGACTAGAATTACAGAAAGGGTAATCGTTGTAAGTGTTCTTTTCATAGAAGTCTCCTCAATGGTAAAATTCAGGGAACTCCGATTCAAAAATAAACAAACTGCAGTTAGGTTCTTTTGTGAGATTGCCTAAAATACAATTTTTGTTTGTGATTGTTTCGGGTGCCCCGATGCCTTCGGGGCCCCTTATCCGAATGGAAGGCATTCGGAATCAGTGTGTAAAGTTCCTTTACCACGAGGTCAACTTTACGGGGAAGATCTGGCTCACCAAACTTAGGTTTGGATTACAGTTGCGGGTCAGCACAGGAATTTCACCTGTTTCCTCCCTGAAGGATAACTTCAAAGTCCCTGTAACCAGCTTTTTTGTCAAATGTAAAGAACCGCTTTGTATTTGCGGAAAATCATTACAAATTGATTTTTTTTTAAGATTCTAAACTGAAAGGCAAATTTACTCAGTGAATTTTGCAACCAACTGAGATCAACTTGTTCTAACGAAGTAGAGGGATTATATGTTTTATGTTTTAGGTCGGTTGATTGGTTTTATTTTTATGTGGGCATTTGTAAAACCTATGCGCCAAATTTATGGAAGAAAAAAAGTGACATTGGAAAATGAACACATTTTGCGAGAGTATAGTGGTAAATCGGTGATTCTAATTGCCAACCATATCAAACCTAGGAATAAATTTTTACGACTCATTACTCTTCCTTATGACGCCTTTGTGATTCGCGGTGTTTTGAAACGATATGGAATTTATACAACGGCTCTTGCCAGTATTGATTCCGGGAAAAAACCAAAAGATAGTTTTCAGAAAGCAAAAAAACAAAGAATAGAACAACTCATCAAAGGGATTGTTACATCAATCGACCTAATCCCTGTGAATCGTAACGAATCGGACCCACGCACAATGAAAGAGATGAAACAACGGATCGCTAAAGGAAGTTTGGGTATCGGCATTTTTCCGGAAGGTACTTGGTTTCGAGGGTTTAGAAAATCTCGAAAACTCCATCCTGGTATGGCAGTACTGAGTAAACGTTATGGCCTACCCATCATCCCTATGTTTTTAGATGCTTATAATTTAAATAAGCCCATTCGTTTGTCAGTGGGAAATCCCATCAGAGAAGTGAAAGATGCTGCGGAAACTGTTAGTTACATACGAAGCGAACTCATCCGAATGAAAGACAAAGGAACATCTGTGTTGATTCCTAAAAAAGGGGAAGTGATTTTGAGTGATGAAGAAGATAGTTTAGAAGTTTCGCCTAGCGTAGGTTAAGTTATTTTTTGCTAAGCAGTTTTTGAAAATAGGAAATCCCTTCTTCGATGGGGTTTCCTGAACCTTTTCTTTTACGAAGCATTCCTGTCATATCCAAAACAATCACCCCATACATCCAACTCCACATCATCCTTGCGATGGCAGGGTATTCATTTTTAGGATAGGGAATTTCTCCAGACTCAAATCCGATTCGAACTGTTTCCAAAAAGAAACGATAACTTTTGGGAAGTTGTGGGAAGGCCTTTCTATGGACTCCACCGTAATCTGTCACAAACATCACTTTGTGTAATTCTCGATTGTTACTTGCGAAATTAAAATAAGAACGGGCAATGGCTGCCAATTTTTCGAAGGCAGAACTTGAGTCTACTTCAGTGATTGCTTTTTTTAACATGGAAAGAAGTTCGTCTTCCCCTGATTTGATTAGGTCTTGGACTAAATCAATTTGGCTTTCATAATAGGAATAAGGACTGGCAACACTGCAACCCAGACGGTTGGCAATCTTTCGCATAGAAAGACCTTCCAGTCCTTCTTCCTTTAAAATGAGGAGAGATACGTTTTTAATTTCCTCACGAGAAAGGCTATTGCGAATCCGTCTTTGTTTGTTTGAAGCTTCCAACATGGATTTGAATCAATTTGACCTCCATGGTATTCAAATCCATATAAAAATCGAACGTTTTTCTTAAAAAGCAGCGTTGATTTGGGCATAGGCCATATAAGCATCCTTTGCCAGTTGGTTTTTACCTTGTAAGTAGTTTTGGTTCCATTCAAAGGATTGTGTTGTGGAATTGTATTGGATTTTGCTATTTCGATAATTACGAACAGAATCCCCCGCACTCAAATACCCGAACCCCATCCATAAAGAAACAAAATCATTAATTTGTCCGTGCCAAGTTACATCCACTTCGGTATAAATTCGTTTCCCCAGAGCATAAGGTGATGAATATGAATTATTAGAATAATTCTCTGTACTACCTTTGTCCGCTGCGACTGGGTATGGATTTTTTTCCCCAAGTGAACTTGTCGAATTGGCAGCCCCACTGATGGCATACCAAGCATCTTGTTTTTCTGCTTTGTCATTTTGAAAGTAGGTCACTTGAAATTCACCATAGGAATCTGTTTTGTAACTGACACTTACGGATTTAGAATAAAGGTTTTGTGCATTGATGTTTTCAGAAATTCCGGCTACACTATTAAAATACGGAATCACTCCAAATCTAGGATTTGCTAGTGTTTGGAATGTAGAGACGGAAGCATCTGCTCTGTTTTTGTCTCCAGACGCATACAATACCTGACCACCTAAACGTAGTTTTTTGAAGAAAGTATATCCCGTTTGAAAGACATGCATTTGACCTGTATACTTTTCTCTTTCCGTTCTAGAGTTGTCCCATTCGTTCGGAAGATATTCTTTCAAATAAGGATCTTGAATTCTTCTTCCCGTAGTTCCTGTTTGGAAGGCGGATTCCCAAGTAAAATCCCAGGACTTTCCTTCCGGCAAAAAGTTTGCTTTGGTTCTGTTCGTGAGACGAAATCCAGTTGTGAGTAAGTTCTGGTTTTGTTTACTTCTGTTCATCGCCATTGGGTCGTCACTAGAAGCTTCGGGAAGACCGGTAACGGGGTTCACAGGATTTTTTTTCCATTTACGAACCACTCCCAAACTATAAAGATCTAAAGTCACCCAATCAGGAATTGTAAAACTGTTGTAAGTTCCTAAGAGAGTTGTGTCTGTTCCATTGGCGTTTGAGTTCAGTTTGGGATCATTGGAAGAAACGACACCATTGGTTCCACTCTGTGTCCAATACGGCCTTGCCATTAAAAAATGGATTTTGAAATTATCGTAGTTGAACATAAGCCTTGCACCATCAAAGGAAAGACCATTGATCGTCCAGTTTCCACCACCTATCATTCGTTGGTCGCCATAAGCCCAGATTTGTCGTCCCACTTGTAATTTGGAATGTAAGGGAAGTTGGTTTAGGGTTAAAAAAGCTTCTCGCACTCCCGTTTGGTTTTGGGAAACAGCATTTGTTTGGTTCTTGGAGTAAATATCTGCTGTATTACTAAAAAAATTGGCACGGATATCACCTGAAGAAGCCGGTGATTCTCCCCCCCAAACACGAGCATCTTGGAGTGTTACTTTTGCTTGGACGTAAGGACTGGGATCAAAGATAAAATAGATAGAAGATGTTTGTAGTGTTCTGTCAATATAACCTTTGTCAGATGCATTAAAATCCATATTGTATCTGGATTCTTGTCTGGGTCGTAAATACAAACCAAAACGTAATACATCGTTTAACCAAAATTGTCCAGAGTTTGCGGAATGTTTAGATAATTCTGGTTCCACAAACATATGGCGGTTGAATTCAGGATCAAGGCCCTTTTCTTTCATTGGTGAGGCATAGGGCTTTGATTCTTGTGTAGCGGTAGTAACAGGAGGGTTCTCTGTTTCTGTTGGAGCCGCCCATGTTATTGTTAGCGGTGTCATTACCGCTAACAATAGAAAATAGAAATAACCTCTTGAAATATACATGATGTATCTCCTTTTCTGATAAATGTTCTTTTAACTTAAGTAGTTCCCGTGATCACTTTGAGAATATAAAAGTATAAAGGGATTCCGACGATGATATTAATAGGGAACACAATCGATAAAGCAACCGTTAAATAAATGCTTGGGTTTGCTTCCGGGATGGATTCTTTCATAGCTGCAGGCACTGCAATATAGGATGCAGAGGCACATAAAACCACAAACATCAGAGCATCACCAATTGGCATTTGGATGATCTTTGTAAGTAAGATTGCAATGACCACGTTAATCAACATGATAATCAGTGCCGATCCGATCAGAAAAAAACCTACTTTTTTTAACTCACGCATTTGTCTTGCGGCATCAATTCCTTTGTCTAGTAAGAAGAAGGTGAGTAGTCCTTTAAAAATATCCTCAGTGAATGGTTTGGTTGTATTCCATCCGGACTCACCAGATAAATAACCAACAATCAATGCTCCAATCAGAATGTATACGGAAGAACTAAAGAAAGCTTCATGGAGTAATTGTTTCCATTGGATTTTTTCATTTAGATTCTCGTTATTTTTCTTTTTGCCTAAACGATCGATGATCACTGCAAGAACAATCGCAGGTGATTCCATAAGAGCCATTCCTGCAACGATGAAACCTTGGTATTCGTATCCATAACTATGTAGAAAGGCACCCGCAGTGACAAAGGTCACAGCACTGATGGATCCAAAACTTCCTGCAAGAGCTGCTGAGTTCGCGTGGTCTAGTTTCGCTCTGAAGATAAAGTAAGAGTAAATCGGAACAAAACATGCCATGAACATACAGGCAATGAGGGTCATTAAGTGTTCTTCTGCAAATGGTGATTTGAAGAGTTCGTGGCCCCCTTTGAAGCCGATAGAGAACAAAAGATAGAGAGATAGGAATTTTGAGACTCCCTCCGTAATCCTTAGGTCCGATTTGAAGAATACGACACCCATTCCTAAAAAGAAAAAGAGTACCGGTGGGTTGAGAATGTTGTTGAGCGCTGCGTGGAAATCCATAATTTCCTCCCTCTGTTCGTCACTATTTTAGACATCTATTTTGTCCAAAATCATAAAATTGGACAAAAAATAATTCATTTCAAATTCCTGCAAACGGCGAAATCGCTTTCTTAGGGGCAGAATTCGCGAAAACTGGTGTTTTCAATGAAACAGATGGTTCAAATAACGCTTCTCTTGGCAATCCTGGTCGGATTGGGGGGATGCCTATGGAAGCCAGAAAGTTTCTATGGCCGGAACATCAGTCGAAATGTCCAATTTTTGGTACCCCACAGGACAGAAATTCCAAAAAATTGTAACCACGAATCGATCCAATCTTTGCGGAGTTTTGTCTGGATGGACAACCGCAGTGCGGATTCTTTGCGAGGAAAACGTGAAGTTGGGGGGCAATGGGTTCGGGTCGAGATCCAAAATGACACAGCAGTTGATACGTATTTTAGTATTCTCATCCAGTGGATCAATATCCCCTTTGTAGAACTTTGTTCGGAAGGTGAGGATGGAGAGATTGTTACCTCTTACAGTGGGTATGTTTGGGAGGATTGGATGGGTTTACTTTCCCCATTCCCCCACTTTAACGTCACCCTGAAAGCAAATGAAAGCCGCTATTTTTATATTTATCTTGTTTCTAATGAAGACTTAAATTTTCCAATTCGGACTGTTTCCCATGCGAGTTACCGTTCTATTGTACTCTTTCGATTTCTGACATTTTTGTTTTTTACGATGATGGGGATTGTTTCCTTCGGATGGGCAATTTCTGAATATATTAAATCGAAAGAGAAAGTTTACATTTCGATCTTAGTTCATTTTTTAATGTTTTTCCTTCTGGTTTATTCAGTGCATGGGAAAGAGTTTGCTTCTGTATTTGGAAATTCAAATAACCTAGTTAGGCATTCTTATTATATCTTTTTGTCCATAAACCATTTTGTATTTTTCCTTTATTTAAGATCTTTCGATCGGTTTGTAGGAAATCGTTTTTCTAATCATTTTGGATTTTGGATTTCTGGATTTGCAGGGTTTTTATACTTACTCGTTCCTCTTTTCTCTAGAGTTTATGAATTTAGAATCTTTCTAGTATTGTCTATCTTTGGAACAGCTGCCTACTATCTATTCAGAACACATAGTTCGCTGTTAGCAAAAGACGAAAGTGATGAACGAGTGTATGTGTTTGGTTGGTTCTTTTTTCTTTTTTCCGTCTTCTTAAAAACATTGTTTCATTTTGATTTTTATCCGTACCAACCTTTCTTTATCTATGCTGCAGTGTTTTATCTTCCATTCTTAACTGCTGGTTCTTTTTTGTTTTTAAGAAATTATGAAAAAAGAGATAAGTCAAAAACTAGATTTCGTTCTGTTACACTTAAACTAGATAAAACAGAATTTAGAAACAAATTAGAATCATTATTAATATCTGAAAAAATATTTTTAAATCCTGATTGTAATGAAGAGTTGATTGCTTCTAAAATGGGACTTTCTTACCACCAATTGAGCGAACTTATCAATTCAGAATATAATTTCAATTTTCCATCTCTACTGAATCAATATAGAATTAAAGAAGCCATGACCATCCTAAATGAAAGACCTGAACTTAATGTTGCTGAGGTTGGAAAACTTTCTGGATTTGGATCTAGATCAGCATTTTATTTAGAATTTAAAAAACAATCTGGTGTGAATCCAAACCAGTATCGGAAAAATAAAAACATATAAATATACAAAAGTTAGATAGATAAAGAGGACGCTTCCTATGGATAGCAAAGACAGTGTAAAAGATTGGTTACCCGGGTTAAAAGAAAATTGGCGATCGGACATTCTGTCCGGTTTTATTGTGTTTCTGATTGCGTTGCCGCTTTGTTTGGGCATCTCACTCGCATCGGGGGCACCACCAATGGCTGGAATTTTTTCCGGGATTGTGGGAGGAATTGTAGTTTCCTTACTCAGTGGGTCTCACTTAACGATTAATGGCCCTGCGGCTGGACTCATTGCAGTGGTTCTCAATTCCATTATGGTTTTGGGTGGTGGGGATCCAAAACTTGGTTTCGAATTAACACTAGCGGCCATTGTGATTGCAGGTGCCATTCAAATTGTGTTAGGGCTTGTCAAAGCTGGTAACCTAACCGTATATTTTCCAATCTCGGTAGTACATGGAATGATGGCAGCTATTGGGATCATCATCATTTCCAAACAGTTCTATGTTGCACTTGGAATCACTCCTAAGGCTAAAACAATTGGAGGATTGTTGTTAGAAATCCCATTTAGTTTTTCTTTAGTGAATCCTGAAGTTGCCATTATTGGTATCTCAGCGATTGTGATCATTGCTGTATTGGCAAAAATCAAAAACCCTTTATTAAAAAAATTACCTGCGCCACTTGTTGCTGTGTTAGTTGGTATTATTTTGGGTGTTGTGTTTGATTTGGCTGATGAACATTCGTATACTTTACTTGACCAAACCTATAAAATTGGTCCGGAAAAATTAGTAAATCTACCGGATCATATCTATGATGGGATTACTTTCCCTGATTTTTCTAGATGGAAAGATGGAATTTTTTGGGTGATGGTCATTACGATCGCACTTATCGCAAGTATTGAATCATTGTTAACTGCAACGGCCGTCGATAATACAGATCCGTATCGTCGTAAATCAAATATGGATCGTGAGTTGGTTGCAAAAGGTGCGGGGAACTTCTTTTTAGGTTGGATTGGTGGTTTACCAATCATTGCTGAGGTAGTTAGGTCTTCTGCCAATATAGAAAATGGTGCTAAAACAAGGTTTTCCAATTTCTTTCATGGATTGTTTTTGTTATTTTTCATTTTGCTTTTGCCAGGTCTCATTCATAGGATTCCCCTCGCATCTCTTGCTGGAATTTTAATTATGGTAGGGATCCGATTGGCATCTCCTCATGTTTTTAAAGAAACCTATGATAAAGGTTGGGATCAAATTGTTATTTTTATGGTAACTGTTGTTCTTACAATCGTAGAAGATTTATTAGTTGGTGTTTTCTGTGGAATTGTAACTGCTATTTTGATTCAAATTTATTTTGGTGTTCCACTTCGTTATATCTTTGTTGCTGATATCACTGTAAAATCGGAAAACAAGGTACATGAGTTGTATGTAAAACATGCTTTGTTGTTTTCGAATATGATTTCTCTCAAATTAATTTTCAGAAAAATTGCTCCAGGTGAACGAGTGGATCTTAAATTTGATCAGAATGTAAAAATGATCGGATTTTCAGCCATTGAGTTTTTACAAAGTTTCAAACGAGATTATGAATTGGGGGGAGGTCAGGTGAATCTCATTGGTTTTGAAGATTTAAAACCGATTTCTACCTATTACGGGGCGACTCGAATCCATAAGTAGTACATAAAAAATTCTTGTAACTGAATGTTTTAAAACCAATATCCTTTTATGCAGAGGATATTGGTTTTTTCTCTTTTTTTCTTTTTGCCTTTTTTCATCCAAGCAAAGGATGTTCCTACCTTAAAGGCCAGAGTGATGGATGAAACCTGGACTTTAAGTCCTGGATTTATTGTCGCACTCGAAAACAAACTAAGAGATCATGAAAGTAAAACCAGCAATCAAGTTGCCGTTTTGGTGGTTTCTTCCTTAGAGGGAGAAGTATTAGAAGAATATTCTCTGAAGGTCGCTGAAACTTGGAGATTGGGACAAAAAAACAAAGACAACGGTGTTCTGCTCTTCATTGCTTTAAATGACCGTAAATTAAGGATTGAGGTTGGGTATGGGCTAGAGGGAAGTTTAACGGATGTTCTATGCCACCATATCATTGAAAAGCAAATCAAACCCTATTTCAAAAAAGGCGATTTTGAATCGGGAATTCAAAATGGAGTGAATGCCATTCTGAATGCAATCGAGGGATCTTATACCATTCCTCCCCCCGAAGATTTTTCTCATTTGGGTCCTTTGTCTTTTTTAGGGGAACTCTCTGGTGCTCATTTAGAGATGCCAATCATCATGAGAATAATACTAACTATCTTTGTTTTATTCGTTTTGAGTATTTTTACATATGTGGCAGCTAACGCACCGTATGTTGGCTGGTTTCTATATTTCTTTTTATTTCCTTTTTGGAGTTTGTTTCCTACGGCCATTCATGGTGCGAATGTTGGTGCTTCCGTGTTTTTGACCTATGTTGTAGGAGTTGGACTTTATAAATTATATCATCTCTTAACCCCGCATGGTCGCAAACGAATGAAAAAGGGAACATTTGGAGGCTCTAGAGGTTCAGGTAGCAGCCGAGGATGGTCTAGCAGTGGGGGAAGTTCTGGAGGGTTTAGAGGTGGTGGTGGAAGTTTTGGCGGTGGCGGTAGTTCAGGTAGTTGGTAAAATTTTCTAAAAAAATGAAGTTTATGGAACTTTTTCAACCAAACCTAGGTTTAGTATATAGTGAAGTTGATTAGAATTATATTTACCGCTTTCACGATATCTGGATTAGGTTCATCGCTCTTTGCCAAACCAATCCAAATCAAGGAACTCTGGCAAACTGCATTACAATCCAATCCAGAGTTTTTATCTGCAAAAGCAGACTATGACAAAGCATTTTATGAAAACGAAAAAAGTTATGCGGGTTACCTTCCAACGGTTAACGTTTTAGCTTCAGCAAGACAGTCTTCAGCTAATTTTAGTGGCTCAGGGACAGTTAATGATCCTTTGATCAATGGATCTACCGCGGGTTCAAATACCAGCCAACAGACAAGTTCAGGTGAGTCTAGGCCAACTGCAATCAATCGTTACTC
The DNA here is from genome assembly GCF_002812125.1 of Leptospira brenneri. Lineage (NCBI taxonomy): Bacteria > Pseudomonadati > Spirochaetota > Leptospiria > Leptospirales > Leptospiraceae > Leptospira > Leptospira brenneri. The sequence goes on from NZ_NPDQ01000001.1 coordinate 567,676, forward strand.
TGTGGGTCTTAGTACAAATCAAAACATTTTTGCTGGATTTAAAGACAAAAGTGGAATCGAAAAAACAGAAGCCTTACTTCAGGCAGCAAAACAGACATTACATGATTCTCGTTTGAAAATTTGTTTTGAATTGAAGTCGGGTTATGCTCAAGTGTTGTATGCGAAAGAGCTTCATCAACTTTCTGAGAAAATTAAAGATAGACGAGTCAAAAATCGTGACTTAGTGAAACTTCGTTATGAAGTAGGCCGGGAACATAAAGGAAGTTTTTTACTGAGTGAATCTTTTGTAAAACAAGCCGAGTTTGAAGTTTCGTCTGCTTTTCGTCTTTTTGAAAGTAATTTGAACGAAGTTGAAAGAGTCATTGCCAATCGTTTGGATGTAAATATCAATTCAGATTTTTTATATGAACCTACTCTGGAGAAAAAATTTTCAGAAAAGGAAAAAGAAAATTTATTAGAATCACATCCATCTATTATGGCAGAACAATCAAAGGTGAGAGCAGCCCAGGCAAATATCGGTGTTGCAGAGGCAGGTTTTTATCCTGAGCTCAATTTAAGTGCAACAGTGACGAGACAAGATGATGTTTGGTTGCCTAAACCTAGAAATTATAGTTTTGGATTGAATTTGACCTATCCATTGTTTAATGGCGGGAGAGACTATTATAATGTTAAAATAGCAAAATCAGAGTATGAAAAATCAATTCATACTAGAGACTCAAAAAAAAACACTCTCTCGTTTTCACTAGAACAGTCTCATCTCAATTTTAAAAATGCATCAGAACAATTGATTGTTTTAACCGAATTTTATAAAGCATCGGAGATTCGTGCAATGATTGCGCGGTCACAATATTCGAATGGACTGATTAGTTTTGAAAATTGGGACATCATAGAAAACGATTTAATCAATCGGGAAAAAAATCTATTGATTGGTAAGAGGGACTTAGGTTTGGCCGAGGCTACTTACTTAAGAAATTTAGGAAAATGTTTTGATGAAGATTAAATATATATCTATTACTATTCTTGTAGTCGTTGTATCGGTAGCAGTGTATCTCTTTGGTTTTGGAAAATCAAAAACAAATATAAAAATTGAATCTTCTAAAGTTTTTCGTGGTGATTTGGTTGTGACCGTTCGTGCGACTGGTACCGCAATCCCAAAGAATCGATTGGAAATCAAACCACCGATTGCTGGAAGAGTAGAATCTATCTTGGTGAACGAAGGCAATCAAGTGGGTCGTGGTAAAATCATTGCTTGGATGAGTTCGACGGAAAGAGCTGCATTACTAGATGCGGCTAGAGCAAAAGGAGAAGACGAATTAAAAAAATGGGAAGATTTTTATAAACCAACTCCTGTCATTTCGCCATTACGAGGGTTGGTGATTGCTTCGAATATTAGTCCAGGTCAAACCGTCACTCAACAAGATATACTTTATGTACTTTCTGATAATTTAATGATACAAGCTAAGGTTGATGAAACCGATTTATCGAAGATAAAGATTGGTCAGATCGCCAACGTAACTGTTGATTCCTATTCCGATTCTCCGATCAGAGCTAAGGTATTCCATATTGGTTATGAAGCTGTGACTGAAAATAATGTGACTATGTATAATGTGGATCTAACATTAAATTCTATTCCTGATTATTTAAGAAGTGGGATGTCGATCACAATTGATTTTATTCTTTCTGAAGAAAGAGAGGTATTACTTCTTCCTAACGAATTTGTAAAAGGAAGTGGTGGCAAGGGAAAGGTTATCAAAAAAATTGAAGGTGAACTTGTCGAAACTACAGTGACCATAGGAAGATCCGATGAACAAAATACGGCGATACTTTCTGGTGTAGAGGAAAACGAAATAGTTTATCGTAAGAAAAAAATTCAAGAAGAAAAGAAAACTAGTTCGGGTGGACCTTTTTCATCGCCGAAAATGCCAAAGAGATAACTATTGTTAGCAATTGAGATTCATAATTTAAATAAATCCTATAAAATTGGAAATTCAAAATTTCCTGTTTTAGCAGGTATAAATTTAGAAATTTCACAAGGTGAATTTGTTGCGATTATGGGTCCTTCTGGGTCTGGTAAATCTACATTATTACAAGTAATGGGTTTGCTTGATCATGTTGATTCAGGGACATACAAACTCTTTGGACGTAAAGTGGATGGGGAGTCTTCGGATGTTTTGTCTGATGTGCGTGGCAGTATGATTGGATTTGTTTTCCAACAATTTCATTTGTTGGCTAAATCCAATGCTACTCAAAATGTAAGTTTGCCATCCTTATATACGAATGTTGATCAAAATGAAAAAAGAGCATTAGAACAACTAGAAAAAGTTGGGTTAACAAATCGAGCCCTTCACACACCGAACGAATTATCTGGAGGGCAACAACAAAGGGTTGCCATCGCACGTGCTTTGTTAGTTGATCCACCAATTATTTTTGCAGACGAACCAACCGGAAACTTGGATTCAAAAAGTAAAATTGAAATCATGTTAGAGTTACAACGTCTGCACAAAGAAGGGAAAACGATTGTGATGGTCACTCATGAACCAGAAATGGCTGAATATTGTGATCGTGTCATTCATGTTAGTGATGGTAAAATTATATCGGATGAAGGGAAAAAGAAAAAAAAAGATCAGGTTGCACTACCTAAAGTTGATTTAAAAAGAAAACGGGGATGGTCTCTTTTCGAAGGGATATTTTTACAGTCGTTATTTTCTCTGTCATCTAACCGTTTGCGTACATTTTTATCTGCCCTCGGAATCCTTTTTGGAGTTGTTTGTGTTATTTCTGTTATGGCATTGGGAGAAGGTGCTAAAAAATCTGTGGAGGAACAGTTTTCTTCGTTAGGTGCCAATTTGGTGATTGTTCGTACTGGTGGGATGCGTAGTGGGGGAGTTTCTATGGAAGCCGGAACTGTAAATCGATTGGATGTTTTTGATGCCGGAGCCGTTGCTAAAAAATTTCCCGAGGTAAAACAGGTCTCTGCTGTTGTGAATGGAAGAGGCCAACTTGTATTTGGGAATCGAAATTGGAATAGTTATGTGACTGGCGCAAGTCCTAATTATGAAACACTTCGTAATTTAGAACCTGTAGAAGGTAGGTTTTTTACAGAAGAGGAAAACGGAAAACGAGCCCTCGTCTGTCTTGTCGGAAATACTGTTGTCAAAGAACTGTATGAAGGCAAAAATCCTGTTGGTACTTATTTAAAAGTGAATCGAATTTTGTTTCGAGTGATAGGATTACTTCCTGAAAAAGGAAGTGCTGGATTTCGTGATCAAGATGATATCATTCTTGTTCCATTAAATACTGCTATGCGAAGGTTATTGAATAAAGATGCTGTGGATAGTTTGGAAATGGAATTGGAAAAGTCAGAATCATCTGATGAATTTACAACTTCTCTAAAAAGATTTTTGCATGAACGACATGGAACGAATGAATCCATGGGTAATATTTATCAAGTGATGAACATGGCTGACATTCAATCTGCTGTTTCCGAAACAAACCAAACCATGACAACACTTCTCGTAGCACTCGCTACCGTATCTCTTATGGTCGGTGGGATTGGAATTATGAACATTATGCTTGTATCAGTAAAAGAACGAACCAAAGAGATTGGTCTAAGAAAGGCTCTTGGTGCTCGCGAGTCTGACATTCGAATGCAATTTTTAATTGAATCCACTTTGACAAGTTTGACAGGCGGGATTGTTGGGCTTGTATTTGGAATCCTTGCGGTCATTTTTTTGCAAGAATACTTTGGTTGGACTATTGTTTTATCCTTTCCATCGATAGGATTTGCCTTTCTATTTTCCATATCGATTGGAATTCTTTTTGGTTGGTGGCCTTCTGAGTATGCCGCAAAACTAAGTCCGATTGTGGCATTAAGGTCTGAATGAATATCAAACTCAATCCAAGAAAAATTCCCCAACAAAAACGTTCAAAGGAAAGGTATCAAATTATTATTAATACCACCATTGAATTGTTAGGTGAAGTTGGGTATGATGATTTAACAACTGACTTAATTGCAGAAAGAAGTGGAATTTCTGTTGGATCGATCTATCAATTTTTTCCTAACAAGGATTCTATCATTTATTCTCATGCTGAGGCTTGTTATTTTATTCTACATGATTCTTTTTTTAAACTTTTAGATGAAGAGCTAAAAAAGAAAAAAAAATTCTCCGCTGAATTCATTGCGTTTACGTTATCTGCCTTTGAAAGAGCATTTAATGAAGTGAAAGGATATCGTTTGATTAACTCGATCCTATATACAAACCAAGCTTTGTTACAAATGGATATTGAAAGCAACGAACGGTTCGCCAAATCCCTCGCTGAAAAAGTCATTCTCCAACTCTTTCCGAAAGTTGAGAAAAAATACGCCTACTATAAAGCTCTTATGATTGTAGAAACTGTGGATTCAGTCTTTAAAATTGCGCAAAGAAAGGAAAAACCGTCCGAAAAAAAGGCAGTCCTGGCGGAACTGAACAATCTCTTATATGTATATTTTTCATCCTTCCTTTGATTTACCATTGACAAAGTTTTAACACAGTTGTAAAATTCTCAAAATGTGAGGAAGTCCTCATATTCTGGGAAAAAGAATGAAAAAGATCAAAAAGATTTTATTAGGAATCTTCATTACGGTTTTCATAACACTTGGTATGAATCACTGTAATTCGGAAGATCCGGCCAATTCCGCATTTGTCCATGTTACGATGATGGACAACGCATTCCACCCACCCGTCATTCGAACATTCAAAGGCGGTAAAATTCGATTTGTGAACGAAGGAAACAATCCTCACAATGCCATTTCTATCACCAAAGATTGGTCGACAGAAACAACATTTGGCAACTTGGCGATGTTCCGTGGTGCACACACAGATGTATTTTTCCCAGAAGAAGGTGCGTTCCCTTACTTCTGTTCCTTCCATGCTTCTCCTGATGGTAAGATTGGGATGACTGGTGTTGCTGTGATTGGAGATGCAGCTTACAATCCACAAACAAACATTGCTAAGTCGAAAATTTCGAAAAAATGGACAGGGGTTACTCGTAAGGTTCCATCTCAATACAAAACCATCCAGAATGCGGTTGATGCTGCTTCTCCTGGTGACTTAGTTCTCATAGCGAAAGGTATCTATAAAGAAGAAGTGACTGTAACTACGCCGTCCATTGTAATTCGCGGAGAAGATAGAAACGAAACCATCATTGACGGTGAATTTTTACGTGGTAATGGAATTATGGTTGTGGGTGCCGATGGTGTAGCTGTCGAAAACCTTACCACTAGAAATGCAACACTGAATGGTGTATATTGGACAGGCGTAAAAGGATATCGTGGATCTTACTTAACAGCATATAATAATGGTGACTATGGAATTTATGCTTTTGATTCCGTTGATGGTCTCATGGAACATTCTTATGCTTCTGGATCTCCCGATTCTGGTTTTTATGTCGGTCAGTGTAATCCATGTAATGCGATTATCAATGATGTAATTTCTGAAAATAACGCGTTGGGTTATTCAGGAACAAATTCCAGTGGAAATTTGTATCTTTTGTCTTCCATTTGGAGAAAAAACCAATTAGGAATTGGTCCAAATACATTGGATCGTGAATTACTTCCTCCGCAAAAACAAATTGTGGTGAAGAAAAATATTGTTTATGATAATAACAATACCAATGCACCTTCCAAAAAATTAGAATACCCTTCGATAGGGAATGGAATCGCACTACTTGGTGCATTAGAAAATTTGGTTGAAGGCAATTTAGTTTTTAATCACAACAACTATGGAATCCTAGTAACGATGAATATTGACGAGAATATCTGGATCTCCAATAACAACGTTGTACGAAACAATAAAGTTTTTCATTCTGGACGAGGAGATATTGCTCTTAGTGGTCCTGTGAATGTGGGAAACTGTTTTGAAGGCAATTCTTATGGAGTTTCAAGTCCACCTTTATTAGAGTCACTTCAGTCTTGTTCGGGAATTCGTTATCCTCATACAGGAGATATGTCTTCAAGCATTGGATTACTTGCATTGTTCGTTCAAGCAAACCTTCGAGAATTTGTATTAGGTTCTTATAAAAACCAACCAATTCCACCTGAACAAATGAATATGCCGAAAGAAAGTTTGGCTAGTATCATTCCTGCTCATGATGTTTTTGAAGCAAATAAGGGTTTGATTGATAAAGCAGAGTTACCTAAACTCAGCCAAGCAGAATTCGATGCAGCAACTAACAAAGTATATACTTCTGGATGGAAAGTTCATTTTCCGGGAACACTAAAAACTTGGTATTTCCATATCATGGGTTATTTGTTGCCATTTGCAATCTTTGCCGCTTGGACAGGACTTGCCGTTTTGGATAGGTTTTCAGCAAAAGGTGCTAAATTAGATTATTACTTTTGGTTGATTTTACTTGTTCCATTCATTGGTTCTTTGGTGTATTTATATTCTAAGGAATCAAAGATTTCACGAGTAGTCAGAAATACCGTTGTGTTTGGTGGTATTCTGCTTTTCTTAACAATTCTAGCTTATGCTGGTTATGCGATGACGGCGGTCACGGAACCGTCTTTAACTTAATATAGGAGTTTATTTATGGAAACAACATTTGCAAATCCAAGTTTTTGGACATATTTTATCGGATCTTATGCGTATTACCTTCCCTTTGTATTAACTATGGTTTGGGCACCCCTTGCTTTGTTTGGGCTTTCTAAACAAAAAGAAACAAATACTATAAAACAGATTATCTGGTCACTTGTGATTCTGGTAGTTCCTGTGATTGGACCTGCTGTTTATCTTTTAGTAGCAGACACTGAATATGAGAAAAAATTCAAACAAATTGCAGTTGGTGGTGGCCTCGGAGTTTTGCTACTTGTTTGGGTGCTTAGTTTGATATCTCACATTTAGTAATAGAGAAATATATTTATGGATCGGAAGAGTTTTTTAACAACACTAGGTTTTGGAATTACGGGACTTGTTGGGTCTCTTTTTGGATCCATAAAATTCAATTCTCGCAATTCTGATGAAATTTGTGGACCTTCTGATTCTACAGTTTCATCGACAGCAACTAACTTTGGAATTGTGACTACTCCCACTGTAAGTGATAACTATCAAAACTCGATTGGTGCTGGCGGGAGTCTGCGCGGCACCAATACTTATGGGAGTATGGCTCATCCTCCTTTTTTTATCAAAGAAGAATATACTGAGCGGTTTTATTACCCACCTAACTACTCTAATTCTTCCAAGAAGGTGAAAGATTTTAGTTTAAATCTTTTTCCTTTAAGTATGAACATTGCGCATAATGTAAATTATCCTGCTTGGACATTTGATGGTCTGGTTCCTGGACCAGTTCTACGTGCCAATTTAGGAGATACACTCCGAATCCATGTTAAAAATTCAAGTCCAGATCCACATTCCTTACATTTTCATGGAACTCATGATCCAATGGAAGATGGTTGGGAACCCATTCCGGCTTTTGGAGAAAGAACTTATCAAATTGAAGCCGGCCCGGTCGGACTTCATCCTTACCATTGTCACGTGCCACCACTCATGTTACATACCGCCAAAGGTTTGTATGGTGCTCTACTGGTAGATCCACCTGTCAAACGAAAACCTGCTCATGAATTTGTTCTGACTTTTTCCGGTTGGGATACTAAAGGAAAAGGTAGGAATGACTATTATACTTGGAATGGGATTGCAGGAATTTATGATCGTTACCCTATGAAGGTTCCTGTGGGAGAGCGGGTTCGTTTTTATATTCAGAATATGATGGAAAGAGAACCAATCATTACTTTCCATTTACATGCACAAACTTTTGATATCATTCGCAGTTTGGGTAGTACTGTTCCTGATGGTCATTCTGATGTTGTCAGTCTTGGTCAAACAGAGCGAGTGGTCATTGAATTTGTTTTAAAGAAAAAAGGTCGTTATATGTTCCACCCACACCAAACACATATGGCCGAAAATGGGGGTATGGGTTGGATCGTCGCCGTATAATATTTTTTAGTTTAATCATTACTCTTAGTTTATTTTGCAAATCTAAAGACGATGCAATCAAAGAAGAATGGAAACATTTATCTTTTGTTATGCCAGATGGGACTTCTCTTGGACCCAAGTTTTGGTCAGAAAAAAAATCCGTTTTGTATTTTGGGTTTTCTCACTGTCCTGATATGTGTCCACTGGCTCTAACAAATTTTGGTAGAGCCTCGCTCATTCTCGGTGAAAAGTCGAATCGTTTTCGGTTTATTTTTATCACTCTTGATCCGGAAAGAGATTCACCTGCTACATTAAAGAATTATATCGAAAACTTTCCTGGGAAAAATTTAACAGCTCTTTCTCCTAATGCAGAGTCTTTAACTAAACTTACCGATCTATTTGGAATTGTAAGAGAAAAAGTCGGAGATGGTAAAACATATAGAATTGATCATTCTAATTTTATTTATGTTTTAGATGAAAACTTGAATACCCTTGCTAATTTTCCTGGTGGTGTTTCTGCCAATGCTTTAGCTATTAAACTTAGGGAACTTGCGGAACTCTAGAAGTTAAAATAATTTCAATTTCTGTTCGTGCACCTTCAGGAAAATTTCTCCTTACTTCAAAACTAAATTCTGAATAAAGGTTTTTTAATCTTTCTTTTATATTTCCGAGAGATCGTTCTAATAACTTTGTTTTGTCTGCGAGTAATTCTTCTGGAATTCCGATTCCATTATCGTAAACAACAAAACAAAAAACAGAATCTTTTATCATTTTTGCATGAATGAATAATTGAAAATGAAAATCTTCTTCCGCAGATCCGCGAAATCCATGTTTAAAAGAGTTTTCAATAATTGGTTGGAGAAGGAGTGGAGGTAAAATTACCGAAGAAAAATCTCCTGTTTTTTTAAAGTCAATTTGGATTGTGTCATAAAATCTTAGTTTTTGCAAATGAAGATAGTCTTGTAAAAAACTCCATTCTTCTTCAAACGGAATCCAGTCTCTGTCGGTTCTGTCTGAAATGAATCGATAATTATTAGCAAGACTTAAAATAGCATCAGCGATCAATTCTGGTTTAATTTTATGAAGAGCATGAATTGTATTTAGAGAATTGAATAAATAATGCGGATTCATTTTTGTTTGTAAGGATTTGAGTTGGCTTTCTTTCAGAGATTTTTCTGCTTTGAGTAAATCTTCTTTATAGAATTGAGCTTGTTGTCTGTTTGCAAATATGGCTCGTTCTAATGCAAAACCCTGTGAGATAACTCCGAATAATACTCCCCCCAAAGCAACTCGGTTAAAGCCAAATTGATCAGTAATGGAATAAGCCATTTCTATTATTACAAGTACTAAGGTGATACAAAATCCTATAAAGTGACCTTTTGCGACTGTGTTTCCAGCTTTCCATGCTATATACGATGCGAAAATTGGGCCTGAAATATTCATTAGGATAATAAAAACAATTAAGCCCATAAAAAAAGGAAGCATCTCAATGAGTAGTAGATACATAGAGTCTGATAATGATATACTTAACGTGAAAATCATTGAGCTTACTGCAAGAGCAATATTGATATAAATTAATATAGGTAAAATTGGTATTTTAATATTCGGAAATAACCTACGTAAGCCAGATAACATAGGAATGAATATGAAATTACTTGAGATAACATTAAGAATAATAAGAGGAGTTTGGTTTTCAAAAACATACAGCAGAAAACTATTGGAACTTAATCCGAAAATACCAAACAATAAACAAAATATAGCAAAATCTAAAACTAAATCGTATCTTTTTTTGAATTCTATAAAATAAACTAATGCACATATCAAACCAATCATAAAAAAGAAAGCATGAATGAAGATAAATGTGAAATTGTTAATCGCAAATTTTCGGAAAACTGCATCGCGGTTTCCTGCAATTTTTTCCATTACCGGTATAGCAAAAAGGAAACTTTTGTTATGATATAATCGAATATAATAATATTCGCTTTCCTCTAATGGGATTTGGATCCAACTAAATTTTGATTCAAAGACTTTTGGGATAGATTTTGGATCATTAAAATCACCGAACTTAAAAAAACTATGACCGGTATCAGTAAAAACTTCGAAAACAACTCCTTGGTGTTGCAGAAGTGCAAAAATTTCGGAATGATTTCCGAGGGAAAGAGCAGGGGCCCTGACCCAAATAAATTCGCTATTTGCAATTTTAAGAAGTTCTTCCGTGCTAATCCAACCAGCACCAGATTGCCAAAATACTTTTTTCATTTTTGGGAAATCAAAATTCCCATCATCCATCGGAGGTATATCTCCGATAAAATAATCCGCATCTTCTGCAAAGGAATAGTTTACTATTGTTCTATCTTTGGGGCTAACAAAATTATAAACGATCGTGGTTAGGGAAGCGATCAAAACAAGGATGAATATGCTAACTGATAAAAAGGGAGAATCAATAAATTTAGCAAATCCATCCTTCATTGGAAATATTTTAGTCTTCTAAGGAAAACAAAATAGGTAGTCTATGTGCCATTTTTTTAGGTTGTCCTTGCACATAACCCGGACTAAAGCGCACACGTTTGATGAGTTTCATCGCAGCTTCTTCAAATCCATAACCAACACGACCAGAAACAATTTTTGCAGATTGTAAGGTTCCGTCCTCATTTACCTGGACAAGAAGCACAACTTGTTTTTCAACAATATTGGCAGCTTTGGCTTGAGGTGGAAAATATTCCCTTAAGTCAAAGTCAATGATCGCAGTCGGCATCTTGTCTCCGTTAAACGAAAAAAGATATCCATCTTTGTCCGTACCATTTCCAGAAAGTTGGTTGGGGTTGATGTCAGAGTTGTCGGGTTCATCCGCTTTATCTTTGTTACTACCTTCCACCCATTCTTGTTTTTCGATAGGGGCTGGAGAGGATGTACCACCGATAAGTTCGGGAGGAATTTCTTCAAAACTAACGTCTACATCTTCAAAGTTAGATTCTTCGACAACTTCATCACCACGCATTTGACTTATCTTGTAACCAGCGTAAGTTGCGGTATGGACAAATAAACTAAAGATCAGACAAACATGAAATAGACGTTCTCTATTTTGTTTGATCGAAATTTTGAATAATTCCCATAACTCCGCGAAACGATTCATTTTTTTACACTGAGGGCAATTTTTGTAACACCCGCTTTTCGGATGATTCCCATCAGCTCCGTAATCTTTCCATAAGGGAGGCTTTCGTCGGCAGATAACGTTAAACGCATATTTGGTCTAATTTTTGCTTCTCTTTCAAGGTTGCGAACTAAACCAGAAACGTCGGTATCTTTCCCTTCTAGCAGAAGGGCACCTGTTTTGGTGATTGCAACTTGAACTGATTCTGCAACGTTCGGATCAGCCGCCTGCACTTTTGGTAAATTGATATTTAAACTTTCTTTTTTTAGAAAGTTTGCCGTTACCATGAAGATGACAAGAAGGACTAAAATCACATCCACCATGGGTGTGATATTTATACTTCCAATTTCTTCGTCTTGAGAACCTGATGCACCAGCCATAATTATACCTTTGTCTTATTCATTTGATAAGAGAGCAGTTCTTTTTTCAGAATTTCTAAATTCTGTAAAATCACCTTTGACTTTCTAGAAAAATAATTGTTTGCCATTACCACCGGAATCGCCACTGCAAGACCTGCCGCTGTTGCCAGTAGAGCCGTAGAGATGGAACGCATCACCACTTCTGCTCCAGAACTTCCTAAAGTCCCCAAACCGTAGAAGGCTTTGATGACACCAAGAACAGTTCCTAATAACCCAATAAAAGGAGCGTTGTTACCTAATGTGTTTAAAATGGGTAACCGTTTTTCTAGTTCCAATTTTTCAGAAAGAATTTGGCCATCTAAACTTTCATCAAGTCCTCTTCTTCCCAATTTTAGTTGTTTCAGAGCAAATTGAAGGAATCTAGTGTAGATGGATTCTTCGCCTGCATCTGTTTTCCAATGAATCTCTGGTTCTTCTTGTAGTGAAGTTCTAACCTCATTTAGGTAGTCTTCGTTTTTTTTACCTAAAGATTTTTTATAATAAATTAATCTCTCTGAAAATACAGCCAGTGCGATCACACTTGCAATTCCCATCGCAATAAAGATTAACTCTTCGCCTATTTCTACATACTCTTGCATACTATTCTCCGTTTTGAATGTTATTAAATAATAAAAATAATGGAATTTGCTCTGTGCTAATTTGGTTATTTGTTGTTGCAAAACAAGATCTCAAACAAGAAATAACAGAACTACCAGTCAAACTAGATTCTACCAGCGCAGGGATTGTTGACTGCGTACAAACTCCTGAATTGGTTTTTGATTTCCAATCGATCACTTGACAATTGAAAGCACAGGTTTGTGCAATCCCTGACATATTTTTATAAGCAGAGTTTTCAATCATTGTCTGACAAGTGATCGTTTTTACAGCAGATGATGTTTCTGTGAATGTGCCACCAACAGCCGCATGATATGCCTTGAAACATAAATCTTTGTTTGTGATGATTGATTCACATGTTTCTTGTGGTGCATTTGCTGTTGTTAGATATTGTAATAGTAAAGTTTCTTTATAGGCGTCTTCAAACTTTTTAGATTCTGAACAAAAGAAACCTAATGAGAGGCTACAAATAAGAATCAAATTTTTCATTAGAAATGTACCTCCATACCAACGTTAAAGAAAGGAATTACGGTTCCACCTGGGAGTTCTAATGTTCCGAAGGTATCGTTTTCTCTTGGGTTTGTTGCAGAGAATGGTCTTGAATTGTCAAAATCATAACCATTTTTGTTTTTCCTCATGTAAAGGTTTACGATTTCTAAATACCAGTTTAAGTAACCCCAAGAATAGTTTTCGAATATATCAAAGCGAATGTCAAACCTGTGGAAGTCAGTTCCACGTTTCACATATCCATACTGAGGTGAATTCGGATTATTAGAATACTGAGGGTTCCAGAATGTTAGTCCATTTAACGGGTTAGAAAATTGACCGCCATCATCACCAACGACTGGCCTAGAAGGCACAGATGTTAAATAACTCCAACGAGCACCAATTTGATAACCTTCGCTCACTCTCCAACCATAAATAACGTTTGCGACATGAGTTCTATCCCATGGTGCTAGTTGTTCTTTTGAGTTAGGGAAATAAGCTGCTAAAATTTTTCTCTCAATCGCACCAACTTGTGAATTATCCCCTTCGTAAATCTGGTATATATTTGTGTTTTGAAAGGATTGTGACCATGTATAGGAAACCCAACCAAACCAGTCTCTTGTACCAGGGCGTGCATTTTTTCGGATAAGAAGTTCGTATCCATGTGACCATCCAGTTGCTCTGTTTGAATAATTTAACGGACGATTGGCGACAATCGGTTGTGTTAACCATTGTCCTTTATCTGGATTTAATCCTACTGGAGTGGACGCATAAGGATCATCAATAATGGTATCAGTAAACTGATTTTTAAATACCTCCATTTTGACTTGCCAAACTTGATCAATTTTTTGTTCAATCCCGGCACTGACTTTTCTAGCTCTTTCAAATCTTAAGTCAGGGTTTCCAGTTTCTTTATTAAAGTTTGTTGTGAGAGGAAATCTTGAAACATCTCCACCACTTCCATAAAAAGTTAATCCTTGTCCCACTTCTGGGAATGTATAGGATGCTGTGGCTCTTGGAGTTAAAGCTCCATTTCCGGTGATTTGAACATAGTCATAACGCGCACCTGGTTCAAATACAAAGTTTCCATATTTGAAATGCAAAGTTGTATAGGCATTGTAATAAGGTGTGTTCCCTTGAACATTCAGTGGGCGACCAACAAAATCAGGGTTTGCCGTATTGTAAGGGTTAGGTGCAGGATTACTTGGGTCTCTGAGTGCTACTTCCGTTCCGTAATCTCTAAAGGAAAACTTTCTAACTTCCGTTCCAAAATCTATTTTTAAAAATCTCGTAGCAGTCCAGTAGGCATCTTGACGAACACCTACATAACTTCCCCTTTGGTATTGTTTTCCCTGGATCGTTCCAAAACCAACATTGTATTCACCAATTGGATCAAAGTTAATGAGCGTAATACGGTTCTGAAATTTGTCACCTGGAATCCAGGTATACCGAAGTGCAGTCGTGCGAAAACTTTGACCAAAGTTAATGTTAGCTCCTCCTGCAACCGCCAATGGTGATGATGTTGGATCATTAACGGGTTTGCTCGAAAGATTGATCGCAAAGTTATCTTGAGCAGTTAAGTTATAAAACGCAATCTGATGTTCTGGGGTAAAGTTGTGAACGTATTTGATTTGTGAGTCATTGTAACGTGGAAGACGAATCCCTTCCGGCAACAAACCCGTTGCACCCAATGTTTTGTCTAAGTAACCAAGTTTACCAGCGATGGCAAGATATCCTTTACCACCTGAAGTAGGAGTCGCAGCATAAGCAGTGGTGTTCCATAAGGATACTTGAAAGGCTCCTTTTGTTTTTTGGACAGAATCAATGGTTTCAATTTCAACGATACCGCCTGTCGCATTATTAAAGTTTGCAGGATAGGCACCAGAATATAAGTCGATTGATTTAATTAAGTCATTATGAATGACCGATGTCAATCCATCTAAGTGAAACGGATATAAGATTGGGAGGTCGTCATAAAGATAGGTGTTTGCATTGGGATTGGCACCACGTACGATAATTCCGTTCGCTCCACCGCCAAACCCGATACTTGGAATGACTCCAGGAAGAGTTTCCAATGCGCGGAGAGCTTCTCCGAAAGTTCCCGGCATCCTTTTGATTTCTTCGTAACGAACTTTTGTTCTTGAGGCAATTGTCTTTTCTCTTTCGCCTTCGACTACGATCCCTGTTCTAGGGGCACTTGCCTTTTTTTCTGTATAGATGGTTCTATCTTCATCAGTGGAACCAACAGAAATTTTCAGTTCTTGAATTCCCGTATCACGTAACAGACGTAAGGTGTATTCACCGGCTGAAGGAAAGTCTAAAGTTATATTTCCTTCGGCATCAGTTTGTGCGAATTTTTTGGTTTCAAAAATTAAAACCGATAAATTCTTCTCTGCGATCTCTTTTTTTGGATTGATTAGTTTGGCACGAATGCTCACTGCCAAAATTGGGGATCCAAAACAAAAAAGAAAAATCCCAAATAAGAAATGACTATTTAATTTGAGTTTTGCTGATTTCATTGAAGTTTAAATACCAGGGAATATCTCCCGTTTCTTGTTCGAGGTAAATGAGGGTGCAAGGTAAGGGATATCCTAGAAACGGACATTCCGTACGGGTAATTGCAATCGTACACAAATCTAAGTTTCTTTTGATTGGTTTGGTAACGATGACGAGTGGTGGATTGGGAATAGGATTTCCACATTTTTCCGAAGCAAACTTTGCGGCTGAATACACTTGGCTTTGTGCATCATTTGTATCCACACGATCCACTGTTGCCCCACAGTTAAAAGTGAGACAAATCGTGAGTAAAAAGATAAATTTTTGAACTTTCATTTTTTACCTTTTGCTCCTGTGGCTTCTGCTTCCTCTACTTGTCCAACGACATCTGCAGTTACATTCACAACAGTGACGAGGCCGAGTGGAAAGTAAGGTTTGTCTTCTCTTTGAATTTTGATATTAATCAGAGTTTTGCCAGTTGGATATTTTTCCAAAATTTGACTCATCGCTAGCTCTACGTTAGGTGCTTTTGTCACAGGAAACATACCTAGCAAATAAAAAGCAGAATCTTGGCCTTTCCCTTTCCCAAGAATTTTATAATCTGTGGAGCGAACCACAGTTGCGGAATCAAATAGATAAATATCCTTAGGAATGTGAGAACCAATACATCCCATAGCCATGATAGAGGCGGACAAAAAACCTATAAAAATTTTAAGAATGGCAGTTTTCATTTTGGACACTACTTTTTGCTCTTAGTGGTTGACTGAGATGGAAAACGAACTAAATCACCTTTGACGCTAAATCTATAGCGAGTGAGTGGGCCAAAAAAGGATTTATCATTCCAGTAACGGATGTTAACGAGTGCATCTCCGGATTCTTCTTCCATAATTCTTTCGTAAAGATCGGTGACAGGTGGCTCGGTAATTGGGAAACCAATCACAAGAAGGTCAACGGCATACCATGTAAATATTTTCTCTACAGTTTTTGTAGTTTCGTAGGGAGTGTTTGGGATTGGTTTGTTACTGGTGGCGATTCCAACGGAGGAAGAGGCACAATTAACTAATACAATAGAGAAAATAAAGATCGTTGTTATTTTGATAAGATGTTTCATGAGATGGACTCCGTTCGTATCTAGATTCCATTTCTTGGGATTTGGTCAATGGAATAATTATACTAACGCTCATTAACTACCTATCTTGGAATGAACGCTACATATTCAGGAGTGAAATAGAAATGGACTATAATTTAAGAGCTTCTTTGAGGTTTTGTGCAAACGAACGACCCACCGGAAGGGTAGTTTCGTCTTCGTTTTTCAACTGAATGGTATAAGATCCACCTTTATCGTAACGTAAACTTGTCACAAAATCTAAATTTACCAAGAATCCTTTGTGAATTCGGATGAAACGTTCGGAAGGCAATTTTTCTTCGATTTCTTTCAGTAATTTTGAAGTTTCGTAATCTTTTTGTGATGTATGGATCACACAACTTTTGTTATTTGCTGAGATGAAATGAATGTCTTGAAAAGGTAATAAAAACACTGCTGAGTCTGATTGAATTTTGAGATGGGTATTCTTTTCTAGTTTTGGACTTGTTGTTTGTTTTGATTCTTGAAGAAAACGTAGGGCTTTGTCGACAGACTTTCTAAATCTTTCGAAGGAAAAAGGTTTTAGTAAATAGTCGGTTGCATCCAAATCAAAAGCCTCTACTGCATGTTCACTATAAGCAGTAGTAATGATAAAAAACGTAGATTTGTTGTGTTCTTTTCGTAAAATGTCCATCCCGTTGACGGCAGGAAGGTTGATATCCATAAACACCAAATCAAATTTCTTTTCGTTAAGAAGATTTAGTGCCTTGTCTCCACTTTCTGCAATTCCCGCAAGTTTTAGCTCAGAACAGTTCATGATATAGTCCATCATGAGCATCCTTGCTGGATATTCATCTTCTATGATTAATACTGAGTAGCTGGATGATTCCATGTATTTAATTTATGTTATATCAATAAAGAAAAAAGTGACATCATCCTTTAACTCTTCTTCTGAGAATTTAGAAATCTGAACAATAATTTCACTAGACAATGATTTTATATCCTTGTCTTTTCCTCTTTCTAGTAGATCAAGTATTTTGCTTTCACCAAATAATTTATTTTCCGCACGCGCTTCAGTAACACCGTCAGTAAAAAAGAAATACCTGTCACCAGTTTCCATTTTGTGGGTCCATTCGCTATATTGAAAGGACTCCTTCCAGCCGATGATTGGACCTTTTAGATTCATAGATTCAAATTTACCTTTGATCCGATTGAAAATAAATGGGCTTGGATGTCCTGCAGAAGAAAAGACGACTGTTTTTTCGTTTGTGTCAATCAGTGCACAACAGGCAGTGATAAAATACCGACTCACAAGTGAAGTGAGTGCTTGGTTCATATGTTCTAATACATCTTTTGGGGAGTGAATCGATTTTGTGGATTCTCTAAACTGTACTTTCACCATAGAAGATACAAATGCAGCAGGAACACCGTGACCTGCCACATCCGCAATTAATAAAAGCAAACGATGGTTATCTAATTCAACCCAATCGTATAAATCCCCACCAACTTGTTTCATTGGTAAATATGTGGTATGGATGCGTATACCAACTGTATTGGGATGTTCTTTGGGTAGAAGGTAACTTTGTAATTGGGAAGCAAAGAACAAGTCTTGTTCTAGGTCTTGATTTTTTTCTCTGAGTTCAATGGTTCGTTCACGAACTCGAATTTCCAAGTCTTTGGTTAAAACAGAAAGTTCGTTTTCGTTTTTTGCATGTCTATAAGAGATCGCAACTCCCGATAGAATCATAAGAATTAAAAAACCATATTGGGTTAGATATATATTTTTTCCAGAGGTAACATCAATAATGATATCTATTGTTGCGCCAATGCAGATACAAATAAATCCAACGGTTAAAAAGTATGCTTCGGCTTTTTTCTCTTTTACGCCTCGAACTACACAACGAATGATAAAAAAAACTACTATGATTAAAGAAAACTCCCAAATTCGCAGTAATAGAATTCTTGTTGGGATGTCAATGTTCCAAGTTTGTGCAAAAGCGATGCATAGCAGGAAAAACACGAGTAATCGTTCTTTAAGATGGATTTTGGTTTGGAATAAGGAATAACTGAATAAAAAAATTGAAATAGGGAGTAGGGTCTGTGCTGTAAAAAAAACTTTTAACCAAAAGAGAAAAGAAAAATTCGTATATGAATAACTTATATTTAATAAAGGTAATCTCCACATCACGAAGATAAGAGTTGATAATAATAGATAAAAATTAGCTTTTGCCTGTCTTTTTAAAACAATCGAAAATATTTGATATGCACCAATCCCAAAAAACAACATGATAAAACAAAAATCACGTCCATCCTCTCGGATGATGAATTCTTGTAGTTGTTCGTAATTTCCCATAACAGGGATTTTTCGAAAGATTCCTCCTTGAAAGGTTTTGTTTCGAAAGTGAATTTCTAGTTCTAACTCGTTCACATCATTGGCTTTTAGAACCGAACTGGGGATAAAGTATAAACGTTTATAATACCAATTGGGAAAATAAGTTCCGTCTTCAGAAACACTCCCCGTTTCTCCTAGTAAAACACCGTTGATAAAGAGTTTATCTACCTCTTGGACACGGTCTAAATAGATACCAAGGGGTTTGTGGTTTGGTTCATAATAAAAACTTGTTTTGTAAACACCATGGACGGGTGGTTGAATCCCTTGTAAGGAAAGTCCTTTGCCAACTTGGATGGATTTTGTTTCCCCTTGGGACGTAAATGTCCAATCACCAGACATAGTTGTCAGGTTTTGGGAACTTACTTTTAGTGGTTCCGAGGAAAGCGAAAATACCGCAGTAAGTAAAAAGGGGAAAATAAATGAGAGAAATCTCATCGCTATCGGCTAAAGATAGTTGTGTACAAACAGAAAGCAAGTTGATTTTCCATCTCTCATTCGCTTTAGTTATTTTTTTGGAGAATGTCTTATGACCATCACTCAACTTCGATATATAGTTGCCTTAGATCAATTTAAGAGTTTTGCAAAAGCCGCCGAACATTGTTTAGTTGCACAACCTACCTTAAGTTTACAGATCCAGAAAGTAGAACAAGAACTAGGTTTTGAGCTTTTTGACCGAAAAAAAAATCCAGTGATTACCACAAAGTTAGGGAAAGCAGTAGTCGATCAGGCTAAAAACACTTTGAAAGAAGCGGATAAATTATTTGAAATTGCTGGCCAATGGAAGGATGAACCGGCAGGGAATATATCCATCGGAATCATTCCGACAGTGAGTAATTATTTGATTCCTTCTGTTTACCAAAGTTTACAAACAGAATTTTCTAAGGTTAACTTCCGAATTTCAGAACTTCCTACTCTTACAATTCTGGAAAAATTGGAATCGGAGGAAATCGATTTAGGGATTCTCGCCACTCCCTTAAAGATTCCAAGTATCGTAGAACATCCACTTTATTACGAACCCTTTGTTGTTTATTATCCAAAGGATGTGAAAGAAAAAACATCATCTGTCTCTATGAAAGATATCGAAAAATACCCCTTACTTGTGCTTGGTGAAGAGCATTGTTTTCGCCATCAGTCCTTAAAAATCTGCAATCGCAATTCACTCGCAAAAATTGAAAGTGGAAGTGTCGAAACTTTAAAACGAATGGTGGATATGGGGATCGGGGTTACGTTGTTACCTAAGTTATCAGTGGATGCATCTTCCAAAAGAATTGTTCCCTTTGATTCTCCAGAGCCCGCGAGAGAAATTAGTTTGGTTTATAAGAAGGGGTTTTATAAAACGAAAATTCTCAAAAAACTAACCAATTTGATTCTCGATGTGATTCCTAAAGGATACCACTCCAAAGAAAAATTTAAAATCATCGGAGTGTCTCTCAACCAAGATTAGGCCAGAATAATGCGATAGTTTTTTTAAATCTCTGCATTTATAGTATTTATTTTACAAATGATCTAATTGGGAGTATATTCTTCTTAACACGAAAGGAGGATATTCAATGTCCAATATCAACACTCAAATTCCAGACTTCACTACGGAAGCTTTCCATAACGGTGCTTTTAAAAAAATTAGCAAAAAAGACGTTCTTGGTAAATGGTCCGTATTTGTTTTTTATCCAGCGGATTTTACCTTTGTTTGCCCTACTGAACTTGGGGACGTAGCAGATTATTACGAAGAACTTCAAAAAATGGGAGTGGAAGTTTATTCAGTTTCCACTGACACACATTTTGTTCACAAAGCATGGCATGAAGCAAGTGATACCATCAAAAAAATCAAATTCCCAATGTTAGGTGATGCTTCTGGGAAAATTACCAGAGGATTCGGGATTATGATAGAAGACGATGGCCAAGCACTTCGGGGAACATTTGTAGTGAATCCAGAAGGTGTGATCAAAACTGCCGAAGTTCATGACTTAGGGATTGGTCGATCTGCAGAGGAACTTGTTCGTAAAGTGCAAGCAGCTCAATATGTTGCAAACAATGACGGTGAAGTTTGCCCAGCAAAATGGAAACCAGGTAATTCAACTTTGAAGCCAGGTCTTGACTTGGTAGGAAAAATCTAAACAAAATTAGGCGGGGTGAAACCCGCCTAAATCGGGAGGTAATTATGTTAGATACATCAACAAAGAATCAAGTAAAAGAGTATTTCGAAAGAATTAAAAATCCGATCAACATACGTTTGTTTTCGGGAGAACATGAAAAAAGAAACGAGTTAATCGATTTTTTAAATGATATCGTTTCTCTCAGTTCTTTGATTACCTTAGAACATTCAGATGAAAAAAATGATGGCCTTCGATTTTCCATTCTTTCCGAAGGAAAACCAACAGGAATTGAGTTTTCTGGAATTCCGATGGGGCATGAATTTACTTCACTCGTTCTTGCGATATTACAATCAGGAGGAAACCCAATTAAATTAGAAGAAGGGATTCTTTCTGCTGTATCGAAACTAAAAGAACCTTTACATTTTGAAACATTCATTTCTTTGGATTGCCATAACTGTCCTGAAGTCGTTCAAACACTCAATAGTTTCTCTCTTGTGAATCCTTCTATCTCTCACAATATGATTGATGGAGCTATGTATCCCGAACTTGTAAAAGAAAAAAATATCCAAGGTGTTCCGGCAGTTTATTTAAACGGAAAACGTTTTCTTTCAGGAAAAGCTGAAGCATCGGTAATCTTTGATAAACTTCTAGAATTGTATTCGATTCCTGAAACTCAAAGCGAAAACTCAAACGTTTCCAATCCTGCAGAAGTATATGATGTTACTGTCATTGGTGGTGGTCCTTCGGGAGTGACTGCAGCCGTTTACTCTGCAAGAAAAGGATTAAATACTCTAGTCATCGCTGACCGGTTAGGTGGACAGGTAAAAGATACGTTAGGAATTGAAAATATTATTTCGATTCCATACACAACTGGGCCTGAACTTACCCATGTATTGTCAGAACAATTAGAGAAAAACCAAATTCGAAAAAAAGAAAATGTTCGAGTTTTAAAAATTGAATCAGGCGATTTAAAAACCATTCATTTGAATACCGGAGAACAAATTCTTACAAAAACGGTTATTCTTTCCACTGGGGCCAAATGGCGTGAGTTGAATGTTCCTGGTGAAAAAGAATTTGTTGGCAAAGGTGTTGCCTATTGCCCGCATTGTGATGGTCCATTTTTCAAAGATAAAGATGTAGCTGTCGTAGGTGGTGGAAACTCTGGTGTGGAGGCCGCATTGGATCTAAGTGGGATTGTGAAATCAGTCACTTTGATTGAGTTTGGTGATAAACTAAATGCAGATAAGGTTTTACTGGATAAAGTGGCATCTTCTCCTAATATCAAAACTTTGGTGAAAGCACAAACCATGGAAATCCAAACAAGTACTGAAAAAGTAACAGGACTTACTTATAAGGATAGAAGTTCAGAAAAATCGGAAACCATTCCATTGGATGGAGTGTTTGTTCAAATTGGACTTGTACCAAACAGTAGTTTTGTGAAAGATTTGGTTGCAACCAATCGATTTGGGGAAATTTTAGTAGATGAAAAATGTAAAACCAATGTGGATGGAATTTTTGCTTGTGGAGATGTAACCAACACACCTTACAAACAAATCATCATCGCCATGGGGGAAGGTGCGAAAGCGGCAATCAGTGCTTTTGAATACCTTCTACATGCGGCTTGATGATAACCATTTTTCAACAGCATTGTAAAGATCGGCGGAGGAAATTGGTTTGGTAAGAAAGTCATCCATTCCAGATTCAATCGCTGTATCTTTGACTGAAAAAAAAGCCCCCGCTGTCAGTGCGATGATGGGGGTTCTTTCTTTTGAATTGTTTTCTAAGGTTCTGATTTCTACCGTCGCCGTATAACCATCCATCACCGGCATTTGTAAATCCATAAAGATTAGGTCTGGTTTTTTTTCTTGGAATTGATGTACTGCATCAGATCCATCAACAGCATATCTCAATTGCATATTAGGATATCTTTTTAATAACATTTTGGATAATAATCTTTTATTTAAATCATTATCTTCTACTATCAAAATGTCGTTTTGAATTAGATCGTTTTGGATGATCAGAGATTCATCTGGAACTGTTTGTTTTTCTTCGAATAAAGTAGAAGATACGGATCCAGTCGCATTTACATGTAAGGACAAAACGAAGTAAAAGGTACTTCCTTTCCCAAGTTCACTTTCAAATTTTAAATGAGAATTCATTTTTTGAATGAGTTCGCTTGTGATCGTAAGACCAAGTCCAGTACCTCCATATTTTCTTGTGATGGAAGTATCTGCTTGTGAAAAAGAATCGAATAGTTTTGTTTGCGAACTGATATCAATTCCGATTCCTGTATCAGAAACAGAAAATTCAATATCGATGATATCATCGGACACTTTGACCGGTTTTACGGAAACTTCGACTTCACCTTCATGAGTAAACTTGATTGCGTTCCCGATGAGATTAGAGAGGACTTGTCTGACACGCAAAGGATCTAAAGAAACAAATTGTGGAAGATTTGGATCTAGTTTTAGTTTTAATAGAATGGCTTGAGAGGCTGCAGAAATTTGAAAAAGATCTACTGTTGACTGGACTAAGTCAATAAGATCCGTGCTAATCAGTTCTAATTCCATTTTCCCCGAATCAATTTTGGAAAAATCAAGGATTTGGTTGACTAAAGATAACAAACTTTTCCCAGAAAGATAAATACTTCGTAAATATTCTTTTTGTTCATCGGTAAGTGAAGCATGTAACAAAAGTTCAGTGAATCCAATAATTCCATTCAGTGGAGTTCTGATTTCATGGCTCATATTAGCTAAAAAGTTTCCTTTTGCTAAGTTGGCTGCTTCTGCCATTTCCTTTGCTTTGCGTAAAGTATATTCAATTTTTTTAATTTCGGTAAGATCGGAATTAGAGCCGACCATTCTGATTTTATTTCCAGAAGCATCTCTTTGGATATGGCATCTAGATAAAACATGTGCATAATTTCCTTTTCTTTTTTTCATTTGGAAACTAAACTCAAATGTTTCTCTTTGAGAATGCATGATATTATCCAAAAATTCAGATACCCATTCTTGATCGTCAGGATGGATTAAACTTTTCCAATAACTGATTTTAACATTTTCTGCTTTTTCATCATTTCCAAACTCTAACCACCATCTCCTTGAATAAATGACAGTATCGTTCGTTAGATCCCAGTCAAACCATCCATCAGAACTAACTTCTAAAATTAAAGCATATCGTTCGTTAGATTCTTTTAAGGCACTTTCTGCACGTTTTTGTTCGGTGATGTCTTTGCTTGCTCCAATGATAAACTTAAATTTACCATCTACTTCTATAGGAGTCAGAGCAGTGGTCCATACTTTGGTTCCAGCGGGCATCGGAATACTTTCTTCGTAGGAGATGGTCGATTTTGCTTTTAGAGCATTTTGAAAATTTTTAATTACGGGTGCTCCCAAAATTTCTCCTAAAAGATCTATTGGAGTTTTGCCTTGTATTAAAGATTGAGTGACCCCTGTTGATTTTTCGTAAGCTGTATTGATCCTACGAATGACAAAATCTCCATTGTCCATCACTTCAACAAGAAACATGGAGTCTTGACTCCCATTAAACAGAATGTTGTTTTCAAGTAACATCTGTTTAATTTCGAGAGATTCGTTTTTTATGACATTTTGTAAAAAGAGTAATTCGGAAATGTCAGTGATAATTCCATCAAATCGCAAGATGTTTCCTGATTCATCTCGGATCAATCGGCCTTGGCTTTGTACAAATTTAATTTCATTGCTTTTGGTTTGGATGCGATAACGGATCCTGAACTTGTTATTATTGTTTAGCGATGCTAATGCTTGTTCGACTATATACATATCTTCAGAGTGAATGATTTTTCTCCAAGCACCTAACTCTGATTTGTAAAAGTCAATAGGGTATCCGGTGAGGGATTCCACAGACGGGCTAACGTAAAAGATCTCTAACTCAGGATAACTTGCCGAAAAAACTACCTCCTCCATTGCGGAGAGAATTTGCATTTCCAATGAGGGGGCAGGGGCTTGCATAACCCTACATTCGACGAAATTTTTCCTAAACTAACAATCAGAATTACGACTTTCTAATCAGAAATGGGAGGGCTAACTTGGGGGTAAATTTGTTGTAACTCATCCCGAGGAATTCTGTTTCGTTTATAACCCGGAATTCGTCCACGAAGAACGGCCAAGGGAAGGGGGCATTTTTGGTGTATCGAAGGACCAGGCTGGGTTTTCCGTCTAATTTTGATTTTTCGAATGACAAATTCATCGGATAACGTAATTGGAACTCGGTTTTGTTAGGGGGTAAAAATAAATTGTAAGCAATTTCACTGCCATCAAACGATTTTCCCCACCAGTGTCGAAACGACATAAAATTCAAACTCAAACTAGCACCGGTTTGGAACCATTTAGGACCAATCCATTCTGCTTTAAAATTGCCATTGGGAAAGGAATCGGGTGCATTTAATTCCAGAAATTGTTTTTTGATAGCAATGAGAGACATCGTCATCAATCAAATTGCAAAATAGCAAAAGCATAGCAAAAATTCTGATAGATTTAAAAAAATATGGAAGATTTTCCAATTCATTCAGGAAAGTGTTGGCAAAGGGAAGTGTCCATCATAGAACAGAGAACATTCGAATTCTGGAGTTCTCATGCGTAAGTTGGTAATTGCTTTTAGTTTGTTGTTTTTTCTTGGTTCTTGTAATTCGATTACAGGTCTTTTTCGATCCATCAAACGAGTCATTTTTCCAAGTAGTTGTAGAATCGAAGTCAAACTCGACACAACGGATCTGAAGTATTTAGAAGATCTTTGGGATTATCAATTTACTGTTTCAGAAGATACAAACTTTCAAGAATTTGCATCTGCAGTTCAGATCCTACCAAAACCAACTAATCCAAAAACTGAATTTTCCGATTTTGTCAGTCGTGAGTTTTCTTTGGATCATTGGAGCTTTGATCCAAACATTGAATATGAAATCAAAATTGGAAAATTTTATGCAGAGAACGATTGTTTTTTAGAGACACCAATTAGTTTCAAACTTCCCGTGATGGCAAAAAAACCATCCTTCTATTTATCCCGAGAAAATATTTTTGAATCTAATTTAAATAAAGTTTTACCTATCTCTATTTCCAACGTTCCTGAATTTGAAATTCGATCTGCGGAATTATCCATTCCTATTTTAGTAAATGCAATTGCAGTACTTGGTAATCGATATTATGAATTTGAAAGCCAATTGAATTGGAAAAAAAATATTTGGAAGTCAGGACTCAAAGTCAATTCCTTTGGAAACCAAGGTATGGACATTGATTCCTATTTTGGTTCCAAACCCAATACAAAGGCTTGGATTGCTTTTCAATTAGGTGCTAAGGTCATTGGTGATGACAATAAAGAAGTATTCAAAAGAGAATCGGTTTTTTTACAATCAACCAATTTAGGAATCACAACAAAATTAGATCCAAACAACTTACATGTTTGGATTCATTCCTTATCAAAAGCGGAACCGGTTGCCAATACAGATATTAGTTTGTATGAAAAAGGAAACCTACGTGGTACTTGTAAATCAGATAAGGATGGGCATTGTACTTTACCATCCATTAGTGATTCAAAGTCACTCGATAAATCTGTTTTGATAGCAGAAGATACAACTGGGGACAAGGCTTTTCTTCATTTCAATGAAACACATATTGAAGGTTATAGCGACTATTATACAGAAAGCCATGTAAAGGGAAAGATTTACTTTGATAGAAAGTTGTATAGGCCAGGTGATCGAGTGGAGATCAAAGCTGTACTTGCGGATAGAAAGAATGGAGTTCTGGTTCCTTATGCTTCTAAATCTGTAAACTTACAGATCCGTGATTCCCGCGGAAAAGATATTTCAAATTCTACTTTAAGTTCATCTTCGCAAGGTGGAGTCAATACCGGTTATACAATTCCATCAGATGCACCACTGGGCCACTATTCTGTATCAGTTTATATTCCTGGAAAATCTTATTCTGTAACTTATGATACCTTCCAAGTGGAAGAGTTCCGTCCTGTGAACTTTATGGTAAATGTTAATTTAGCAAATGTTGTTAACAAAGACCAAAATATTAAAGGAACGGTAGAAGGTAAGTATATGTTTGGTGCTCCGATGGGAGGAGCAAAGGTGAGTTATTCCGTATTAAAAAGAAAAAGATACATATCTTTTGATTCTTTTTCAAGTTATGATTTTTCTGATACTTGGTATGACTATGAAGATGAATATTCTGGAGGTAACTCCGATTATGTGACCGGTTCTGAGGGTGTTTTGGATAACAAAGGACTTTTTAGTTTGGATATCCCCATCCAAGATTTAACCAGAAAATTTGTGACTGATGGTGAAGATATTGAAATTGCTGATCCATATAGTTTGGTAGTGGAATCATCGGTTTTTGATGTAGATGGGAAGTCTGTTACGAAGTCTTCTAGTATTCCTTACAATCCTTCCGAAACCTATGTCGGTTTAAAATGTAATGATAGATACCAATCTTTAGATAAACCTTTTCAATTCGGTGCTCTCGCTGTGAATTTACAAGGTAAATCTGTCGCAGGAGCAGAATTAAAGGCTTATATCATTTATAATGATTGGACATCCGTTTTATCGAAGGGACTAGGAAAGTTTTTCTTTAGAAGTAATCAACTTACAAAGAAAGTTGTTGAAGTCAAAAAACTGGTCTCCAAAGCAGATGGAGTTTCTTTTGATTACCGAGCTAAAGATGCAGGTAGTTATACTGTTTTAGTTTTAAATAGAGATAAAGTTTTTTCAAGAGTGGATTTTTACGCTTATGAAAAAGAATCTTATTATACTTGGGACTTCCGTGGAGATGATTCCATAGAGTTACGTTCCGATAAAAAAGAATACAAAATTGGTGATAAAGCTAAAATTCTAATTAAATCACCACTCCAAAATGCTCGTGTCATTGTGACGGTCGAAAGAGATTCGGTATACTTTAAAAAATCATTTTTAATGAAGGGAAACAGTGCTCCTCTTGAAATACCAATCGAAGAGTCTTATCTTCCGAATGTAGACGTAAATGTGGTTATGTTATCGGGACGGTTACCTGTGCCGGAAGGTCTTTCTTCTGATGACATTAAAGAATTCAATGAACAAGACTTAGGTGCACCAAAGGCAAAAACAGGGTCTGTTACCTTAAAGGTAAATCTTGCAACCCGCACAGCTCCTGTTGTGATTAAAACGGATAAATCGGAATACCAACCTAGAGAACAAGTTAAATTATCAATTCAAACGAGTCCTGGTGCGGAACTTACGGTATCAGTTGCAGACCGAGGAGTTTTAGATCTTGTTGGTTATTCTTTCCAAAGTCCTGTTCAAATGTTTTATCAGTATTGGTATAGTATTATTAAAACCTTTGAACTACGTAGTATGATCATTAAACATTATATCTATGAAAACAAAGGAGATAGTCCTGGAGGAGATTACGGTGAGGATTCTGGTGGAGGTTTCTCTGCTGAATCGGAATCGGGAGCAAGGAAAGACTTTCGGTACACTGCTTATTGGAATCCGGTTGTGATTGCAGATAGTAGCGGAACTGCAGATTTAAATTTTACCTTGCCAGACAACCTAACAACATTTAGGGTTATGGTTGCATCATCTGCAAATGGAAAGTTTGGTGCTTCCAATTCTGAGTTTATCGTTAAAAAGAACTTAGTTTTGCAAAAAACTGTAGCTAGATTCATTCGAGTTGGAGACAGCCTTGAGCTTGGGGGAAGTATTACCAATAATACTAAGAAAAAAGGTAAATTTAAATATAAAATCGATTCCAAGTTTCTTGAGGATAAAGGTTGGGTTTCCGTCGAACTTGCAGCGGGACAAACCAGAGAAGTTCTTCGAACCTTCCAGATTTCTGAATCACAATATATTAAACTAAAATTGAACCAACCCAAGGAAGAGATCCAGTTGTCTTACCAAATCTCTGTGGAACCCGAAACGGGATTAGAATTTGCTGATATGAAAAAATCGGATCTTTCTGATGCTTTGGTTGTCTCAATCCCGATTAAAGAATTTGATCCGGTAACATCTGTTCAATTTTCAGGATACACGGATTCAGAACATAAAACTTTGATTTCATTTCCTAAAAAAGAATCTATTTTGCTTAACAAGGGTTCGCTTGATATACGAATGTCAGGAACTGCTCTGACGGCTTTAAAATCAGCTTTTGACTTTTATGAATCCAATCCTTACTTTTGTATGGAACAAAGAACTTCTGCATATTTACTCTCTATGAGTGCTGGAGAGTTATTAAAAGAATTTCAATACAAAGCACCTTCAAAAGATTCCTACGATTTTACTCAAATTGAAAAATTGTTTTTAGATGAGATGTCTGAGTTTCAAACATCAGATGGAAGTTTTAGAGTTTGGAAAGGTCATGGAAGGACGGGATATCCTTATTTGACTGCTTACATAACCTCGGTGATGCAGATAGCCAAAGATAAGGGAAAAAGATCCAACACAGTTGCTTATCAATCAGCAATTCGATATTTGGAAAACTATGTAAAGAATCCGACGGAAACTTCTATCGATTCCTACCAAACATTAAGTTTGATTTATTCTGTGCTTTCAAAAGATAAAAAAGAGATTCATTCTTTAGAAAAAACTTTGGTGGATCATTTTGAAGAATTGAATTTAAAATCTCGTGGAATTTTTCTTACAGCTTATGCAGAGACTCATAAACTAGAATCTACCGATTCAGATCCGGTGTTTCAAAAATTATATAAAGAATATACAAATTATATTGTTTATGATAAGGAACTATTCACTTTAAAACCTCTAAAAAAGAATTCTGATGAATATTACTATTATTCATATTATAGTTCTTCAACCGTTCTTGGAAACTATTTGCGATTGTTACTTAGAGTGGATGCAAAAAATCCAAGGATCGTTGATTTGGTAAAATCAATTATGATCGATCGCCAAAATCATTTTTGGTCCGATAGTCATAGTGTTGGAACCATTGCCCTTGCCTTGGCTGAATATCGAAATCGTTTTGAATCAACTTCCGTTGACACAGAAGGCCAAGCTATCTTTGGAGAAAAAACTTTAATTGATGAATCTTTTTCTTCTTCTTCCGACTCCATCTACAAAGAAGAACTTACATTTGATCGACTTTTTGAAGGAAAGGATTCGTCGGGTAGGCCATTACTTTTCAAACGAACGAGTTCTGAAGGTAGATTGTATTTTCAATCAAGACTAATGTATGTTCCTGTAAAAGACACAACTACACAAAAATTTAATGGTCTTGAAATTCGCAAAACATTGTATCGGATTGATGGAAGAAATTCGAATGGTGATGCCATCTTAAAAGAAGTGACGAACCTCGAACGTGGATCTACTTATCTTGTGAAGGTAAAAATACTAAGTAATTTAAACCAAGCATTTGGTATGATTGTAGATCCAATCCCTAGTAATACAGAAATTGTAAATACATCGTTTTTGACGGAAAAAAAATCTGATGCAGAAGAAACGGATGTTACTGATAATTATTATGGTGGATACAAAGAATACAGAGATGACCGTGTGATTTTTTCAGAAGATAACATAAAAAAAGGCGAAACTGAATTTAATTATATTTTAAGACCTGTTGCGAAAGGCACTTCCATTATGCCTGCCGCTAAAACCTTTTTGATGTATCATCCTCAGTTTTATGGAAATACGAATACCACTCGAGTGAAAGTGGAGTGATTGATATAAAAAAAAATATCATATATTCAACGTTAGTGGGATTAATGGTAATTCCACTAATTGTTTTTATATTAAGACCAATTTCTTTCGAATCATTTCGAAATCAGGCAACAGTTCGAATCCTAACCAACGAAGGGATGTTGATTGGTAGAGGAAAAAACAAAAACCAAACGAAACAAGATTGGGAAAGTATTCGTGAATACCCAAACTTTGTCCCCGAAATTCTACAAATTGCAGAAGACAAAAGATTTGAATTCCATCATGGGGTTGATATCTTCGCAGGTTTTAATTCTCTTCGTTCTTATATTTTTTCCAAAGGAAAACGAGGAGGTGCTTCTACCATCACCATGCAACTGGTGCGAATTCAAAATCCAGAAATTCGTTCCTATCCTTTTTTTATACGCAAAAGTTTTGAAATATTGGAAGCCCTGCGGTATGAAGTTTGGTTAACCAAATCTGAAATACTAGAAGCTTATTTAAACTCGGTCTCTATTCATTCGAATCTTGTTGGATTTCCTTCCGCTTCACTAACCTTGTTTGGAAAACATATTCGATTTTTATCCATTGAAGAAACTGTTTATCTTACTGTTTTGATACGTAAAAATAAACCTGAACTGAAAGAACTATCGACTCGTTATGATCACCTTAGAGAAAAAATTCCCTATTCAATTCCAAAACTTGAAAATCCAAACGAACTTACAATTGGAATATCTTCCTCAAACAAATCCGATTTTGGAGAAAGGTGGAAGGGGGAAAATCAACATTTCCTAAATTGGATTCGAATTTTAATTTCCAAACCCTCTGAAGAATTTGTTTCTTCCTTATCTTCTGAGTTAAATTCAGAATTACATTCGATTGTGAATTCAGAATTATTGGGTTTGGAAAGATGGAATGTATCGAATGCCTCTGCGATTGTTTTAGAACGTGTTCCTGGAAAAAAAGATGAACTCGAACTCAAAGCAATGATTGGGTCAAAGAATTTTTTTGAAGACGGAAATGGAATGGTAAATGGTAGTTTGGCCTATAGAGATGCTGGTAGCACTCTAAAACCATTGTTATATGCTATTGCAATTGATAAAGGCCATTATACTGTTAACTCTATCTTTTCTGATGAAAAATATTCTTTTTCTTTAGGGCAAGGGGGAAACTATCTGCCAAGAAATGCAGACCTTCGTTATTGGGGAGATTTAACTTTAGCGGAAGCTCTTGGTAATTCGCGAAATATCCCTGCTGTGACAGCGATTAACCAAATGGGTGTGATTACTTTTTACCGATTTTTACAATTAGCAGGTTTTAGCCACTTAAAAGAATCGCCACAATATTATGGGCCAGGGCTTGCACTTGGTGCTGGTGGAACCACACTTCTTCAATTAACACGTGCTTATGGGTCCTTTCCATTAAAAGGAATTCTGCCCAAAATTCGGTTAGGTAAAATAGATAATCGACCATTATACTATGGTGATTCAACACAACTATTTTCACCCGAAACAGCAGAAGAATTAAAATTTGTTTTAAGAGATCCTAAGTTGCGACAGAGAGCATTTGGTCGCAGGAGTTATTTGGATTTTCCATTTCCTGTTTCTATCAAAACTGGAACTTCAAAAGACTATCGAAATTCTTGGACTGTTGCATTTAACGAAAACTATGTAGTAGGTGCATGGGTTGGAAATTTTTCTGGGGAACGAACCATGGATGTCTCAGGCTCTTTTGGAGCCGGACGGATTGTTCAGAATATTTTTCGTAGTTTAATGAAAGATAAACCAAAATTAGAATACAATTCTAGTTTAACAGAGGTTAGAAACTTTTGTCGATTTACAGGAAAACTGGCACTTCCAAAATGCCCTTCTATTGTCTTGCGAGTTAGAAAAAAAGTAATATTACCAGAATTATGTGATAAACACAAAGAAGAATCTTTTACTTCAGTTTTGGGTGTTGGATTTGTTTATCCATCTATGGGACAAGTTTTTTTATACCATCCATCGTATGAGAAAAAAACACAAAGTATTCCCGTGCGAATTCGAGAAATCAAAACTTTAAAAGACCCCAAACTCATTTGGAATGATAAAGAAGAATTAAAACCATCCTCAAACGGAGATCTACGTTTGCCCATCGTTCGTGGAAAACAATCCTTAGTATTATATGATGGGGAATTGAAGAAGGCATCTGTTGATTTTGAAGTTAAGTAAGTTAGGTGAATTTTTCAAAGTTTTGCAATTGATAAGTAAACCTACCTTCTTATTGTATATCTTTTTTTATATTTTTTATGGGCCAATTTCTTTTTCTCTTGGCAGTTGGTTCTACTTTCATGGGATCTTTGTTACTATACTTACATTCTTTTGTGTTATGATTCATTCCTTTTTAAAAGGGAACCTAATCCAAAAAAATTCTGGATGGAATATGTTTTATCGATTGGTTCTTTGGGCCATCTTTATGATGGCCCTTGGTTACCAACAAGTTTACCAAACAGAGATCACAATTTCGATTGTGATTTATTTTTTCCAACACATCTTTCTTCTCTATTCAGACATTTTTAATTTTCTGTCTCAATGGAATCTTTGGCAATGCTTGAGTCTAGGGATAGGTTTCTATTTAATAATCACTGAGAAGAAGGAAAACACAAAAAAGAAATGGATGCAATTTCTTGTTTGTTCTTTGTTATTTTTTCTCTTTCGGTTTGGGATCCATTGGATACAACCGAAGGAAAATTTTATTGAAACTTCAATTCACTCCTCACAACGAGCTAAATCAAGTTTGGAGTCTATCTCTGGAAAACCAAATTTAGTTATGGTTTTATTGGAAGGGGTACCAAGAAAACATTTGGTAAAATTGAAGTCTCGATATATCAATTTTTCTCTGTTAAATGGCTCTCATTTTTGGATTCCTATGCCACATACTTCCAAAAGTCTTTTTACCTGGATGACTGGAGAATCGCAACTCTCGAATACTCGTTTGCAAGGGAATGAAACTCTATTAGAATCTAACCTTCCCAAAGAATTAGAAATCAAACATGGTTATCAAACGGAGATGATTTATACTCAATCCATTTACTTTGAAGGTATGGAACAATTCTTTCCAAAAATTTTCCAAACAATTTTAGAAAAGTCTGAATTAGAAAAAAGATACGGATCTTCCTACTCATCCTTTAGTTGGGGAATGGATGATCGAATTCTGATTCCTGCCATGAAGAGTATGGTAAATACAAATCAAGATCCCAAATTTTTGTTTTTGGGTTTAAGCCAAACCCATAGCCCTTATTTTGTATCCCAAATCGATTCGAACCAAAGATGGAAGTCACCAATGGACCGTTATATGGGAGCACTTATGGAAGAGATTGAAGTTTTGGACTCGATCATTTCGTTTTGGAAAGAGAATTCTTCAAGAGAAACCGTTTTGATTCTTAGTTCTGATCATGGAGAATCATTTGGGGAAGAAGGCGCACATGCTCATAACTATTCTTTATACAACCAAGAAACAGATGTTCCTTTTTTATTATATTTCATTAAATCGGGACAAGTTTACATTCCTAAATCGGGAAGTTCTGTAAATTTTAAGGATACAGTTCTTGGATTACTTGAAACTAAAGCCAATGATAGAGATCCGTTCTTAAATCCAAGTTTTTTCAGTTCAGATTATCAAATGGATTTAGTTTTGAAGACATGGAACTCTGAAATACAGAAAGCATGGATTACAAAAGAAAAAAAATATATTTATCACAGTGACAGAGATCAGTTAATTGAAATGAATTGGGAAGAAGGAAACAAAAACTTAATTACAGATCCCGTTCTAAAACAGAGAGTAATGAATCAAATATATTCAAACATTCGTTAGGTGATTCTATTTCCATTCAGCAACGTTAAAATGGAAGTTTGTAGAAAGAGTTTGTAATCTAAAATAAAAATATCTAGTCCATTTTCTTTGACTGCTTCTTTAAATTGGTCTGAAGGGAATCCATGTGACCAAGATCCGACTGCCAATGCATGGCATTGCATAAGAAATAAGAAACCTGATTTCTCATTTAAAAATGGAAATACTTTTAAAAGTAAAGGTAGGATCCTAAAGATTTGTTCCTTTAAACTAAGTTTGAATTCACGAATGGTTTCGACGCTGGCATTTTTTTCTAAGATGGTCGGAACGATCGGTAGTAATTTTAAAAAACGAACATGCCTGTCCATGGAATCGACAAACCATTTGGAAAAAATATCTGCATCAATCGTTTTTGTTTCTGTTAAAAAAACTTCCATATCGAAAAACCAAGCTTCGTAATCGCCAATATGTACTCGCAGGCAAAGGTCTTCTTTTGTGGGGAAGTATAAATATAAAGTGCCTTTGGCAATTTTAGCTCGTTTGGCAACTTCATCCATAGAGAGTTCTGCCCAATCTTTTTTTTGCAGAAGAAAGGCTGCTGATTGGATGATGGATGCACGTTTAGAAAGTTTGTCTTTTTCTAATACAGCCCTTTTTTTGGGAGAACGTTCTGCAACCATTATGCGACTCATACCTCCAATATAGGAAAATCTAAAAAATTATGCTAGAAAAAAATGCTTATTGACTATAGGTCAATTCAAAGTAACCGCTAGTCATTTATATTTGACTTCCGGTCATAAAATTAGCGGATTTTGTCAGAGTTTTCCTAAATCTTTCTATACAAAATAAAATCTAAAAGTTATCATTCGGTCATTGGTTCGTTCACCAATTTTCGAAGAACTAGGATGTTTTATGAAAGGTATTTACATTTTTGGAACTGTATTGTTGGCTCTTACCTTCTCCAGTGCGGAGTTTTCCCTGCTCCATGGGAAAACAGGTTCTTGTCCTGAGTTCACAGAAGAACAAAAAATTGAAAAACTTCTGTTGAGAGTTGGAAAAGTGAAAGGAAATTTGATTCGTAATGGAGAAGCACATTCTGCAGAAGCCGCTGAAAAACATTTACGGTATAAATTAGAAGAAGCAAAAAAATCCTTCTTTGCTCCTGATCCTAAAGAATGGACTGCTAAACTTTTCATCGAAAAAATTGCTTCAAAATCATTCCTCACGGGAACTCCTTACCAAATCAAATTTTTTGATGGTAAAGAAGTTAAATCAAAAGACTGGTTACTCGTAGAATTAAATAAAATAGAATCTTGTTTATGATATCATTTGTAGTTTTTATATGATGATTTTTTGATCACAAATATTTGTTACAGTGTTCTTTTTATTTTTTATCTTCCTATCGGTTTTAGGAAAAAAATTGTAAACAATAGTTGTAAAAAAAAGGAAACCATGTAGCTTATCCCACCATACCAAAACACTAGGAGCCAATTATGACTCGATTCTCTCTTTTTTACCTTTCGGTTCTCGTATTTGGTTTTTCTTTATCTGCACAGAAAATAGAAGCAGAGTTTTCTTATAAAACTGACTTTAATGTCAGGCCTACCTTTGTGGAAGGGGATAATCCAGTCTTTGTTAACGGTGGTAAGTGGGTTTATCTAGGAAAAACTGCTGATTTTGATGAACCTGGATTTTATTTTTATGATATCGAATCCAAGACGAGAATCTATCGTGCAGTTCCTTTGGAAACTTATTACCTCACTCATCCAACTGAATTTATTGGAAAGATAGAATCAACCGGCAAACGATTGCCTTTCACTATTTATGAATTTTTATTCTATGATGAAGTGACTCGTCGAGCTGGTTTTGTTATCGAAAACAAACATAATTCTACGAATACAAAAAGATATTTTTATATGGGATGGAATCTTGCTACGAGTACCGTTGATGTGGTAAAACAGATTTACGAAATTGCAGAGACTGATAAGAAGTCTTTTGCGATCAGTGCCAGTATAGGATATTCACCGGAAGATGCCACAGGTTACTTTGTATTTGCAGTGGATGCCGATTTGAAGGATAATGAATCTACGGATGTCACTGCCTTCATTTATAAAATTCAAAATCAAAATTTGACAAAGTTAAAAGAATATAAATCAAAATTTTATCCTTATACACCCGAATTTCATCCAGAATCAAAACAGATACTGATCGCTAGTTATGCGGAATCTTTTCAAAATAGAAATCCAACTGGTTATTTATATAAAATAAATGGAGATTCTTTTTCGGAATTTTCTATTCCTTCCACTCCTTATGGAATTAGTTTTTCCAAAGACGGAAAATATTTATATATCGCTGCTGCCGATACTGGGGAAGTTCGAATGTATCATACGGACAATCTGTCTGAGGTAAAAAAGACAAAATGGGGAACACATGGTCATAAGTTGGGATTTTGGAAAGAAGGAGAATTAGTTTGGGTTAGAAACTCAGGATTACATATTTATGATCCTATCACCTTAAAACAGAAAAAAGTAATCCCAACTAAAAAATTTTATAAAAACAATGTAAATGTCAGTGGCTCTGTATTTTTACCTTTTACGAAGTTACTTCTTAGAAACACCTTAGAAGATGTGGCTGGCGGAGCCGCCAACCGCATCTTACTTGCGGAATAAAAATTTTCCTTACTGCAATAGAGGTGTGGTTCTAAAGCATAAGTAGAGTTTTTATTTCCAAGCATTTGCAAAATCTTTTGCGTATTGTGCAAAGGAAATTGGTTCTTTTCCTGTGAGAGTTTTGACAGTGTTTAGAATCGGACTTGCAAATCCTTCTTTTAAAGCACCAGCAATCATTACAAGGAAAGCCGCGTAATCTTTCGAAAGGCCAGCAGAAACAAGAGAGGATTCAAAGACTTTTGGATCTACATCTACATAAGCAATTTGTTTTCCACTTACTTTAGTTAAATGATCTGCCACTTGGTTATGATCGATAGATTCAGGTCCTGTCAATGTAAATGCTTGGTTTTCATTGTTTGTTGTTGTCAGAAGAACAGAAGCAACCGAAGCAATGTCTCTTGCATCAATGAAACTTGTTTTTGCTGATCCACCTGGAAAATAAATTTTTCCATCTTGTTTGATCCCAGCAATCCAAAAGGTATGAAAGTTTTGGTTAAACCAGTTCGGACGAATGATATTCCAAGGAATCCCTGCTCCTTCGAGCAGTATCTCTGTTTTGCGAAATGGTGCTTCTGGCGGTGCATGGTCTACCCCCATTGCTGTCATCAGTACAAGTTTTTTTAAACCAACTTGTTTTGCTTTTTCAATCCAAGGAGACAAAATTTCGTATTGATTGGTTTGGCCTGGAGGGCTTAAAAAATAAGCGGCGTCCACTTTTTCTAAAACTTCCAAACCCTTTGTGAGTTGGCTAGAATCTGCAAATACCCAATGCAAATTTGAGGAACCTTTTTGAGATTCTGGTTTTCTTGATCCGGCAAAGACTTCATGTCCCCCGTTTAATAATTCGGTTACGAGATGGCCACCAACGAGTCCAGAACCGCCATATACAAATACTTTCATAAGTTATCCTTGATTTCGGAATTGAATCCGTTATTCTTCCTCTAGAATATCCTTAAACTTATAGACTGTCTATGTCGAAAAATATTAAAAAAATGTCCAAAAGTATAAAATGGTAGACTTTTGGTGAATATTGGGTGAAAAAGGGTTATGGATCTACTTTCTGATATTCTCTCTTCTGCTGGTTGGAAAAACGACCTACTTTCGAAAGGCCAAATTTTTGATAGTTTTGGGTTTCATTTCCCATGTGAAAAAAGTGGTGGTTTTCATGTGGTAACACAAGGCGGCTGTTATGCGAGAATCGGCAAAACGATGATCCCTCTACATAAAGGAGATTTGATCTTTATCACCCGTGGGACCAACCACGAATTATTATCAGATCCAAAAGCAAAAGTGGTTACCATTGAACGATTTTTAGGTGATCAGGAAATTCGTATGAAAAAAGAAAATCCTGTGACCACCTTTGTTTCTGTTCGTTATGAAGTCCCCCCCGGTCCCATCCACCCACTGTTTTTAGAATTACCAGAATACATTCATATTCCTTATGAAACCATCCAAGCTCACCATGCCCTGGGAGATATCATTCAAATCCTTTCTCGTGAATTGGAGCTCAATCTTGGAACCGATTTAATTGTGCAGAGACTAACAGATATTTTGTTATACTATATGTTACGAATGTGGCTAGGTCAACATGCAAACTCACAAGCAGGTTGGATCAAAGCCTTTCATGATACACAAGTTTTGT
The DNA here is from genome assembly GCF_002812125.1 of Leptospira brenneri. Lineage (NCBI taxonomy): Bacteria > Pseudomonadati > Spirochaetota > Leptospiria > Leptospirales > Leptospiraceae > Leptospira > Leptospira brenneri. The sequence goes on from NZ_NPDQ01000001.1 coordinate 606,137, forward strand.
ATGCTTTAGAAAAATTACATAATGGATATGCTAAGGATTGGACAATTGAATCTTTGGCGAAAGAAACAGGAATTTCTCGTGCCAATCTTGCAAATCGGTTTCGAGATGTACTCGGAATTCCTCCTATGGAATACTTAGCAAAACTTAGAATGGAAAAAGCAAAACAAATGTTCCAAAAAGGAAATATGGGATTAGAAGAAGTGGCACAAAATGTTGGTTATGCGTCTGCTTTTTCTTTTTCGAAAGCTTACAAACGAATTTATGGAAATTCACCGAGCCGAGAGTGGAAAACTGTTGTGTAAAAGTGTTCGGATGTTTTCCAACTGATTTTTTTTGGGTAAATATTCTGGGTGGTTACGAAATACTTCTGCTGCCTTTCTGATCTTAGAAGTATCTGCCATCATTGGTTTTATTTCTTTCCATCTCCCATCTAATTTCATTTGTTCCGAAAGTTTGAGATAGGATTTGATTCTTCCGGCTCTAGTGGCATAACCAATTCGATTCGGGCAATGGCAAGGATTGTTTGCTTTTGTGAGTCCACATTCTTTTCCAAGAAATGTTTCCATTTGTTTTCTAGATCTTGATAATTTTTGACGAAATGCTTCTGGACGAATTCCCATCACGGAAGCTCCTTCTTCGCTAGAAGTTTGAAACACTTCTCCCAAAAGATAAGCCATTCTATATGGCCTCGAAAGACCTTGTAACATAGAGTAGGTGCATGCCACCTGGACATGTAAAACAAGTTCTGAAACATGAGGTGAAGATTCTTCTTCCAATGTTACTGTTGGAAATTCAGAAGGAGGATGATACGTGGATTGTGTTCGGTGTAATTCTTCGCGGATGGCTCTGAGATGTACTTTTCGTCGTTCCATTTTTGATTTTTGTACATTAATTAAATGGTTACTTGCGATTCGATAAATCCAAGTGGAGAGTTTACTTTCTTTACGAAATCCACCCAAGTTGGTAATCACTTTTACCAAAATTTCTTGAGTGGCATCTTCCGCATCTTCTGGGTTCCATAAAAATTTCAAAGCCAAAGAAAATACTTTTGGTTGGAAGGTTTGGATTAATTCTTCCAATGCCTTTGTTTTCCCAGCGAGGGAACTTTCTAAAATAGAAAGATGCGGATCATCGATCATTATTTTTTGTTAGCGATCCAATGGATAACAAGAGCAAGGAATGCTGGCAAACCTTGTGAAAAGAGAATGGAGAACTTTGCTGTGGCAGAACCATAAATGCCTGCGACCACAATACAGATTAAGAAAAACAAAATGGTTTGGAATTTTTGGTTTTGGTCTTTGATAAAGAATAGGGCCCAAAAAAGTCCAGCAGCCAAAAACCCATTGTAAAGGCCTTGGTTTTTGGCCAGTTTTGCAGTGATTTCTGCTGTTTCTGGTGTGAGTTGGAAGGTTTTCATTCCGAACTCGGTTTTCCAAAGGAACATTTCCAATACCAAAATAAACACATGTTCGACAGCAACAAAGCCTGTCAGAATGAGTGAAAGAACTTTCATAGATTTCTCCTAAAGAATCATTTTCCTTTTGGGACAATTGATTTTAACGTTTGTGACAAAATGGGAAGAAAAAAATAAAAAAAAAGATTCTGATTCGGGCCAAATTCTAGAGCTCTGAACTTTGTTTGTCTCGTGACTTGTTTTTATGTTGAGTCAACGGGAATCGAAGAATCAAAGAGTTTTCATTAGAACTTACGAATGTGCTCACTTATAAAATGTTTTTTTAATTAAAGATCATTTCTAATCATTTAAAAAATACAAGAATTCCGTTAAGAACGTTCCAAATTGCTTCCAAAAACGTTTTGAACGTTCTAGGAGAAATGACTACTAATAAAATCGAATGACAGTCCCGTATTGAATCTGAAGGATTTTCTTAAATTAATCGACAAAGTGAAAATTTATATGAATCAATCCATTTACTTCTTTAGCATTTTGATTACATCTTTGACTTTTTTAGGATGTAATCTTTTAACTAATTCACCTAATCCATCAGCTATGTCAGCACTTGCTTTAGCCTTTGGTGGGACTCAATCGGTTACAGATAATGTTGGTCAGCCAGAAAATCTTAATGATCCCTTGGTACCACCTGTTGATGGAACTCCAACTCCTTCTGCACCATCCAATGATGTTTGTGTCACTGAGACAGGAGCCTTTTATGTAAGTGGAGATTCAGGCCAAGATTCTAATGATGGTTCGAAGGCATTTCCTGTAAAAACCATTCGGAAGGCTATGGATCTTGTTTCTTCTGGTAACGCTATTTGTGTTTCAACTCGATCTAGTAACGCCTCTTATGAAGAAGAAACGGCAACATTAAATGTAAAATCTGGAGTTAGTATATTTGGTGGTTATACTTCTAGTTGGGTTCGTGACGAAGTACAAAATCCCACAAAATGGAAAACAAATCGTATCGGTCTTATGTATTCGAATTTGAACGGTGATGCTGAACTTTCAGGGTTTAATATCACAGCGAAAAATTCAGAAGCATCGAACGAAAGTTCTTATGTAATTTTAATCACGAACGGAACCGCCAAACTTCTATTAAAGAATTTAACTTTAAATGCAGGATCAGTTTTCAATGGTAAATCTACCACTCCAGGATCTAGTATAGGTGTTTTAGCATTTAACCTCTCAAAACTAAGGATTGAAAGTTCCGAAATTCGTTCTGGAGATGCAAGTCATGGTAACGATGGAACGAATGGGAACAGTGGTGTGGCAGGAGGAAAGGGTGGTAATGGGCTCAGCGGAAATTGTGATGTTTCCCATCCTAATGCTTCTGGTGGTTCAGGTGGAGAACATCCGACCCTTTCTAGTTTGAATGGTTTTGCGGGAGGTCGGGGTGGACAAGCTAGCGAAAATGGAATCACTGGATTAGGTTCCTGTGGAGGTGTCGGCGGTGGTACGGGAGATCCTGGAGCTGCTGGCCTCAGCCCAACTTGTGCCGTCCAACATGGGGCCACTGGATCACAAGGTTCATTTTCAGGCACTAACATAGGTACATTTTTTCCTTATTACCAACCAGCTAACGGTAGTGATGGGATAGATGGTTCGAATGGTGTTCCCGGTAGCGGGGGAGGCGGAGGTGGAGGCCAACATTGTTCTTTCATGTGTAACAAAGGAACTGGTAATGGAGCAGGCGGTGGAGGTGCTGCTGGTAGTGGTGGTTTGAAAGGAACGGCAAGCCAAGGTGGCGGTGGTTCTTTTGCTGTTGTTTTGTTGGAGTTGGATGAAGTTCTCATCGATCATACAAAATTGATTTCAGGCTCAGCGGGCAATGGGGGGAAGGCTGGAAATGGAGGCGATGGTGGTTTAGGCGGAGACAAGGGATTAGGTATTATTTTGTGTACCGGTGAAGTGGGTAGAGGAGGTGATGGATCTCCTGGAGGAAAAGGTGGCAATGGTGGAGATGGAAGTGCAGGTGGTGGGGGATCTTCGATTGCTCTCGTTTTGAAATCGGTAACGAGTCTTTCTGCAAATGATAATACTTTTAAAACGGGGCTAGCAGGTGCAGGCGGCTCTGCCCGCCATTCCTATGCAGGCAATGGAGGGCATTCCATAGGAGTTTATTCTGTCACCGGAAGTTCCTACACACTTTCTAATTCACAATTTGAATTAGGTACAGAAGGGAGTGCTGGGTCAGTCACAGGTACTGGCACATTGGGAATTTCTGGCCGCAAAACAAATCATAGTTGGGATTGATAAATCAGTTTGTCGCGAAAGCCCTCTGGTTTTCGCAACAAACAATGTGAAAACTAAGGTTCTTCTTTTGCAGGACGAGTGGAGAGTTGGAGATACCGGGTACTGCTAGGGAGTGTCACAACTGTATCCAGCCGCACTAACCTACCTTGGCAGACTTCACAGGCTCTGGCTTCTATCCCTGCAGAGAACCCTGTTTCCGTTGCATTTGTCTCATAATACGCCTTCGTAAACTTACCTGTTTGGTCCAAACGGACTGTGAGGCTTTGGTTGGCACCAGTCCCTGGGCCTGATTCTATGTTGTTTAGGCTCGTATAACGGACATCTGATTCCATACCTAAGAGTTTCGCTCGGAATTGGTTGTCCCCAAGATAAGAAACCGATGGGTAAACATCGGAAACACCGTCATCGAGTGTACTCACAAATGTATACCAAAGTGGATTTCCGGACCAATCGGTCTTAAAGAAAATAAAATTGCGAAAATCATTACTCACTGCCGGCAAAACAGGATTTCCGTAATTCTCGTAATAGTGGCCACCACCAAAAAAACCATCTTCACCAGCAATGAGAGAAGACATCAAGGCATTACTTATGGCTGAGTTATTTGATCCCAAATAACTCACGTTAGAGATCCCGAAATTATCGACAGATAAGTTGATGGTGATGGGTCGAAAGAGGCTATAATTAGGGTATGGGTGGCCCGAAAGTCCGACGAGATTGCCCGTTGCGGTGCCAGCAAGTACAATATTTCGGTGTGGGCCAAGAACTGCGGATCGGATGGCAATGGTGGTACCATACTCTCCTGTCAGGTATTTTTGCCGAATTGGGTACCCGTTTCCGCTAATGAGAGCCCAACCCGTTTCGATGACACTTCCTCCAGCAGAAGCTTGTTCCGCAGGGGGAAATTCAGAAAACCCGATGGATTCATAATAGGTGCTAGTGGTTGCAAAGAAGTAGTGAATGTTATCGTTTTGATCAACAACGATGGGAGAAAAAGAGTTGTCTAAAGATTCGTTCCCTTTATCCAAATAGGTTTGCCAAATTCGATTTCCCTTTTGGTCGAATCGTACGAAGAACATAGAGTCCTCGTTGAATTTTTCCGAGATTGGTATAGGAGTGTTTTGCGTTGAATATACGTAAGTTTTTACCACAAAATCACCGTTAGCAAATTCAGCTAAATGTGGAATGTGGGAAACGTTTGAGTTGAAACCCGAACCCAGTACACCCAAATAATCCAACCATTCAATTTGAAAGGTCTTTCCGTTAACAAGGAATACAAAAAATTGAGGCCCAATGGTGAAAGAATAATTTTTTCCCACACCGGATCCGCCACTCCAAACAAGAGCTTCGTTTGTGGCTCCTAAAACAACCAAATTACCGTTTTTTAATTTGAGAAGATCGTATGCGTAGACTTGGCCAGATCCCGAACCTAATTTGACTTCTCCTCTTAAGTTGGGTGTGCAAAGACTATTTAGATACGATTCCCAAAGAAAAGTTTCCATAAAACTTTTTGACATTGGGTCTTTGGGATTATTGAGATCCAGTTTACAGTATTGAAACTGTATGATAAGGATTGATAAAATAAGAAGCGTGTGAAACTTCCCTCTTACAAGTGATTGTTTTTCCATAACCAAACTAAATTCCTTTTTTAAAAGAAATTTTTATCTTTATAAAGTCATTGAAAAAGAAGGGTGATTTTTCTCAAGTTTTTGATGGAAATCCCTATAGGATATATCTATTTCTAGAACATAGGAATTCGTTTTTTGATTCACGTATTTGATTTCTGTTATTAAATTAGTATATTAATATATTATATATATCTTTTGTTTTAAATGTGCATTAATATACTAAAATTTCGTAGTTTTATGTTTATTTTTTAAACTTTTTGGGTTGAATCCCGAAGTTTTGTAGGTAAATCTTGGATGGTTTATGGTTCTTCGGCGGCAGGGCGTGTTGAAATTTCCAACGAGCGTGCTGTGGCAATCGTGGAAAAGGAAGTAAATAAACTAAAAGCCGTTACCATTCTTCCTGAACAAATTTCTGTTTGGTTCGAAATAAATCTTCCGTTGTTTCCTGTCACATCAGAACTCCCTTCATACAATTGAATTTGATGGAAGGCACCTGTTGTAGGATTCATTTTTAATCTAGCTTGGCCGAGTGCGTTTACAACTGATCCGGAAAGGATATCGGATGAGATTCCTGTATACGGAGTTCCATTATCCACTGTGAGCAGGTTCCCTACCACTTCCCCACGCGAACTATTATAACTAAGATTTCCGGGAAGAACATCTGGAACATTATAGCTGGTAGTCCCTAAGTATTGACTCCAAAGTAAACTGGTAGAGCTTCGATCTGGTTTTAAAATTTGATAGTTTCTTCTACCAGAAGTACCTTGGTATGGATGGATCGTATTCGGTGTGGAATCTGGTTGGTTTATTTTACCTGCAAGAAAAATCTCACCATTCACAAAAAGTGATTTTTGAAAATTAAACGATGTGGAGGCAGTAGTCGGACCGTAGTAACTAACTGCATCTAAGCTAAGAGAAGAATTTATAATCCCGTAGAAACCTCTTTCTTCATTTAACCTGGGATGACCAGAAAATGAAATAAACTCATTGGATGTATTCCCTGCGATTAAGAGTTTATCAGAATATGATTTAAAAAATAAAGCTTCAGTATTGGTTCCTATATTCGGTAAAAATCTTTGGCTAATTCCTGATCCATTACCACTGATTAAGGCGATTCCGATTTCTTTCTGGCTGACAATAGTAGAATTAGAACTAGTGGAAGGTGAAGGCAAACCTGGAAAACTAAGGCCAGTTGAGTCACTTGTTGGTGTGGTTGCTTCGGATATTCCTTGGTATAGAATTGCCATTTGATCCAACGGAGTGATCGTCATAGCATAACCTTTGGTAGTCATCCTTGTATTGTCTTTGTTTACATATCCTTGCCAAACGATTTCGCCAGAGTACTGGTTGTACCTAGAAAGAAAAAATGCAACCGTACCTGATTTTGCATTCAGTGTACCAGTTCTTCCGGTTCCATTGACTAAAGCAAAGAAACCCAAATCACCATTGGAAAACTCATCAACAGAAATGACTTCTGGTGTTGGCCAATCTTCTACCCCGTAACTCATTTCTCCTATATAGTCTAACCAAAGAATGCGAGAAAAACTTTTATCAATGACAAAAACAACACCATTCAAAACTGCATTTTGGTGGTTGGTGTGGATTCCATTGGAAGTTCCACTCCAAACTAGTGGCTCCTGGGTCAAGGCTGTGACAACAGTGTTCCCGCTCCTTAATGCTTTGATCGAAAGTGGTACTATTAAAGTATTCCCACTTCCCAATGGAAAACTTCCACGAACGTTTGGACTGCATAGGGAATTCAAATATGCATTCCAAAGGGCTGTCTCAAAATAACTTCTGGATCTTGGATCACTCGGATTGTTTAAATCTAGTTTGCAGTGACCAAAGAAGAAACCGAATACCAAAAGACTTAGAAATAGAAAGATGCACTTACGTGTTTTTGAATGCAGGGCCATGAGTTTTCTAGTTCCATCCATCGTTAAAGTAAATCGGAAATTAATTATTGAATTTAGAGTCTAAAAGAGAACAGAAACGAAAGGATTCACAAGTCATTTGTGAGTTTTTGAAAGAAAAATCATTTAGGGATTGTGATGAATCCTAGTTGTGAGTGGGGACTAGATGTTGATTCTTGCAGATTTTTGGATATCCACAACTTGGGAATATTCGTTCCCAGCATATAACAAGGAGATCATTCCCTATCACGGCTGTTATCTCGTATTTTTATTTTCGAAATTGTATTTTCTAATCATTTTTAGCGTTAAATTATTTTTTACAAACTAATGAAAATTAGCTGTTCATTTGATTCGTTTAAGAATTTATTATTATTTTTGAATATTCTTGTAATTGTTTGGCGAAGCTCAATATGCAGATTCAGTATAAAAACTGCCTTTTTTCTATTCTAATTCTATTTTTTAGCCATTGTGTTTTGTTATTTCCAGAAGGTAAATCTCAAACAGACTTTAGCTCCTTTGCCTTTTTATTTGGTTTAGTTGGTGGTTCCCCTTCTTCTTCCCAGAACCTAAGCCCGGGCACCGCAGTGGATTTGTCAGGTGATGGAAGTCCTGATGGAACTCTCGTTGATTCTGATGGAGATGGCATTTCTGATGGAATTATCCTTACCGGTAGAACCGCGCCAAACCTTCTCCTAATTGATACCAATGGAGACGGGATCCCGGATGCGGTAGATTCTAATGGTGACGGTTTGCCGGATTATTATATTAGTCCGAACCCTCCTGGTTTTCTTACCACGGCTCCTGGGGGAACCGGAAATCCTGTTGTCATCATTGTGGATAGTAATGGAAACCCGCTAGGGTTTGATACCGATGGGGATGGAACACCGAATGACACAGCTATTGTTACCATTTTAAGTGATACCACTCCACCCACCATCACTAGTTCTTTGTCAGCTGGTACTTTTTCCACAACACAAACTACCACCCTCACTTGTTCTGATAACAAAGCACCTGGTTTCATTGTTTACACTTTGGATGGGACAACTCCTGCCTTCTTTCCAAAGACTGGAACCGTCATCACCAAATCTTCACAAGCAGTATCTCTTTCAATGGAAGGAACTTATACACTGCAAGCCATCTGTCGGGACTTAGCTGGGAATGTTTCCATACCGATTAGCATCGTCTATACGATTGATCCTCCTGATGCTCCGGCTTTCGTTACAGCCCAGGCTGGAGGCACGAGTGCCTTCGTCCAGTGGTGGCCAGTCGCCGGTGCTACATCGTACACAGTGTACTACAGCACAAGCCCCGGTGTAACTACGGCATCGACAAGTTTTGGACCAGTAACAAATCCATGGTCACTGGGTTAACTGGTGGGGTATTGTATTACTTTCGAGTCGTAGCAAATAAAAGTGGGGTTTCCAGCGTTGTTTCTTTATTGGATGTTATGGCATATACAACGACAACACCACTAGGAACCAGTACGACGGGAACTCATGTGGATATCTCTGTGGGAAAAGGGACTAATTCTGGTAGGTTACCAAATCCAATCATTGACTATATCAATGGTAAGTTATTGGTCGTCACTTTAAATGAAGCGAATGACTCTAAGCTCAGTCTATTCAGGTGTAACCTAGATGGAACTAGTTGTTCTCATACAGATATTTCGGCAGGGCAAGGGTTTAATGCGGCTCTTTTCGCCAGTCCCGTCATCGATCATATCAACGGAAAATTGTTGGTTCCCGCTCAAAATTATGCGAATGACTCCAAACTCGGTCTATTCAAGTGCAATCTAGATGGGACTAGTTGCACGTAGATATCTCGGCAGGGCAAGGGACTAATTCAGGTTTTTACCCCAGTGCCGTCATTGACCATGTCAGTCGAAAATTATTGGTTGTTACACGTCATTCTGCAAATAAAGAAAAACCAAGTCTGTATAGATGTAATCTAGATGGAACTAATTGCACCTTTACGGATATCTCCGCCGGGCAATTGGCGAATACTCCTGCGTTGAGTTTATTCAGCGTAGTGATCGATCATGTGAATGGAAAGCTGTTGGCTGTCACCTCGAATGGAGCCAATAACGAAAAGCCGAGTCTATTCAGATGTAATCTAGACGGAACTAGTTGTTCCCATACAGATATTTCTGCAGGACAAGGAACTAATTCTGGTCTAGGTCCCAATGCTCTCATCGATCGCATCAATGGAAAGTTGTTGGTTGTCACCTCCAATGGAGCGAATAGTTCCAAACCGGGTCTATTCAGGTGCAATCTAGATGGAACTGGTTGTTCCCATACAGATATTTCTGTAGGACAAGGGAATCTTTCCGGCTCTAATCCTAGTGCCCTAATCGATCATATCAATGGAAAGTTGTTAGTTATCTCACGTAATGCAGCGAATCAGTCTAAGCTCAGTTTATTCAGGTGCAATCTAGATGGAACTAGTTGTTCTCATACAGATATTTCTGCAGGACAAGGGGAAGTTAGCGACCTCAGGATGATTTTAGATCCCATCAATGGGAAATTTATAGTAACCAGTCGTAATAGTTCCAATAACGGAAAACCTTCTCTCTTTATCTGGTAACCAATCCCTACGCCAAGGATCTGAAGGGCTATGGTCTCACCCGATAAGGGTGAGACGGGAGCGAACGCGCACCCCGGAGGAGCCTGGTCGGTGATAGGTTTTTGTAACGGCCACCTAACCCATTCGAGGCGCCTTAAACTTTTTGTATTTAAGGCAAACTTACATTCTCGATAGAAATCTGTGTGGGAATGGGATTTGGTGCGGTAGTAAATTTTGTATAATTCAAACGAGCGAGTTTTCCTGAACATACTTCTCGCATCACTTCCGTTCTTTCTTGTGCCGGAGAAGTTAAGTTAGACGAATAATGAAATCTATTGAAAGTTCCCGATTGTGGATTGATAAAAATATCTGCTAGTTGATAGGAACCTGATCCATTGCCAGTGGTAGAATCAGGTGCAGAGGAATACTGGCCAGTAGAAGAAGAGGCTTGTGTTCGCATGAGTAATTGTGAAGAAGATAGCCAGAGGGGTTCTGATTCCGTCATTTCCAAAATGCTTTCCGTAGCACTTCCCAAAAAAGAATTCCAAAGGAGAGCACCACTCACATTGAATTTAGAGAAGATATAGTGTTTGATGGTTCCATTGCTTGCGACCAACGGTTCTGCTGGACTTCCATACGTATACCTACCAGAGGTGATGGTATAGATGGAATCATCTTTCACAAGGAAACGATTGGGATCTCCATACCCACCTTCGTCGGTAGTTCCCAAATAAGAATACCATAAAATAGTTCCATCAGCTTCATTCAGTTTCATCACAAACGGCATTTGAGAATCAGCATAAGGATGTATGGTTCCACTTACACTTTGATTTGTTCCACCAGTGATGAAAAGTCCGCTTGCATTGGCTTCTGCCCCAAAAATAAAATCATCTCCACCACTGCTAAAGTAACGTTGGAATAACATGGGGCCATTTTCACCAACGGCTAAGTGAATGAAGTCTGAGTCAGACTCACCACCTGAAGTTGAATTAATAATAGTTGGTCCATCTCCAAAAGAAGCATGACCACTACCACCTGTATTTTCAATAAACACGTGTAAGTTGTTTGATGTATCCATCGCTGAAACAACAAAATTGCCGATACTATTTGAATCGAAATAGGTAAACCAAACGCGTGTTCCGTTTTCACGAATCCTCCCTACAAAAAGGGAAGGAATTCCCATACCTGATTTGGCATTGAGGGGACCGCCGGCTTGTTCGTAACCTGTTACAATCAAAGCAACAGAGATGTCTCCATTCGGATACTTTCTTAATTTCGGTTTGTATGTTACTTCGTCTACTGCTTCGCCCAGGTAATCAACCCAAAGGATTTCTCCGTTTGTATGGGAGACTCTCATTAAAAATGTATTCAGAGTGATTCCCACATCTCCTTCAAAGCCATGGGCAACCCCGGCGGAAGAACCAGGAACCAAATATTCCTGCGTAACCCCTGAGATTAAATAGTCCCCATTGGATAGGATCAGTAAATCGGAACCGGTTGTTTTTTTTGTTCCTGTTCCATAAGTTTTTTTCCAGGTTTGAAAATTAAGGCAAGGATCAGATAATAAATAAGCTCTGATGAGATTGGTTAGGAAAAAATCACTAGAAGCGGGATCACTGGGGTTGTTTAGATTGAGTTTACAAGAAGATATGAGTAGAACAGCAAATAGGAAGGGGAAAAAATAAATTCTCATATCTATAAGTAACAGCTCAAAGGTTTGTACTTCTTAATTGTATAGGGAAATAAATTATATTTTTAGTTCAATTGCTTTTGTATAAACTAAATCATATTCTAATTTTCTTTTTTTCCAACTCCAATCCAGATCCATAATGTTTTTCACTACAATGTCTCTTTCTTGTGAACCAAATATATCCTTGGCCCGTTCCAGAGCATATCCCAGCGAACCTGCGTCATTTGGTTCAAATACAATCCCTGTTTTGTATGTTGGAATGTTTGATTCTTCCACTGTATCCCTTAACCCACCCACACGAGATACAATCGGAATGGTTCCGTAGTTATGGCTGTACATTTGGTTGAGGCCACAAGGTTCAAAGAGCGATGGCATTAGAAAAAAATCACTCGCGGCTTCGATTTTATGAGCCAAACTTTCGTTATATCCTTTATAAAAATAAAATATATCCGGAAGGGAATCGGAAAGATAGTAGAATGTTTTTTCCATTTCCGGTTCCCCTGAACCAAGAACCACATAACGATGTGGTAGGTGTCGTCTTTCGGAGAATGCCTGTAAAAAAGTAGGAAATCCTTTTTGGTGAGTGAGTCTTCCGATAAGACCAACCAAAGGGACATCAAGAGGTAAAGAGGGTCGTCCTATTTCTTTGAATAGTTCTGTTTTGTTTTTTAATTTTCCTTCTTTCCAATCTTTGGCGGAGTAGGTTTTGTAAATTCGTTTGTCTTTATTGGGATTCCATTCCTCTGAATCGATTCCATTTAAAATCCCTCGGTAATCGCCAGATCTTTGTTGTAAACAATAACTGAGACCAAATCCATTGGGTTCACTGAGTGTTTCTTCTCTATAACCAGGACTTACTGTAGTGATTTTGTCAGCCGAGAGAATCCCCGCCTTCATATAATTACATTTTCCATCATGGTCAAAGGGACTTGTGATGAGTCGAAATGGTTCCTCTTTTAAAAATCCAGTCATCCAAAACGGATGATCTCCTTGGTAGGCTAAGTTATGTATTGTGAAAACACTGGGGATTGGATTTGCAGAATCTTTTTGCAAAGTAAGGGCAATGGCTGTATGCCAATCGTGGGCATGAAAAACATCCACCTTCAGAATTTGGCTTAAGGCATAACAAGCGTATGAGAACATCGCAAACCGAAAGTGTTCTTCTGCGTGTCCATAGACGGAATTTAAAGATTGGAAAAGATCCGATTGGAAAAAATACAATTTCACACCGGACTCTTCTGCTTCTAAAAATTTAGAATTCTTTAAAATCGAAACTACCAGAGAATCTGTTTTGGCATCATTTGGGAGGAGGGCTGGATACTCTCGGCCTGTCCACTGGGGTGACTTCCCCAAACCACCAATATATGGTAATGCGACATAAACTTCTTCCGTCTTGGCTTGTTCTTTCGTGAGAGAAGCGAGCATGTCGGCAAGCCCTCCCATCTTGATGTAGGGAAAATATTCTGCTGATGCGTGGAGAATCTTCATTTTCTGTTATTGACACCGACTCGCAAAATAAGAAGCTAGAAAAACACAAAGTGAAATCGAGGAGAGATCCATGTCAGTATCTACTAATCTGCGCGGCCTTGCTGAATTAGGCCTTAAACCATCCGAAGTCTTCCATAACTTATCTTACGAAGAAATTTACCAGCACGAATTGAACAACAAAGAAGGCGTAACTTCCGATAACGGAACGATGATGGTAGATACCGGGATTTTTACGGGTCGCTCCCCTAAAGACAAATACTTTGTCGATGAACCTTCTTCCCAAAACAACATTTGGTGGGGACCGGTCAACACAAAGGTTTCAGAAGCCATCTTCACAGAACTTTATGCAGAAGTTACCAAATTTCTCGATAACAAAAAACTTTATGTTTTTGATGGTCACGCTGGAACCAACGATGACACACGTATCTCTCTCCGTGTGGTAACCGAAAGAGCTTGGCAACACCATTTCTGCACAAACATGTTCCTTCGCCCTACGAAAGAAGAACTCGCAAAATTAGATCCAGAATTTACAATCATCAACGCTTCTGGTTACAAAAACACAAAATACAAAGAACACGGCCTTAACTCCGATGTATTTGTGATCTTCCACTTAGCAAAAAAAATCTGTATCATCGGTGGAACTGAATACGGTGGAGAGATGAAAAAAGGTATCTTCTCCGTTATGAACTACTACTTGCCACTTAAGAACGTGCTCACTATGCACTGTTCTGCAAACGTTGGTAAGGATGGAGATAGTGCACTTTTCTTTGGTCTTTCTGGAACAGGAAAAACAACTCTTTCCACAGACCCACACCGCAAACTCATCGGTGATGATGAACATGGTTGGGATGACAACGGTATCTTCAACATTGAAGGTGGATGTTATGCAAAAACCATCAATTTAGATCCAAAAACAGAACCAGAAATCTATGCAGCGATTCGTCGTGATGCACTTCTTGAAAACGTAGTATTTGATGCGGCAACTAAGAAGGTAGATTACTCTTCTGCAGCAAAAACAGAAAACACTCGAGTTTCTTACCCAATCTTCCACATCGACAACATCCAACCAGGATCAAAAGCAGGTCACCCAAACACTGTGATCTTCCTTACTTATGATGCTTATGGTGTTCTTCCTGCGGTTTCTAAACTTTCTATCGAACAAGCAATGTATCACTTCCTTTCTGGTTACACAGCGAAGGTTGCAGGAACTGAGCGCGGTGTGAAAGAACCACAAGCAACTTTCTCAGCTTGTTTTGGTCAGGCGTTTATGACTCTTCACCCAACATACTATGCAAAATTACTCGGTGAAAAAATGAAAAAACACCAAGTAAATGCATACCTGATCAACACAGGTCTTGTTGGTGGAAAGTATGGAGTGGGAAAACGTATGAACCTTCCTGCAACTCGCCAAATCATCAATGAAATCCTCAACGGAAACATTGAAAAATCTGAGTTTGAAAAACACCCTGTATTCCAAGTGTCTTTCCCAAAAACAATCGAAGGTGTGGATTCACATATCCTCAACCCACGTAACGCTTGGGAAAACAAAGAAGACTATGACAAAACTGCCGCTGACCTTGCGAAACAATTTGTTGAGAACTACAAAAAATACCTTACTGGTTCTAAAGAATTTGACTACAGCCAATACGGTCCAGTAGCTTAAGTTTTAAAAGACAGATTGATCTTTATGAACTTTACCAACTTGCGGTTGTGAGTTGGTAAATCGAAGGGATCAAAGGTAAAAAGCCACTTAAGGAGGAAATTCCTAGAGTGGCTTTTTTTTTGAATTTGATGCACTGATACAAATCAGAAGTTATTTTTTTTTGGAGAAATTTGGACGCCTCGCATTTGTTAGTTGCAAAATGTTTTTTCCAAAACCGATCGGGCTCCTCCGGGGTGCGCTAAACGCTCCCGCCTTCCATTGTCTTTAGATAAACAAAGAGTAAATCTAAAGGCATGGAAGGCCAAGCCCTTCAGATCCCTGGCGCGAAAATATATCGTTAATGTGTATTCGAAACTCCGAAATAAATAGAATTGTATGTATCAATCAATCTTTCAGTTGAAGATCCATGAGAGACAAGAAGTAAGTTCCTTGTTCCATAATAAGAGAAATTGGTTTGGTCAAAATTTTTCGATCGGATGATCGATTGGTTTCTGCTGAAACCTATATAGATTTTGAGATTATCATAAAACTGATAAGACAATGAAACTTCAGCCTGATAACCTAAGATTTCTGTAACATTGTTTGGATTGGTTCTGGATGTAAAAAAGTAAGGACCAAAACGGTCATCCATGTAATAACTATATCCCGTCCTTTGGTTCACATAACTTCTGCGTCCGTAGGAAACGTATGGATCGAATCCTAAATTCAGAGAGAAACGATCAAAAAATTGAATATTACTTCGAAGAGGTACTGAAATTCCATAGGAATTGATTTTGTCTGAGTAAATGTATGTGGCCACATCGTAGTTTTCAACATTGTACAATCGATCAATCTTTAATAAACCAAGTCCCAAGTAGAAAATTTGATTATCGAAAGGTAGATAAAAAAAGTTGAGACGATATTCTTGTCTTTGTACATTTCCGTAAGTATATGCGTAAGGGATAAGTCTGGAAAAAAGACTTTGTACTTGATAATAAGGATCGCTGATTTTTATATTAGTCATATCAAAATCAAATCCAAATTTGTTATTTGTGTTTCTATATTTAAAGAACGGTAAGTACACCAAGTCTTTATTGTTTTTCAAATCTGATTTTTGGGAAGCATCCACTGTATTTGTTTCATAAGGAAAGTAAGTGATATTTTGCACTTTCAGTCCATATTCAAAAGTCGCTGGCTTGGGTTTGGATTCTTCTGCATAAAGAATTGAAGTAGAAATTAAGAATATACTGATTATTTTTTGGAATTTCATAGATTTAATTTAAAAGATTGTTCGTTAGTCTATCGTCGTTTCGAATTTGTTAGTTGCAAGCTGTTTTTGAAACTGATCGGGCTTTAACGAGGTGTGCTTCCGTTTCACTTTTGTTTAGTTCAGACCTCATCAAGATAAACCTAATGGATGGCAAATTTGGCGTAGGGAAGGTAGGAACCTCCCCTGCAACTCGCCAAATCATTAATCAAGTCTTTAAAACTTTTGGACTAGTAGCAAAGAAACGAGATTGATTCCCACCAAATGGTAGGTGCTAGAAATTACTCCATACAAGATTGGTTTTGGAATGTTTGGATTGATGGCAATATTCATCGTATTTGCAGATAAATAACCGATTCCAATAAAACTTCCCCAAGCCAGTGCATCAATCGTTTGATCGATTTCTAATCTAGAAAATAAGATGGCTGTGGTAATTGTGATCACAATGATACAAACCATGGGTCCAAGAATGAAAATCGCATTTGGGGGTTGTTCTGTTTCGTTCTCTTTCCCTAGAGAAATTCGATACAGTCTTTTGAGTAAAATGGTAAACCAAATAAACCCTAGAAAAGAATAGACCAAGATTGCCAGTACAATGGCAATCCAATTCAAACTAAATAAACTTTCTAACATATACAATCTTCCTTTGGGAAATTAGTAATCTAATTTATAGCGAATTTTTCAAAGGAGGGATTGTAAAAAATCAGGATAAAAGAATTTTTTAAACCAAAAATTGTGTGGGTGTTTTGCCGGTGAAGGATTTGAATTCTTTGATAAAATGTGATTGGTCGAAATATCCGAAATCGTAAGCGAGTCTGGTAAATGAAGTATATTTAGGAATTTCTCGAACCACCGAACTCATACGAATGATGGATGAAATTCTTTTGGGAGTGACTCCGGTAATTTCTCGAAATTTTTTTTCAAAAGTATCTACACTTAAATTCACAATAGAGGCTATCTCTTGGATTTTGATTTTGCCCTGCGAAGCTTTCATTTGTGAAATCGATTCGACGATTCTTGGATTGATATTTTGATTTTTAACCGCTCTCAATAAAAAGTTTTCAAGTTGTTCGATCTTTAAACGATTGTCCCTTGCTTCCTGTAACCTTGACTGCAACTCATCTAGATCCATTTTATTAAATAGTTCGTATCCGGAAGTTCCGATCTGATTTAGTTCATACATCGGCCTGTTGAAAAAAGAAAAAGCACCCCAAGGTTGGAACTTCACAATTATAATCTCACTTCCCTTCGAAAGTGCGTTGTGTTTTACTGTTTTACGGAGGCCTGAGAGGGAAATGGTTGGTAAACTATCAAAATCTGAATTCATCCGATAGTGATGATTCCCTTTGAGTTTGATGGTCAAAACAAACGAATGGTGAGGAATGATTGACTTACTGAAATTTTCATCGCATTGAATGAGAAGATAACTCTCAACGTAACGAGTAAGTTGTGTTTGAGGTTTGTATTCAATGACAGTTGGCTCCATAGAAATTGAATTTAATGAAACATGCTTCAATACCTTGTAAAGTGTTTTTCTACTTTTAGTTTATAAATAAAATTAAATAGACTGTTTTGAGATTATTCATTTTTAGAGTATCGAACTATTTTGTAATCACTGGATAACGTGTATTAGGTTCTATTCTCTGTCAAATCTAATACTTTAAAGTCAATCCGACTGTGATAGCATTATAAAATGTATATTGATTTTTGATATTGTCATAAAATAGGAAGGTGTTTATTATCTGAGAATTTTTAGTATTTTCATCTAGTTTAGAGGAAAGGAGCATTTTTGCTTCAAAATTTGAAATTGTCAATCGCTGCATTAATAACATGAGTCCAAAATTGATTGCAGTATTTTCGGAAATAGGAATATCGAAGTTAGTAAAATTTCTAAATCCATCGGTCTGTAATGTGCCTTTTGCAAACCCGTTGTTATTTGCGTTTAACCTGAAAACCGGATTATCGAAATCAGAATATGCATTACTATAATAGCTATAATCATTTGAAATGTACCTATGCGAATATTTGTAATTATTTTCTGTATGAATGAAAGTGAGGTTATTTGAAACTGTTAACCATTCCATAATTTTCCATTTAAGTCTAAAACCAATTTCAGGACCCCATCCAGAAAACTCTTGTGAGTTTTCAAATAAACCTAATGAATGTATGGAATTTCTTTGGAAGAAATATTCTTCATTTTGATAAGTAAGTCCACCAATAATACCAAAAGCAAAACTTTCTGTCGTGTTGAACATTTTATAAACTAGTATTGTAGACGAAGACTTTCTTTTGGAATCTCTAATACTATCCAACTCAAGATTGGATGGATTCATCGCAAATCCACTCGGGTTTGAGGCAATTGAGATTGAATAAAAGTCAATACCCAGGTTCTTTGGAAGATAGAAGTAGGAAGCAAAAACAGATATATTTCTATTGGAATTATCTTGTTCATCGTATTCGTTTGGTACATATATATCATATGGATTTGTTTTCTTTATATGTTGATACGCTAATCCATTAATTCCTTGTAAAGCATTAGGTGATAAATGTAATGAAATAGAATGAATATAACTCGAATCGAATTCCTTTTTGATTCTGATTTTCCTAATTTTATCTTTCCTCTCCTTTTCGTATTCGATATTTTTTTCTAATTTTTGTTCTTCATTAGATAATTCTTCCACTGACTTGTTGTTTAATTCGGATTCAATGTTTCCTTCTGAGTGAATCGAAAAGCTGAAAAAAATGATACTGATAAATATTAGATATTTCATTTTAAAATTGTAGTAGGTTAGTGTGTATTGGAAATTCCCAAATAAATGGAATTATGTGTATCAATTGACCGATTGTATTTATTTTCATTAGTTACATACAGGTGGTCCTGGGCACCTACATAGGTATAATTTGTTCGGTCAAAGTTGATGGATCGAATTGTGGATTGGTTCCTTATAAAGCCAACATATAATCTTAAGTTATCATAGAACTTATAAGAAAGTGAAATCTCTGCCTGAAATCCAAAAATTTCAGTGATATTATTCGGATTGGTTTTTGCTAGATAAAAGTAGGGACCAGGTTTATCTTCATAATACATCACACTACTCACTCTTTGGTTTACATAATTTCTCCTTCCGTAAGTCACGTAAGGATCAAAACCCAAATTTAATTCCAATCCATCTATCAATTCGATTTTACTTCGAAGAGGTATTGAAATTCCATAAGAATTAATTTTGTCATGGCTGATAGAAGAAGCAAAATCATAATTTTCAACATTGTACAATCGATCTATTTTTAAAAGACCAAGTCCAAAATAAAATAACTGATTCTCGAGAGGTAGGTAGAAAAAATTGAACCTGTATTCTTGCCTTTGCACATTTCCCAAACTATAAGCAGTAGGTAATAAACTATTGTTGAAATGAAATGCTTTGTAGTAGGGATCACTGATTTTAATATCAATCATATCAAAATCAAAACCAAACTGTTTATTTGTATTTCTATATTTAAAAAAAGGTAAATAAACGAGTTCCTTGTTGTTTTTTAATTCGGATTGGTTGAATCCACCTGTTCTAATCCCCTCATAAGGAAAAAAAGTGATGTTTTGCACTTTCAGTCCATATTCATAAGTCGCTGGTTTGGATTTGGATTCTTCTGCATAAAGAATTGAAGTAGAAATTAAGAATATACTGATTATTGTTTTTAATTTCATTGATTTCCTTTCGATTTATATTTATTGAATGATTGTTTGGTTAAACTTTTTTCGCCTATCGTTGGGTTGGTTACCAAATAAAGAGACTTAGTTTGCTGTTGTTTGCAAGATTTTGACTCACCACTAGTAATTTTCCAGTAATTGGATCGATCGTAAGACTGGGCTCCATACCTGAATTTGTCCCTTGCCCGGCAGAGATATCTGTATGCGTACACGCACTTCCATCTAAGTTACAACGGAATAAACTGGCTTTGTAACCTGTAAAATTATTTCGAGTCACAACTAATAACTTTTCACTAGACCTATCAAGCATTGACTTAGGGGAAATACCGGAATATGAACCTTGTCCTGCGGAGATATCTGTATGATAACACCCAGTTCCATCTAAGTTGCAGCGATATAAACTTGGTTTGTTATCGTTAGCAGTATTCTGAGTTACGACTAATAATTTTGAATTGATTGTATCAATGGTGGGTTGGGGAAGAGTTCCAGAGTCAGTGCCTTGTCCAGCAGAGATATCCGTATGGGAACAAGCGGTTCCATCTAAGTTACAGCGATATAAACTTAACTTTCCAGAGTTGGCATTATTCCATGTCGTTACCAATAACTTCCCACTGATAGAGTCTATAATTACGTTGGGCCTCGCACCTGAATTTGTCCCTTGCCCGGCAGAGATATCTGTATGTGTACACGCACTTCCATCTAAGTTACAACGAAATAAGCTTAGTTTCCCATCGTTGCCACTATTCCATGTCGCAACCAGTAACTTTCTATTAATCGCATCAATCACTGCACTAGGTCTTAGTCCAGAATTTGTCCCTTGCCCGGCAGAGATATCCGTATGGGAACAAGCAGTTCCATCTAAGTTACAGCGAAACAAACTTAACTTACCAGTGTTGGCACTATTTTCTGCAGCCACCAGTAGTTTTCCATTGATCGGATCGATCACAGGATTGGGAATGCCAGTAATCACTTGGCCTGTAGAAATATCGATATGACTGCAATTGGATCCATCCAAGTTGCAACGGAACAAACTTAGTTTTGAAGAGTTTTCAATATTTCTCGTAATCGCTAATAGCTTTTGGTTCACAGTGTCAACCACTATGCTAGGGGAAACACCAGAACTTGTTCCCTGTCCTGCAGAAATATCTACATGAGTTCCTGTTACACTCATTCCAGGTGCTGTTGCTGTTGTAAATGCGATCGCTTCCAATAAAGACACGGCACTTGTGGCTGCAGAATTACTTGCTACGACTCTAAAGTAATACAATGTTCCACTACTTAAACCCGTAATAGTTGCATTGGCATTGGTCACCGGTCCAAAACTGGAGGATGCAGTTGTGACACCAGGACTTGCGCTATAGTACACAGTGTACGATGTGGCTCCAACCACAGGCCACCATTGTACTACGGCGCTTGTTCCCCCAGCTTGCGCTTCTACAAAAGCAGGAGCATCCGGTGGACCCACATAAAAACTTTTGTCACCAGCTGTGCTTAAATTTCCTGCTAAATCACGAGCTAAGTATTTGACTTGGTTGCTACCGTTGGAAAGTGCTACAGGACTTGCATATAAAGTCCCATTGGTAACGGCACCACTTCCATCAAATGTTGGTTCTGTGCCATTTAAAGTATAAATGATTTTATCACAACCAGAGCCATTTGTATCGGAGCAAGAGAGTTGGAGTTGGGTTCCAGATACAAATGGTCCGGACCCAGAAGGAGAGGCCATAGTTAGTACTGGCGCCGTAGTGTCCTTTTTAGAACTGCGAGTGGTGGAACCAAAATTACCAATTAAGTTTACCACACAAATCCGAATGGTATTGTCTCCTTCGGCAAACTGTGAGTTGGCGATGGTAGTAGATGTATCAGTGGTTGCCGCAATGTTTCCGGTAACATTGGCATTAGAACCTGTATTGGTAAGAGCGGTTCCATCAGAGCAACTAGAGCCACCCAAACGAATTTGGTAAGATCCCGCTTTGGAACTTTGCCAGCTAAGAGAAACGTTCGATGATCCATTGACGGTTGCCGTATGAGAGTTTACCGTGATGGTAGCAACTTGTGTGTCTACTGCATAGTTTGCGGAACTTACAGCAGACACATTTCCCGCTTTGTCACGAGCCACAAACTTTGTATAGGTGACAACTCCGTCACTCATCGCAATGGCGCTTGCGTATAAAGTTCCACTGCTTACGGTTCCAGTCGTTCCTTGGATGGCAGGGTTAGTGGGACTTGAACCTGTCTGCACTGCATAGGCAATCTGATCACAACCAGCACCACCCGTATCGGAACAGGAAAGAGAAACGGATGTCGCTGTTCCATAGTTTCCGGCACCTGGATCTGCACTCACCACAGGTGCTGTATCATCTCTTTGAAGAGTAATAGAGGTAAATCCAACAAGTCCATTAGAACCTGTTACACAGATTCGATAGGTCTTTGTGCCTTCACCAGTGAAGTGGGAATGAGAACGGATAAATCCTTGGTCTACATTGGCAGTGACCGATCCCGTAGTCGCGATGGTTCCTGTTTCACAAGAACTTCCTTCTCGAACAGTAAAAGAACCGGAACGATCGGATCGCCAAGTGGCAGTAGAGTTTGCAATCGCATTTGCTGATGCACTAATCGCAAGAGAAGATTGGCTGACAAGAGTAAGAGCTGGAATTTTGGTATCGATCGTATAAACGATGCTAATCGGTGTGGATAGATTTCCGGCACGATCTCTACAAATTGCATTGAGAGTGTGAGTTCCTTCGGTTGATAGGGACACTGCTTTGGAAGAAGTGGCAATGATCACACCATTCTTGGGAACAAAAGTTGGAGCCGTTGTATCCAGAGTATAAACAATAGAACCTGGTGCTTTGTTGTCAGCACAAGTGAGAGTGGTGGTTTGTGTAGTAGAAAAAGTTCCGGTTAACAAAGAACTGGTGATGGTAGGGGGTGTGGTATCACTTAAAATGGTAACTATAGCTGTATCATTCGGTGTTCCATCCCCATCGGTATCGAATCCAATTGGATTGCTGCTACCATCGACGATGATAACAACAGGATTTCCCGTTCCCCCTGGTCCAGTGGTTAAAAAACCAGGAGGGTTTGGGCTGATATAATAATCCGGTAAACCATCTCCATTAGAATCCACAGCATCCGGGATTCCATCTCCATTGGTGTCGAGCAAAAGCAGATTGGGCGTGGTTCCACCGGTAAGATTGATTCCATCGGAAACACCGTCCCCGTCAGAATCCACTAAGGTTCCATCAGGTTTTCCATCACCTGACAAATCTACTGCGGTGCCAGGAGTTAGGTTTTGGGTTGAGGAAGGAGATCCACCGACGAGTCCAAATAAGAACGCAAAGATGCTAAAGTCTGTTTTAGCGCTTTCGGGAGAAAATAATACGCAATTGCTTGTGAACAGAGTTAGGAAAGAAAGCAGGTAGATTTTGTTTTTGATTCGCATGCAAATTTTTCGCCTAAAATATATAAAAATATTCGGAAATGATAATGTCGATTTGGCAATCGTTCGAAGACAGCTAATTTCCATTAGCTTAGAAAAAAATTTGAATTTTTCCGTTAAAAACGTTCCAGAATTGCGGTTGAACCATTTTTAACGGTTTTCGGTAGGATAACGGTTGTGATGGGAAAAGGGATTTTGGGGAAATCCAGGGATGTAAATTTTATGTCTTAAACGGCATATCCCCTAAATAATCTTTTTTTCCAATTTCAATTCCGTTGTGCCTTAGAATCGCATAGGCAGTGGTTATGTGGAAATAAAAATTTGGAATCGCATGATGGGTAAGATATTCAAATCCCGTTAACTGTTTTCCTTCCCATCTAGGTAATGATATTTTCGTTTCAAACACCTGTTGGAAATCTTCTTTTTGATAAGTATCTAAATATTGAATCACAGAATGAATTCTAAGTTTTAGTTCTTCTAAATTCGTTTCAGTGTCTTCATGAACCGGTGCTTCTTTTCCAGTAATACGAGAAACAGCAAGTTTGGCAGTGTCGCAAGCGATTTGGATTTGTTTCGTTAAATGGAATTGGTCAGGGAAGAGTCGTGCATTCAGTAAATTGGCAAAAGGAAAATTTTTAGAAGCCGAATGAGTCTCGGCCTTTTCTAAAATTTTAATT
Organism: Leptospira brenneri; assembly: GCF_002812125.1. Taxonomy (NCBI): domain Bacteria; kingdom Pseudomonadati; phylum Spirochaetota; class Leptospiria; order Leptospirales; family Leptospiraceae; genus Leptospira; species Leptospira brenneri. The sequence goes on from NZ_NPDQ01000001.1 coordinate 629,855, forward strand.
AAATTCCTAAGACCTTTTTGGAAAGACTGAACAGAGATTTCGTAGATGATGGATTCATTCATAGTTCTATCTCTAGATCGCAATCCCACCAGATAAAACAAGTTCTAAAAATCCAAAATTTTGCGAAGCGCGATTGGATCCACCACTAGTAAGCACATCGGTAAGGTCAATGTATCCACCTTTGCCACCAAATTCTAGAAAGTAAGTCCTTGAAAATTCATAACGAGTGGCAACATATCCAGAGACACCATAACCAGAAAGATGAAAGTTATTGTTTTGGCCTTTTCCAAATACGCGTACATCACTTCGACATACAACAGGTCCACCTCCTATGGTTGAGACTAAACTAAGTCCACTCAGTCCATCAGAAGAAGTATAAAGAGGAGTGATCCAACCGAAATCTAAAAATAGGTAATTCAACCCATCGGTATGTTCGTATTTTAAAATATCAGGGGTTAGGGTAATGATTTGGTCGCCGCCATGGTAACCTGCCATTTGTTGTACATGTTCGGGAAACAGGTAAATGAATAGAGCAGATTCCAGAGATAATGCGGTTTGATTTTTTGCAATGACACCTGGGTCAATATAACCTGAATACTTTACCGGTTGGCCTGGGGTGACAACATACTTCATATGATCTTCCCCAAAAGCTAAGAAGAATCGGTCAGTAAAAAAATAACTGATCTTTAGATTGTATTGAGGGATTTCAAACTTGGAGGGGTTTAGATATACGTCTGCTCGAAAAGATTCTGGTTTATCTTTTGCATTCACCGATTTGAGAGTGTATTCGTATCCTGGGCCACGAAAATTGATATCGCTTTGAGTATAGCTACTTCGGTTGTATCCCCATTGGATATTCCAAGTACCTTTTTTATCGTGAATTGTTAGAGGAACCTCGTTTTCATTGGCTGAAATGGAGGAATTAAAAAGGAAGCAAAGGACAATAACGCAAAGTTTTTGTTTAGTAGAACCAAACTTTTGTTTGTTTCTTGGATCAAACAGATTGTACATAGCGCCATATTCTAGATTGGTATCAAAATCGAATAGGCGAATGTATGTTTGGTTCCGAAAAAGAAGAAATTTTTAAGTAGGGATAAATACTATATTTGTTTTCTTCGATTTCGGTTTATCATTGTCCTTTCTATTGGGTTGGACTTTAGTAACTTCCTCCACTTCCCCCTCCACCAGAGGAACCACCACCAAAACTTCCGCCACCTCCTCCTCCTCCACCAGAGGAACTACCCGAACTACTTTTTTGTTTTTGGGGAATGGTTTCGTATTCAGTGGCATTGTGTTTACAATGGGCACAGGTTCTTCGCACCTCCACTTTTCCTGAACTACTGTAAGTTGCTTCCGAAAGGATACGACTGGATTTACAAACAAAGGTTTCAAACTTACATTCGGGACAAGGTTTGATTTTGAGAAAAGACGTACCTTTGTGAATGTATTCGGGATTGATATTCTTAAATTTGAAGATAGAATTGGAATGACAACTTGGACAGACCCAAACATCATAATCGACTGAGTTGACAATTTCCTCTGAAACTTGACCTTCCGATAAATGTTTGTTATCTGCTTCTTCTGAAAGTTTGACCATCTTTGAACCACATTTTTCACATTTCCTTGGGATATTGCGAATGGCCTGCAATCGTTCCATTAACTTACGCATTCGTAAGTCTCCCCAAAAAATAAAAAACACGATGATACTTGCAATGATGAGAAAAATTGAAACAGGAAATAAGGCATCATCCAAAACCAATGAAAGTAAAGTAATCGCTATCACAACCGGACTAATCACAATTCCATAAAATAAAATAAAATCTGATTTATGAACGATATGATACTTGGCAGTCGGGGAAGGTGTGATCCAAACGATCAATCTTTGGAGTAAATTTAAAAAAACAAAAATTGCCAGATATCCGAAGATAAAGTATTGTTTTAGACGAAATGATTCTTCTTTTTCAATTCTTTCTAGTTCTGTAAACTTTTCGTTTAAGAGTCTAGATTCTTCATCGTTTAAGAAATAATTTCCAGTGGTATTGTATCTTTCGACAGTTTCTTCTAAAATTCTTTTTTCATCTTCTGTGAGTTGCGAATAAGATTTTCCTTGGTAATCATAGTAATCGGTTCTTTTCGATTCGTTGGAAGTCTCACTTCCCGTTGGATAGGTACTTGTATCTGAAGCAAAGTTTGAATCGGTAGTATTGGAAACTAAGTCTTCTACAGGGATTTCTGGATGATTGAGTTTATTGATAAGAGCCGCAACTGTGTCTGCATGTCCTTTTTGAAAATCGTCCGCTTTGAATGCGGGGATGGTGTAAGTATCGATGATTCGTTTGACCGTGGCATCGGGAAGGTCACCTTCTAAACCGTATCCAATTTCTATTTCCACCCGCCTTTGGTCGATGATATGTAGAATCAGGATTCCATTGTCTTTGCCTTTTTTTCCAATCTTCCAATAGTTAAAGAGAGCTACGGCAAAGTCTTTTGGCACATAACTTCCAATTGTTGGTAGTGTGACAACAGCGATTTCAAGTCCAGAAGATACCTCTTCGCCATTGATCATTTGGTCAATGACCGTTGTATCAGTTAAAACCCCAGCACTGTCTTCCACCCAACTGTTCCGGAGCTCTTTGGGATTGGGAACTTTGGAAACAAGAGTGTCGATGGATTCTTCGCTTGCGGAGGAACAATGAGAACCAAAGAGTAAAGCGGTGGTTACTGTTAAAGTCAGTAAAATTTTAGAGAAGTAGGTTTGTCTTGGGTTTACGGATGGGTTCACGACCGCTAAAGAGTATAAGGTCTAGTTTGGTTGTCAAGTCTGAGTTAGGGGAGAAAGGGTGATTGGTTGTTAATGGAAGGTTTTTCAGTTTAAGAGGGCAATTGATCCGATAGAAATACTAATTACGCTATGCTCCAGGACATCCTGAACAAGTGAATGTAACTTTTGTTCCGGGAGAAATTGGTTTCCCCGATTTGACTTTAACTCCCGATCCAAATGTAATCGTATAGGTATTCCCAGTGTTAATTCCGAAATTAACAGAAAGGTCAAATTTTCGATCACTAAGAGTAACAGTGGGGCCAAAGTTAATCGATTGGTTTTGGATAATGTTTGCGGTAATCCATGCACTTCCATTTGAAGCATCTACATCCAACTCTTCAGAAAAGGTAAATGAGAGTGTGTTTATCGGAGGGGAACTATCTTCTCCATCAGCTGGAATCGAGCTTACTAGAAAAAAATACGGTGATGGTGATTCCGGTGGTGTTGCTAGGGTAGCTAGTAATCCTGCTCCGGCTGCTTCTGGTTCTTCTTCTACAGTGGGGTTGATAATTCCGTTGACAACCGGATTGAAATAACAATTTCCCAATAGAATCCATAAACATACTAAAACGAGTGAAGTTGGTAAACGAAGTTGACGGCTCATAAGTTTTAGCTCCATGGAAACTGTGGCAATTTTGATTACGGAATCAAAATCAAGGGTTTACAATCCAGAGACACTAAGACTACAACAGTCTCCCAATCTTGGCAAGAAATTTCTTTACCAAGCCTCGCCTTCCTTCGGGGAGAGCGATACTCGGTTTTTAAGTGATTCCATAGAAACCAGAATGGAAAATTAGGGTAGGGTCAAAAATAGGCCGGTTTTCGTGTCTGTTAGTTGCTAAGGATCAAGATTCTGGTTCGACTCGGAACCGAATGGTTTTTGTTTTTAATACTTTGCCTGTGGCGGAACGAATGCCTGGAAATAAGGTGATCGTATAATCTATGCTGTTCTGAATTGATTGGGTACTCCAATACCCGCTGATGTCTTTCGGCGGCTGTCCTTCTTCGGAATTGATCATAACCGTAGTTACATAGATTGATGGAGTGATTATGATATTGTTGTTCCACCATGAAAGTAATCCCTCTTCATTCATTCCAAGGAGTTCACTTGTTAGGGATTCAGAAAAAATCAAAGTCATTGATTCCGGTGGGAATGGCATAGTCATATTGTTGGAAGGGTATGAGGAAACTAAGTCAAAATATTCAATTGTGTTTCCTGGAATTTGTAGCTCAAGAGCAGTAACAGTATAATTTGTGCCGGTTGTTAGTTCCGTCAAATGAACAGAGCCGATCCCAATCTCCAAACTAAATCGGTAAACCTCTTCTCCTCCTTCCGTTTGGACTACGCTGATGTCTGTCATTCCTAAACTAGTGAGTAAATAAAATCTCCCACCTAAATCTGTGAATGCAGATTGAGGTAAGTTTTTTGGTTCGGAGCTTCTGGAGATTACATTCAGTGTCAACCCATCGTCCGGCATTCCGTTGGATAAGATTTGTCCAGTGACTACATACTGGGATGGCACATTTGAAAACGCACCTGCAATCCCAAGGGCCATCATGCCCATAGGGTCATCCTTCTCTTCCACTGGATTTAAAATTCCATTCACTAAGGGATTAAAATAACAGTTCCCGAATAGAAAACACATACAAAATAAAACAAGTGAAGTCGAAAAAATAGAATTTCGGTTCATGAGAGTCCCCTGTCCAATTCATAACTAACAATGAATTCTTAAAAGGAAATCATTGCTCTGTGTTGATTATTTAAAATAATAATATTAATGAGTTTTAATATTATTGGCAAGGACTTTTATTAAAGTATATCGATCCCTTTAAAACGAATGGCATTCGGTTTTTGTTGGAAATTAGTTGGATTTGGGCTCTAGAGTCAAAAACCTAGATTTTCAAGGAAGACCTAGGTGTAGAATAGAAACGAAGGATCTACTGTGTTATTAGAATTCCCCAACCATGAATTGCATTATTGTTGGCCTGACAGTTTTTCCAGATGTTGTTTTGATACCGGAATTCATAGTGATAGTATAAGGGGTGGACGGGAAAAGGGAACCACTAAAGTTGATTTCGACGCTGCTTTTAGAAATACCTACAGAAGATACTTCAATAGAAGGGGTGATAATAAAGTTATTTGAAGCCCAGAGGATATTATCATTATCTTCTGGATGGGCTACATCCTCTGAGAAGTTGAATATAAACTTACTAGAAATCATTTCATAGTTACTGCTATTAATTAATAATCCATCATACGGTATAGAAGACATTAATTCTAAATAAACAGGAGGTTCTTCTCCAAGGACATAGATATCTAAGTTTTGGACTTGATAACTAAGATTGTCAACGGTGACAACGGTAGCTGCCATTTCTGAGACCATCAATTTTATAGTAACTAGTGTACCTGAATCCGTAAATTGTAAAGTCTGAAGTCCCGTTGGGATATTTAGATAAAATCTACCTGCTCCATTGGTTGTGGAAGAAGTAGCATTGTCCTTTGAAGAATATGACAGGTTCACTAAACTGACTTCTGTATTGGCAAGCGGGGCACCGAATACTTTGATTTGGCCCGTAATGCTCACCGTAAATGATTGGCTTCCGATACCACCCGCCAATCCGAGTAATGGGGACGAATCGGTTTCTTTTACTTCTGGATTGAGTAATCCATTTACCAAAGGATTAAAGTAACAGTTTCCTAAAAGAAAACAGATAGAAAATAAAACAAACGAAGTGTGAAGAATGGATTTTCGATTCATAAAAGTTGATTCCTTCCGCTTGGATGGTTGTGGTAAATGTATATGCTGTTTCATTTGAATATTCATGAATTTTAATTTGTTTAGAAAGAGAGATTCTTTATAGTGGTAGACTCTCAATGCGAAAACGAATGGTATTGGACTTTATACTTTTACCTGAGACAGATCGGATTCCTGGCATAAGGGTCAGAGTATAGTCAGTTTGAATGGTAAAAGTGTTCATCGCGACCCCAATAATAATAGCATTTGTTGAATTTGCAACCGAACCAAAGCTTATTGTTGGGGATACGATAAAGTTCTGGGCTGCCCATTGGTCATAATCTGCGACAGTTTCCAGATCCTCGGAAAACTTAAAATAAAAACCAGTCCCGAATATCGACATATAATCTTCGTCAATAATCACCAAACCCTCGTAAGGAAGAGATGCAACCAAATCAAAGTAAGATGGAATTTCTGAGGTTGCTGGGTAGGATTCTAGGTTGGTTATTGTATAACTGGAATTTCCAATCGTTACCAAACTTACCATAGGGGGCATTACCAAAAGGTCTAATGTGAATTTGGTTCCGTTATCATTCACTTCGAGTTGTATCGATCCGGAAGGTCCCGTAATATGAAATCGACCAGCATCGTTTGTGGTGCTGGTTAAAGATTCTGAACCTTTGATTTTTATGCTCGCATTTACCACGGCGACGCCTGCATTTGATTTTAATTGACCCGTGATATTAAACTCGGTAGAAGGGATCCCCAAAAGTCCCCAAAAAACTCCTGAATTTTTTTCTTCTTCTAATGGATTCAAAAATCCATTAACAATCGGATTGAAGTAACAATTGTTAATGGAAGATAAAGTCATCAATCCAAAAAATAAAGAAATCCATCTCATTTTTTTTAACACAAATGTTTTCTTACTTCTTCTTCTTTAAAGCTTCCAAATCTCTTTCGAGTTGTTCTAACTCGTATTTTTCTTCTGCTTCTTTGAGTTCTTGTTCGGTTCTGATTTGTTCTACAGCTTCGTCTTTGATGCGTTTGATTTCGGAATCGGAAACCATACGATATCCATTTCCTTCACAAACATCGACTACAATTGTTTTGCGGGTGATGGTAATGAGAAATCCACCGAGAAGAGTGACTGCCATATCGGTCCAGGTGGAAGTTTGTTTGATGCGAACCGGGCGGTTGTCTTTTGGGAGTAAATCATTCCAATCGGGTTCACTAAATCTAAGACCACCAAACAACCAAAAATACTCTGGATACTCTGAGAATCGTTGGCACCTTGCTGAGTCCGGAGCAAGAGTGATCATATTCCCATCGGCAACGGAACCAAGAACAAAGGAATCGCGAAGGCTATGAGTGACCACTTCACCGCCTCCTTCTTTCGCTTTTTTTTCTGATTCTTGTCGTGTTAGTTCTTCTCTGCGTTTACGAATTTCTTCTTGTTTGGCTGCGATGGCTTTGTCTTTTTCAGCCTTTCGTTTTTCTTCTTCTTCCTTACGGATGTTTTCTTCTTCTGCTTCCGCAATGTCTTTATAGATAATTTTTAAGACAGTTTTTTTGGAAATGACCATATGTTTTCCGTTTTGTGTATCTATTTCTACACTGTCCACATTCTGGTTGGTCACAATCCCTTTGATGGATTTACCTTGTTTGAGAAGGATAGTTTGTACTGCACTTAAGGGAAAAATTGCAAATAATAGTATCATTAAGGTTAAATAGATGTTTCGCATATCTTGGTCCGTTCCTAGTATTTGCCCTATATTATTAGGATTTAGAATCATTTGCAATACCGAATTTTATCATTTAGCAGAAATACTTCGAGAAATGGAGATTATTTAACGGAGATCGGTATCATTTCCCGCCAAACATCCTCAAGCGAAACTTGAAAGATGTTGCCGATATCTATGAGCAAATGATTAGTACATTACATTATTTTTTCATTTGATTCGTGGTTATTGTTTTGATTTTGATACAAGTGTTTTGTCACAAAGAGGTAACATGAAAGAAGACGGGAAGATGCATAAAGTTCTACATTCTGTGCATTTATGGGGCATTGCGGTCGGACTTGTCATTTCTGGTGATTATTTTGGTTGGAACTTTGGTTGGTCCAAAGCCAGTTTTTGGGAATTCAGTTTTGCTGTTGGTTGGATTGCTACCTTTTATGTGCTATTTGCTCTTTGTTTTACCGAGCTTGCGGCCAGTATCCCACAATCGGGGGGGCCTTCTGCATATGCCAAAAGGGCTCTTGGGGATTTGTTTGGACTCATCACAGGGTATTTAGTTCTCGTTGAATTTTTACTCGCACCTCCTGCCATTGCATCCGCTTTGGGAGGATACATACATTTTCTTTTTCCCGTGATCCCAGAATTTGGCGCTGGTATTGTTATGTTTTGTTTATTGTTATTAATCAACTTAACAGGGATTAAACAAACAGCTCGCTTTGAACTTTTGGTAACACTTGTGGCCGTCTTTGGGCTTTTGTTTTATCTGGGATTTCTTGCGCCTCACGTTTCTTTAGATCGGATTCCTCCTTTGCCTGAGATGAATTCGATCTCTTGGGGATCGGTATTTCTATCGATACCTTTTGCCATTTGGTTTTTTTTGGCAGTAGAAGGTGTGGCTTTGGCTTCCGAAGAGGTTCGTAATCCGGCCCGTGACATTCCCATCGGTTACACTGCTGGAATTTTTACATTACTCTGTTTGGCAGGTCTTATTTTTGTTTTCACAGCCTCTGTGGTTGATATCAAAGAAATTGCAGAGTTGGATTATCCTTTATCTTACGTATTGCAGAAGTTATATGGCAGCGAACAGATTTGGCCTTTTGTATTTACCTTCATTGGTTTGTTTGGCCTTGTCGCTTCTTTATTTGGGATCATCCTTGGAAATTCGAGACTCATTTATGCAATGGCCAAAGAAGGATACTTACCAACTTACCTTTCTAAACTAAGTAAGGGATCTCTTGTTCCAGGGAATGCAGTTCTTACTGGTGGAGTTTTGGGTATTTTCTGTATGTGTTTTTTGGATACTGCGGAACTCATCACCATCTCTGCGTTAGGTGCTTGTGGGATGTATCTCTTGAGTCTTGTTTCCTACTTTGTTTTGCGTAAGAAGGAACCAGAGATGCCAAGGCCCTATAAAGCTCCTTTTTATCCCATACTCCCTGGAATTGCGCTTGTTCTTGGAATTGTGGCTTGTGGTTCCGTTTCCGTTTCTGAGCCGTATTTGGCACTTGGAGTTTTGGGAGTTGGAGTTACTTTGGGAATTGGTTATTCTATAAAGCAGAAAAGAAACTGAACTGAATTGTAAATGGATTCAATCGATACAAATGGGGTTGAAATCAATATTTGAATTAACTTCCCATTTCCATTTTTGATTTTTCTTTGGATTCTTGGGAACGATCTAAAAACAACCTTGAGACGGAGTCGTCAGGGTTTTTGTCTAATAGTTTGGCAAAACCTTCGATGGCCTCTTCAAAATCTTCTCTACGGAAAGCATCCAGAGCGAGTGTATAATCATCTTTCGTTGAAACAAGTCTAGATGCTTTTGCTGGTTCATATCCATCCAAAACTTCCACAACAAATACGGATTCGGTTTTTCCTTTGATCGCCACTCGGTCGAGTAACCGGTAATGATAACCTAGTCCATCGGATGCTTCAATAAAAGTATCTGCACTGATCACAATCCGGGAAGAAAAGAGTTTTGTGATTCCTTCGATACGAGAGGCGAGGTTCACGGCATCGGAGATCACAGTTCCTTCCATTCGTTTGTGTTCACCTAATATTCCTAAGGTGAGGTTCCCTGTGTGAATCCCAATTCCTACTTCGATAGGAATATAACCACAGTTTGCTCTATGGCTGTTATAAATGCGAATCGCTTCTTGCATTTCGACGGCCGCTTTGATGGCATCGTTGATATCATAGGGAAACAGGGCCATTACCGCATCACCAATAAACTTATCGATGAATCCATTATTGTGCCTGATGATGGGACCCACTCGTTGGAGATAACTGTTTAAAAAGTCAAAGTTTTCTTTGGGAGTGAGTGTTTCTGAAAATTCGGTAAAGGATCTGATGTCAGCAAAGAGGATGGTCATCCGTTTCTGTACTTGATCTCCTAAGTCCACATCTCTGATATCTGTTTTGCCAAGATGGTATAAAAATTCTGTTGGAACAAAATGGCTAAAAGAATTATTGAATTGTTTTTGTTCTTCTGCGAATTCAAGAGTTTTGTCTATGTTTTGTCGTACAATCCGTCCGAAAGTGATGACTTGCAAAAATACAAACATAACTACAGTAGCAGGAGCAATGTACATGGTGTGAATTAAGGATTCTGCATGTAAAACATCATTTGTGGCTCCCGCAAGAACCACAAACATTCCTAATAGTAAAATTTTGGATTCCATTCGGTTCTTTTTGTAAGCGCGATATAAATAGATAAATATCAGAACTCCATTTGCAACAAAACCAAATGGATAAATGGAAGCTGTCTCCGTAAAGTAAACAGGTGGTAATAAGAGGCCAAGGGTTAGGATGGCGGATAAAGCATAAAAGAAATTTCCCATTCGTTTGGAGAAATCTTCTGGAAAAACTGTATAAAAGTAATGATAGAGTAGGGGTGCAGACCAAAACCAAGAGATGTATTCTAGTCTTAATAAAAGCCAATAAGGAACATCCGCAAACTCTAATAGAATTCGTTCTCCTGTTGATATGGTTCGGAGAAAAACTGCCATAGAAAAGAGAAATATTCCAATTGTATGTTTTCCATCTCGATTGTAAAAATACATGACTAGAAAAAACAAACTTACAAATGCAAGAATCGATGATAACATCGTCTCGTTGATCTTTCGTTTGGTGATTCGACTTTCTCCTTTTTCATAAGTAGAAAGGACGACATCAGTCCAAATTCCGCCTTTTCTATGTATGTAGTTTGCAACGTAGATATCAATGGTTAAGTCTGATCCTTTCGGTAGTACTACAAGAGTAGATTCAACTTTGGGACTGTATTCGTTGGGATTGGAACCTGGTTTTCCTGCTCCACCTAAATATTCGCCATTTACATAAATTGCGTACGATGTGTCCTGTTCATGGACAGTGAGAGCCATAGTTTCCGTCGAGTTTTCTGCCAGTTTTACCTTAAGTCGGAAACTAGCATGGCCAAATCCACCGAGGGTGCCGTACGGCATTGGAAATCCATTCCAATGATCAGGAAGGACTAAATAGAAGTTGGAACTTGTTTCCTTAATTTTGGAAGGAGGAGTGTTCCAAAAAAAATTCCACTCTCCATGGAGAGCAACAAATGGTTGGCTGGCGAACGAATGTTGGCTTAAATCTAAAAATCCCTTCTGTGCTTCTGCTTTAGTATTTCTTTCCTCTGAAAGGCAACTAACAAGGAATAAAGTAAGAATTAGAAAGGACTTTTTCATTAGGCTTGTCTTTTCGGAAATATCGTGTAATCTTGAAGTTTTGTGAAATGCACTTCGTCTCGTTTGTAACCGAGTAACCCTTCTAAGGTTTGGTAACGATTCATCCCCATACTGATTTCTACATCTTTGCCTGTGAATTGACCCGGGTGTTCGTATCCGCAAGAATGGGCTAAACTCAGAAGTTCCTTTCGGAATCCTTGGATGTATTTGGCGGCACGTTTTCCTTTGATCTCTGGATCCACACCTCTTTGTAACCACCAGTTTTGGGTCGCGACCCCAGCCGGGCAATGGTCTGTATGGCATTTTTGGGCTTGGATACAACCAATGGATAACATGGCTTCTCTGGCTACGTTGATGAGATCACAACCCATGGCAATGGCAACGACGGCTCTGTCAGGAAAACCCAGTTTCCCTGATCCAATCCATACAATCTGTTCTGACAATCCTTCTCTTTGAAATAGAGTATAAACTCTTTGGAATCCAATTTTAAAAGGTAAGGAAACGTGGTCCGCATAAGTCAGGGGAGCAGCACCTGTGCCTCCTTCTCCTCCATCGATGGTGATAAAATCGGGACCTTGGGAAGTTTGTTTCATCTCTTGTGATAATTCTTCCCAAAATTCAATTTCCCCAACGGCACTTTTGATTCCTACAGGGAGCCCTGTTCCGGTAGCAATCCTTTCTATGAATTGAACTAGTTCTTTTACACTGGTAAACTCGCTATGGGAGTTAGGTGAGATACAATCTTTTCCTTCTTCGACATGACGGATGGCTGCAATTTCTGCATTTACTTTTTTTGCAGGAAGGATTCCGCCTTTCCCTGGTTTGGCGCCTTGAGAAAGTTTGATTTCAATCATTTTGATACAAGGATTTTTTCCGACTTTCTCTTTTAAGACATCCAAACTGAATTTTCCTGATTTGTCTCTGGCCCCAAAGTATCCAGTTCCAATTTGCCAAACCATGTCTGCCCCTTCCAGATGGTAATGACTGAGGCCTCCTTCACCTGTGTTTTGATAGGCGCCTGAATCTCTAGCTCCTCTGTTGAGAGCCATCACAGCATTTTTGCCGAGAGATCCAAATGACATGGCAGAGATATTAATAATGGAATATGGCCTGTAAGGGAATTTACGTTTGGGACCAATGATCTTTAAACAAGGAATACAACTTGGATCTTGGTTGTGGATATAGGCCTTAGCTTCTGGATAAGGAAAGGCTTTGTGTTTGATGATAGGATATCCAGGTTCGTATTGGATTTCTGTCGTTCCAAATCCAAAATTATTATTTTGTCCTTTAGCCGTTGCATAGATCCAACTTCTTTCGGTTCTGTCAAAGGGACGTTCTTCTTTGTCGTGAGCCACCCAATACTGCCTGAGTTCTGGCCCTATCATTTCTAAAAAATAACGGAGCCGGCCGACAATGGGGAAGTTCCTCTGAATCGTGTGCGTTTTTTGTGTAATGTCTCGGATAAAGACAAGTACTAGAAACAACAAAAGTCCAACGAGTGTGGAAGACAGAGGATAGGTTTCAATCCAATTGAGTATCTGATCCATAAGAGGTGCGTCCATTTCTATATACGAAGCAAAATAATGACAAGCTAAGATTGGACGTGAGAAATTGATTCCAAAAGTTTTTCTTTGGTAAAGGGTTTGAAAATATACCCTGAGATGATCGGAATTTTTGCCGCTCGGTCTGTGTCAGCGATGTCTACAGAAGAACTAACTAAAAAAATTTCAATGGATTTGGGAAACTGAGAGTGGATCTTTCCAAATGCGTCTAAAAATTGCCAACCGTCCATCAGTGGCATATTGATATCTAAAAAAATAATATCAGGAAGTTTGTCTTTATTCTGAACTTCTGTATGAAAAAAATCCAGAGCATTTTCTGCATCTGAGAAAATCAAAACCTCTCCTTTAATTCCTGCATTGGATATGATTTTTTTGGTAGTGAATTGATAGATCTGATCATCGTCGATAACACAAATTTTGGGAGTCATATGCCTAGACTCCTATTGGGAAAGTACATACGAAAGGTAATGCCTTCGCCTGATATGGATTGCATCTCAACCTTTCCTCCCACCGATTCGATTTTACTTTGAATCAAAAATAACCCCAGACCTCTACCATCCATCTGACGACGAAAAGTCTCATTTAAATTAAAAAATTGGTCATTGTACTGGTCTAAATCGACCCCCGTTCCGTTGTCGGAATAGGAAATGGCAGTCTGGGAACCATCGGAAAAGGATTCTATGGAGATATTTTGGGTTCTGCCTGGGTGGGTAAATCGGTCCGAATTGTCGAATAATTGTAAAAAAACCATTTCTAAAAAATCTTTCGAAAGATACGCGGTTGGTGCTTTTGAGAATTCGGTTTGGACTTTTATTGCTTCGTTTTTCCATCTTCCTTCCATTTGTTCCAGGGCATTTTTCAAAGTTTGGGAGATATCTACGAGTTCGCATTGGTAAGAATCTGGACTTTTCATTTGTAGAATCGATTTGTTTTCGGCAATGAGCGATTCCAGATTTTGGACAGCATATAGTAAATCTGCTTCCCATCCTTTTGTCTCAGGAAACTGGTTTGAAGTTTTGATTGAATCCAAAAGATGATTGAGTTGGTTTAATGATTTTTGTAATTCATGAAAGATGATTTGGTCATAGGACTCGTGTTGTTTGTTTTGGATGAAAAGGGAATTGGATTTTGACTGTAGATCTCCAATCCTTTTTTGAAGGACCACTTCGTTTTTTTTCCTTTGGTCAATGTCTATGATTTGTGCTAAGTAGTGAATGGGATGGCCTTTGTCATCTCTGAGAACGGTGACAGTGATAAAAGCCCAAACTTTATTTCCCGATTTGTGAATGTATTGTTTTTCGATGGAATAATTGTCTATGATTCCTTTTTGTACTTCGTCTCGAAATTTTAAGTTTTCTTCGAGTTCATCGAGTGAACTGATATCGGAAAAATGTTTTCCAATGATTTCATAAATTTGATAACCTAAAAAATCTGCAAAAGCTAAATTTGCCTCATCGATATAACCATTTTTTCCCGTAAGTACAAGTCCAATGGGAGAGTTATGAAACATAGTATTGAACCTACGTTCAGCTGTTGCTAAATTTGCCTCTGTATCAATTTTTTCAGAGATATCTCGAGACGATGTGTGAATGTATTTTGCCCCTGTTGTGGGATGAATCGTCAAACGATTGTCAGATTGTAGCCAAATATAATTTCCATCTTTGTGTAAAAAACGAAAAGTACTGTGTATGTTTTCTTCACCGCGAAGGATGGGTTGGTGTGACCTTTCCTGGATCAGTCTTCTTTCATCTGGGTGGAAATAGTCGTAGGGATTTTTTCCAATCAGTTCTTCGGATTTGTAACCAATGATTTTTTCTGAATTGGGGCTTACGTAAATATACGTTCCGTCCGGTTCATGCAAACAAACCAACTCACGGCTAATTGCCGTTACAAGGTGGAGTATTTCTGCGTCGGGAAGTCCCACAGACGAAATCTTCATTTTCTCCAATGGATTGTCTATCTTAAATGCCCGGTTGGGTCGTAGATTCTAGAAAATTCTTAAGAAAACCCTTTTTTTGAAACCAATTCATATAAAAACGAACCGGTCTTTTGTGGCTAAGAAAATTGATTTAAGGATACTCAAATGAAAAATCTATCGTACATCATTCTGGATGGAAATTTAACCGCAGACCCAGAGGAAAGAAATGTCGCGGGAGGAAAATCTCTCGCTGTTTTCACAGTTGCTGTCAACCATACAGCAAACAACCAAGAAGGTAAGGAGAAAGACGACGTCTCTTACTTTGAGGTAGAGGCTTGGGAAAAATTAGGAGAGAACTGTGTGGAATACCTTAAGAAGGGAAGTAAGGTGACGGTTATGGGAAATCTGAAACAAAACCGATGGAAAAGTCCGGACGGGGAAAACAGGTCTAAAATCAAAGTGACTGCTTCTACCGTTCGTTTTGACAGTGCTCGTAAAAAAGATTCGAAGGCTGCGTAAAAAACCAAAGGACGGGTGTTGGATTTCCCTCACCCGTTTTTTACTTATGGGGTAGGGATCGTTCTCTTTTTATGTTTTGTATGAGTGGGAGAATCAAAAATAGAATGACTGTCGTTATGTTCCGATTTGGAATCTTCTGTCGATTCTTCTGCGAGTTTTTTTTCTTCGCTACGATCGTCATGTAATGATTGTTTTCCATTTTTAAACACGGACAAAATTCGAAAATACCTTGGCGAAGATACTAAGTTCCATTCTCTAAAAAAGAATTTAGTAAATCCATGTTTTGGTCCAAAGGCACCATTACTTGTCTCAATTTTGTTTTTGATATTTGTTTTGAAATCGGATTGTTCTTCTTTTGTTAAGTTAGGAAATTTTGCCACTTCCCCATCCACATAACGATTACGAAGAATGTCTAGTTCTCTGCGATTACGTCTTGTAACGTCCTCAAAAAAATATTGGTTAGGACCGTTACAATTCCCTGAGTATGATTCACAATTAGGTTCTAGATGTGGATTTACATAAGTGAGTTCTAGATAGATACTAATGTATTCTCCTGGGTTTGGAACTTTACCATCGTGAATTTCTAAAACTTGGGGAACCGTATCTCTGTCTGTGTACTGTCTTTCGATTGCTTCTCTTGAAATTTTAGTTTCAGGGCTTGTGCTATTCACCTTTACGGGTTTTTTTGATTCACCCACAATGACTTTGTTTCGCATTACTTCAGTTTTGGTTTCCAAAATTTCATAAGCTTGGAAGTTAACTGGTTGTTTGGCGATGATTTCCCCTTTTTGGTTGAGTGCAACGATATGATGTTCTAAAATATTGCCGGCAATGATTTCTTCAATGATACTAATTCCAGCATCTTCAAAGAATAGATCCAATTGAATGAAAGGGATTTTATTTTCGGAGTATTCGACATTCACGCCTGGTTCTTGGGTGAGAGGTTTTTTTCCTTCTTTGGAATCTGTATGGACCGCTTCCGATTTTGTAATCATCCGGATGTGGTTGAGATTGATTTGTTCTGTGCGAGTGGGAAATGTTGGGGTAATTACCTGTTGCGGAGTTTCACATCCGAAAGTAAGGAGTAACAGGAAGCCAAAAAAATACAAGCGGTTCATATACTAAGTATCGGTCATGGATTGCCCCTAAAATTAGGGGCAATTAATAAGATTAGATGTGTTTTGCGCTCATTGGAGGAAGGATTGGTCCACTCGTTTGGATGATTTCCACATACTTTCCATTGGTCAAACGGAAAGCCTTTTCCGGTTTGTCTTTTAAGAAGTATACAGTTTCCATTCCGGTTTGAGTAGGAGCTTCCATTTTTAAAACCTTTCCCCACTCTGTATAAGTGAAAGTAACTGTTTTGCCGTCCATTGTATATTCTTTCACAAGTTTCCCATCAAAGTCATACTCTGCCATTGCAATCGGATTACGGTCTGTCCAAAACTCGATTAAGTTAAAAATAAAAATATCTAGAAAACTTCCGAATCCGTAAGCAATATAAAGTGGGAAAATCATCAAAAGGGAACGAAAGAAACTTGCGATTTTACCAGAACCAATTTGGATGTTTCCGTTAAACGAATAGACTGCTTTCACTGCTCCGAATTTTCCAAAACAATTTGCAAATAAACCAAAGGATAGGATTCCTATGAGTGTTGATGTGAGTAATTTTTTCATTTTTACCTCGTAGTTCTGAACTTAAAAACTAAAGACCAATCCTAGGAGATTCTGGAATCATCTGCAAGCCGAAATGATTGACATGGTCATTTTTTCGAAGAATCTGGTCTGAATAGAAGGCATATCCCATTGATCTTTTCCGATTTTGAATACTTTGTCTTCTTTCTCTTCGTTTTTTTTACAGTTTGGTACGTATTCCCCGCAATTTTCTCCAACCAATCAAGAGAAACACGAATCTTACATATCTTCCTTCTCATCAGTAGTTATTTTTTTTACATGTCTTGGGACTACCGTTTTGGTGCTCTCATTCTACTTTCTACAGCGATCGATTATTTTGTCGGACTCAAACTAGCATCTGAATCAAGAGAGAAGGTAAGGTATTATCTTTTACTCTTTAGTTTGATTACGAATTTAGTATTTATCTTAGGATTTTTTAAATACTACAATTTTTTAGTCACATCTGTGAATTCAATCACCAATCCTTTGTTTGGTGTTGATACCTTACCTGTTTTAAAAATCATTTTACCTGCAGGTATTTCCTTTTTTACCTTCCAGTCTTTGTCCTATACGATTGATGTTTATCGAAATGAAATTCCTGCCGAAAAAGACTTCATTCGATTTGCTCTTTTTGTGAGTTTTTTCCCTCAACTTGTGGCAGGTCCCATTGTGACTGCAAGAACCTTTATGCCACAGTTGTATACACCAAAGAAACTAGAAGACATTGAGTTTCGTGTAGCGATTCGTTTTTTTATGTTGGGTTATTTTAAAAAAGCTGTTCTTTCCGATATGGTGGCTCCCACAATCGACACAATATATGCAGATCCATCTGGGCACCACGCCTATGCATTGTTAATTGCAGCAGCTCTCGGTGGAATCCAGGTTTATTTAGATTTTAGCGGTTATTCGGATATGGCAATTGGAAGTGCAATGTTACTTGGTTATAAACTTCCTACTAATTTCAATTTGCCTTTCCTTGCCACTTCTGTTTCTGGGTTTTGGCGTCGTTGGCACATGACATTAAATTCTTGGTTAAGGGATTATATTTATATTCCTATGGGGGGAAGTCGGGTAACTTCCGTAAGACGTAAGTTTAACCTTTGGTTTACTATGTTTGTGAGCGGGGTTTGGCATGGAGCCCAATGGACCTTTGTGTTTTGGGGAAGTTTAAACGGATTTTTTTATGTTTTGGAAGAGATTTGGAATGAGTGGTTTCCGAACCAAAAGAACGGTAAAGAATCAAATCCTTGGTATAAAGCTCCTCTTTGGCTTTTTCAGAACATTCTCAATAGCTCTATTTTCTTTTTAGGTGCTGTATTCTTTCGATCTCTATCTTGGGAAAATGCTTGGGTGCACATTCGGGGAATTTTTACCTTCCAAGCAGGGCAGATCCGTCCCTACATGTGGAAAGACTTCCTTTGGATCCTATTTTTCCTCTATTTGGGTCATATCATCGGTTATTTTATCTTTGAGAAGGGAAAATGGAAAGGGATCCCTGCCAGTTTGGAATTTGCTCTCTATCCTGTTCTTTTTCTTGTCTTAAATTTAGCTACACCAGAAAACTCTGTTCCGTTCATTTACTTTCAGTTCTAATCTGCTTTTTTCGTTTCCAATAATGCGAATCCTTTTACCTTGTTGCTATGGAAAGTGAGCGAAGGCTTCCACGAATATCCCCAGGTGACTTTTCTGAATTTGAGATCCACTTGGATTTAGAAGGGATCACATTATTTGGAAAGTTGGGGAATATTTCCGAAGAAGGCCTTTGTTTTTTGGGTGAAGATGATTTGCTCAGTGATGAAATCGAATCCCAAGTTTTGGGAAGTATTGTTTGGGCAAAAGGCACCAAACGTATGTTTTTTGAGGGAACAGTGATGTGGACTCAAACTTCAAAAATTAAAAACGTAGTCTATTATATCGCAGGAATTCAGTTTCAAGAAAGACTGAATCTTACAGATTCTATGCTTGCTCGCAGTTTGGAGATCAAATGAAAATACTACTTCTTGGCGGAACTGGCCTGATTGGAAAACAGGTTTTGTTATCCCTTGTTTTTTATCCACAAATCAAAAAGGTAATTGTTTGGGCCAGAAATTCACAATCGAATCCAAACCCAAATGTTCCCATTGAAGTTGTGCAAGTGAGTTGGGAAGACTTTAAGACGGGAAAGGTTAATATTCCCGATGGTTTGGATGCTGTGTTTTGTTGTCTTGGTACAACCATTAACAAAGCAGGGAGCCAAGAAAAATTTAAAGAAATTGATTACGAATATCCTTTGTTTGCTGCAAAACAAGCTAAAGAAAAAAAGGTTCCTGGGTTTTATATCATCACTGCTATGGGGTCTGATTCCAAATCATCCATTTTTTATAACCGAGTGAAGGGTGAAATCGAAACGGAACTTCGAAAATTAGAATTTCCCTTCCTCGGAATTTTTAGACCTTCACTTCTCATTGGTGAAAGAGAAGAGGTGCGAGTGGGTGAAAAAGTGGGGGAGTTTTTAGGAAACCTAATTCCTTTTGGACTTCTTGGGCTCAAAAAATTCAAACCGATACCTGGTGAGTATGTAGCCAAATCTATGATCTATTCTTTGTTACACGACAAACCGAAACCGAATTCCTCGGCAACGGTTAAAATTTATGAAAACGATGTCCTTTGGGAGATCGGTAAGGACCATTCTTTTTGATTCCCGACAACAAACAAAAACCCTATTCCAAAACCAAATACATCATCCTGAGTTGGGTGGTTCACTTCATTGTTAGAGTTTGGTATCTATTCATTCGGAACCAAAAATTCATCATTCCTGATGAATCAGCCAAAGTCATTGAAAAAGGTTCTGGTTATATCATTGCCGTTTTCCATGAAACCACACTTTCCCTTTATCGACATGCGACTCAGTATTTAAAACGAAAGAAAAAAGCTGATATGGTGGCTCTCGTTTCTCAATCAAAAGATGGAGAGATCATCCACCAAACATTTGCTCGCTCTAACCTTCGTTCGGTCAGAGGTTCTTCCACCAGAGGGGGAACGGGGGCTTTTCGTAATATTCTAAAAGAAATGAAACAAGGTGCTGTTCCTATTTTTACCGTCGATGGCCCCAAAGGCCCGAGAAGGGAAGTAAAACCAGGTGTCATTGTGACCGCGTCTCTCACAGGTTTTCCGATTCTGTATTTGCATTCTTGTTATGACAGGGCTTATACGTTTAAAAGTTGGGACAGGCATTTTTTCCCCAAATTTGGAGCAAGGCTTTTCATCCAGTATGGCGAGCCTTTCTTTGTTCCCAAAGGTCTGTCGGAGAGCCAAATGGATGAATATGCCAAAAAATTGGAAATTGCCATGGGGAAAAATGCGGAAACTCTGGAATCCTATGTGCGTGGACTCTTTCCTGACAATTCTATTGACGTACCACCTAAACTCTAAATTTTAACCAAGTAAGGTAAAAAAATGTCATCTCTTAAAAACTATATCTTCACTTCCGAGTCCGTATCAGAAGGACACCCAGACAAAGTCTGTGACCAAATCTCCGATGCCATTCTCGATGCATATTTAGCCCAAGATCCAAAATCCCGTGTAGCTTGCGAAACCCTTGTGACAACAAACCTTGTTGTGATTGCTGGTGAGATCACTAGTAAAGGAAAAGTGGACACACAAGAAATCGCTCGTGATGTGATCCGTAAAATCGGTTATAACGATATCAATATGTACTTTGATGCAGACTTCGCAGTGGTTGCCTCTCATGTGCACGCTCAGTCTCCTGACATTGCCCAAGGGGTAAACGAAGGGGAAGGACTTCATACTGAACAAGGTGCTGGAGACCAAGGTCTTATGTTTGGTTTTGCAATTGCAGAAACTCCAGAGCTTATGCCGGCTCCTCTTTACTACTCTCACAAACTTTTAGAACACTTATCTGACCTTCGTCACACTGGTAAAATTGATTGGCTTCGTCCTGATGCAAAATCACAAGTTACCATTCAATATGAAGATGGAAAACCGAAGAAAGTAGACACTGTGGTGATCTCTACTCAACACAAACCAGGTGTCACACACAAACAAATCGAAGAAGCAGTGATTGAGGAATGTATTAAAAAAATGATTCCTAAAGAACTTCTTGTAAACACTCGTTATTTTATTAACCCTACTGGTAAATTTGAAATTGGTGGGCCACATGGTGATACAGGTCTTACTGGACGTAAGATCATTGTAGATACTTACGGTGGAATGGGTCGTCATGGTGGTGGTGCTTTCTCTGGAAAAGATCCATCTAAGGTAGATCGTTCTGCAGCATATATCGGCCGTTATATTGCGAAAAACGTTGTAGCTGCTGGTCTTGCTCACAAATGTGAAGTACAACTTGCTTATGCGATTGGTGTTGCTGAACCAGTATCTGTTCTTGTGGATACATTCGGAACAGGAACTATTTCTGATGAAGAAATCTCAAAACGAGTTTTAGCAAATTTCAAACTCACTCCAAAAGGAATTGTAGATGGTTTAGATCTTCTTGGAAAAGGAAGAAAATACCAAGAAACTGCAGCTTACGGTCACTTTGGTAGAACTGGTAATACATTTACTTGGGAAAAAACTGATAAAGCTGAAGCTTTAAAAAAAGGATAATTATGGGAGCTCCTAGCCAATCCACAGCAGATAAAAAAGCAACAAGAGATGCTTACGGCGAAGCCTTAGTTGAGTTAGGTGCTTCTAGACAAGATGTCGTAGTTTTAGATGCGGACCTTTCTGGTTCCACTAAAACTGCGGATTTTAAGAAAAAATATCCGGAACGTTTTTTTAATGTCGGGGTCGCTGAACAAAACTTAGTTGGTCATGCGGCCGGCCTTGCCCTTTCTGGGTTTGTTCCTTTTGCTTCTAGTTTTGCTATGTTTTTATCGGGTAGAGCTTGGGAAGTGGTTCGTAACAGTGTGGTTTACCCAAAAGTAAACGTAAAACTAGTTGCTTCTCATGGTGGAATCACTGTGGGAGAAGACGGTGCTTCTCACCAATGTATTGAAGATTTTGCGATCATGCGTGTCATTCCTGAAATGACAGTAATTTGCCCTTCTGATTTTAACGAAACCAAACAAGTCATTCATGCGATTGCCGATTATAAAGGCCCTGTTTATGTAAGGGTTGGTCGTCCGGCCATTCCTGTGATCGAAAGAGAAAACTACAAATTCCAAATTGGAAAAGCAGAAGTAATGGCAGAAGGTAAAGATGTTTGTATCATTGCCAATGGTGTTATGGTAAATGAAGCCATCACTGCCGTGAGTCTCTTAAAAGAAAAAGGAATTAATGCGAGCCTACTCAATATGGCTACCATCAAACCTTTGGACAAAGATGCCATCATCGCCAAAGCAAAAGAATGTGGTGCCGTAGTCACTTGTGAAGAGCATAATGTCATTGGTGGTCTTGGTTCTGCTGTTTCGGAACTTCTTTCAGAAGAGTATCCAGTTCCTGTGATCAAAGTGGGGATGAAAGATACATTCGGAAAGTCTGGAACTTGGAGTGGTCTTCTTGATTACTTCGGTCTCCGTGCAAAAGACGTTGTCTCTCACGCGGAGCTTGCTATTTCCAAAAAGAAAAAATAAGGTTTTGGTTGGTATGACCGGTTCAGGAGCATCCCAACCTTCCATCTTAGAAGAAACCGAAGTAAGGCCACGACTTAGTGACGGGCCTTGGAAGGTTGTACTTTGGGATGATGACTTTCATACCTACGAATACGTAATCGAAATGTTAATGGATGTCTGTCAGATGCCTTGGGAAAAAGCCTTCCAACATGCAATCGAAGTGGACACTCGAAAAAAAACCATTGTATTCTCTGGGGAATTGGAACACGCCGAATTTGTCCATGAAAGAATCTTAAACTATGGTCCCGACCCAAGAATGGGTTCATCAAAAGGTTCTATGACTGCTACATTAGAGCAGTGAACTAAAAAATATTATAAAACTCTTAAACCATTCTACAACAGTGAATGTAGTATCATTTGATAAATCATCGAATCTACTGATTTTACAAATTTACCTACATCTTACGTTCTAAAGCATAATTCCGTTCAGGAACCAGAAGCGAAGAAACAGATTCGTTGGTATCTACTTTGATATTCGTGGATGGATTGTAAGTATCCAACATATAATCTCCATCTACAATGAATTGGTAATGGTATTCACCCGGAAGTAATTTCTTTTCGAGAGTAAATACTCCTTTACGATCTTTTTTCAAAAAATCATGTTCTGGGTTCCAGTCATTGAAACTTCCTACCACACGAACCACTTCCGCGTTCGGTAAATAAATTTGAAATTTAACCGTTCGGAGGTCCCGTTCTTCATTTGCGGAATCTTCGAGAACCATAGTTTTGGTTTGACGATCCGTGTCCTTTTGATCCAAAACAAAACGAGAATAGTAAGACCCTGATCCATCTTCTAATTTATCAAAGTTTTCTGGATCATAGGTGAGAAGTCCATTCACACGGAACTTGTATTCATAGATAGGATCTTCTTCGTAAGCTTCCGTGATTTGGGTGGGTTCGATGACAGTATAATAAATTCCGTATTGGTTCCGTTTCATATCGGAACATTCCCAATTGTTAAAACTTCCACAAATTTCCACTGACTCATCGCGGAGTCCATTGTAAGTAAAAAGAATCCCTCTATGCATGAGTTGGCCTGAGGAAACATAGGACTCTACATCAAGATAACGAATGTAACGTGGAGCGATATTTTTTTTAAGACTCTCTAGTTGCCAGAGGTAATAAACGGTATCCTGGTTTTCAGTTTCATCTGACATCTCCAGTTCCCCTGAGGAAAAACTTCCAATCCAGTCCATGCCGTCCTCGGCAAAGATTCCGATTCCTGTGAAAAAGAGTAAAAATAGGGCGATTCGGATGGATTTCGATTTCATCATACTGGTAGGTTTTGCTCAGTCCTTCTAGATTATTTTCGGCAGAAATGAAAAAAGAGAGTGAAAGGTTTTTTTCTCGGTGAACCATCTGACATAATAAAAAAAATATTCTGTCATTTTCAGAAGGGGCCGATAATTCATTAGGAATAGACCCTTAAATGGCTGAGCCGATAGACAAATTGAGTCCGGAAGAAATCACACAAATCGAGACGATGTTTTCGGCTCTCAATAAAAATCCGCTCTCATCGGAAGAACTCAATCCGATGGCGAAGGTTTTACGTGAGAAACTGGGATACACTAGCCCCATCGTACCTTCCGAGCCAGAAGCAGATTCTGGGGAAGATTCCGGTTCTGCCTTTGATGATTTTGATAACGAAGGGGCAGGGGACGGAGATGCGGGAGACCCTTTCTCTGGCCTTGATGATGGGGATGACGATTTCGGTCCACCCAAGCTTCCAGACCGTGAGGCGGAAGAAGACGACGGAATTGATTTAGATGAACTTCTTGGTGAAGACTCACCGAAACCCAGCCAAACCCCTGCTGCCACTGATGATTTTGATTTTGATGCTCCCATAAATACCGAAGGTTCGGATCCATTTGCCTCAGATTCTGGAACCTCTGAAGAAGCTGACCCATTTGCGGACATGGGTGCCACTCCGACTCCAACAGAAAGTTTTGGAGATGATCCCTTCGCGAATTTAGATGCGATTGATGAAGCTCCTATAGAAGAAAAACCGACTCCTGATTTTGGAGATGATCCTTTTGCTAACTTAGGTGGAGATGATACTCCTCCCACTACCGACGAAGACTTGTTTGCTGGGTTTGATTCTGGATCGGATGAACCGGCTTCTGGTGGGGATGACTTTGATTTTGGCGGTGGAACCGATACTCCGGCTACCGGCGATGACCCATTTGCAGATATGGGTGCGACTCCTACACCTACCGAAAGTTTTGGTGATGACCCTTTTGGTGGGTTTGATGCACCTTCTTCTACAGGTGCCGCCGATGATCCGTTTGGTGATCTTTCTGCACCATCTTCTGGAGGTGGTGATACTTCTTTTGGTGATGACCCGTTTGCCGATATGGGTTCTACACCGCAAACCACTGAATCCAATTTTGGAGATGATCCGTTTGGTGATATGGGCAGTCCGTCCACGCCTTCTCGTGATAACGAACCTACGGATATGGGTGGTGGATTTGACGATCCATTTGGAGACTTGGGTGTGGGAATGGAACCTCCCAGTCTTGATGATGACTTAGGAGCTCCTTCTTTTGATGATTTGGCACCATCGATTGATGATATGCCTGTTTCTACGATGGATGATTTTGGTTCCGATGGACCAGGCGGATTTGAGGAAGACCTCATGTCTCTTGGGAAAGAAGAAGAACCAGAAGAGTCACTCGAAGCAAACTTAACTGATGAAGAACTCGCCGTCATTCAGGCGGAACTACTTCGTTACCCTCCAAAACTTCGACGAACGATCATTGATACGATTGTCAACCAAAGGATTCCGGTTCGCAATCAAAAAGAAATCATCGAGCTTATCAAGGCCCAACAAAAACCAGAGGACATTGCCAACTACTTAAGTGGGCTTCTTGGGGAAAGAGTCGAACTCAGTGACTCTACTGGAAAATTTGCTGCCGATGGTGTTCCCATCATTGCGAGCCGGGATTCCTATACCAAAGAAGGTGCTGCCCGCAAACGTGAGTTAGTTCGAAGAACGATTTTGTCTTCGGCTGCAGCTGTATTCCTAGTATTTGGAATTGTGACACTTTGGAAGTATGTCATTGTTCCGTATCGTGCGAAAGCTCAGTATGCACTTGGTCTTGAAAAAATAGAAGAGTTTAGTTATGAAACAGATGCCCTTGAGAAGAAAAAACTTCTCGCTGATGCAGAGAATTATTTTATCAAAGGGGAAGAAATTTTCCCACATAACTTAGAGTTTTTGAATAAATACTGTATTGCATATACCAAAGCAGGACAGTATGAACGAGCTTTTGAAAAATGTTTTGGAAAAGTAGAACCTGATTTTGGATATGAAGTAGAAGATAAAGAACACAAACGTGCTTGGGAAAATAGAAAAGAAGTTCCAAACATTAGTTTTGCGAAAAAAACAGAGTGGAATGATGCGGGAGTCGAAACTGCAGGCAGAAGACCACTTCCGGAACTAGCTTTTTATCTTACTTCGCAAGATAAGGTTCCAAGAAAGGTATTAAAAGCCGGAGCCTATATTGCATCTCGGCTCAAATACAATGTTCATGATATTGATACTTATATTGCTCTCGGAACTTTCCATTCCTTCCATAGAAAGGATTTTATCGATGTTCCCCCTGGTAGTAATCGTAAAAAATATAAAAACGATCACCTTGCCATTGAATATTTTAAACGAGTGTTTACCGATGGTGGAGATCCTGATAATGTAGATGCCATTGCAGGAATTGCTAAGATTTTTTATAACAAACAAGAGTTTGGAACAGCAGTTAAATACTATAACGATATTATTGAGAAGTATCCTAAAAATGCGATTGGCCATGGTGGGATTCTATCTACTTATATTGAGATGTGGAAAAGAGATAAAAATCCACAGTACGTTCTTAACCACCATAGACAGGTTCGGAATGCTCTTAACATTGAAGACGAACTCTCTCTCTTTGTGTTAGCAAAACTTGCTTCTTTCTATATTGATTTGGACTCGGAAGAAGTCAGAATCAAATACAATATCAACCCAGAAGACCAAGTGACCGGGATGGAAATTGATGATAACGTGGAATATCTTCTGAACATAGCTTATGGAAAAGAAGGTGGTTCTAAATTTGCAGAAGGGTATTACCAGAGAGCTAGGTTTTATTTCAAAAAAGAAGAAGCGGCACGTGCCCTCAAACAATTGGAGTTGGCTTCGACTTACGATATCCGCCATTACTTAGCCGTTTTACTCATGGCAGAGTATTATATCCAAACAGAAAATTATGATGAAGCGGTAAAACTCCTTCGTGAAGCTGATGACCGTTATCAAAACTATCGGGATCGACTTGGAGAAAGAGACGAAGATGAAACTTTACTGGAAGGAAGTCCGGGAAGGATTTCGTTTAACTTAGGTAAAATCCAATTTTTGGAAGCGGCTGGAATTAATATAACAGACAATATACGAGAATTTCCTGGTAAAAAAATCTATCCGGAACGTAGTATTGGAACTCTTTCTTATGAAGAAAAAGAAAGACGTAACGGCCTTTTTATGGCACGTGAATCTTTCCTTGCAGCCCTTGATCGTGATATTTCCAAAGATCCAAAAATCGTACGTGAATGTTACTATTACTTAGGTTGGATTGATTACAATCATGGAGATTTTGCACAGAGTTTGGACTTTTGGGCGGAACTTCCCGAAGAAGATATTTATAATAACGCAACTTTACTTTTTGGTAAAGGGAATGCTTTTTACTATACAAGACAGTACAATGCAGCGCTCGGCAACTATCTGAAGTTAAAGGATGATTTTGAACTAAAAGAACAAAGTTTAGGTCGAATCGATACAGAAAACTCGGATCATAGAGAAGTATATGAAACTCTTACGGCTCTTTATAATAATATTGGAGCAGTGTATGAGAAAAAACAAGATACCATCAATGCTCTGAAATACTATTGGAAAGCAATGGAAACAGCGCGAAAAATTGGTTCTGTAAGTGAAATTGCTAACTCAAATAAAGATCTGGTCTTTGCTCGTGCCAAACTAGACAGAGAACCACTCTTAGAAGATTGGCTTGCTCCAACACTCGATAGATTGGATCAAATAAAAAAATAGGTAACTGCAGAATTAAATCGGAGTGATTCAAATGGAGGATAGATAGAATCTCTATCCTCTTTGATTGGCTTTTATTCGGAGAATGCTTAAAGCTAGTGTTTGCGAAAACGTTCGCGGATTCCAAGTAAGATGAAATAGAAAGTTTCCCACATCCTTTGGATCCTGTAAGGTCTTGCGATGATCCTCCAAAGCCAAATGAGTCCTCTTTCCTTAAACCACTCTGGTGCTTTTTTATCAGCTCCAGATAACATATCTAAGGCGCCACCCACTCCGATCACAACTGCTTTGCCAAAATAACCCGTGTTGTTTTCGATCCAAATTTCTTGGTCGGGGAAGTCCATGGCAAGAAAAATGATGTCTGGTCCAGTTTTACGAATGGCTTCTTTGACTCGCATTTCACGTTGTCTATCGAGATGGCCAGCGTGCCTGCCCACAATCCGAACTTTTGGAAAATGTCTTGTGAGATTAAAGTAAATTCGTTCTACAATTTCGTCTTTAGCCCCAAAGATAAAGGCAGTGAATTCTTTGAGTTCGGCCAAACGAATGAGGTCCATCATGACAGCAATCGGAGTGACTCTCTCTTTGAGTCTTCCCGAACTCATCCAACCAATGCCAGCTCCTTCTACAAGAATGGTTCCTGCTTTTTCGGCAATCCTGTGGAGCGATTTTTTGGGACGCATCCGCATGAGTTTGATCGGATCTAAAAATAAAACATGGTGCATGCCTTCTTTTTTCTCAAGCACGCGGAAGAGTTTGGCAATGGCTTCGTCTGTAGTGACGTTGTCTATGGGAATTCCCAATACTTTCAAAGTTTCCAGCTTGGAAACATCGATATTTTGGTATTCCAGTAGTATATCCCTCTCATCTTTTGAGGAATTGTGAACGATTTCGCTCAGTTGCTTCATGTAGCCGGGCTTTCCTTTCCTATCTAAAACATTATGTCCAGTACCCTCTATTGTCGCCTCTAAATTTTTAAAAACTTCCGTTTTTTCACTTGGATTGGAATCGAAAGAACGAGAAAAAGTATCAAAATGTTTCGAACCCATCTCCTTTCAATATTGATTCTCATTTTTCTCTCAAGCGCAAGTTATGCGGAAAAACTTTCCATTTATGGAACCATTCAAAATGGTACAACGGGCGGATTCGGTAAAGCAGACTCCATTCGTATGCTTGCTTTGCAAGGAGCCATGGTTCCTTTGGCAGACATCGGTCCACAATCGGGTAAATTTCGGTTTCCAGAAACGGAATTACCGGAAGGCGCCCCCATTCTTTTACAAATTCAATACCAGGGTGTGAATTATAATAAAATGATTCCTCCTACAACTATGTTTCGTACATCTCCGCAAGAGGTAACTGTGTTTGAAACTGGTGCCGATCGCAAACAAGTGGCTGTTAAGAGTTTAATGCAGGTTATGCGAGAAAAAAAGGGCCTACGTGTTTTTAAATTATTTCTAATTGATAATTCGAGTAAACCTCCCAAATCCTATGATTCGAAACTGGCACCGTTGGAATATTCGGTTCCAGAGGTTGCGACAGAAATTTTGGCACAAATCCAACAACCGGGAAGTAAGATGGCAATTCCTTTGGGGGTTCCAGAAGGCAAAAATGGCGGAAGACTTTTAGATCGAGCAATCCTTCCCGGTGTTTCTGAAATGCAAATATCTTACTTCATTCCTAATCAAAACGATACATTCACTGAACGAATGTTAATTGAATCGGAAAATGGAAAATTCCCAATTTTTGTAAAACCACAAGATATGGAAATTAAAACAGGAGAAAAAACTCCTGTTACTAAACTTGATAAAGATGTTCCACCAGGCCTTAGTGCTTACGTTTTAAATTCTTTGGATTTTGGAACTACTGTTGAATTTACTTTCTCTGGAGGGAAACCACTCCCAACAATTTCCAACAATACGAATCCAGAAATTTGGAATGGATCCATACTGACTAGTTGGGATCTTTCTTTATTTGCAGTCGTAGGGTTTCTTGGTTTTTTATTTACGTTATCATTTATTTTTGTCTATCGAAAACATACAGAAAGGAAAAACAAACTATGAACCAAAATCAAACAGCGCGAGATAAATCTTATCTAAGATTTGTTGGTCTCGGTGAACTTGCAGATCATGGTGCAAGGGGAATTTTAGCATTTTGGGTCATTTTGGCTCTCACATTCTTTTTGTTTGGTGATCAAAACTTAATAGCACCGAATATGAAAAATATTGCTGCTTCTCTTGGGATTACAAGTCAAGCAGAGATCGATTGGAAATTTGGTGCAGAAGTTCCTACGTTGTTTTTTATATTGGGTGCACTCGTTTCTTTATCAATGGGATATCTTTCTCAAGCATTTTCCCGTAAACGTTTGTTAATTGCTGCAGTTTTGCTTGGTGAAATTCCCTGTTTTTTGTCTGGGTTTGCTAATTCTTATAACGAATTTTTAATTTTACGTACACTTTGTGGATTTGGACTTGGGGGAATTTTCCCTTTGATTTATAGTTTGATTGGTGACTATTTCTCAAGCCATTCGAGAGCAATTGCAACAGGTTATGTTTCCTTGATGATTGGTCTTGGTGTCGGTGTTGGCCAGTTACTAGGAGGAATTTTAGGTGGGGCTGATCCTATTAATGGTTGGCGAGCTTCATTTATTTATATGTCCGCACCTTCTTTTCTTTTTGCTTTCATCTATTTAGTGTTCTGCGAAGAACCGAAACGTGGTGGTTCCGAAGAAGTCGACGCTGCCAATACACTTTCTCACAAAATTACATTTAAGGACTTTAAAATACTCTTTGAAAACAAAACCAATATTGGTGTATTTTTGCAAGGGCTTCCTGGTTGTATTCCTTGGGGTGTGTTTTTTGTATTTTTAGCTGATTACTACGAAAATACATATCTACTTTCGAAAGAAGTTGCCGCAGGAATGATTACCTTTGCTGCCATCGGTATCTTTATTGGATCCTTTTTTGGAGGGGTGATTGGTCAGTTACTTTATAATATAAAAAAACAATACCAACCTTTACTTTGTATTTTCTCTATTATATTTGGAATATTTCCCGCAGTGTATTTATTATATGCATTCAACATTGTTGGAAATATGACACTCTTTATTGGACTAAATGTGATTACTGGTATTCTAATCTCAATTACTGGACCTAATGTTGGTGCGGTGCTTATCAATGTAAACTCTCCAAAATCAAGAAGTGCCATCTTTTCTCTTTATAACTTAACGGATAACTTAGGAAAAGGTCTTGGGCCAGCTATGTCGGCCGTGATTTTAGGCCTCACAACTGACAGGGCTCTCGCACTTTCTATTTCTATCTTGTTTTGGATACCTTGCGCGTTGGCTTGGTTTCTCATTCTTTTTAACTATGAAAAAGATGAAGAAAAAATGAGACAAAGTTTATTAACTGAAGGATAATATTACAAACGTAATATGGTGAAACATAACTTACTCGATATTGAAGGGACAACGGCTCCGATTGCCTTTGTCCACCAAGTGCTTTTCCCTTATGCAAAAAAACGCATGGAAGAATTCTTAAAAGGATACCAATTCTCTGAAGTTAAGTTAAAAGAAGTTCAGATAGAATTTGAAAAAGATTGTTCAATACGAGAAGAAGGTTTTTTATCCCGATTCACAAAAGCAGAGTTAAAAACGAAAACGAAAGTTTTGGATTTTGACTCTAACCTCATTCCTTCTTACTTCGAATATTTGATCGAAAAAGATCGAAAGTTTGGCCCTTTAAAAGAAGTCCAAGGAAAAATTTGGAAAGAAGGTTATGAGTCGGGGGAAATCAAAAGTACTGTTTATTCCGATGTCCCTGGTTTTTTGAAAAATGCACAAGACTTAGGAATTCAAAATCATGTGTATTCTTCCGGTTCCGTGGAAGCTCAAATTTTGATTTATCAATATTCAGAGTTAGGTGATTTAAGAGAATATTTTACTTCTTATTTTGATACGGCCGTTGGTGGGAAAAGGGAAAAAGAAAGTTATGAAAAAATTGCAAACCAACTAGGGTCTGCACCAAATGAAATTCGTTTTTTTACAGATATCGTAGAAGAAGCGGAAGCTGCAAGTTCGGTGGGGATGGAGGTTGTGATTTTGAATCGTCCTGGCAATATCCCACAGAAACCACATTCCTTTCTTATTTGGGATCATTTTTAACTGAGACCAAAGACTCTTCGATTTTTCGCCAAGAATTCTTTCGAAGAGCTATAAGAGTTTAGAATTTAAGTCTACGAAGGTTTTCCATCAGGTCTCGGGCTAAATAAAATCTTTGTATATTGAAAGATAAATATGCTAAAAGCCAAAATCCATCCGAACCCAGAAAGATGGTAAGCCAGGTTGTATTTTCCAAGTAGCGGGAGGAACACTCTTGCAATGACTGCAAAATTTAAAATGATATATGCACTAACTGTGAGAGGGGAAGCGATAATGTTTCTGCCAGTATGTCCTAAACTCACTCGTGTTATCATTCCATAAATAAAAACTCCGATACCACCAACTGTCAAACTATGGATTGCGGAAGAAATGGGAAAGGAACCTAGAGCTACGAGACTGTAGAATAAAAATCCCAAACAAACCCAGAAGTATCCAATATACAAAATCCATAAAATAGGTTTTTTATAGGATTTCCAAGGTTTCCAAGAAATAAAGCGGATGGCATTAGTGAAAAATAAAGAAAAAGAAATAAGAGAAGAGATCATGACTAATAGATCTGTTAGATGAAAATCAATTATATTAATATTGAATGAACTATTTGATGTTGTTAATGAATCTAACAGTTTTACAGTGTAAAAAAGAAATGGTAAATAGAGAATAACCAATTCCAATTTTGGAAATCGTTTAAAAGAATAACCTGGAATGACAACTCCAGAAAAGAATGGAACCACTCTTCCACCAATGATTAAGATAAGAAAAAGGATTACAAAGATACTTAAGTGAATGAAGAATAAAGTCTGTTCTGGTTCGAAAACTGAACGGGCAGATAATCCAGCTAACAAGTGAAAAATGGTAAAGATTCCATAATGGAAAACAATAGGTTTGTTGTGTTTTTGAGTTGGAACCATTAATTTTGGGTAGAGTAGAACGATGACCATTAGGTCAGAACTAATATCCAAACCAAATGACAAATAAGCTAAAAATCCTAGAGGGTACATCGAAAATCTTCCCAAACTCCAAAACAACAAAAGGAAAAATAAGTTTTTACCTTTTAAGATGATGGAGTTCGTCCAATTTTGAACGGCGGTAAAAAGAAATCCGAGAACAATTGCCTTGGAAAATCCAAAAACCATTTCATAGGAATGCCAATGGATAGAGTTAATTTGAATTGGGTTAGAGATTAGATTCGTAAGAACAAGTAACCAAAACCCAATCAAGAAAATACTATAAACGGAACCGAACCAAAAAAAAGGCCGGAAGGCGGTATTCCAAAAACTCAAATGAAAGAATGAAAATTTCATAAAATGATAATAATAAAAATTGGAATCATTTCATTGATGCAAATCAAGAACTAAGCTAAAATTTTCAGTAAACCTTCTTTATCGAGAATGGTTATTTCTCCTTTTTGGGTGTCGATAAGACCTTGATCTTTGAGTTGTTTGAGGATTCTCGAAAATGTTTCTGGCCTTAGATATAGAAGAGAAGCCATTTGTGTTTGTTTTAGACTTAAAGAGTCTGGTGTTCCATAAAATAAAAAGTGTGCCACTCTTTGCATCGCGTCCATGGTAAGACCACGGTTGATTGCTAAGTTCAAAGTTTCGATTTTATTCATTAGCGAGTGCATTAGAATATGGTTCAGTTCTATATTCTTATGAATTCGACTTTGAACCTCCGTTAGTGGCATTCTCAAAATTGTACTTTTTTTAGTGAATCTACCTGAGGCTGGATAGGGGATCCCTTGGATGACTGCCCATTCTGCAATGATACTAACTGGACGAAAGAAAGTTAAGGTAACTTCATTCATATTCCCATCGTATTTGAAGACTTGTAAATCACCCGTGACAAGTAAATCCAGATAAGCAACTTTATCACCACCATGAAAAAGAAACTCATCTTTGGAAAAAGATAGTTCCTTACATCCTTCGAACGCTTTCATGAGCGACTCCGGATTTGGTTGTGTCAGATACTTGGTAATCATGAATTACATCGATTATTTTTTCTTTTTAAAGTTGGGGATTTTGATTTCTGTTTCTTTTAAAAATTTCCAGTACCGTTTTAAAGTTACTTTCCAATCTTCCTTTTGTTTTTTGGCGGAAGTAGTTTGAGAAATAGTTTGTGATTCTTTAATTGGTTGTAATTCGGAAATAGGAACAATGGCAGCAATTCCTAAATCGATTTTTAAGTATTTCTTTTTGATGATTTTAAAATCAATTTTTGCCCCTAATAAACGAACAATTTCAAGAATGATTGCCCATTTTACTTTTACAGGTGTTAGTGTATTATAATTCTCAACTAAATCACTAAACAACCTCTGAGAAACTTTAGGATTACTATGGAATAATAAAAATCGGAAGTGAACATTTCCTCTTAAATCTTGTGTGATGATCAAGTCATTATGGTTAAATTCTTTGAATGGTGGGAAGTCAACCAATCTTACGACAACTGAATTAATCAAATCTAGACTATTGTGGATTTCTGTTTCAGGATTTACCTTAATTGAATAAGTAATGCCATCTTCCGGGATTACTTCATTGATAAATGAGATAAAGTTGACTTGTTCTTTAAAGGGAACTTCTTTGAGAACTTCCAAACGTGAAAGTTCGATGATATCATCCATGACATTATCGATAGAGGACTGAACTTCAATTACTTCTTTTACTAAGTTTTTATCTTTTGTTTTTTGTGTTGATTCGCGAAAAGAAATGAGTTTTTCTTTCATGGATTTCAATGGACCTGAAATCATAGCATCCATATAATAAAATATTTTTTCGCGAAGAGAATCTGCTTCTTTTAGTCTTTCGTATCGATTTTGAAGTTTTCTCTTCATAATCAAAAACTGAAAACGTAAGGCAAGTGTCATTAAAATTAGGTATACTAAGAAACTTGTTTCAAGAGAGGATGGAGAGTTTAGATAACCTCTTTCGATTAATATTTCTTTTAGTATTGAATATAACAAATAAATAAGAGCAAGTAAATGGATTGCGGAACCACGACTCTGGTCTTTGAATTTATTAAACGTAACGTAAATTGCATAACCAATGACTGCTAATAAGTGAATATCCCAGTAACCGATAAAGTTATACCAAAAAACTGGGTTCTGTATCATTGCGAAAATGGCGATAAAGAAAAACTGCATTAATAAATACAGCCTTTGGTACTTAAAAGGTTTTAACTCAAAGAAATCCTGAATGAATTTAATAAATCCATAAGGTAGAATTAATAAAAAAGAATACTCTATAAACTTTAAAATGGCAAATTGATTAATCAGGAAAAATCGAACTTCATTTTTTGAAAGTTCGTAAGCCGAAAAGATAAGTGCTAAGATACTAAAACTAAGATATTCTTTTTTATCCCTTATATTAAAATAGTTTATAAAGAAAAATAGTGCGATGAAAAGATAAAATCCCACAAAGATAAGTTCAACGAGAGAATCGTAAAGATTTCCGTTTAATGCTTCTTCGTATGTGACAATACGGATGGGACCTGTGATGACGCCTGCCGAGGTTGAAAGTGAAGAATTAATTTTTACAATTAAAACATTTTCACCTTCTAATAATAGGTCATGTGGAATTGGATAAATTCTTGGTCTACCAAAGGCAAACTCATCCGGGTCTCTTCCAAAGGCAGAGTTGTTTTTCCCGATAAGAACTCCGTTAATAAATACTTCATCGGATTGGTAGATTTTTCCAAGTTGTAATGCAAGAGACTTTTGGTGTTGTTCGGTTGTAATTTCAAAACTTTTACGAATCCAAATAGCACCACGATAATTTCTATTTAAGTTTCGAAAGTTACTTGGAACTGTTGTGATATCTAAGTTGTTGGCATTGAATTCGCTACTAAGAATATCAGCGTTATCATTAAAATAAATTCCCCAGTCATCCCCATCCAAACGAAGTACAATTGTATTTTCATCTGTGGAACGAGAACAGTGAGTTGTCAGTAAAAAGAAACTTAGGATTAAAATTCTATAAAAACTTAAAGATTTCATTTTTTAGGTTTCTCCGGAATGCGGATGGTAAACTTGGCTCCCATACCTTCGCTTGATTTTAAACTTACGGTTCCACCTAAAAATTTTGTCGTAGCTTCCACCAAGGTAAGACCAATTCCTGCCCCAGGGATTTCATTTTTTTTGTCACGATAACCGCGAACAAACTTTTGGAAAATTGTTTCCATTTCTAATTGACTAAGGCCCATTCCTTCATCCATAACAATGAGTTGGTGAAAACCATCGCGATTAAAAAATTCTATACTAATATCTGTTTTTGGGTCTGTGTATTGGTATGCATTCTCTACAAGATTTCTTAAGATACAGAAGAGTAGTTCCTTGGGGAAATATATTTCTAGATCACCAGGTTTAACTTCGATGGATGTATTTTTTCTATATTGTTCTAGGTGGTTTTCTACACTAGAAACGCAACTTCGAATGAGTTCTGCAACAGAAAAAGATTCATAAAAAGGAATGTATGTTTTGTCTTCAAGTTTGCGAAGAAGAACGGCTTCTTCAACCATATAGCCCATGTAAGAAATATGATCTTCCGCTTGTTTGATTGGATCTAAGTCTTGTTTTGAGCCAGACTTTGTTTTGGTTTTCTTTTTGGCAGGTGTTTTTGCTTTTACTTTGGTTTCTTCTTTTGTGGAGGTCTTAAAAGAATTTGTATTTGATATATTGTCGATTGCCTTTTTGATTTTTTCCATTCCGGATTTGAACTCAGAGGACAAATTAATCAAAAAACCTGTTTTGACCCGTTCCATTTGGATTAGTTCTTTTTCTTGTTCGATATAATTTTCTAAACCTAAAACTATATCGTTTGAAAGTTGGATGGAGATCATCACAAGAAAAATAAGAAACCCTAAGTAAAGAGTTCCTGGCATAGAAATGATTTCTAAAGCGGAAAGACTATCGATGAGAATGGTCGGTAATAAAGAGGCAATTCCGATAAGAATGAATTTTACCTTAGCAATATTGGTTCTTCCATTTTTTACGAATAAATAAATCACAAGTCCCATTGCAACTGGTAAAACATAGTTAAAGAGTGCTATGACTAAAATCCAAGTTTTGGGTGTTCTAAAAAATAAGGTGATTACAAATAAAACTAAAAGGAATACTTCATATACCAGTAAAACGACATTCCGTTTTATCTTTAAATATTGATGCATGAAATTGATAAAAAATATGGGAAGACAAATAAGAACTAATAGTTCTGCAACATAAGACCAAGTAAAACTCTCAAAAAGAATATCTCTATGTTGAGTTCGAATTAAAACATAAATCCCCATGAAGATAGAGAATAGTGCAAAGAAAAAGTTTTCTCCGGCCCGCCCGCGAACAATAGAACCTACTAAAAAATAAATTCCCATAAAGATAAATACATAACCGCAAACCATAGCAAATGCTTCTTTGGAAAATGCAGCTTCACGTAAGATTCGTTCCTTTGCAATGGTAGGCGCTTCTTTGAGACCATTTAGGTTCGTTGCTGCATAAATGCGGATTGCCATGACATTGAGTCCTGGTTTGAGTAGGTGGGTCGGTAGCGAATAAATTCTAATTTTTTGAAAATCTACTTCCAATCTCGGCAATACAGTTCCTGTTTTATCTATCAAAGTTCCATTGAGATAAAATTCATCGATATCTCGAATGCGACCAAGTTGGATGGCAATGGGCTCAACAGGGGTTGTGTAATTTTCGGGTAAATAGAACGAACATCTATACCAATGATAACCAGTTAGATTTTCTGTTTTTGAAATTCCATAATCAGGAACAGAACGTTTGACCCAAAAGGATTCCTCAACCGTTTCATCTCTCCAATCTAAATTGTCACCTTTGCGAAACAACCAATCTGTTTTTAAAACAATTGGGTTTTCGAAGGATGTGATCATGGTTCCGCAAGGTTCTGCCACCAAACTGAAGGTAGCTGGTGACAAAACGAATGCGAACCCGAATACGAGTTGGTAAATGCGGGTTTTCGAAATCATATCGGTTCGACGTTTCGAATGGCCTCTTCGATTTCTTTGAGCTGAGTAGAAATCCTTGCGTCGATGGCTCCCACATCTGTTTCGATGATAACTCCACCACGATCCACCCTTGAGTCTTCGTAGATATTGACTTTTCGGAGAGATTCCATAAGTTTGATGAGTTCGTCTTTGTGAGCTGTTGTGAGTTCCAAGTCCGCAAAGTTAACACGAATATCAATTCTATCCCGGTCTTTGATTCGTTTCATTGCTTCTCGAATATTATTGAGTACAATTTCTTTACGTTCAATGATTTCGTCTTTGATTACTTTTCTTGCAATGACAAGAATCATTTCTACCATTTGTTTTTCGGAAGCAGCAATCATTTCTTCACGAATATCGATCGCCTTACCAATGATAGTTCCTAGTCGGTCAATGAGTCGTCTTACTTCCCCTTGTCCTTTTTTGAATCCTACTTCGCGACCAGCATCATAACCTTTTTGGTATGCTTCGTGTTCGATCTCAGCCTGTTTCATTTCGGCTTCTTTGATCATACGTTCGACTTCCATCTTAGCACGATCTAAGATTTGTTCCGCTTTGGCGCGACCGGAGTCTTCTTCTAGTTTGATTTTTTCTTTGGAGTCTTGCACCATTTGGAAGGCTTTGGTTCTACCTTCTTCTTCAATGGCTTTGGCTTGTTTTTTTGCGTCTTCTAATAGTTGACGGACTTGTTCTTCAGTCTCTTGGCGATACCTTTGTAGTTCCGCTTCGATCTCTTCAATCGATGGACCTTGGTATTGTTCGATGATATTCCCTTCTTGGTCTATCTCGAAGTCTTCTTGTTCGTCGGTCTTATGGAACTTTTTGTACTTATCAGGAAGTTGAATTTCAACTTCTTCTTGTAAGTCGGCAATTTGAATGGGTTTGAAAACGAGTTTTGCCATATCCTTACTTCAATCTCCAGAGTTTCACTTTGCCTTCATCCATTGCCTCACGCAAGCGATCTAAGATTCCCTTTTGGGCTTCTTCAATTTCTGCTAAAGAGACAGGACCTAACGAATCCCATTCGATCTTTATTTCTTTCACAAGCCAAGATTCCAAATTGGAATATACTTGATCGCGAAAATCTGTTTCCACTCCTTTCAAAGCACAGGCAATGACAAGGGGATGGATCTCAGAAAAGAACCGAGTGAGGCTCGTCCTTCCTAAATGAAGGAGGTCTTCCAAACGAAAGTAGTGTTCTACTATAGTTTCGGCATATTCTGGGCTTTTTTTCTGAATTCGTTCAATTAAATTTTGAGATGGCAAAAAAGGAAGCCTGGTCAGAATTTCCCCTGCCGTTTTCGCTTTCCGGCTACGAATCTTCGAAACTGGCATTTTTTTCTGGATGAGTTCCATTTTGAAGCGGAGGAAACGCTCTAATTTGTCCCTTTCCTGGTCCGAATGGTAATCAATTTCTGATAAGGCCAGAATGATCTCTTCTCTGTGGGTTTCTGGGTATTCTGCCAAAACTTCCGATGCGGTTTCCGGGTCAGAAAAACTAAGAACTCTGGCCACCACTTCCGGCGATTCATCCATCGTTAGGTTTCGGAGCATCTCTAAAGAAAACTTGGGAAGGTCCGACCAGATGGGACCCACTCGTTTGGAATCTTCCTCTTTTAGAATCTGTTCCAAAAGCGAATACAATTCGTTTGTTTCTGGATTTAAGTGGTTTGTGGATCCATCACGACTTGGAGTTTGGGAATTTGTAGAATATGCTTCATTCGCATATTCGTCTCCGAGTGTTGGTTTTCTGTGTGGCGTCTCGCTTTTCCCACCGTTTTTGAGGGGATATGCGCTATTCGTATATTCGCGGCCAGCTGCGCTTTTGCCGTTACCGCCACCAGATATACCCAGAGAATTTGAGTTATAATCGCTATTCGGATAACCGCTACCGCTGACCAAGCTGGAACTGCCACGACCATTTTGATTCGGGTTTCGGGAACTGGCTTGGTTCCCTTGCTTTTGTAAGAACCTAGTAAAGGAAAGTAGTATGTCTTTTTCTTGGCCTCTGGTCGGGGAGGGGTTGGATTCTACTTTGAGAAGGAGAGATTCAATTTCGGAATCACTCAAATGAGCAAACACTTCGTCCGGCAAATAGCGGCCTAAGATTTGGTAGGCAAGGGCAGCTTTGTTGGACCGAGAGGGGGTTTTCATTTAAGAGACATAATAGCTAAATCAAGCAGTCGTACAAACCAAAAAATATTATTTTTTTCATTTCGAAAACTTCCTTTCCAAATCCATGTCCTCAGGAGTCTCTGAAGGTTAGGGATGACCCGCCAGAAACTAATCTACCTTTCCATTGCACTTTTGACAACAGCTTGTCGTATGGTTGCTCCCTCTCCCCAAATCCATTCGGGGGAGTTGGATTTACAAACCTTTCCTTTCGAGTCGGGGTCTGCTCTTGCCCTCCAAGGGGATTGGAAATTTTTTCCGGCAAAATTTGACGTATCTCAAGAGGCGACACCACCCACTCACCTACCAGTTCCAGCTCTTTGGAATCAAGTTCCTTTGCGTTCGGGGTTTCCTGATGGAAAGGGATTTGGTACTTATGTCCTTGATATCAAACTCCCAGAAGAGAGTCAGATTTACTCGGTATATGTACCTGAGGTGCGAACGGCATTTAAACTAACGGCAGGTAACAGAAGTTTGATGTCCGGTGTTCCTGGGATTAATAAAGAAACTACGCAACCCAGTGCCTGGGGTCAAAGTTTTACCATCACTGCAAAAAATAATCTGCAAATTCGTATTGAGGTAAGTAACTTCCATCACAAAGAAGGTGGTCTTCCCAGCGCCCCGATTTTTGGCCTCGGTGAAACGGTTCAAAATTATATTTTAGCGCAGAGTATGTTGGATTTAGCATTAACAGGCGCTATATTCATGTTTGGTTTGTATCATTTTATTTTATTTTTCTATAGAAGTAAACAAAGAGAAGCATTCTATTTTGGATTTTTCTGTTTGGTTTTTGCAGCAAGGATTCCCTTTATCGGTAGTAAAACCATATATGCCGTTTTTCCCAATATTCCTTGGGATCTGGTAATTTATGTTGAATACGCTTCCGTTTTTGTTTTAGGAATTTTGTTTTTATGGTTTGTCGATGGCCTTTTCCCTCGTTTTATTGATACAAAATTAATTTTATACTTCAGTGCTTACGTACAGTTTATGTTAGTTTACGGACTAATCATCAAACCAGAAGTGTATACACAGTTTGAAGTGATTTTTCAAATATTGGGAATTGTTTATGCAGTATTTTTAGGAATTCGTTTGTTTCAAATGATGCGGAGAGGGTTACCTGATGCAGGCATTTTCTTTTTTGGGTATTTGATTTTGTTTTTTGGATTTGTTTACGATGTGTTCCTTGCTTATAATGGTGAAGGAGATTCTACTTTATCGCAAATTGCGGTTTTTCTGTTTTTTGGTGTTCAGTCCACCATTGTTACACTTCGTACAGCAAGGAATTTTCGTAAAAAAGTTTCATTAAAAGATGAATTTGAGTCCATCAATGAAGAGTTTATTTTAACAAATCGTTTTTATGCAAAATTTATCCCTCGAGATTTTTTAACTCACTTAGGTAAAGAAAGTATCGAAGAGGTGAGGTTAGGTGATAGTAGCGAAAGAGAAATGACCATTTTGTTTGCGGACATTTGGGAATATTGGGATATTATGTATTCCATTCCTCTTGAGAACAAAATGTTATTTACCAATTCTTATTTGGGAAGGATTGGTCCATGCGTTAGAAAAAACAATGGCTTCATTGATAAATACATTGGAAGTGCCATCATGGCTCTGTTTGATGGCGGAATTCAAAATTCCATTAAAGCCGCAGAAGACATTCAGTGGGAATTGGAAAAATACAACGAACGCAGAAGGAGTTTTGGTTATATACCACTCCATGCAGGTATTGGTATTCATTCCGGTGATACGATGTTAGGGATTTTAGGAGAAGAAGAACGGATTGAGTCAACAGTAATTGCCGATACTGTCAATCTCTCTAGTCGGATTCAGGGGTTAACAAAAAAATACGGCGCAAGGATTCTTGTGAGTTTAACTTCACTGATGTTGCATGAAGATTTGGATACAATTCCCTATCGAATTTTAGATTTTGTTCGTGTAAAAGGAAAACAGGAAACTGTAATGATTGCGGAGGTTTTGATTTCCGGTATCGATTCTATTTCTGATAAAAAAATTGAAAATAAAGAACAATTCGAGGCAGCAATTTTTGATTATGAACGTGCTGATTTTGTTTCTGCGTTAGAAAAATTTCGCGAAGTATTTGTGAATAATCCAGAAGATTTGGCTGCACAAATTTATATTGAAAGATGTGAGTATTACCAAACCGCAGGTGTGGGTGAAGATTGGGACGGGGTATCTGCATGGGAAAAATAGTTAAATTCATCCCATTTTTTGGTAATTTTGTTTTTTGTGGTTTAGTATTTTTTTCCTGTAATTTAAGCACTTCTCCTGAAGCAGTGAAAGGATATCTGGAGCTACCTACTGACTTTATAACTAATCATAAAAAACTTTCAACAAATGGTGAATGGGAATTCTATTGGGGCGAGGTTTATGGCGAACGTTTGTTTGAAAAGATTAAAGAACCTAACAAAACTTATGTCAAGGTTCCTTCTTCCTGGAATTCTTATCGTCCAGAGGGAGAGGGTGGAGATGGTTTTGCTACATTTCGTTTAACTCTAAAGATACCAGATCCAAAAATTCGTTATTATCTTCGTGTCCAACCCGCCACTAGTTCTTATGAACTCTATATCAATCGACAAAAGATTGCAAACTCAGGTAAAGTGGGAACTAACGAATTCGAAGCCGTTCCAAAATACCAAATTCAATATGTATCCTTTCAGCCAGAAGATTACCAACAAGAAATACTTTTTGTTGTAAGTAACTATCATCATGCTCGTGGTGGATATAGAAAACCAATCGAAATCGGAACTAAAGAAGTCATTCAAAACGAATCACTAATTTATTCAGCTGGAGAGGTTTTTATTTTTGGCGCTATGTTAACTATGGCGTTATACCAGCTAACAGTGTTTTTGTTTAGAAGGGAAGAAAAAAGTTCTCTTTTCTTTGCTTTGTTCTGTATGTTTACAGGACTTCGATTAATTCTGCTAGATAACTTTTATATCATTTATGCTATACCTGATTTTTCCTGGCATTGGATGCAGGTATTGGATTATATATCGGCACCACTTCTTGTTTGTTTTTTCTTAGGGTATTTAAAGAGTTTATTTCCTGGTCGTTCGGAAGTCCCTAAGTGGATGATATATTCTTCTTGGGGGATTAGTTTTTGTTTTGTATCCTTTGTGGTTTTAACGGAAGCAAAGTTATTTACCAAGGCAAATATTTTTTCTCAAGTGATAATGTTCTTTTTTAGTATTTGTTCTTTATATGTTATTCTTAAAATTTATCGCCAAAGGAAAAGAGATAGTAGTTTAGTTTTTTACGGATCTTTGTTGCTTTTGGTTGGATCTACGCATGATTTGATGGCAGGAAACTATTGGTTTCAATCCCAACCTCTTATGCCATTTTCTTTATTTGTTTTCTTTTTATTTCAGAGTATACTACTTGCGAGAAGAAATGCTCGGTTTTATTCTTCGATGGATACTTTAACAAATGAACTTATTGAAGTAAATAATCGCTTAGAAGCATCTAATAAGGTTTATGCGAAGTTTGTACCTTTACGCCTTATCCAATTGTTTGCAAAAGTTACAAAATCAAAAGTCAAACGCGGCGATTTTATTGTAAAACAAATGTCTGTTTTGTCCTCAGATATTCGAGATTTTACCGCAATCTCAGAAACGTTAAGCCCTGAAGAAACATTTCTTTTTTTAAATGATTATTTGCGACAAGTAGGGCCTACAATTCGATCTCATAACGGATTTATTGAAAAATATGTTGGGGATGCAATTTTTGCTCTGTTTGAAAAACAACCTGAAGATGCTTTATTTGCTGCGATAGAGATGCACAAAACGATTGCAAGGTGGAATAAGGAAACCAGACCTCACCGAGTTGGGAATATCCAAATTGGTGTCGGGATTCATTTTGGTGAACTAATGTTAGGAATTATCGGAGAGGAACAAAGGATTGAATCGGCTGTTTTATCAGACTCCATGGGTGTAGCCAATTCATTGGAATCTATGACTAAAAAATATGGTGCAAAAATCATTATTAGTTTAGATGCCTTACTCGAATTACAACATCCAGATTCTTATCCACATAGAATTTTGGATTTTATTCAAATTCCAGCAAAACAAAAGTTAATCGGGATAGCGCAAGTGTTAGTGGAAGGTGTGGAAGAGTCTTTTGATTTGAAACTGAAAACCAAAGAACAATTTGAAGCAAGTGTGAATCTTTTTTGGGATGGTGAATTCACAAAGGCAGGGGATGGTTTTCGGGCTGTTGTTGGAATCGACCCTTCCGACAAAGCGGCGAAACTATACCTGGAACGGACTGAAATGTATGCACAAAATGGCCCTCCACCAGGATTCGGGAAAGGATTTTTGGCATAAAAAAGACATAGATTCGCCCCGTTTCGCGAAAAAGTTCTTGAACTTCCTTTCTAAATGAACGAGAGTCAGTAATACGGAGATTCCCATGACCCAAGCCACTCTCACCCAAGCCTCTAATTCTGGAAAGGCTGTGATCCAAACAAAAAGTTTTACTCCATCTGATATTGACCGCATTTTCCAAGCGCAGAAGAAAAAGTCTTTGGAACTGCGTTTGTCGAATTTCAAAACGCGGATTCTTAAATTAAAGAAATTAAAAAATGCCGTCCTGAAATACCAAAAAGAAATCCAAACGGCTCTTCATTCCGATTTCAAAAAATCTCCTGGGGAAGTTGATATTACAGAAATCCTTCCTACCATTGCAGAAATCAACGATGCAATTCGCCATGTAAAACATTGGATGCGCCCAAAAAACGTGATGACTCCACCGACCCTACTTGGTGCGACTAGTCGCATTGTTTATGAACCTAAGGGAGTTTGCCTCATCATTGCTCCTTGGAACTATCCGTTCCATCTTGCCATTGCTCCTTTGGCTGCTGCGATTGCGGCGGGCAATACTGTCATGTTGAAACCATCTGAATTCACTCCTCATACTGCAGATGTCATTAAGGCAATGTTAAGTGAGGTGTTTTTAGAAGATGAGGTAGCTGTATTTGAAGGTGATGTTTCTGTTGCCACTGCGTTATTAGAGGCACCATTTGATCATATCTTTTTTACAGGATCTACTCCTGTTGGAAAAATTGTTATGGCTGCTGCTGCAAAAAATCTTACAAGCGTCACGCTAGAGTTAGGTGGTAAGTCTCCTTCCATTATTGCAGAAGATGCCGAT
Organism: Leptospira brenneri; assembly: GCF_002812125.1. Lineage (NCBI taxonomy): Bacteria > Pseudomonadati > Spirochaetota > Leptospiria > Leptospirales > Leptospiraceae > Leptospira > Leptospira brenneri. The sequence goes on from NZ_NPDQ01000001.1 coordinate 674,680, forward strand.
ATGAAAGTCGCCGCAGAAAGAATTATGTGGGGAAAATTTCTAAATGCAGGACAAACCTGCGTGGCTCCTGATTATCTTTTGATTCCGGAAGCAAAGGTGGATGAGTTTGTAAAAAATGCAAAAGAAACCACTGAAAGTTTCTTCAAGTCCAAACCTGAAAATTTTACAGCAAGTCCTGACTTTTGCCGTATCGTCAATGCGAAGAATTTTGGAAGGGTTTCTTCTTATATAGAAGATGCAGTCAAAAAAGGTGCAAAAATTGCCTATGGTGGAGAGGTCAGAAGTTCTGATAACTTCATTTCACCAACCATTCTGACTAACGTATCTTTAGATGCTCGTATTATGGAAGATGAAATTTTTGGGCCGTTACTTCCTATTGTGACTTACAAAACTTTGGATGAAGCCATTCACATCATCAACGAAAGACCAAAACCATTGGCGTTGTATGTTTTCACAAAGAAAAGAAGTACATCCAGATACGTGATTAAAAGAACCAGTTCCGGTGGTACAGTCATCAATGATGTAATCCTTCATTTGGTGAATTCAAATTTACCATTTGGTGGGGTGAACCATTCAGGGCACGGTAGTTATCATGGGCTTTTTGGATTTAAAACATTTTCGCATGAAAGATCTGTTTTACAAACGCCTAAGGCATCTATTGCTAAATTGATGTATCCACCTTACTCTAGTTTTGTGAGACTCATCGTGCGGTTAACAACTAAGTTTTTCGTTTAGTCTAAATTCGCTTAAAAAAATGGCATTTCTTGGAGAAACTCTGAGAAGTGCCTTTGTTTGTTCTACTACAGAATCTTGTTCTTTTTATACCCCATTACTGATAACTTTCCCCTTTGGAAACGAATGATAAATATCAATTCCTAAAATGATTCTAAATCCGTGACACTAGAATTGTGGTTATTTTTGTGGAATTATGCAAAAGGATTATTCCGCGCATCTCGATTCCTTACGAATCACTTGGTTAAGTGAACCTTTCCACCTCGGAATTCCCATCATTGATCTTCAACACGTATGGTTGGTTCATATCATTCTCGAATTGGAAGAAACGATCGTGGAATCCGAAAAGGATGGATCTGATGTTGATGTTCATTCTTCTTTCCGAAAGGCCTTAGATTATGTTGCAGAACATTTTACTTTAGAAGAAGATATTTTAGAACATTTTAATTATCCGAAATACAAAGAACATGTACAAGGGCACCGACAATTTGTCGAACGTTTAACAGAAAAATATTACGAAGCAAAAAATAACCAAATGGCAGCTTTGGGAATTTTGCAAATTCTTAAAAAATGGTTATTCCAACATATCTTACATGATGATACCGATTATGCAGAATTTTTTAAATCCAGTGGGGTTGATCTAAAGTCTTATTGTAATGAAATGTTGAAGTCTGGGAAATATCCAATTTCCAAAGAACAACTTCTTATCTATCAGAATATTGTCCAGATGGACACAAGTCATATTGCTCTTCACGAACAGTCGATAGATACTATCCAAGAAATCAGAAATATTTGGAAAACATATAATCTCTCTACTGGAATTCCCATCATTGACTTACAACATGTTTGGCTTTTGAAGATGATTGTTGAGTTGGATCATTCTTTGAAGTTAGGAGATGGATCCAGCGAAACCTTTCAAAAGGTGATCGCTTCTGCCATCGAATATACAAAAGACCATTTTAGTGTGGAAGATAAAATCATGAGGTACTTTCGATACACGGATGTGGTGCAGCATATGAACCAACACAAACGTTTTATTGACTTTATCAAAACGAGAAACGATGAATTTAAACTAGGACATCCGCGGGCTGGTTTGCATTTGGTGCAAGATTTACGAAATTGGCTTTTGTCGCATATTGCCCTTGAGGATAAAAAAATTGGAATTGCTTTTGAAGCTCGTGTTCGGGAGCTTTCTGAGTTCACAAAAAAACTGCACCAAGCTGGCGAAATCGTCATTTCTCGGGAACAAAAAAACCTATATAAATTAGTGATGCAATCGGCTCCCGACCCGTTGGATTGATTTCCCTCGGAAATTGAATTGCCAGGTTCATTTTCCAAGAAAATCCTGTTATCAAAGCCATGGAATACGAAGTCATCATCGGTCTGGAAGTGCACGTCCAGCTCAATACTCTATCAAAAATTTTTTCCACAGCCACAAATGAATTCGGTGGTAGCCCTAACACTCATATTTCCACACTTTGTGTGGCATTACCTGGCACATTGCCAGTGTTAAACGAAGTTGTTCTTGAAAAAGCTGTTCGTGCTGGTGTGGCACTTGGATGTGAGATCACAAGATTTACAAAATTTGATCGTAAAAACTATTTTTACCCTGACTTACCAAAAGGATATCAAATCTCTCAGTTTGATAAACCTTATGCAACCCAAGGTGGAATCCATATCAAATTGAAAGGGGAAACAGAAGAGAAATTCATTCCCTTAACAAGAATTCATATGGAAGAAGATGCGGGAAAACTTATCCACTCGCATGATCCTTCTATCAATCGTTCTTATGTTGATTATAACCGTGCAGGAACACCGCTCATTGAAATTGTATCGGAACCAGATTTACGTTCTTCTGATGAAGCTTATGTTTACTTAAATGAATTAAAAACAATTTTACGATACATTCAAGTTTCCGATTGTAATATGGAAGAAGGGTCTCTTCGCTGTGATGCTAACGTTTCCATTCGCCCAAAAGGGGAAAAAGGGTTTCGGACTCGTGTAGAAATTAAAAACCTAAACTCTTTTAAGGCCGTCAAACAAGCAATAGACTATGAGATAGAATGGCAAAAAGATATGTATTCTCGTGGGGAAACGTTCCGCCAGATGACAAAACTTTGGGATGCGACTTTACTTAAAACCATTCCTATGCGCTCCAAAGAGATGAGCCATGACTATCGTTATTTTCCTGAACCAGATCTACCAACAATTCAAATTGCTGATTCATTCATTGAGGAGATCCGTAAAAGTTTACCTGAACTTCCGAGACAAAAAAAAGAAAGATATAAAACAGAACTTGGACTTCCTGATTACGATGCAGAAGTATTAACAAGCGAACGTGAAATTGCTGAATACTTTGAACAAGCTCTTCTTATTTCTGGTGATGCTAAAAAAACATCCAACTGGGTAAAAGATGAAATTCTTGGAATCGTAAACAAAGAGAACATTTCCATAGAAGAATTTGCTATTGATCCTGTACGTATTGGTAAACTTGTGAAACTCATCAATTCAGGGGAGATCACAGGAAAAATTGCAAAATCAATTTTTGAAGATATGTTAACTTCTAAGGACCAGCCAGAAGCCATTGTGGAAACAAAAGGTTTAAAAGTGGTTCGTGATGATAAAGCTTTGGAAGAAATTGTTAACCGTGTGATTGAATCACAACCTGAATCTGTAGAGGGTTGGAAAAATGGAAAAGATCGTGTGTTAGGTGCTATCGTTGGTGGAGTGATGAAAGAAACCAAAGGGAAAGCGGATCCAAAACTTGTAAACGAACTGATCCTTGCAAAACTTGGTCCACTTGGGGAAAAAAAGAAAGTTTAAACATTCGTTTGTCTTTTAGGTAAGTCACTGGTGGACAAAAAATGTATAGTCTTTGCCTGCCAGCTAGCGAAGGTTAGGGGAGTTCCAGTTTGTGAACTGACCCAAAATCCACAGGTGACTTGAACGCTTCTTCGTATGGAGTTCCGTTTTCTTTACAAAGAACCGCTCGGATTGGGCCGGAGTGACAAACAACAATTAAGGAAGTCAGAGATTTTTCTTTTTTCCTTTCCCATTCTAATCTTAAAGTTCCATCTTTTTTCCAATCATCGATAAAAGAATCCACTCTGTGGATCAGATCAGTAAAGGCTTCTCCACCGGGAGCTCTTGCATTGACAAAGTCTTTCATCCACGGAATGGTTTCCTTTCTGGGAATATCTTCCCAAAGTTTTCCATCCCAATCTCCAAAATTCATTTCCCATAAACGTTCGTCAGTTGGTATTTCTGAGTGATTTGTTGGTTTCAGATTGTATTTTGTAAGTAATGCTGAAGATAATTTGAGAGCTCTCGGTGCAGGGCTCGAAAGAAAATAGTCAAAGTTAGGTGGCAAATAAGAGAATGTAGAATCGGCAGTATCTTCCACTGGATACTTCAGTGGAAAATCAGTCCTGCCATAACAAGTACCTTTGGGGGCAGTGGTTTCTGGATGGCGGATCAAATAGAGGTCCATATAAATACTCCTGAAATCCAAATACAAGTTTCTATGACTTGTTGGATCGCTCCCAAACAATCCCCCGTAAATCCACCAATCCAACGTTTCATTAATTTGTACATATAAATGAAACAAGGTATAATTAGTAGTGTACTAATCAGAAAGTTCAGGTGTAAGTAGATAAGAAATAAATAGGGAAGTAGGCCAAGTAAACTTGCGAACAAAATTTGAGGCCAAGTGATTTCTTTTGCCATCGGTTTTGCATAACCTTCTTCTTTTGCATAAGGTAGAAGTTTCATCATAAATATAGATAAAAATCTGCTCAACGAATGTGCCGAAATAAAATAAAGATAACTACTGAGTAGGTGATGGTTTTCAGTTGAATTGATAGTGAATTGTAACCCCTTTATTTGATACTGAGCAAAGGATTCAGACACTCCTAAAACTTTTAATAGAATCAGGAGGGATATACCAACGGCACCAAAACTCCCCACCCGACTATCCTTCATGATTCTAAGAATGTCTTCTCGTTTCCAACCACCTCCGATTCCATCACAGAAATCAGAAAATCCATCTTCATGAAAAGCACCCGTAAGAATGAGTAAGATCCCAAGGGAGATCGCAAAAGCCACTGAAGGTCCAAAGAAAGTTTGGAAAATAATAAATACAAACCATTGTAAGGTTCCAAGCAGAATGCCCACACTAGGAGAATATTTAATTGATTTGTGTAACCATTCTTCTTGAAAACCAACCCAACTTGGGGACGGAATTCTGGATAAAAATGATAAACAAACAAAGAATAGTCGAATTTCCGTTATGATCCAGTTCATAGGATATTATTTTGAATCCGTATTACTAACACCAGCATCTGCAAAGGATGCCATTTCGTTTAGAAATTTTACACTAAGTTCAATGAGCGGATAGGCGGCAAGGGCTCCACTTCCTTCTCCTAATCGAAGGTTCAGTCTCAGTAGAGGTCTAATTTTCCAATGTTCAAATACAACCGTATGGCCTTCTTCTTCAGAAAGATGTGAAAAAATAGCATAATCTTGTACAGTGGAATTGAGTGCGAAGGCAATTGCAAAGGCTGCCGTTGTGATAAATCCATCCACAACAAAAGACTTTCTTTGCGATGCAGCCCCAATCATCGCCCCCGCCATCATTCCGATTTCAAATCCACCAAATTCAGAAAGGATCTCTACTGGATCTTTTAATTTTCCTGTTCTTTGAAAAGCTTCCGAAAGGATTTTGAATTTATTTTCTTTTCCGCTATTATTTAGACCAGTTCCTCTCCCAACGAGTTTTCTTAGTGGAATGTCTGTTAAATGAGATAAGATAAGAGATGCTGCTGAAGTATTACCAATTCCCATTTCACCGAATAAAAATATATTTGTTGATTCATATTTTTTTCCATTCAGAAGTTCTACACCACTTAATATGGTTTCCCTAGCTTCTTCCAATGACATTGCTTTTGACTTTAGAAAGTTGGAAGTTCCTTTTCGAATTTTTCTTTGGATCGGTTTTGGATGATTTTCTTCCCAGTCATGATCGACTCCAGCATCTACAACTTCCACTTCGATATGACTATGTTTGGCGAAGACATTCGCACAAGCGCCACCTGACAAAAAATTTAAAACCATCTGCCAAGTGACATCTTTCGGGTATAGGGACACCGGTTCTTCTGTAATCCCATGGTCAGCCGCAAAAAGAATGAGTTTTGGGTTTTTTAGCTCAGGAGAGAGGGTATTCTGGATTTCTGCCAATTGCAAAGCAATGGTTTCCAAATCACCCAAGGATCCCAAAGGTTTGGTTTTATTGTCTATTTTGCTACGGATGGCTTTTCGCAAAACATCCGTTACGGGAGAGATGGGTGGTAGGGAAAATGGTGACATAAACAAAACCAATCTAAAGAAAGCAGAATCCGCTTCCATCGTTTTTGGGCTTGGACGGGACAGGGAGGTTTGGGATTTGGCAATTTGGGCCGAAAAAAATCCAAATTTTCTCCCTTGGGTCGCTTTACGTAGGAACCCATAGGAGTTACTATGTCACCAAGCCATGGAAGATTTCGCCCACCTTCATTTGCATACTACCTATTCCATGTTGGATGGAGCCATACGGATCAGTGATCTCATGAAACGAGTGAAGGAACTTGGGATGAGTTCTGTCGCCATCACTGACCATGGAAACATGTATGGGGCCATTGAGTTTTACAAAGAAGCAGTCAAACATGAAGTCAAACCTATCATTGGATGTGAATTTTACGTAACCCCTTCACGTAGTGCTGAAACCGAACTAGATGAAATTGCTGACGGTGGTGCTTATCATATTATTTTACTTTGTAAAAACGAAGTTGGTTATCAAAACATTATAAAACTAGCTAGTAGGTCCTTCACTGAAGGTTTTTATCGCAAACCAAGGATTGATTATGATCTTCTGGAACGTCATAGCGAAGGACTTGTTTGTTTAACAGCTTGCCTTGCTGGTGAAGTCAACCGAAAGATTTTAGAAGGTAAAGAAGATAAAGCGTATGCGTTAGCTGGTCGTTTGCATGAAATTTTTCGTAAAGAAGATTTTTATTTAGAAATCCAAGATCATGGAATTCCAGAACAACGAATTGTTGCGGAAGCCGTAATGGGTTTTTCTAAACGAACAGGAATTCCTCTCGTCCTTACCAACGACTCTCACTTTTTAACAAAAGATGACAAAGAAGCGCAAGACATCTTACTTCGTATCGGAATGCGAAAGAACATTGATGATGAGATGCGATTTGGATTCAATGAGAACTTTTATGTAAAATCTCCGGCTGAAATGATTGGACTTTTTCCTGATCATACAGATGCGTTTTATAATACTTTAGCCATTCGCGATAAATGTTCGCTTAATTTCCAATTCGGAAATCCTTTATTACCTCCTTTTGAAGTACCTGCTGGTTTTGATACTGATAGTTATTTAGAAAAACTGGTTTGGGAAGGGATCAAAGAAAAATATCAGGATATAACGCCTGTTGTTCGAGAGAGAACCGAGTTTGAAATGCAGACCATTCGGAATATGCATTTTGCTGGATACTTTCTAATTGTACAAGATTATATCAATTTCGCAAGGCGTGCAGGAATTCCAGTAGGGCCGGGGCGTGGTTCAGCAGCAGGATCTATCATTGCCTATGCTTTGGGAATCACCAATGTGGATCCCATCCGTTATAATTTACTTTTTGAAAGGTTTCTCAATCCCGACAGAAAGGACATGCCCGATATTGATACTGATTTTTGTGTGGAAAGACGTGAAGAAGTAATCAACTACATCAAACACAGGTATGGTGAGAATCGCGTTGGTCAAATCATTACTTTTGGGTCGTTAGCAGCAAAGGCTGCTATCAAAGATGTGGCCCGTGTTTTTAATGTTCCTTTTTCTGAAGTGAATGAGATGAGTAAACTTTTCCCTAAAAAATTGGGAATCACCATTCAGGAAGCCGTTGAAACATCTAAAGATCTTCGAGACATCGCAGAAAAGTCGGATTTAAACAAAAAAGTTTTTTATATTGCACAAAAATTAGAAGGTAACTACCGTCAGGTGGGAAGACATGCCGCTGGTGTGGTGATCGCCCCAACTGCTTTGGAAGAAATTGTTCCACTTTCTACGGTGAGTGAACCTGGTCGGGATGGTAGGTCCATTGTCACTCAGTACGACAAAAATATGTCGGAACAAGTGGGACTGATCAAAATGGATATTTTAGGTTTAAAAAACTTAACTACGATCCATCATGCGACCAAACTCATTGAAAAACGTCATGGTGTTTTGCTTGATTTAGATAAAATTCCTTTAGATGATCCGGCAACATTTAGTTTATTACGAAAAGCCAATGTTCTTGGGATATTCCAGTTAGATTCTTCTTCTGGAATTCGCGACCTATTTGCCAAAGCACAGGTACAAAAGTTTGAAGAGATTGCCGCCTTGCTTGCATTATATCGACCAGGTCCAATGGGTTCAGGAATGTTGGATGATTATTTGGATCGAAAAAACGGCAAAAAGAAAGTGATTTTCCCCCATGATAGTTTGGCTGAAGTTTTGGGTGAAACCTACGGTGTTGTCGTTTACCAAGAACAGGTAATGGGTATCTCTCGAATTATGGGTGGATACTCTGTTGGAGATTCGGATGTACTTCGTAAGGCCATGGCCAAAAAAGACAAATCGAAACTTCCCGCGCTGAAAGAAAAATTTGTGAAAGGTGCCATTGAAAAGAAAATCAATGAAAAACTTGCTATAGAGCTTTTTGAACAGTTAGAAAAGTTCGGTGAATATGGATTCAATAAATCTCACTCAGTTGCATATGCGTTCGTAACTTATCAAACCGCTTATTTAAAAGCAAACTATTCCATTGAATACTTAACTGCGCTTTTGTCGGGAGATCATTCTAAGATTACGGATGTAGTGAAATACATCAACAACGCAAAAGAAATGGGAATCCGAATTTTAGGTCCTGATGTCAAGGAATCAGGAATTTCCTTTGAAATCACTGATGATAAAACGGTAAGATTTGGTCTTTCTTCTATCAAAGGGGTTGGGGAACTTGCAGCAGAGAATATTATCTCTAATAGAAATTCTACAAGTGGCGGATACAAACAGTTAAGTGATTTCACAAAGAAATTAGATACGAGACTTGCAAACAAAAAGGTTTTAGAATCACTCGCACAAGGCGGGGCCTTTGATTCATTTGGTTATTCAAGGAAAACGGTTTTTGAATCCACCGATATCATTCTCAGTTATGCCAACAAAAAACAAGCAGAAGAAAAAGAAGGTCAGTTTTCTTTATTTGGGGGAGTGAACGGAGGCGGAGAAGAAGATCTCAATCTACCGAAAGACGGAATTGAATGGAGTGGAGACGAATTACTTCGCAGAGAAAAGGAAACAACAGGCCTTTATCTTTCAGGGCATCCACTTGATAAATTTACAGAACAATTAAAAACTTTAAAACCAACGACTATTGAAAATTTGGAAGAAGTTCGTCCTAAATCAAAAGTAGAAATTGCTGGTGTACTTTCTAAAAAAGTTGTGAAACTCACAAAGAAAAAAGAAGAGTTTGTGAACTTTATGCTCGAGGACCAAACGGGCGAAATTGAATGTGTTGCCTTCCCGAAAACATATGCAGAATTCAAACATCTTTTTACAGAAGACAATACGGTTTTTATTCGCGGAATTTTGGAACGTCTTGATGCGGATGAGTCAGAGTTAAAAGGCCAAATCATCGTCAATAAACTTGAAGAGCTAAATTCTGTAACCATTGAAAAGAAAATGGAGAAAACTCTTCATCTAACAATCAATATGTTGGAAGAAAAAAATAGAGATGTGATTTTGAAATTACAAGATGTTCTCTCTGTACATCGAGGAGCATCATCTGTATTTTTCCATTTGATTGGAAACGGAGATGAGAAAAAAGTCATTCGTGCTCATGACCACTTTTCGATAGAAATTACTTCCGATCTTATGAAAATGTTAACGGACATATTAGGAAAAGGAACAGTTCGTTATACTGTTGGCGAAGAAGTCAGAGTTTACGGATAAACAATTGTGGAACCTAGTTCTGTATCGTTAAGTTTACTACTCGAGTTTCTTTGGATGGGATCTGGTTCTATATTCTGTTTGATCTGGTCGTTTTCTAATTTAATTCAAAACCGGAATGCTTCTGGATTTGTTTGGTCGTTTACCCTTTTTTCCACTGGGCTTTGGTTACTTACCGGAGCTTTTATGTTCACCGGGTTTTATATATACATTCCATCGATTGCTTTAATTCATATTCCCTTTGTATTCCTTTCTTCTACATTACTTTATTTGTATTTAGAGTTTTTGTTTTTGGAAAAACCCATCAAAGTCAAAGTGTATCATTTTATTCCAGCAATTACATCCATTCTTTTTCTAATTCCATTTTATACAAGTTCTGATCCAAAACGATTAGAGCTTTTGAATCAATCAAGTATTTCTGAATATGCTTCTATAATTGTAGGATTAAACTTTGGAATTAAAATTTCTATCTTAGTTTCTGTTGGTTTATTTCTTTTGAAAGAATGGATACCGAATGTAAGATTATCTATTTTCTTTTCTAAAAAAGCAATTTACTCTCTTATTTTTATTCTTCTGATTTGGACTGATCTTTTGCTAGGAAGTATTGGATTTACATTTCAAATTCCTTTTTTTAGAAAACTAAGCGCCTACCTATTACCTGTTCTAATGTATTTTTATTATTTCACCAGGGAACTTTGGACACCCTTTGTAGTCGATGTTCGTGAAAGTATCCAAAAGAATAAATATGAAAAATCAAAACTAGTATCTCTCCAATTAGAAACAATCGATCAAAGATTGTATGAATTAATGCGAGAAAAAGTATACTGCGACGAAGATCTGAATCTTTCTAAATTAGCAGAAATGGCAGAAGTCAAATCCGGCCAACTTTCCGAATACTTTCACAAACGATATGGGTTTGGTTTTTATCAATACATCAATCAATATAGGATCGATGAGGCAAAACGTTTGTTATTAGAATCCGAAGAAAGGTCCATTCTTTCCATTGCTGATTCCGTTGGGTTTAATTCTAAATCAACATTCAACCGTGTTTTTTTAGAAGCCGTAGGTTCCACACCATCCGATTTCCGTAAACAATCAAAATCCAACTAAATATAAGTCTCAAAGAATTCCCCAAGACGACAGGGGGAAAGTTCTTCGTTAGAATGGGTTCGTAACGAGGAAATTCAATGCGAACGATGATTGATTTTTATTTAAACCTTCCGGCAAAATTCGGACACAAAAACGCTTTTGCAACACGAACCGGTGCCGGTGTTTATCAGTTTAAAACTTACAATAACCTGCTTTCTGATGCAAAGGATTTGGCATTTGGTCTAAGGTCTAGTTTGTCCGAACGGGAAAAAGTTGCTATTTTTGCTGATAATGCTTATGAATGGATACAAATAAGTATCGCCATAACTTTGTTAGGTGCAGTTGATGTTCCGAGAGCTTCTGATGTCACGGATCATGATATTTTGTACATCCTTAACCATTCCGAATCCAAGGTTTTGTTTGTAGAAAACGAAGCTGTATTCAAAAAAGTCATTCGTTTGGAATCTGAGTTGGAATTTCTAAAAGAAATTGTAATCATCTATCCTCCGAAAGGCGGAAATCAGGAGATGAGTTCACGAAGAATTAAAATTTCAACCTTACAAGGATTGGTAGCAAAAGGAAGAGAACTTAGAAAAGCTGACTCATCGGATTCTGTGTTTTTAAACAACACAATCAAAGAATCTGATTTGTTTACTATGATTTATACTTCGGGAACCACAGGTACTCCCAAAGGTGTGATGTTGACCCAAGGAAACATCCTTTTCCAATTGAAAAATCTTCCTATCAATCTACAAAAGGGAGATCGAATTTTATCAATCCTCCCTGTTTGGCATATCTTCGAAAGAATTTTTGAAATCTTTAGTTTGTATTATGGAGCTTGTACTTATTACAGTAGTGTACGTACGTTAAAAGAAGATCTAAAATTTGTGAAACCAAACTTTATGGCATCTGCTCCAAGGCTTTGGGAAAGTATATACTCAGGAATTCTCGGCACACTTGCAAAATCATCAGTAATCAAACAAAAGATGTTTCAAGTTGCGATGTTTTTTGCAAAAAGATCTTTTGTTTCGAGACAAATCATTACAGGCAATGTTTTAGATATCCATCCTGTTGTGTTTTGGAAACAGGCCATTCGTTTTGTTTACCATCTATATCGTTTTTTCCTTGTTGGTTTACCTCATTTGTTTTTTGATTTTTTGGTTTTATCGAAAATTCGCAAAGCAACTGGCGGAGAACTTCGTGGTTCTTGTTCTGGTGGAGGAGCTTTGCCTTACCATGTGGATGAATTCTTTAATACCATTGGTATTCCTGTTTTGGAAGGTTATGGAATGACCGAAACAGCACCTGTACTTGCTATGCGGACCTTTGAAGAAATCATTCCAGGTTCTGTAGGAAGGATTTTTCCAAAAACTTTTTTAAGACTCGTGGACCTTCATACTGGTGAAGTCTTTTTAGATACGGAAGTGGGGAAGTTTGTTTTCGGACGCAAAGGAGAAATCCATGTAAAAGGAAAACAAGTTATGGCGGGTTATTATAAAAACCCTGATGCCACAAACAAGGTTTTGGTAGATGGTTGGTTGAATACGGGAGACCTCGGAATTTTTACTGCAAATCATAACCTTCGGATTGTGGGGCGATCGAAAGAAACTATTGTTTTGTTAGGTGGTGAGAATGTTGAGCCAGTTCCTATTGAGTCCAAGATTTTAGAATCGGAATGGATTGATCAGTGTATGGTTGTCGGACAAGACCAAAAGTATTTGAGTGTTCTTGTTTATCCGAATGTTTCTAGATTTGAAGAACCACTCGCTGGAGAATTCTGGAATCAAAAAGAGGTCATTCAAAAAATAGAAACAGAAATTAAAACAAAGGTGAATTCGCAAACAGGATTTAAATCATTTGAAAGAGTTGTTGGTCTTGTGATTTTACCAAAACCATTTGAAGTGGGTGACGAGTTGACTGCCAAACTTTCTTTAAAGAGGCATGTGATCACTGACAAATATAAATCAGAGATCACAAAACTATATTCCAATAACTAAAGTTTAAATTTGTGAGATCTGTTTTTGGATGGTGGGGGATTAATTTCCTCCACTAATTCTTGTAATGTTGATGCTAAAACTTCTTTCTGATTCTTTTCCGCTAAAATCTTTGGTTTGCACCTTGATTACATTTTCCCCGGCTTTTAAATTAAGAACACCCACCAAATAACGATCTTTAAAAAATAAATCATCGAAACTATGGCCTTCTATGGTTTTCCATTTCCCTTCTTCAAATCTCAAGGAGGAAAAGTTGGCTTGTTTGTATGCCTCTCCATTAAAGAGGAATTTTACATCTTTTACACCTCTCCTTTGGCTATTTTTGATCCCACCATCAATGATGCTAACGGTAAGAGGAAAGGCTTTGGAAACATTGATATTGTCTCCATCATTTAGATTTGTAAAATTTTCCCCTACATGAATAAAGAGGTTTGCAATTTGAGGAGGCATCGTGTCCTCCACTGGAGGGAGGTAGGCCAGAGGATCAAGTAGTGTTTTTCCATAGTCTTTTCCCAAAACAAAGTGTAGGTGACCACCTGTCGAATGCCCCGTATTTCCTGAGATTCCAATGGTATCGCCAGCAGACACCTGTTTGCCCGTTCTTACTGTCTCATTCCTTGTCCCTCCAAGGTGGTAATATCCGCTCACATAACCGCTTTTATGTGCCACCCAGACAATATTTCCCGAACCTCGCTCTTCTTCAAAGGGGTCATCTTCCGCATAACGGGAATATAGAATAAAACCCTGACTCATACTTTTGACAGGCTGCAGAACAGAGGAGATATCGAGTCCATTGTGAAAATGATCCTTTCTCGATTCCCCAAAAGTACTTGTGATGAGAGCAGGCAAATCTAAACCCTGGATGGGCCAAACAAACTCGGGTTTTGATTCGGATACAGGTTCCTCTGCGAAAATAAAACTTGCCAAGAGACTCAATACTACAACAATACTTCTCATGTTTAGAGAAGTATCCAGGCGGGTTCCTTTTTAGGAAAGTAGATAATGAAACTCACTTCTCATACAAACGAAGAAATTCTGGAAATTGTAAAGGCCTGCGGTGCGGGTGACGAAAAGTCTCTCCAAACTTTTTTTGATATTTATTCGCAGGATATCTACAACTTCCCCATCCGCGTTTTTCACCTCAGTGAAGATGATGCATCCGATTATTATATTTACGCCTTCGAACGATTGAAAACAGGAAAACGTTTCAAAAGTTTTGTGGGAAAATCTAGTTTCAAAACCTGGTTTTTTTCTGTTCTCCGGAATTTACTCATTGATTGGCAGCGCACAAAAAGAGAAGTCAAAACTCAATCTGTCTCTAAAGTCAATAAAGACGGGAAAGAATACAGTACCATCGAAGACGAACCAGACAAAAGGTCAGAGGCTTTGGCTCTCGCTGTGGATGTTTCCGACCAGTTTCATTCTGTATTATCCACAATCAAAATTGAGAACCGTGTTGTATTCAAATTGTCCTTTGTTTATTATCTCCACTTAGATCCGGAAGAGATCAAATTCGTCGCGGAAAAAACAGATCGTACTGAAGAAGAAATTCGTATCGAAGTTTTAAGACTTCGAGAGGAACTTTCGAACCGCGAAGAAGAAAACTTAAAAATGGAAGATAAAATTACTTCTTTGTATTTGAATATTCTGGATTTAAAGGAACAAAAAAAATCCAAAGCTCAAGGTGATTCTGTAGAAGCGCTCTATTATAAAGAACGTTTGGACCATGCCCTTGCCAAAAAGTACGAACAGAGAAAAAAACTCATCGAGAAAAAGCAGAAGGGACATTTTCTCGTTCGCACCCCTTACCGTGAAATTGCCCGAATTTTAGGGATTTCCGAAGGTGGGGTGAGCGTAACCTTACTCCGAGTTCTCGAAAAAATGCAAAAAAAAATGCATTCTTTGGCTGGCGAGGCCTGATTTCCTTCGTCATATTTTTACAGGGTGGAATTTGACATGGAAAATCAGGGTTTTAACGCAAACGTTCTGGAGCTAGCCAGAGGACTTTTTGTCCGAGGTGAATTTCCGAGTGAGGATGAGTTGCAAAGTCATCCTGATCTCCAAGAAGCCTATTTATACTGTGAGGAAGTTTTTTTTGCAAGCCTACGAGGGGAGACGGTTTCTAGCCACTCTTTCGCAGAGACTTGGGATTTGGCCAAAGCAGAACTTACCTTAAAACAATCACCAATCCCTCTACCTGAATTTTTAAAAGAATATACTCGTAAAAATCTAACTCTACCGGAAAAAAAAGACAGTCTTATCGTTCGTCTGACACAGTCAGGAATCCGGGTGATTGATAGTCTTGTGGAATCTCTACAAATCAAAGAGAGTTTTGAGTTTGCTCCTTCCATGCGATCAGCTTCTGCTGAGGTTCGGTCAGGTGATGCCAACTCTGTTATCTTTGAGGAAACCACTAGCGAAGACCAAAAGTTTTACTACCAAATTGTAAAAGAAAACCAAGGTGAGGTCTATCTTTCTGTCAAAGCAGAGGGAACTCCTGTTTTCCAACAAGTCAACTTGCGTCGAGAAGGAAGGTTTATTCTTTCCAGCAAAATCAATTTAGAAGGTAGCGCCAGTTTTTCGGGGTTAGTCCCAGGTAGTTACACAATTGAGTTTGTGGGTTCAGGCCAATCAAAATCGTTTGACTTGTCTATCCTTCTTGGATAGTTTCATGGGAGCATGCTCTCCCTGATCATAGATAGAGTTGGTAACGTTAATATCTTCAATGTTTTAGAAGATAATCTCCCTGTAGAAGAATCCCACATACAATCCACGTTAGACGACGACCTTATTTTTGAATATTTAGGGGAAGTGGAGAGACTCGTTCATGTTTCTCAGTCTGTTCTTTCCAATCCCAACCAAATTTTAAATGCAGATATCCTACAAGACTTGAAAGTGTTAGGTGAAACTTTTTACCAACAGTTTTTTCCTCTTTCCATCATCGAAAAATTAAAAAATACAACCCGACATAGTATCCATTTTAATATTGATCCGGCTCTTGCTCTCATTCCTTGGGAACTCTTACATGACGGTGCTAGTTTTCTTTCCGATAAATTTCGAATTGGTAAAACCATTCGTGGGGGACTACACCGTCCCACTCGACACGAAAACCGAAAGATCAAAATGCTCATCATTGCCGATCCCACAGAGGACCTTCCACATGCACAAAAGGAAGGAGAGGTTTTGTTTTCTGTACTCAGTCAAAAAGTTCCAACCCATCTTTTGGAATTAGAGTTTATCGGTGGGAAACAAGTCACCAAACTTAAGTTACTGTCTCTTATCAAAGACAAACATATCATTCATTATTCGGGGCATTTACATTTTTCGGATGATTCATTGGAAAATGGTTGGTTGTTATCTGACGGAAAGGTTTTAAAAGCAAGAGAAATCAAATCAACTGGAATCGATACAGATTTGGTTTTTTCCAATTCTTGTATGTCTGCAAAATCAACGGTTAAAAAATTAAACACAAATATCATGAACCAATATGCAGGAGCTTTTTTAACTGCAGGGATCAAAACCTTTGTGGGCACGAATTGGGAAATCTTAGACAACGAAAGAACCATCGATTTTACAGTAAGGTTTTATACTTTTCTCTTTTCTGATAAATCTGTAGGTGAGTCTTTGTTTTTGTCTAAGGAGTTTGCCAGAAGAAACTATCATGCAAATGATTTAACCTGGGCAAATTATGCTTTGTATGGAAATCCGGATTTTTCGATGTTTGTAAAAGAAAGAAGGAATTTTCATTCTACGAAAATTCTAAACCCGACCACTGTTTTAGAATTTTATCCCACACCAATCGCAGTTGCCTATTCAAAGTTTATCAATTCTCATAAATCAAAATCCATTGGGAAAAATAATATTCTAAATTTAGCTAAGTTGTTCGAAGCAATTAGCCAAGTTGTTGGTATGATGGTTTTTAGTGATCATGCCGCACATGCCATGAATAAATCCATTCCCAATAACCCTGATGATGCTGTCTCTCTTCGTAAGTGGTGGGAATTGGTATATGGTTGTGTTTGGGACTTCCAAAAGTTAAAAATCTCTAGTATTTTAGAACTCGCATTGCCTGTTTTACACGAACAAAAAGAAACTATTTTTAAAATCGTTGGTTGGATGAAAGCTTGGGAACGAGAGGAGATCAAAGAAGAAGAGATCGAATCCTACCAAATCATTTTGCAATTCTTTTTGGAAAACATGTTACTTGAGTTCTCGGAACTCGAACGAGTGAGTATTCTTTTGGTTTCTGAAAATCAAAACCCACATTTCTACTTTAAAGGAACCAAACCAACTTATTTGTTTCCGTCCTCTCCAGGTACCAAAGACAAATTACAGGAACAATTTTATAAACACAAAGGAAACCTTGTGCTCGTACATGAAAGTCGTAAGGTAGTCATTCCTTTTCCAACTTACTTTAAAGAACGAAAAGAAACTGGAGAATTAGAACTTGTGTTTAACGGCCTTATGCCATTTGTATCGGGAGCCAAGCAGAGTTGAGTTTATGCCATCCCGATCTAGGTAATGTATCTTGTGGGGCTTGTTGTGGATTATTCAATTTAAAACTACAACCAAAAGAATTTAAAACATTATTATTAGAAAGAACTGAAGAATTTCAATCCACCGTTAATTTTGAAGTTCGACATAGTTTTCCCATTTTTCGTAAAAACAGAGAAACCAAAGAAACCCATATCCCTAAAAAAGATGATATGACTTACAACTGTCCTTTTTTGGGTTATGTAGATACCAGCAAACAGAGAATAGGTTGTATGATTCATCCTATTTTTACGGGAGATCCTAAAAGCCAAAATTTTTCTTTTTACGGAGCCTCTATCTGTCAGGCTTATGATTGTAAAAATAAAGAAAGTGCTTTGGCAGATTTATGGGAGTCTCTTTTTGTCGAAATGGCAAAGGATTCGGTTGAGTATTCTTTTTTATCTGCTGATCATATCTTTGTCGGTGCTTTGGAAAAATTTTTCCAGTTCTCTGGTCTTAACATGGAAAAAGTATTCCAAGACTTAAGATTGGAAATGGTTGATCTATTTCGTACAAGACTTATATCTTCAAAAGAAAAAAACCTTACTTCCTTTGAAATCAACTATGAAAACTTTTCTGATTTAGAGGTGGTAGAAACTTATTTCACAAATGAGTTAGGTGAGTTTTGGAACGAGTGGCGAATGAGGATTCACTAAAAAAATCCCGGATAGTTGTACGTATCCGGGTTTTGATTAGAAATTAAATTTGATTAAGCTTTAGTTGTAACAGATGCTACTTTTGCTTTTGCATCAGCCACAACAGTGTTAGCTTTTCCAACTAAAGTGTCGATTTGAGAAATCCCTTCTTGAAGGTATTTTCGAAGGTTTACAGAAACTTCGCTTTGGTCTTGAGCACCTTTAGCAGCTAGGTTTTGGAATCCAGCGTTGATATCGGAAAAAGCTTTTTCAGCTTCGATTTTTGCAGTATTCACTGCGCCTAGGATGAAGTTTAATCCGTCTTTTACTTGTTGTTCCATTTTCATTTCCCCTTTTTCGGTTCTTATTTTGTGCATCGCACCACTTCTTTTTGTGCGCTGCACATGAATCTGTCAACCTGTTTTTTCATTTTTTTTCGGCACTGTACCAAAAAAATGGATAGATGCCTCATCCGGAATTTTTACCCATCCAGTGGAAATCCACTCATTTAGAACTTCTCGACCAGCGAATTCTCCCAGGGAAAAAGGAATTTCTAAAACTGACCACAGCGGAAGAAACCATCATTGCTATCCGAGAAATGGCTGTTAGGGGGGCGCCTGCAATTGCCATCACAGGGGTTTTTGGTTTGGCTTTGGGCGCCAAATCTATGTCAGGCTTAGTCAGTTCAAAAGAGGTGGAAACCTTACTTTCTTCTATTTTGGAATCCAGACCCACTGCAGTGAATTTGAGTTATGCCATTCGAGAAGCTAAGAAAAGAGTTCAGGAAATCACAGACTGGAACCAAATTGCAAAAATTTGGGAAAACTTTGGGCTTGAAATGATGAAAGAAGATCTAGCAGCCAATAAAGCATTAGGCGAAAATGGAGTTTCCCTTTTTTCTAAAAACCAATCTGAATTTCATATCATCACTCATTGTAATACGGGAGCTCTCGCAACGGCTGGGCATGGCACTGCACTTGGAGTGATTCGGAGTTTACGTGATGCCGGAAAAAAAGTCGTTGTGTATGCGGATGAAACAAGACCTTTTTTGCAAGGATCTAGACTTACTGCTTTTGAAATGATAGAAGAGGGAATTGAGTGTTATATCATTACGGATGGAATGAGTGGATGGCTCATGAACCATCGTAAAATTGATGCCGTAGTGGTTGGTTGTGATCGGGTCGCTGCCAATGGAGACACTGCAAATAAAATTGGAACATATAATTTGGGGATTGTTGCTAAAGAACATGGTGTACCTTTTTATGTTTGCGCCACAAAAGATAGTTTTGATTTGAATTTAAAAACTGGTGACGAAATTCCCATCGAAATGCGTAAAGAATCAGAAGTCACACAGTTTGATTTTTTGAAATCTGCAGATGGAAATTATTTATTTCCAGAAGGGAAAACCTCTCCAATCGGAGCTCGGGCACTCAACCCATCCTTTGATGTGACTAAGTCTCATTTAATAAAAAACTTCATCACAGAATTTGGATGTTTTCCTCCAAATGAGATTTCCCTTCGTCTAAAGTCTGTATGACGGAAAAAGTTATTTTAGGTGGTGGTTGTTTTTGGTGTACGGAGGCTGTGTATCTTCGGATTCCGGGGATCTTGTCTGTAAAATCTGGATATGCGGGTGGTTCGACAAAAAATCCTACATACAAAGAGATTTGCACTGGAACTACAGGTCATGCAGAAGTCATCGAAATAGAATTTGATCCTGAAGTGATTACTTATTCTAAAATTTTAGAAATCTTTTGGGCCTCTCATGACCCAACAACTCTCAATAGGCAAGGAAATGATGTAGGGACTCAATACCGATCTGTTATTTTCTATTTGGATGAAAAACAAAAAGAACTAGCTGTGGAGTCCAAAAGAAAACATGCATTTATGTTTCCAGATCCAATCGTAACAGAAATTTCTCCCGCACCAGAGTTTTATCCTGCGGAAGATTATCATCAAAACTATTTCAGTTTAAATCCACAAAATCCCTATTGTCATTATGTGATTTTTCCCAAACTCAAGAAGTTGGGATTGAATTTGTAACTACGTTTAGGTGATTATTTCCCTTTAAAAGCAGTTAACATTGCTTTTTCTTGGTTAGGGAAAAAGTTCATGACGAAGGCCGTTTGGGCTTTGGTGATTTTTTCCACTTGTCTTCTATACTTAATGACAGCCCCTGGGTGTGCAGTGTTACGAACCACAACTTTTACATTGTCTTGGTTGTAACGAGCACCTTTCAGTTCTTCTATTTTAGCTCTAAGTAATTCAACAGTTTTACTTTTTTTCTGATAAGCATCAAAGATCTCTTTGAACTTTTCTTTTCTTGCATCATCCAGTTTTCCACGAGATCTTTGTACCACTTCTTTAATCTTTTGGATTTCTGGGACAAGGGTTTCTAGGTCACGTTCAAATTCACTGAGTTTGGAACTACCTTCTGTAAAGAGTCTATCATTTCGATAATGAAATCCAACTTCGACAATGGTGTCCATTTGTGCTGTTGAACCGAGAGATGATACGGTGATACCTTGGTAAGATACAATATCAGATCCGATGATGGAAGATGATTCACCAGTTAAGATGATATTTCCCAAACAAAGGATTTTACTTCCTAAAATAAAATTCTCAACAATACAATCACCATCGATTTCTAGGTTTGCGTTTTCGATAAACTTCGTACGAAGGTCACCTTTGATACGAATGACACCTTTTCCTTTGGCTTTCACTCCACCTTTGACTTCTAAGTCTTCACCAACAACTACGTCTGAAGATTCTACGTTTCCATCTAAATACAAAGAACCTTGGCAGTTGACAACGGCACCTTCTTCGATGGTACCTTTCACTCGGATGGTTCCTTCAAAATTGATGTTTCCTGTTCCTAGTCCAATATTACTTTCAATATTTAACTCTGGTG
The DNA here is from genome assembly GCF_002812125.1 of Leptospira brenneri. Lineage (NCBI taxonomy): Bacteria > Pseudomonadati > Spirochaetota > Leptospiria > Leptospirales > Leptospiraceae > Leptospira > Leptospira brenneri. Next base: position 695,599 of record NZ_NPDQ01000001.1, read on the forward strand.
ATACGGTAAGAGAGGTATCTGTGGAAAAAACAACTCCACTTAAAGATGCGAAATATTCTTTTAGTTGTCTTCCTGGTTTTTCGGGATCTTCGATGGTTTTAGGTAGGACGTTTTTACCTAAGGTAAGTCTAGGTCTGTCGATTGGATTAGGATAAATAGGATTTCCTAATACGTCAATCCCTTGTTCGCCGGCAACTCCTTCAAACAAAGTCGCAAGTCTTTCCCCTTCTTTTACGTGTACATATTTATTGATATTTCTATAATCTGCAGATCCATCTTCTTTTAGGACAACTCGTTGGGCTCTTGGAAAATAAAATTTAATCCAGCCACTTTCTCCTTGTTTGGCGGGATTTCCCTGTCCGACTACGAAATTATAATCTTCTCTTACTTTTGTGGGATCTTTCAGAATTTTATCGATTTCGATGGCGGCTTTATCAACCTCTTTCATCAAAATCCGATCCCTATGAATTGATGCATTGTCTAGAGCTTCATAAATTAAAATATTGCTCATAGAACCACCTAACAACCAAATTGGTTTTGTTACCAAAGTTGCGGTCAGTCGGTCCTCGGAGATTTGGATTTTCAGTCCCCGTTCCGGATTGAAGTCCGGTGCATTTTTTACGTCCATTCTGTAACAATTATCGGCACGTTTCTTAGGAGAAACGACAAATTCTATCGGTCCAGCCAATATAGAAAACTTCCGAAGGTCTGGAGGAGGGCCGGAACCCCAAAAATTTGGGAGTGGAGGGGGAGGCTATCCCCATGGGTTAAGGCCGTGGAACTCCGGTAGACATAGGAAATCCCTTTTTTTTGAAAAAGCTGTGTTAGTTTTTCCGATTCTTCCGGAGAAATGACCGGGTCGGTTTTTCCATGCAGGAGGGATACTGGCCCACTCAGGGTTTCTAGTTGGTAAAAAGGAGAAAGATTTTCAGGAAGATTTTTCGGAACAGTGGTCAGAATTCGTTTGGCAAGTTCTCGCCGAAAGGTTTCGTCTGTTTCCACCTGCGAAAAGAATTCTTTGGCTTTTTTAGAAGTTTTTTCCAGAAGAACTTGGGCTTCGGCTGCATTTCCGGTTCTTTTGAATCCATTGTCCAAAGCTGCCGCGTAGTAGACTGGTTGTAATTCGGCGGAAAGTTCCGGTTCAAAACAATGGAGAAAGTTATAAAGAATTACGTACACAGCGTACGGATCAACTTTGTAATTCGAACAAACAAACGGTACCGTATCTAAAAAATCACAATAGGCTCCGATAGCCATAGAAGTTTTGATTTTATTTCTTGTGTTTGATTTGGATGCGGCAATGAGTCCCATCCCACCAGAAAAACTAGCGGATAAATATCCTAAGTCATCTCCATTAAATAGATGTTTTGTGGAATGAATTTCCATCATCAAGTCTTCGATGTTGGAGATGGTTTTTTCTTCGATTTTGAGTCCTTTGACTTCTGGAAGTTCGGGAAGGATTACACTATGATCAGAACTTGCTATGTTTTCCGCGAGTTCCAAAATTCTGGGATCATCAATTCCCATAACGCTCATTCCATGTTGGATATAAACACCTGGCAATGATTCTGGATTTTTGCCAACAGGATAAAAGTGAAACACTCTGCGGCCGGTACCAGGCAATTTGAGTTCTTTACGTTCTAAAGATTTTTTTTGTTTTAACCCTGCATAACTCAAGACAAGTGGGATTGCCAAAACATAAGGTTTCATTCGGATTTAGTTTTTGGGAGTGGGAAATTTTTCCAACAATAAAATCAAATAGAGCCTACCCATATATTCTTCACCTCTTCTATCTTTAAGATTAAAGATAAGAATGTATTGGCGAAAGTGTTCTAAAGAAATTGGAACTAGTTTATGATTTAAATTTTCTGGAGGTAAAATATCAATTTCATAACGTCCCAGTCTCATTTCTGTGATTAATTTTCCTGCGATCTGGTTGGCAAACTCCATCATGATGGAAGCAGAGTGAGCACGAGATGTGGGATCAATTTGAAAGGCTTTGGCAATTTTAGGAAGGAGTTTTAGTTTTGTGTATCCATCCAAAGCAAGATATACTTTTCCATTAATATCACCAACAAATTCAACAAGAGTACAATTCTCAAAACAAAGTCCTTCGTTTTTAGAAGGACCATAAGCCTCTCGTTCCGCAAATACTAATAGGGATTTTTGAAAATGTTCCGGTAATACTTGCGAAACCGTCAGGATGAATTTTTCGTCAATTAAAGGATCCATCTAGGCTGCGTGATAAAGGATACTCTCTTCTAAAGATTGATATGCTGCTTTGATCCAAACATCGAATTTAATTCCCGGGATAGACTGGTTAGAGTATCCAAGTGCTACTTCAGATGGATAGCCTAAACTATCTAGTTCTTCTATGAACTGCTTAAAAAATTCAGAAAAATCATCTAGTTTATCATTGGAAATGATACTTGCGTATAAATTATTTTCCAATTGGTACAAACCTAATCCAAGAACCGCATTTTGTTTCCCAAGTAAGTTGAGTCCAATGGCAATTTCTGTTTGAAAGTTTGTATCAATGAATTTGAACAAAATGAGAGTTACTTTCTCTTGGGATTCAAATGCTGACTTTGCCATCCCGTAAAAATGGGATACATTGAAAAGTTTTGAAACTGGATGTTTCGTAACCTTTACATATTCTTTTTTTGTCATAATTTTTTCTGAGATGATTGTTGATTTTTCCCAGAAAGATTGAATTTCGGATTCATTCCAAGATTCTTTGGTCGAAAAACATAAAAACCCAAATAAATGTGCGTTCATTGTAAGAGGAATGTATAATCGTCGTTTGTCGAATGAAATCGCAGGAAGTAGTTCTTTAATTCTTCCTTCTTCGTATTCCTCCCATTCGATGGGATTGTCATCAGTTTCTACCATCATTCCGGCCTTTTGCCAGTAACATTCTTTAAAATCTTTCCCATCATAATATACGTATTGGATGGAGGTAAGTTTTTCTGTGATAAAAGGGAATGGAAATTCCTTTACCGTTTCGCAAAACAGCAAACGTTCTTCAGAATGAATCGATTCTCTTGCCAGTAAAACGGGATCTTTTTTCCAGAGAATGTCTTTTGGTTTTGGTTCTTTGTTGGATGCTTCTACTGGTAGCGATGTTTCTGTATCAAAAACGACATCAGGTTCTTTTGATGGGTCAGAAGGATTTTTTTGATTTAAGAGATGGGATGTTTCCGTGTTTTGGTTTGGTTTTTGAAAGTCCAAACTATATAAAAACAAAGTGAGTAGCAAACAAGAAACGGTGAGGAGGGTAAAACTCACCCAGGAAAAATAAATTGTATATTGGAGGATGAGTCCAATGACAAAAAAAATTGTGGGAATTGTATATCGTTTCATGATGACTTAGCCGTTACTCAATATAACGGGTAAAATGGGGATTCGCTGAACTGATTTTCCTTTTCCGCTAGGGGCAAATGAAACTCTATTCTGAATTGGCCGAATACTATTTTACCATCGAAGAAGCTAGTCGCAAGTTTTCAGAAGAAATCCTCTTTCTGCGGGATACATTTAAGCGACATAAAATCCATACGGTTTTAGACATTGGATGCGGGACGGGAGAACACATTAAGGAACTCCAAGGAATGGGATTCAAACCACTAGGAGTGGACGGATCTCCTCGTATGCTCGAGATTGCAAAAGTTAGATTTCCCCATTGCCAGTTTGAATTGGGTAAAATGGAAAACTACGTCGCCAAACAACCTGTAGATTCTGTCATTTGTCTGTATGGGACTTTTAATTATCTTATTAATGATGATTTGGTTCAAAACTTCCTTCGAAATTGTCATAAAAATTTAAAACAAGCGGGACTTCTCGTTTTGGAAATCTGGAATGCAGACCCAATTCACAGAATCAAACGAAAGCCAATCACGACAGTGAGTAATGTAAGGCAAGGGGCAACATCGATTCGCCGAAATCGTGGTTTTCGATTAACAAGAGCAGATGATGTTGCTATTGTAGAAGTAAATTATGTATATAATTTGAATCAAAAGGATTTAAAAGACAAACATACGATGCGTGTGTTTCACTTTCCACAAGTGCGGAATTTCTTAGACGATAATAAATTTGATGTTCTGCATGTTTATAGCAATTACGACGGAGAAAAATATACAAAAACGGGAGCAAGGATGCTCATCGTAGCCAAAAAGAGGTCTTGACTTTCTTTTTTTTGTACGGTATCCCAATCTATCGGGAGATCCTATGTCCAATCCAAACCATTTCCAAGTGATCGTTATTGGAGGAGGGCCTGGCGGTTATGTCGCGGCCATCCGAGCCGCACAATTAGGTTTACAAACATGTATTGTGGAACGCGAAAAACTCGGGGGGGTTTGTTTGAACTGGGGTTGTATCCCCACCAAAGCCTTGTTAGAAAGTGCCCATGTGCTTGAACATTTAAAACATGCGGCAAGTTTCGGACTTTCTTGTGATAATATCAAAGCCGACTTTGAAGCAGTGATCAAAAGATCAAGATCTGTTGCGGACCAAATGGCCAAAGGTGTTGAATTTCTGATGAAGAAAAACAAAATCACTGTGGTAAATGGTGAAGCTCGTTTTCAAAATTCCAAAACCATCCAAGTCAAAACAAATTCTGGAGAAGAGATTTCTTATACAGCGGATTTTTATATTTTAGCAGTGGGTGCTAAGAATAAAGCTCTTCCTTTTTTGCCATTCGACGGTAAACGAGTGTTATCTGCAAGGGATGCAATGAACGAACCAAAAGTAATTCCTAATCTTGCCATCATTGGAGCTGGTGCCATTGGAGTGGAGTTTGCTGATTTTTATGCGAGTATGGGATCAAAGGTGACAATCGTTGAATTCCAAGACCATCTTCTTCCTAACGAAGACTTAGAAATATCCGGAATCCTTGAGAGAAGTTTTAAAAAACGAGGGATTGAACAATACTTAAGTTATGGAGTGGAAACTGCTTCGGTTTCTGAATCGGGAGTGGAACTCACTTTACAGGATCGTAAATCGGCAAAAAAAGAAAAGTTAAACTTTGATAAGGTGATTGTTGGAGTGGGAATCACTCCGAATACTAATTCTATTGGTTTGGATGAAATCGGGGTTAAACTAAAAAACGGATTAATTGACTTTGTTGGTAACTATCGCTCTACAGTGGATCATATTTATGCGATTGGGGATTGTATTCCTACACCAGCTCTTGCACATGTGGCTAGCGCAGAAGGGATCCGTGCGGCAGAAGATATATCTGTGCGACTCGGAAATCCTCATCATTTACAAATAACAAGACTAAACTATTCTTATATCCCAGGTTGTACCTATTGCCATCCAGAAGTGGCGAGTCTCGGTCTTACAGAGGAAAAAGCCAAAGCACAAGGGTATGAAATCTCAGTAGGGAAATTTCCTTTCACGGCAAGTGGAAGAGCCCAGGCCCAAGGAGACACTACTGGGATGGTGAAAATTGTTTCTGATAAAAAACACGGTGAAATTTTAGGAGCCCATATCATTGGCAGTGGGGCAACAGAGATGATCGCAGAGCTTACATTAGGTGCCAATATGGAGATCACGGTAAAGGAACTTGCAAATACGATCCACGCACACCCAACTTTGGCAGAAGGAATTATGGAAAGTGCCGCGGCAGTGCTTGGTGAAGCGATTAATATATAAGGTGGGGAAGAAAATATAGTTCATTATGCGAAAGGCAACTTAGATTAATGAAGCAATATAAATCCTGTTTAGGAGTTTCTGAATTATCGAATTGGAAATTCTTTTATAAGGAAACTTCAAATGGTATTTATCACTTTTTGGGATTACGGAATTCCGGAAATGAAGTTTCTTATCATGGAGAAGGTTACGATGAAGTTCTTTCAAAATGTATCGAATTTGCTAAAATAGTAGAAAAGAACATACAAAATATTTAAGAATTAAACTCATTGTTCAGGTTTTGTATCACTTCGCCTAAAGGTCCAATCTCCCGCGCCATTTGTGCTGAGCTTGCCGAAGTAGTGATAGAAGCGGAAATCCTTTCGCAAATGCGAAAGATTGCAGCGGATAGCACGGTCGGTTTAGGATAGATTTTTTTCACCTAACTAATTCGAGGCGCCCGTCTCTTCTCTCTCTCTGAGGTCTATCTTACCCTTCTTTTATCCCCAAACATCGTTGCATCCATTCCCATGTTTCTTTTGGTCTTTCAAAAGGGAAAAAATGTGTGAACCCAGGAAAGATAGTAACATCTGACTTTGGATTTACTTTTGTGAGTAGGTTTGCAAGTTTTGGGCTACAAACTTCGAACTTTTCGGGAATGGCAATATGGTTTTCGGTTTTGATTCCATAAAAGTTTTTGAATACATGAAAGTGCGCATGTCCAAAGATCCTGGCTTCCACTCTTGGATCGCAACAAAGTTTGACTTCCGTTTCGTTACCTGTGCTTTCAAAACAAGAATTTAGATAATCTTCAAAGATGGACGGTTCAAAGTTGGCAAAGGCAGGGAATTTTTTAAATGACCGCCTAACAAGTTCAATAGATTTAAAATGGCTTCTTCTTTTTTTTGCTCCTGTTGCAAGAGGGTTCTCTAAAAATTTGGAAAGCAAGATCATCTTCCAACCTAGGATAACAGGATCCATCGCTAAGACTTTTTCAAATCGATCCGGTGCTTTTGCTGCTGCCAAAAGAGAAGAGGCTCCGCCGAGTGAATGGCCAATGATATTTGTTTTGGTAATCGATTCGTGATCGAGTAAAGCCAAAATTTGGTCTCGGAACACGTTCCAATTATTAAACTCTAAACTGAACTCAGAACGACCATGTCCTAAAAAATCAGGAGCAATCACACGGTAGTGTTTTGATAATAATTGAAAGTAATACTGGTAACAACCGGCACTATAGCCATTGGCATGACAGAAAACGAGAACGGGACCCGGAGTTTCCGAATCTAAGTAGGCACATTCCCAGTTTCTGAACTGAAAGGATTTTGATTTCATTTTTCTATTTGACCCTTCCCGATTTAGATCGGATTTTGTCTCTATCCCATGCAATTCCAGGTCATCCTCTTCTTCTGTATAGCCGTATTCTTCAATGCCTTGGCTAATATTTTAATCAAATCTTCATCCTTACAAGATCATACAAAAACATTGTCAGGTGGTCTTTGGGATACAATCTTTACGGTATTCAATCCTTACTTTATTGGTGGGCTTGCCAGTTTTGGTTTGGCTCTGCTTGGATATCGATATGTTTTGGGTAAAGGTTTGAAACTTTCTCTAGCTTATCCTGTGTTCACTTCTAGTGGTTTTATTATTGTTCTCATTGCTTCGTCTCTCTTCTTTAAAGAAAGGTTAAACTTAACGCAATGGTTAGGGATTGCTTTTATTTTGATCGGTGTTTGGCTTACCGCCTTGCAGATGTTTGATGTTAAGTCTTGAAAACTGAATCGTTTTTTATAAAAACAAAATTATTACTTCTTTTATCTTGCCTTTCCTTTTTTTTCCTTTGTAAAAAAACAGATTCAGTGTCAAATGCTGAATCTGTTCCTCTGACATCAAAACGTTACAATGTTCTTTGGATAGTGATCGATTCTCTTCGTGGTGATATCATCGGTCGTTACGGAGTGACACCTAACTTAGATTTGTTTCAGAAAAATGCAGTGTCCTTTCAATACCATTTGGTAAATGCTGCTTGGACTAGGCCCTCTACACTTGTTTTTTTTACTGGGAAATATGCTTCAGCAAATCCAGTTAATTTCTGGGACTACCCCACAACAAAATCGGAAGTGGATGCTTTCTATCGAACAGAAAAAAAGCCTCTCCCTAAATTACTAAAAGAAAATTCATTTGTTACCTATATGGTGGGAAACAATCCATTTTTAACAGATAAATATGGTCTTGGGGTAGATGTCGGCTTTGATCAGTTATATGATTTTTCAAACTATAGCGAAGACACGCGAAAAATTACCAAAAAAACTTTTGAAGTATTAGAAGAAATCGCAACGCACGAAAAACCTTTTTTCCTATTCTTAAACTATAATGATCCGCACAAACCATACACTCCACCATCTGGATTTACAGATCGAATCCGGACCAATGAAGTACTGGATGAAAAAAAAGAAAATTATCTTGGAGAAGTTGCTTTTGTAGATGAGGAACTGGGAAAGGTTTTTGAAACACTAAAAACGAAAAACCTCTGGGATAACACGATCATCCTGATCACGGCTGACCATGGTGAGGTGATGAACACAGCTCATGCCATTTCTCCTTTTACGGGAACTAATACATACTATGGACATGGTCAGGATTTGTTTTTAGAAAACATTCATGTACCACTTCTTATCAAACTCCCAGGGAATTTGGTAAAGGGGATAGTCTCTAATATGACAAGGTCGATTGATCTATTCCCAACCATTCTAGATTACCTCGGACTTACCATTCCCAAATCGATTCATGGAAAATCACTTCGACCATTGATTGAAAAAACAGAGACCATAAAGCGAACCTATTACGGAGAAACTCGCTTCACTCAAGGGTATGGCGAGGGATCGGAATTTCTTTTGCAGAGGTCTTATCGATTTCATGAACTGGGAAAGTTTTGGCAAGGTTCTGTCGGAAGTGAGTTTTATTTATATTCTGATGTAAAGAAAGATCCCAACCAAGAAAATCCATTAAGGATTTCGAATATAGCTTCTTTAAAAGATATGAAATTAAACCCAAGTTTGGAAAAGAAAATCCAACGGTTTTGGAAACAAATCCGTTCGATGGAACCAAAACTCCCACTCTATCATTTATCGATCCAACCTGAGTCTGCAGATACAGAGATTCAGATTCGAGTGCCTAGTGGAACCATTCGGATGGCTTCCATTCCTGATGATGTTATTTTGGAGGAAAAAGGAAAGTTCGTATCGGTTCATACAAAACGGATGAAACCCTTTGAAATCAGTTTTGAAGTATATCCCGATGTAAGTTTCCCTGAGTTTGATGTTTTGTTCTCTAAAAAACAGATTCCAAAATCAGAAATCTTCACAGGATATTTTGGAGTGAGTATGGACTCCTGTCATTCCAACTGTGATTTGTTATACGAATCTGGGTCGAAACGTCCGGTGATTCATCCGAATGCAAAAGTTTATTTTTGGAAGGAAGGTGGACAGAAAAAAAACTATTCATCCAAACAAGAACTAGGAACTGATGCTTTAGAAATTCTCAAAAAACAAGGTTATGTGCAGTAAGAAATTGAATTAAATGGTAGGTTCAAGAATCTAATGCAACAAATCCCGATAATATAAATCGGAGAAAAAATGGCAAAATACACGAGAATT